>VGBM01000007.1 GCA_016870485.1 Actinomycetota bacterium
GTCGCCTTGCCATGGCGAAGGTCGTGGGTTCGAGCCCCATCATCCGCTCTCGACGGCCCCGCAGCGTGGGGCCGTTCGCATTCTCCGGGCGCCTCAGCCCCCGAGCGCCTCACGTCCGTGCGGGGCATCCCAGTCGAGCACGGGCCCGGCGGGGAAGATCCCGCTCGGGTTCAGCTGCCGGTGCGTGCCGAAGTAGTGCAGCTTGACCCGGCCGAGGCGGACGGTCTCGGCGATGCCGGGGTGCTGGTACAGGTCGCGCAGGTAGGGCTCGAGGTTCGGGTGGTCGGCGATCCGGCGCAGGTTCGTCTTGAAGTACCCGACGTAGACGGGGGTCGAAGCGCACGGGCGTCGTGAAGAGCCGCCAGTCGACCTCCGTGATCGCGGGCCCCATCAGGTAGCGGCGGTCTGCGAGGCGCCGGTCGAGCAGGTCGAGGCGCGCGAACAGCCGCCCGACGGCCTCGTCGTAGGCCGCCTGGATGGCCGCGAAGCCGCAGCGGTAGACGCCGTTATTGACGTCCTCGTAGATCTCCTCCGCGAGGGCCTCGACGAGCGCCGGCGGGCGCAGGTCGAGCCGCACGTCCGTGAAGGCGTCGAAGGCGCGGTCGAGCGTCCGCATGATGAGCGCCGACTCGTTGCAGACGATGATGCGGGTCGCCGTGTCCCACAGGGTCGGCACCGTCACGCGGCCCGTGCAGTCCGGATCGGCGGGCGCGGACGCCTCCGCCAGGAAGCGGAAGCCCTCGAAGGGCTCCGCCGCGGAGCCGACCGGCTCGCCGAAGCCCCAGCCGCGCTCGTCGCGGTACGGGTTGACGACGGCCATCGGCATGACGTCCTCGAGCCGCTTCAGGCGCCGCACGATGATCGCGCGGTGCGCCCACGGGCAGGCGTACGACACGTACAGGACGTAGCACCCCGCCGCGGCCGGATAGGCGGTCGTGCCGTCCGGGCAGACGTGGTCGAGGAAGCGGCTCGGCTGGCGCACGAAGCGCCCCTGCGGGTCGGTCTCGGCGGGCAGCTGGGGGCGCGCTCGGCCACGCCCGCACCGTAGCCGTCACGGGTATCCTACGCCGCGTGCGCGTCGCGAACCTGCGCCTCGCGATCCTGATCTGCGCGCTCGGAGCGCTGTCCGAGTCGCTGTTCTACACCGCGCTGGCGCCGCTCCTCGACCAGCTCGACGCCGCGGAGGGCTTCAACCACGAGCAGGCCGGCCTGCTCGTGGCCGGCTACGCGATCGGCTACTGGGCCGGGGCCCTGCCGGCCTACGTGATCGTCGAGCGGATCGGCCCGCGCGCGACGGCCACAGCCGGCGTCACCGCGGTCGCGGTGGCGACGCTGCTCTTCGCCTACGGCGACGGCTACGCCACGCTGCTCGGGGCCCGCACGCTCGTCGGCGCGGGCAGCGTGGTCGCCTATACGGGCGTCCTGACCGCGGCCGGGGCGATGGCCGGCCCCGAGCGCCGCGGCGGCGCCATCGGCACGGTCTACAGCGGCTCCGCCGCCGGCTCCGCGATCGGCCCCCTGGTCGGCGCACTGGCCTCGCAGTTCGGCCGCACGCCCGTCTTCTCGGCGGTGGCGGCCGGGCAGGCCGTGATCGCCGTCCTCCTGTCGCGCCTGCCCTCGACGACGGGGGACCCGCTCCCCTCCCCCCGCGCCGTGCTGCGCCACCTGCGCTCGCGCCAGGTCCGGATCGGCCTCTGGATCACCTCGGTGCCCGGCTTCGCCCTCGGCGTCCTGACCGTGTCCGGCACGTACCGCCTGCACGAGCTGGGCGCCGGCTCGATCGTCGTGGCGAGCGCCTTCAGCGGCATCGCCATCATCAACGTCTTCCTCGCCCCGCGCCTCGGCCACGCCAGCGACCGGCTCGGGCGCCGCAAGCCGCTGATGCTGGCGCTCGTCGTGGCCGCGATCGCGATCGCCCTGATCGCCGCCGTCTCCCTCGAGGTCTCCACCGTCGTCCTGATCGCCATCGCGGGCGCCTTCATGCTGACGGTGGCGGGGCCGGGCCTCGCCCTGATCGGCGACGGCATCATCAAGGGCGGCGGCGACCCGGCCGGCGCGACGTTCCTGATGAACGTCTTCTGGGGCCCGGCCGCCGCGCTCGGCGCGATCGGCGCGGGCCTCGTCCACGGCCGCATCACCGCGGAGGTCTCGTTCCTCCTGCTCGCGGCCGTGGCGGGCGCGTCGGCCCTCGCCGTGCGCCGCTACGCCTGAGGGCGCGTCAGGCGCCCGGGCGCCAGAGGCCGGCGATCGCGGCCTCGGCGATCGCCTCGGCGGAGAGGTCGAGCCACTCGTAGACCTCAGGCTGCGAGCCGCACTGGCCGAAGCGATCGACGCCGAGCGGGATCAGGGGCGAGCCGAAGGCGGCACCGAGGAAGGCGAGGGCGTGCGGGGCGGCGTCGTGCACCGTGACGAGCGGCAGGCCGCGCTCCTCGGGCCGGACCAGCCGCTCCAGGATCGAGGGGTCCGAGAGGCGCCCGGAGCGCAGAGCGCCCGTGCGGGTGCGCAGGGCCCGGAACAGCCGATCGGGGCTGGTGATGTTGATGATCGTGGCGGCGACGTCCTCGTCGGCGAGCAGGTCGCGGGCGGCGAGGGCCTGCGGCACCATCGCCCCGCAGGTGGCGATCACCACGCGCGAGGCGGGGTCGGCAACCGCGGGCTCGGCGAGCCGGTAGCCGCCGGCCAGCACGTCGTCGCGCAGCGCGGCCCGCTCGGAGCGCTCGAGCAGGGCGCCGATGGCGTCCTGGGCGACCGGGGTCGTCGACAGCCGCAGGTAGTGGGCCTCGCCGTCGGGCCGCACGATGTCGCGCAGGGCGTGCAGCATCACCCACTCGGTCTCGAGGGCGTAGCAGGGCTCCCACATCGTCAGCCCGGGCAGCTCCATCCCGATCGACGCGGTGATCGACGACTGGTGGGCGCCGCCCTCGCGCGACAGGGACACGCCCGATGGCGTGCCCGCGAAGACGAAGCGCGCGCCCGAGTAGACGGAGTAGATCAGCGCGTCGAGGCCGCGGCAGACGAACGGGTCGTAGACGGTGCCGACGGGCAAAAGCTGCGTGCCGTGGAGCTCGGCGCCGAGGCCGAGCTGGCCGAGCAGGAGGAACAGGTTCATCTCGGAGATGCCGAGCTCGATGTGCTGGCCCTTGGGGCCCGGCGCCCACTTGAGGGGCCCGGAGTCCTCGAGCTCGTAGACCTCTTCCTCGACGGGCGCGAACACGCCGCGCTTGTTGATCCAGCCGCCGAGGCCCGTCGAGATCGAGACGTCCGGGCTGGTCGTGACGACGTGGTCGGCGACCTCGTCGACGCCCGCGATGTCCTGCAGGCAGCGCGCGAAGGCGTCCTGGCTCGACATCGGCCGCGTCGCCACCGGTCCGAACTCGTGCGGGATCGCGTACGGGTCGACGCGGGTCGGCGCCGGGCTGTGGCGCTCGGACAACCGCTCGGCGGCGCTCGCGCAGAGCCGCCCCTCCGGCGTGTCCGGGGCGAAGCCCGCCCACTCGTCCGCGGGGTCGGCGATCGCGCCGCGCAGGACGTCGATCTCGTCGCCCGTCAAGAGCGCCGAGTGGTTGAGCGGATGGCCGGCCATCGGCAGCCCCCAGCCCTTGACCGTGAACGCGAAGATCACCGTCGGCCGCTCGGTGTCCCGGTCGGCACGCTCGAGCGCGGCCAGCATGTCGCCGAGGTCGTGGCCGCCGAGGTCGCCGATCAGGCCGACGATCTCGTCGTCGGGATAGTCGTCAAGGACGCGCGCGAGCGCCTTGCGGTCGCCCTTCGGGGCCCCGTCCACCAGGCGGGCGCGGACCTCCGCGCCCGGGGTGCGCAGGAGCGCCTGGTACTCCTGGTTGGCCATGTCGTCGATGCGCCGCTCGAGCGTCGCGCCGCCGTCGCGGGCGAACGCCTCGCGCAGGCGGGTGCCGTACTTGACGACCTCGACCTGCCAGCCGTGGTCGCGGAAGACGTGCGTGAACTCCTGCGAGCGCACGCCGGGGATGACGCGGTCGAGGCTCTGGCGGTTGAAGTCGACAATCCAGGTCAGCTGGCCGAGGCCGCGCGCGGCCGGGTCGGCGAGGGCCTCCCAGACGTTGCCCTCGTCGAGCTCGGCGTCGCCGATCAGCGCCACGAAGCGGCGCCCCGCGGGCGTGTCGAAGTGGCTGCCGACGTAGCGGTCGACCACGCTCGCGAAGAGCGGCGCCGCGGCGCCGAGGCCGACGGAGCCCGTCGAGAAGTCGATCGGGTCCGGGTCCTTCGTGCGCGACGGGTACGACTGCAGCCCCCCGAAGTCGCGCAGAGTCGTGAGGTACTCGCGGTCGAGGCGCCCGAGCAGGTAGTTGATCGAGTGCAGGACCGGCGAGGCGTGCGGCTTGACGGCGACGCGGTCGCCCGCCTTCAGCCAGTCGAAGTAGAGCGCCGTCATCGCCGTCACCATCGACGCCGAGGAGGCCTGATGGCCGCCGACCTTGAGCTGGTCGCCCTTCGGGCGCTCGCGGTTGGCGTAGTCGATCATCCGCGTCGCGAGCCAGAGCACGCGCCGCTGCACCGCGGCGAGCGCCGCGAGGTCGCGGACCGGGGCGATCGCGTCGGGAGGAGAGGTCGCCATGCGGGGATCCTACCCGCACCAACGCCGCCCCGGAAGCCGCGGACGGGGCGACGCGGGGGCGCACCGCGCCGGGCGAGGAGGGGGACTCGCCGCGGCGCGGCACGGACCGCGCTCAGCGCGACGCCGACGAGCCCATCGACTCGGATCAGCCGAGCGTCAGGGCCCACAGGATCACGAGCGACGCGCCGATCACGAGCAGGCTCCAGAGGGGGTACGCGGGGAAGAACGCGAACTGCGCGATCACGTTGATGGCGACCGCGAGGATCGAGGACCAGCGGCCGAAGCCGCCACCCGCGTAGAGGGACGCGGCGGCGAGGATCATCACCGCGCCCCACGCGATCGGCCCGCACCCCCCGTCGTCCAGTCCGTGGACAGGACGAGGCCGCTCGCGCCGACCACGTAGACGTCGGCGCGGAACAGGGCCACGAGGCCCTGGATGACGTCGAAGATGCCGACGACGAGCAGCTGAACAGAATGCTCGCGCCGGCCCACGCGCTCTTGCCGCTGATACTGGCCCTATCGCCTCCCCGCTGGGGGTACGCGGAGGACGGTACGCGCGGGCGGTCAGCCGGGTGCGGTGGTTTTCCGCGGTCTTGCGATCGGCACCCTGGGAGGGTGCGGCCGACGATCCCCCTCCCCGCGGCCGGCGGCCCCGGCGCGGGGCGCCGGGGCCGTGCCGCTCGGTGATGGAGGCGCCGGGAGTCGAACCCGGGTCCGCGACCGCTCGGAACGGGCGTCTACGAGCGTAGCCCGCTGATCGATCTCACCCGAGTCGGCTCTGCGGGCCGGCGTATCTCGGGCCAGACGCATGGTGTCTCCCCCGCTGGCGCGTCACTCCGCCGGGGGACAAGCCCGTTGCTTTACGCCGATCGCCCCCCACGGGCCCAGGGGACGAGGGCGTTTCGCGGACCTAGTTGCCTAGGCGGCGAAGGCGATGTCCGTGTCGGACTTCGCAGTTCATGGTGCCGGGTTCTTTTACGAGGCCAACCGACATCCTCGGCTCGCAACCCGTCCCTGTAGACGACCACGTCGAAGCCGTGACGCCCCCTTGGGGACGTTGCGGATGATACACGCAGTCGGCTAGGCGCTGAAGGTGCGCAGGAGGTCGAGGATGCCGACCTGGCTGAGCACGGCGCGCAGGAGCAGCGCCTCGATCCCGGAGATCGCGTCCGCCGCCTGGGCCTCGTCGAGGCCCCGGTCGAGGCCGCTGCGCAGGGCGTCCTCGACCTCGGCCTGGGTGCGCCCGGAGGCGGCCAGGAGCGCGTCGAGCTCCGCCTGGGACGCGAGCGCCGCGAAAACGTCGAAGGTCGCGACGTCGAGGTCGCAGGCCGCCCGGACGGCGCCGATCATGACGACGACGGCGAGCGCCTCGCCGCGCGTCTCGGACCCGGGCCACGGGAACGGCTCGCACGGGTCGTCGTCGCCGCGCACGATGGCGAGCAGCCGCTCGACCGGCGCGACGCGCGCGGCCGCCCCGAGCACGGTCGCCTCCGTGGCGGTGAGGGCGCCCGCGTCCTCGGCCTCGACGAGCGACTCGCCGATCGCGGTGCGCACGACCTGCGTGACCTCCTCGGGGCTGCGGCCCGAGCGCGTCACGAGGCCGTCGAGGCCCGCCGGGTCGGCGAGCGCCGTGACCGCCTCGAGCGGCGCGATCCCGAGCGCGCAGGCGGTGCGCAGGCCCGTCTTGATGCCGATCTGGGCCGCCACCTCGTCGAGCGTGTCGACGGGCTTCCAGGGCAGCTCGCCGCAGCTGTCGCCGCCGCCCTGCGCGGCGGCCAGCAGGCGATCGGGCGGCACCACGTCGACGAGCGTACGCACGGCGAGCGCCGTCGCGGGCGTAACCCGCCCCTCGGCCTCGGCCGCGGCGACGGCATCCCCGATCGAGCCGAGCACCGCCTCCTCGAGGGCCGCCGGCGCGACGCCGAGCTCCCGGGCGGCGTCCGCCACCGACACGCTCCGGCCGAGCGCGAGCACGAGGTCGGCGCGGGGCACGCCGAGGCGGCAGGAGGCGTCGCGGATGGAGGCCAGCAGGATCTCCGCGGCGAGCGCCTCGGTCGTCCCGCCCGCCTGCTCGGACTCCGCGGCCGCGCACTCCTCCGGGGTCGGGGCGGCCGCCGCGGCCTCGGCGGGGCGCAGCCGCTCGACCCCGCCCAGCGCCGCGAAGCCCCCGACCAGCGCCGCGGCGGCGAGGACCGCCCCGACGACGAGCGCGATCCCGCCCCCGCGCCCGCTCAGCGCTGCTCCTTGAGGGCGCGGTCCATGTCGCGGCGGGCGTCGCGGGCCCTGACGGCGTCGCGCTTGTCCCCCACGTCCTTGCCGCGGCCGAGCGCGAGCTCCACCTTGGCGCGGCCGTTCTTGAGGTAGACGCGCAGCGGCACCAGCGTGAAGCCCTTCTGCTCGACGCGCGCGCGCAGCTTGTCGATCTCGCGGCGGTGCAGAAGCAGCTTGCGGTCGCGCAGCCGGTCGTGGTTGCGCATGCCGGCCTGCGGGTACGGCTCGATCGTGGCGCCGACGAGCCAGACCTCGCCGCCGCGGATCAGCGCGTAGGCCTCGTTGATCGAGGTCGAGCCGGCGCGCAGCGACTTGATCTCGCTGCCCGTCAGCGCGATCCCCGCCTCGACGTTGTCCGACAGGTGGTAGTCGTGCCGGGCGCGCCGGTTCTGCGCGATCGTGCGCTCGCCCTCGCCGCTCATGGGCACATCGTACGCGGGCGCTAGGCGCCGGCGACCTCGACGACCCGCCGCGCCTCCAGCGCGGGCGCCGTCTCGGTCTCCGGCGTCGACACCACGAGCTCGACGGCGCCGGCCAGGGTGCGGGGCACGGGCACCGTCGCGGAGAAGGCGCCGCGGCAGCGCTCGTCGATGATGCGGTTCGAGACCTCGAGGCCGTTCTGCAGGAGCCGGATCACGATCGGGCCGCCGTCGGAGAGGAGCCGTCCGCGGATCTGCAGCGTCTCCCCGACCACGGTCCCGTCCTGCGGGCGGACCAGCTCGAGCGCCGGCTCGCCCGCGTACGGCTCGGCGTCCTCCTTCAGCACCGCGCAGCCCGTGCTGCCGAGCTGCGCCTCCGCCCCGACCACGAAGCTGAGGTCGGCACGGGTCAGCGGCGGCTCGAGGACGTCGGTGTCCCCCGTCAGGCTGCCGAGGCCGTACGGGCGGCCGTCGACGCGCACCTTGACGGCGTCGATCCCCCCGCCCGCGGTGACGGTGTAGACCACCTGGTAGAGCGCGAGCAGGGCCTCCTGGCCGCCGTCCGCCTGGGGGTCGGGCAGCGCGGAGAGGTCCACGATCGCCGTGCGTCCCTCCTGCGCGTAGGCCACGAGCCGGGTGCCGTCGGGGATCGCCGTCGAGTAGCGCAGGGAGCGCTCGGCCGCGGACGGCCCCGCGAGCAGCGCAGCGAGGCCCGACTCGGCCACCGTCTCGCCGACGGGGACGCTGCGGCGGGTCGGGGCGGGCTCGTCGTAGCGCAGGAAGTAGACGATCGCCACGCCGGGGGCGGGCTGCGGCGCCATGGAGCCCGCGTCCGCCTCCTCGGCCCCGGTGGCCGGCGAGACGACGGCCCGGTCGCCGGCCGCCACGAAGCCCTCGTCGCGGACCCCGTCCTCCGCCGACCCGCAGCCGGCGAGCGCGAGGGCGACGGCGAGGAGGGCGGCGGCGCGCCTCACGCCGGTCCCCCGGCGGGCACGCCGACGGGCTCGTGGACCCGCGCCGCCGGGGGCAGCCGCACCGTGGCGACGGCGCCGCCGTCGTCGCGCAGGACGAGGTCGCCGCCGAGGACGCGCGCCTGCCCCTCGGCGATCGCGAGGCCGAGCCCGGTGCCCCCGCCGCGGGCCCGCGACGCCATCGCGAAGCGGTCGGCGGCCCGGTCGAGGAAGGGGCCGAAGCCGTCACCGCCGTCGCGCACGGTGACGGTGAGGGCCGCGTCGTCGACCTCGACGGTGAACGGGGCGCGGCCGTGGCGGCGCGCGTTCTCGATCAGGTTGACCAGCACCCGCTCGAGTCGGCGGGGGTCGGACTGCACGGGCAGCTCGAGCGGGCCGGAGACCCCGGCCTCCGGCAGGCGACCCCGGACGACGTCGTTGACGAGGCGCATCAGGTCGAAGCGCTGCGACAGCGCGGTCTCGGCGCCGGCGTCGAGGCGCATGACCTCGAGCAGGTCCTCGACCAGGGAGGCGAGGGCGCGGGCCCGCTCCTTGACCATCACGGCGTCGGGGCTGTCGTCGAGGAGCGACGACGCCGCGACGAGGCCCGTGATCGGGGTGCGCAGCTCGTGCGCGACGTCCGCGGAGAAGCGGCGCTCGCGCTCGGCGGCCTCGTCCAGCTCGCGGATCGTATTGCCGAGCGAGTCCGCCATCTCGTCGAGGGCGCGGCCGAGGGCCGCGATCTCGTCGGTGCCGCGCGGGTTGAGGCGGGCGTCGAGGTCGCCGTCGGCGAGGCGCTTGGCGAGCTGGGCGGAGCGGCGGATCCGGACCGACATCGCCGAGGCCACCAGCACCCCGAGCAGCGCCCCGATCACGGCGGCGATCGCGGTGATCCGGATCAGCGCGTCGCGCAACGCCTCGAGCTCGTCGCGGTCCTCAAGGATCGACTGGCGCACGTAGATCGAGCCGGTGCCCGGCAGGAGCGTGCCCGCGTAGACGGCGGGCGAGGCGCCGTCGAGGACGGGGTCGGTCAGGATCCGCCCCGGGCTCGCGTCGACGCGCACGGTCAGCGCCACCGGCAGCCCGGCGGCGATGGCGGCGTCGCCGCGCGCGCCGTCCGCCCGGATCACGTACGCCCCCGACGGCGTCACGGTGGCGCCCCCGGGCAGGGTCAGCCGGGCGATCGACGCCGCGGTCCGCAGCTGGCGGGCCGCCGTGTCGCGGGCGCGGTCGAGACGCTCGGTCTGGCTGCGCTGGTAGACGGCGATGCTGATGCCCCCGGCGACGAGGGCGCTGATCACGGCGATCGCGAGGGCGAGCCGGACCCGCAGGCTCACGGCGCCTCGCACGGCCGCACCAGCTTGTAGCCGACGCCGCGCACGGTCTGCACGAGCTCGGGCGCGGACGGATCGGCCTCGATCTTGGCGCGCAGGCGCTGCACGTGCACGTCGACGAGGCGGGTGTCGCCCGCCCAGCCGTAGCCCCAGACGCGGTCGAGCAGGGTCGCCCGGTCGAGGGCCATCCCGGCGTGGTCGACGAGCTCGACGAGCAGGCGGTACTCGGTCGGGGTCAGCTGCAGGGCCTCGCCGTCGCGGGCCACCTCGTGGCCGTCGCGGTCGATCACGAGCGCGCCCACCTCCACCATGCCCTGGCGCTCCTCCTCGCCGGTGCCAGCCCGGCGCAGCGCGGCGCGCAGGCGCGCGGCGAGCACCGCCGGCTCGAACGGCTTGGTCACGTAGTCGTCCGCCCCGGCCTCGAGGCCGAGCACGACGTCGATCGGGTCGGAGCGCGCCGACAGAAGGATCACGGGGATCTGCGACTCGGCCCGGATCGCCCGGCACAGGGCGACCCCGTCGATGCCCGGCAGCATCACGTCGAGCAGGGCGAGCACGGGCTCCATCTCGCGCCACGCCGCGAGCCCGCGGTCGCCGTCCTCGGCCAGGACGACCTCGAACCCGTTGCGCGACAGGTAGTCGCCCGTCGCCTTGCGGATGACGGGGTCATCCTCCACGAAGAGCATCCGCGGGGCTCGCTGCTCGGCCATGCCGGTAAGGGTAGAGCCCGAACGGCCGCCGCGCCCGCCCGGCCCCCTAGACCTGCAGGAAGCGGCGCATCGTGAGGCCCGAGCCCAGCGCGCCGATGCCGAGGCCGGCCAGGATCAGGAGCACCACGAGCAGCGGGAAGGCGATCGCGTTCGGCGAGCCGCTGCCCGACATCGCGGACTCCACGCGGTCCGCGAGCAGGGTCTGGTAGCTGACCGCGAGCAGGACCGCGGCCCCGATCGCGCCCGCGACGCCGCAGATCATCCCCTCGATCATGAACGGCAGCCGGACGAACCAGTTCGTCGCGCCGACCAGCTTCTGCACCTCGACCTCGCGGCGGCGCGCGAAGATCGACAATCGGATCGTGTTGCCGATCAGGAGCACCGCGGCGATCGCCAGCACCACGCCCATGCCGAGCAGGACCAGCGTGATCGTGCCGGCCGTCTTCAGCACCCGGTCGGCCTTGCCCGCGCCGTAGTCGGGGTTCGGGAGGCCGGCCCGCGGCGGGTCGAGGCCGGGCAGGCCCGCGACGGCCTTGGCCACGGTCGCGGTCTGGTCCGGGTCGACGGCCTTGAACTCGAAGGAGGCGGGCAGCGGGTTGCCGAGCGTCAGCTGGAGCAGCTCCGAGTCCTTGCCGAGCTGCTCCTGCAGGCGCAGGATCGCGTCGTCCTTCGAGATGAACTGCAGCGAGTCCGGCTGGACGCCGGGCGTCTCCGTGATCGTGCGCTGGATCTCCGCGATCTGCTTGTCCGTCGCGGAGTCCTTCAGGTAGGCGCGGATCGTGACGTCGTCGCGGACCTTGTTGGAGTAGTTGTAGACGTACGAGCCGAGCGCGATCCCGATCCCCGCGATGAACATCACGACGAGGACGGTGACGACGGCGGCGACCGTGGTCGCGAAGTTGCCGCGCAGCGACTTGAGCGCCTCCAGCACGAAGAACTTCCAGCGCGTCTCCACTACGCCTCGTCCTCCTCGACGTAGCCGCCGCGGCGGTCGTCGCGGGCGACGCGGCCCTCCTCGAGGGCGATCACGCGGCGGCGCATCTTGTCGACCATCTCGCGGTCGTGCGTCGCCATCAGCACGGTCGTGCCGGCGCGGTTGATGCGGTACAGGAGCTGCATGATCCCGATCGACGTCTCGGGGTCGAGGTTGCCGGTCGGCTCGTCGCAGATCAAAAGCGGCGGGTGGTTGACGAACGCGCGCGCGATCGAGACCCGCTGCTGCTGGCCGCCGGACAGCTCGTGCGGGAGCTTGTCGATCTTGTCGGCGAGGCCGACGAGGCCGATGATCTCCGGCACCTTGCGCTTGATCACCTCCTGCCGCTGGCCCTGCACCTCGAGCGCGTAGGCGACGTTCTCGTAGACGGTGCGCGTCGGCAGCAGCTTGAAGTCCTGGAAGACGCAGCCGATGTTGCGGCGCAGTTTCGGCACCTGCGAGCGCTTGAGGGTGCGCAGGGAGCGGCCGCCGACCTGGACGTTGCCGGAGGTCGCGTCGATCTCCTTGAGCAGCAGCTTGATGAACGTGGACTTGCCGGACCCCGAGGGTCCGACGAGGAAGACCCACTCGCCCTTGTCGATCTGGAGCGTGACGTCCCGCAGGCCGACGACGTCGCCCGGGTAGACCTTGGTCACGTTCTCCAGCAGGATCATCGCCTCCGCGCGGGGCGCGAACGGGCGCTGGAACTCGCTCGTCTCGCCGGCCATCGCGGCCAGCGCCTCAGCGCGGCGCCGGCGGCGCTCCTCGGCCTCGCGCTCGAGCTCGTCCTCGCTGCGGAGCGCCGTGTCGGCGATCTGGACGGGGCCCGGATCCTCGAGCCGCTCGGGGCGGCGCAGGGCCTCGGAGGGGGAGTCGCGCTTCAGCATCGGACCTCGCCCACCCTATCAGCGGATTTCCCCGTCAGGGAATCACGGTTCGGCAACATCCTCGCCCTCGGCTGCGCTGCGGCCGAGCAGGAAATCCCGGATGAAGGGATCGAGGTCGCCGTCGAGGACACCCTGGGCGTCACCGTCCTTGCGGCCGGTGCGGTGGTCGTTGACCATCGTGTACGGGTGGAGGACATAGGAGCGGATCTGGCTGCCGAACGTGTTGTCTTGCGTGATTCCCCGCTCCTTGGCCAACTCCTGCGCCCGCTTTTCGAGCTCGAGCTCCACGAGGCGGCTCTTGAGGACGCGCATCGCGGTCTGCTTGTTCGACGTCTGGGAGCGCTCGTTCTGGCACTGCACCACGATCCCGGTCGGCAGGTGCGTGATGCGCACGGCCGAGTCGGTCTTGTTGACGTGCTGGCCGCCGGCCCCCGACGCGCGGTAGGTGTCGATCCGGAGATCGCCCTCGTCGATCTCGACGGCGACGTCGTCGGCCACCCACGGCGTCACGTCGACGCGGGCGAAGGCGGTGTGGCGGCGGTGCGCCGAGTCGAACGGCGACAGGCGCACGAGCCGGTGGACGCCGCGCTCGGCGCCCATGATCCCGTAGGCGTTCTCGCCGTCGAGGAGCAGCGCGACGGACTTCAGCCCCGCCTCCTCCCCCGGCGAGGCCTCGAGCAGCTCGGTCTTGAAGCCGCGGCGCTCGGCCCAGCGCAGGTACATCCGCAGCAGCATCTCCGCCCAGTCCATCGCGTCGGTGCCGCCCGCGCCCGCGGAGATGGTGACCACGGCCGCACCGGCGTCGTACTCGCCGGAGAACAGCGCCCCCTCCTCGAGCTCGTCGATGCGCTCCGTCAGGCTGCGCACCGACTGCTCCAGCTCGGCGGCCAGCTGCGGATCCTCGGCGGCCATCTCGACGAGGTCGCCGGCGTCGGCCACGTCGGCGGTCAGGGCCGCGAAGAGGTCGAGCCGGCGCGCCACGCGGGCGCGCTCGGACGACGCCCGCGACGCGCGCTCCTGGTCGTCCCAGAACCCGGGTTGGGAGATCTCCCCGTCGAGCTCGACGAGGCGGGCGCTCAGGCGATCCGGGTCAAAGGTAATCACGGACCCACACGAGGCGGGCCCTGATCTCCTCGACGGCCTGGGCGAGCTCCTCGGCCGTCAGCGCGGCGGGATCAGCCACGGCGCTTCTTCTTCGTCGGCTTCTTGCGCCGACCGGACGCTCCGGGCGCCTGGCCGCGCATCGTGTTCGACGAGCGGTCCTCGGCGCCCGTCGCGGCGGGCGTCGACGAGCCGCCCCACTCCTGCGCCTTCGACCACGCGGAGTCGGCGCGCGGCGGCGCGGCCGCCGCGGCCGGCGGGGCCAGCGAGTCCGGCGGCGCCGTGCCCGGGCCGTCGAACGCGCTGACGTCCTCGTGCTGGGCGATCAGCTGGTCGAGGTCCTCGTCGATCTGGAACGGATCGAGGACGGCGCGCCCGTCGGGCCCGTCGACCTCGATCACGAACTGGAACAGGCCGCGCACGACCTCCTCGCGCACCTCGCCCATCATCTCCTGGAACATCGCGTGGCCCTCGGTGCGGTACTCCACGACCGGGTCCTTCTGGGCGAGGCCGCGCAGGTGGATGCCGTCGCGCAGGTAGTCCATGTTGTCGAGGTGCTCGCGCCAGCGGGTGTCGATCGTCTGCAGAAGGTAGAAGCGCTCGGCGCGCCGCATCAGGTCCGGGTCGATCTTGCCGAGGACGCGCTCCTTGCGCGCGTACGCCGTGGTGGCGTCGGCGACCGCGCGGTCGATGACGTCGTCGAGGACGAGGTCGCCGGCCGGGCCGAGGTCGGCGGCTGTGAAGCCGACCGGGTAGAGCGAGCGCAGGCCGACGATCAGGTCGTCGGTGGTGCGGTCGGCCCGCACCGCCGCCTCCCCGTCGTCGGGGTCCTCGCGGAACTCCGGCTCGGCCGCGCCCGAGAAGTGCGCCTCGACCATCTCCTCGACGGACTCGTCGACCCACTCGGCGACGAGCTCGGAGATGTCCGCGCCCTCGAGCACCTCGCGGCGCTGCCCGTAGACGACCTCGCGCTGCTTGTTCAGCACGTCGTCGTACTTGAGGACGTTCTTGCGGATCTCGAAGTTGTGCTCCTCGACCTTCTTCTGCGCGCCCTCGATCTGGCGCGAGAGCAGCTTGTGCTCGATCGGCTCGCCCTCGGGCGGGCCGAGGCGGTCGAGGATCTTGTAGATGCGGTCACCCGCGAAGAGGCGCACGACCTCGTCCTCGGCGGACAGGTAGAAGCGCGTCTCGCCGGGGTCGCCCTGGCGGCCGGAGCGGCCGCGCAGCTGGTTGTCGATGCGGCGCGACTCGTGGCGCTCCGTGCCGAGCACGTAGAGGCCGCCGCGCTCCGCGACGCCCTCGCCGAGCTTGATATCGACGCCGCGGCCGGCCATGTTCGTCGCGATCGTGACCGCGCCGGGCTGGCCCGCGTTGACGATGATCTCCGCCTCGCGCTCGTGCTGCTTGGCGTTGAGGACGTCGTGGGCGATGCCGCGGCGGTCGAGCAGGCCGCTGAGCTGCTCCGACGTCTCGATGTCGATGGTGCCGACGAGCACGGGCTGCCCCGTCGCGTGGCGCTCCGCGATGTCCTCGACGACGGCGTCGAACTTCTCGGCCTTCGTCTTGAAGATCAGGTCGTCGCGGTCCGTGCGGACCATGTCCCGGTTCGTCGGGATCGGCACGACCTCGAGCTTGTAGATCTCCGCGAACTCGTTGGCCTCGGTCGCCGCGGTGCCCGTCATGCCGGCGAGCTTCTCGTACATGCGGAAGTAGTTCTGGATCGTGACGGTCGCGACCGTGATGTTCTCGGCCTCGATCCGCACGCCCTCCTTGGCCTCGACGGCCTGGTGCAGGCCCTCGCTCCAGCGACGGCCCTCCATGATGCGGCCCGTGAACTCGTCGACGATCTTGACCTGCCCGTCGACGACGACGTAGTCGACGTCCTTCTTGTAGAGCGACTGCGCCTTGAGGGACTGGACGAGGTGGTTGACGAGCTGGCCGTTGCCGGGCGCGTAGAGGTTGTCGATGCCGAGGGCGCGCTCGACCTTGTGGATGCCGTCCTCGGTGGGGGCGACCGTCTTGCGCTTCTCGTCGATCTCGAAGTCGTCGGGGATCCGCAGCGTCTTCGCGACCTTCGCGAACGCGTAGTACGTCTCCGGCGCCTCCTCGGGCTGGCCCGAGATGATCAGCGGCGTGCGCGCCTCGTCGATCAGGATCGAGTCGACCTCGTCGACGATCGCGAACGCGTGGCCGCGCTGCACGGTGTGCTCGAGCTCGACCGCGAGGTTGTCGCGCAGGTAGTCGAACCCGAACTCGGAGTTGGTGCCGTAGGTGACGTCGCAGGCGTAGGCGGCGCGGCGCGCGGCCGGGTCCATGCCGGACTGGATCACGCCGACGGTGACGCCGAGCATCGCGTAGAGCGGGCTCATCCACTCGGCGTCGCGGCGGGCCAGGTAGTCGTTGACGGTGACGAGGTGCATGCCGCGCCCGCTGAGCGCGTTCAGGCAGACCGGCAGGGTGGCGACGAGCGTCTTGCCCTCGCCCGTCTTCATCTCCGCGATCATCCCGCGGTGCAGGCAGGCGCCGCCGATGATCTGCACGTCGAAGTGGCGCATGCCCATCGCGCGGGCGCCGGCCTCGCGGGCCAGCGCGTAGACCTCGGGCTCGAAGTCGAGCAGGGCCCGCTCGACGTCCCCGTGGGCGGCGGCGTCGCCGACCTCCTCCCGGAACAGCTCGCGCAGCTCGGCGTAGCGCTCGCGCAGACCCTCAGCGGAGAGCGCGGCGGCGTCGTCGGCGAGCGCGTTCGCATCGTCGACGACGTGCGCCAGCTCGCGCAGGCGCTTGCCCTCGCCGACGCGGAGGAGCCGGTTGAAGAGCTCGGCCATCGGGCGAACCCTACCAGCCGGAACCTGAACGGCGCCTGAAGGCGAGGCCCCCGTTACGGTTCCGACCGTGCCCCCGGAGCCGCCTGCAGCCCCGCTCGCGCCGCCGCTCACGGCCGTCGCCGAGGCCTGGCTGGCCGGCGACGTCACCGCCCTCGAGGCGGGCCGCCGGATCGGCCTCTTGGAGCGCGAGGCGCTGTACGCGCCGACGCCGGCCCACGAGGCGCTGGTGGCGATGTTCCCGGCCCGGCCCGGCGCCGACCCGGACCCCGTCTCGGTGCGGCTGCTCCTGCGCGCGCTCGACCTCGACGCCGAGCGGGGCGCGACCCTGACCGCCCTCGCGCGCCGGCGGGCGCTCCTCGCCGCCGTCCACGAGCTCGGCCCCGCCGACGCCGTCGAGGACGTCGTCCTGCGCCCCGGCGAGCGCGTCATGCTCGGCACGCCCGGCGGGCGCACCGCCCTCGACGCGCTCCTCGTCGGCGATGCGGAGCCGCTGCTCGGCTGGCTCGGCCGCACCGTGCTCGACCCCGAGGCGTTCACCGCCACCACCCTTGACGTGCCCCTGCACGACCTCGACGGCCTCTACGAGCTGGTCGAGCGGCTCGCCGACGCCACCGAGGCTCTGGCGCCGGGCGCCGCGCGCGTGATGGTCGCCGACGAGTGGGTCGCGGAGACCACCGTCGCCGCCCTCGCCGAGGACGTGCCCTTCGCGGACGTGGCCCGCGCGATCGGCGCGACGCTGCTCGAGCGCGATGCCCCCGTCCTGCTCTGGCACGCCGTCCACGAGCTCGCGCTCGTCACCGAGGACGACCCCGAGCTGCGCGCCCGGATGCTGGCCCGCAGCCTCGTCGTCGCCGAGCGCGAGGCGGGCCGCTGCCCCGCCGAGGTCGCCGCGCCGCTTCTCGCCGAACTCGGCACGCGCGAGGCGATCCGCACCCTCGACGCCCTCGCCCCCGCCCTCGCCGTGCGCGCCTGGCAGGCGATCGCCAAGGGCTACCTGCGCCGCGCGATCGCGCAGGAGTGGCACGCCTGGCGCGAGGACGTGCGCCGCTGGGCGGCCGAGGACGACGCCGTGCGGGCCCTCGCGGCCTTCGACGCGCTCCTGCGGGCGCCCGCCCCCGAGCCGGGCGCCGTCGAGTGGTTCACGGAGTCGCCCGCCGAGTCGGTGCGGCTCGCGTGCCGCGGCCGCCTCGGCCTCGAGGGCTGACCCTACGCGGCCCTGAGCCGCCGGTGCGGGTGCGCGCGGCGGCGGTGGTGGTCGTCGGAGGCCTCCTGCCGGATGCCCCGGACCGCGTGCGTGACCGCCTCCTTGAAGGCGACGCCGGCCGCGCGCGTGCGCAGCACCTTGCCACGCGCCACGATCGTGATCTCGGCGACGCAGGCCTGGCGGATGCGCGGGTTGCGCTCCGCCGAGAACTCCACGTCGGCGACCGCATCGGGCGGCATCAGGCGCGCCAGCTGGGCGAGCCGGGCCGCGGCCATGTCGCGGACCTCCGCGGGGACATCGACGTGACGTGCGTGGACCCTGACCTTCATCGGGGCGACCTCCTCGTCGTGCTCTCCTTTGGCCCACAGTACTCCTCGCTCCCCCCGAGCGGAAGGCCCGTCCATTGCGATTCGGTCACGACGCGCGCGAACGCCACCGCCCCCACCTCCGCGGCGCCGGCGCCCGCCAGCCGCGCCGCGCAGGCCGCGAGCGTCGCCCCCGTCGTCATCACGTCGTCGACGAGCACGCAGCGCCGGGGCGCCGTCCCGCAGGCGGCGTAGGCCGCCCCCGCCAGCCGCCGGCGGGCCGCGGCGCCGCGGCCGCGCTGGGGGCGCTCGTCGCGGCGCACCAGGATGTCGCCGCGCACGGCGAGGCCCCAGCGCCGCCCGAGCCGCCGCGCGAGGTCCGCGGGGCCGTCGACGCCGCGCCACGCGGCCCGCTCGGGGGCCGCGGGCACGGGCACGAGGACGCTACCGGGCGCAGGCGGCGGGACGGCGGCGACGACGCAGCGGGCGGCGAGCCGCCCGACCGGGGTGCGCGCCTGGTCCTTCCAGGCCCGGACGGCGTCGCGCGCCGGGCCGTGCAGGGCGACGGCCGTGCGCACCCACGCCAGCGCCGGGTCCAGGCCGGCGCAGGTCGGGCAGGGTGAGACCGCCGCGGCGGCGCCGCACCGGAGGCAGCCCGGCGGCCCGAGCCACGGCAGCGCGCGCCGGCAGGCGGCGCACACCAGCCGGCCGGGCGCGGCGCAGGCGACGCAGCGCTGGTCGGCGACGAGCGCGAGCAGGTCCACGGGGGCAGCGTGGCCGCCCCCGGACGCGCCGGGGGCACGCGGGGCGCTACGGCCCGAGCGCGAACGGCGGCCGGAGCACGCCGTCCTCGGTGACGATCGCGTCGATCAGCGCCGCGGGCGTCACGTCGAACGCCGGGTTGTGCACGGCGCTCGCCGCGGGCACGGTGCCCGGCAGGGGCCCCGTGACCTCGGCGCGGGGCCGCTCCTCGATCGGGATCGCCGCGCCGTCGGGCGTCGCCGGGTCGATCGTCGTGCACGGCGCGGCCACGTAGAAGGGCACGCCGTGGTGGTGCGCGATGACGGCGAGGCCGTACGTGCCGACCTTGTTGGCGGTGTCGCCGTTGGCCGCGATCCGATCCGCGCCGACCACGACGCCGTCGACGAGGCCGCGCCCGAACAGGCCCGCGATCGCCCCGTCCGGCAGCACCCGGTGCTCGACGCCGAGGTCGGCGAGCTCCCAGGCGGTCAGCCGCGCGCCCTGGAGCAGGGGCCGCGTCTCCGGCACCCACACGCTCGGCGAGCGGTCGTCCTCGTGCAGCCGCCGGACCACCCCGAGCGCGGTGCCGTAGCCGCCGGTCGCGAGCCCGCCCGCGTTGCAGATCGTGCAGATCCGCGCCCCGTCGCCGAACAGCGCCGCGCCGTGCGCGCCGATCCGCCGGCAGCGGTCGACCTCGTCCGCGTGGAACGCGCGCGCGGCCGCGGCGGTCTCGGCCCGCACGCGGGCCGGGTCGTCGCCCGCGTTGCCGGCGGCGGCGAGGCCGGCCGCGACCCCGACCGCCAGGTTGACCGCCGTCGGGCGGGCCGCCGCGATCCGGGCCGCATCCGTCTCGAGCGCGGCCCGGAAGCCGGCGCCGTCGGGCGCCCGCTCGGCGGCCAGCGCGACGCCCATCGCCCCGGCGACGCCGAGCGCCGGCGCGCCGCGGATCGCGAGCACCGCGATCGCGTCGACCAGCTCGTCGACGTCCGCGCAGCGGCGCTCCACGGCCTCGGCGGGCAGGCGCGTCTGGTCGAGGATGACGATCCCGCCCGGCTCGAGCCGGATGATCGCGTCGGGCGCCGTCACCGCGGCCTCAGGTGCCCTCGGACCAGCTGCGCAGGTAGCGCTCCTGCTCCGGGGTGAGGCGGTCGATGGCGATGCCCATCGCCTCGAGCTTGAGCCGCGCGACCTCCTCGTCGATCGCGGGCGGCACCACGTAGACGCGGCGCTCGAGCCCCTCCACCCCGCGCACCGCGTACTCGGCGCTGAGCGCCTGGTTGGCGAAGCTCATGTCCATCACGCTGGCCGGGTGCCCGTCGGCGGCCACGAGGTTGACGAGGCGGCCCTCCGCGAGCAGCGCGAGGCGGCGGCTGTCGGCCAGTTCGAGCTCCTCCACGTCGGGACGCGGCCGGGTCGTGGCCACCGCCCGCTCCCGCAGCGCCGGCAGGTCGATCTCGACGTTGAAGTGGCCCGCGTTCGCGATCAGGGCGCCGTCCCGCATGCGGTCGAAGTGCTCGCCGCGCAGGACGTCCTTGGCGCCCGTGGCGGTGCAGAAGATGTCGCCGATCGGCGCGGCCTCCTCCGCCGTCATCACCCGGAACCCGTCCATCGCGGCCTGCAGGGCGCGCAGCGGGTCGACCTCGAGCACGACCACGCTCGCGCCCATGCCGCGCGCGCGCTCGGCGAGGCCGCGGCCGCACCAGCCGTAGCCCGCGACCACGAACGTGCGGCCCGCGAGCAGCACGTTGGTGGCACGCACGATGCCGTCCACGACGCTCTGGCCGGTGCCGTAGCGGTTGTCGAAGAGGTGCTTGGTCTGCGCCTCGTTGACGGCGATCACCGGGAAGCCGAGCTCCCCGTCGGCCTCCAGCGCCCGCAGGCGGACCACGCCCGTGGTCGTCTCCTCCATGGCGGCGATGACGCCGTCGAGGAGCTCCCGGCGCGCGGCGTGGAGCACGCCGATCAGGTCCGCCCCGTCGTCGACCACGAGCTGCGGGCGGTGGTCGGCGACGTGCATCAGGTGCCGGTAGTAGGTGTCGTCGTCCTCGCCCTGGCGGGCGAATACCCCGACGCCCTCGGCGGCCAGCGCCGCGGCCACGTCGTCCTGCGTGGAGAGCGGGTTCGAGGCGCACAGCGCGAGGTCGGCGCCGGCGGCGGCCAGCGTGCGCATCAGGGCCGCCGTCTCGGCGGTCACGTGCAGGCAGGCCGCCACGCGGATCCCGGCGAGCGGCCGCTCGCGCTCGAAGCGCGTCCGGATCCCGAGCAGCACGGGCATGTCGCGCTCGGCCCAGGCGATGCGGCGCGCGCCCGCCTCGGCGAGCGACGCGTCCGCGATGTCGTGCGCGTCGGCCATCCGGCGGATCGTACCCGCCGGGGGCGGGTCAGAGGCCCTTGAGCGAGGTCAGTCGCGCGATGTCGAGGGCGTCGACGCCCTCGGCCTCGGCGAGCAGGCACGAGACGACGTCGCCGCGGATCAGGAGGCCCAGCGTGCGCTCCGCCTCGTCCTCCCCCGACCCCTCCCAGCGCAGCACCGTCTCGACGTCGCCGCGCACCAGCTCCTCGATCCGGTCGTGGAGCCGGGCGGCGTGCTCCGGCTCGGCGGGGTCGCGCAGGAAGATCGCCGCGGCCGCGACGCCGTGGCGCTGGGTGCCGATCCAGCCCAGCACCTCGTTATGGGCCATCTCCGGCATCGCGTTGGCGAAGGCCGGCGCCTTGGCGTTCTCGTTGATCTGGTTCTTGAGGCGCAGCGCGACGGCGGCGCGCGCGCCCGACCCGTACAGCACGATCGCCTTGCCGGCCAGCTGCGCGGCCTCCGCGGCGAGCGCGTCGCGGTCGCGCTGGCACTGGGCAACGGCCACCGTCAGCTGCGGCACCGTGGCGGCGAGCGCCCCGGCGGAGCCGACGGCGACGCGCGAGCGCGTCAGGACCGCGGCCTGCGCGCCGAGCAGGAAGCCGAGGGCGCCGCGCGGCTGGTATCCCGCCTCGACGAGCGCGCAGGGGCAGCCGTCGCGCGCGGCCCGCTCGGCCAGCTCGCCGCCGGCCGTGACGGCGATCCGGCGCGCGCCGCGGATGCCGGCCTCCTCCCAGAGGTCGAGGGTCTCGCGCGTGCTGCCCGAGTACGAGGTGCAGACCACGAGGTCGTCCTCGCCGATCCAGCCGGGCAGGGACGTCGTGTCGACGGCCACCGCGGGGACCGTCAGGTAGCCCGCGAAGAGCGCCGTGAAGAGCCGCCCGCCGGCGGCCGAGCCGCCGAGGCCGCAGAGGGCGACGGCGCGCGGCGCCTCGCGCGGCATGTCGAGGTTGGTGACGGCGTCGAGCCCGAGCGTGATCTGCCGCGGGAACTCCAGCGCCTGCTCGAGCATGGTGGGCGGGGCCATCAGCCGGGCCTCCGCGCGTCCGCGAGCCGCTCGCCCGCGGCCGCCTCGGCGCCCGTGCCGAGCGCGCAGCCCCGCAGCGCGGCACCCGCCCCGACCGTCGCGTCGCAGCCGACGGCGCTGTCCGCGACCTCGGCATCCGGGCCGACGGCGGCGCCGGCGAGCAGGACCGTGCCGTGCACCCGCGCGCCCGCCGCCACAACCGCGTCCGGGCCGACCACCGCGTCGGGGCCGACCTCGGCCCCGGCCTCGACGCGCGCGCCCGCGCACACCCGCACGGGCCCGACCAGGCGGGCTGCGGCGTCCACCGCCGCGGCGGGGTCGACGAGGACGGCGCCGTCGGCGCCGCCGAGGCGCGTGTGCACGCGCCCGCGGACGGCGTCCGCGTTGGCGGCCAGGAAGCTCTCGAGGGTGCCGATGTCGCGCCAGTAGCCCGCTGAGCGGAGGGCGCGCAGCCCGTGGCCGACGAGATCGGGGAAGATCTCGCGCTCGATCGAGGTCATGCGGTCCGCGGGGACGTCCGCGAGGACGTCGGGCTCGAGCACATACGCGCCGGCGTTGACCCACCACGGCGCCGGGCCGAGCCCGTCGGCGGTGGGCGGCTTCTCCACGAAGCGCTCGACCGTCCCGTCGGGGTCGGTCACGACCACGCCGTAGCGGGTCGGATCGTCGACGGGGGTCAGGAGGATCGTCGCGCGCGCGCCCGCGTCGCGGTGCTCGGCCACGAGCGCGCCGAGGTCGGCGTCACCGAGGACGTCGCCGTTGAGGGCGAGGTACGGGCCGTCGACGCGGCCGCGGGCCGCGAAGGCGATCGCGCCGGCGGTGCCGAGCGGCTCGTCCTCCACCACCACCTCGACCTCCACGCCGGGCGGGGGCTCGCCGATGCCGGCCGCGAGGCGCTCCGGCAGGTAGCCGCAGGAGAGGATCACCCGGCTGACGCCGGCCGCGGCGAGGCGGTCGAGCAGGAGCGACGCGAACGGCACGCCGCCGATCGGCAGGACCGGCTTCGGCTCGTCCAGCGTGAGGGGGCGCAGGCGGGTGCCCTCCCCGCCGACGAGCACGACCGCGATCACGCCTGCTCGAGCTCGCGGTCGGGGTCCCGGTCGGCACGGCCGATCGGGACGTACGTGAAGCCGGCGGCGACCGCCTCGTCGGGATCGAGCAGGTTGCGGCCGTCGACGATCAGCGGCCGGCGCATCGCGCTCCGCACGCCCTCGTCCAGGACCGCCCGGAACTCCGGCCACTCCGTCACGATCACGACGGCGTCCGCCTCGTGCACCGCCGCCTCCAGCGAGCCCGCGATCTCGACCTGCGCGGGCAGGACCCCGCGGGCGCGCTGGGCGGCGACCGGGTCGAAGGCGACGACGCTCGCGCCCTCGGCGACGAGGCGCGCGGCGAGCACGATGCTCGACGCCTCGCGCATGTCGTCCGTGTGGGGCTTGAAGGCGAGGCCGAGCAGGCAGATGCGGCGGTCGCGCAGGTCGCCGAGGCGCTCCTCGAGCTTGCCGATCACGCGCCGCTTCTGCAGCTCGTTGACCTCGATCACCGAGGCGAGGAGCTGGAACGAGTAGCCCGTGTTGCCCGCAAGCTGCTTGAGCGCCGTGACGTCCTTCGGGAAGCAGGAGCCGCCGTAGCCGATGCCGGGCCGCAGGAAGCTCGAGCCGATACGCGTGTCCATGCCCATCCCGCGCGCCACCTCCTCGACGTCGGCGCCGATCCGCTCGCAGACGTTCGCGATCTCGTTGACGAACGAGATCTTCGTGGCCAGGAAGGCGTTCGAGGCGAGCTTGATCATCTCCGCCGAGGCCGTGTCGGTGGTCACGATCGGCGCGTTCAGGTCCTGGTAGAGCCGCGCCACCCGCTCGACATCGTCGGGGCGGTCGCCGCCGACCACGACGCGGTCGGGCTCGCGGAAGTCCGCAACGGCCGAGCCCTCGCGCAGGAACTCCGGGTTGGAGACGTAGCCGACGTCCGTGCAGCCGCGCGCGTCGAGCTCGGTGCGCACGCGCCGGCCCGTGCCGACGGGCACGGTCGACTTCATCACGAGGACGGCCCCCTCCGCGCTCGCCGGCAGCGCCTCAATCACGGCCTCGACCCGCGAGAGGTCCGCGTCGCCCGAGGCGGTCGGTGGGGTGTCCACGCAGATGATCGCGATGCGGGCGGAGGCGAAGACGTCCTCCATGTCGAGCGTGAACGTCAGCCGCTCGGCGTTGCGCTGCAGGAGCTCGGGCACGCCCGGCTCGTGGATCGGCACCTCGCCGCGCTGCAGCATCGCCACGCGCTCGGGGTCGATGTCGCGGCAGACGACCGGGTGGCCGAGCTCGGCGAGGCAGACGGCGGTGACCAGCCCGACGTAGCCGACGCCGATGACGCCGACCGGCTCGGGTCCGCTCACCGCGGCACCGTCTTGAAGCTCTTCGCCATCGCGATCATCGCGGAGTTCGGAATCCGCCCCGTCAGCGAGTTCTCGAGCCAGTAGGAGATGCCGTTCTGCTTCCAGGCCACGCGCTGAAGGCTAGCGCCGTTGAAGTACAGGAGCAGCGTGCGGCCCTGGTAGGTGCGCGTCGTCGTCGGGCCCTCCAGGATCGGCGGGTCCGACCAGTCGATCGCCTGCACGCCGAAGACCTGGTCGTACGCGTCCGCCGAGTACGTCACGTAGGCGGCCTCATGGCCACCCGTCTTGTAGACGCGATACGGCGGCTGGCTCGAGAAGAGCGGGTCCCGGGTCTGCGCGCCGGCGTACAGCACCGTCGGCATCATCAGCGGGAAGCCCGCCTCGCGCTCGGCCTTGCGCCAGATGTCGAGGTCGCGCTTGGGGTCGCGCGTGATCTGCGCCTCCTCCTTGTCCGGCAGGATGGGCACCTTCGGCGGCGCAAGGTCGCCGATGTACGTCTTGCCGACGACGACCACGATCGGCTGCGTGACGGGCACGCCGCCCTGCTCGAGCTCGGCCTTCGCGGCGGCGTCGAGCGGCTTGATCTCGGAGTCGCCGCCGAAGGCCTCGCCGATCACCTTCGACGCGTCCTTCGCGCCCGCGACCGAGCCGTCGTAGTAGACCGTGGTGTAGAGGTACGGCACGACCGAGTCGCCGGTACTGCGGGCGAGCGTCCAGCCGGACTCGACCAGCTGCCACGCCGCGTCGGCGGCGGCGGCCGGCGTGCCGTTGCCGTTGCGGACCTCGAGCGCCGTCTTCGCGGGGTCGTACGTCTGCTTGACGACCTTCTTCTTCGGGTCCTTGGCGACGTCGCGGTTGGCGATCGCCTCGCCGGACTCGAGGTCGGGGCGCACGAAGCCGTTGACGACCCGCTGGATCTCCTCGGGCGAGGCCTCGAGCTTACCCTCGTACGTCGATGACGGCGAGGTGTTCTCGATCCGGACCTGGACCATGTTGCCACGCGGGATCGACGAGACGAGCCGCGCGTAGTCGAGCAAGAGGCGCGCGTCGGCGTTCTTCTTGTTCGAGCCGAGCACCCGCAGGTTGTCGCGCAGGATCGAGACGAGCTCGATCACGCGGGTCGCGGCGCCCCAGCGGTCGACGCGCTTTTTGAACTCGCGCACGAAGGTCTGCTGGCGCGCGTTGCGGACGATGTCCGAGTCGGTGTGCCGGTAGCGGGCGAACGCGAGCGCGTCGGCACCGCGCAGCAGCTGGTAGCCCGGCTGGATGTCGATCGACGAGAAGTTCGTCACGGCGGAGCCGTCGTTGACGTTGTAATAGCGCCGGTCGACGGGCAGCCAGACGCCGCCGAAGGTGCCCACGATGCGCTGAAACGCCCGGAAGTCGACGGGGATCAGGTAGTTGATCGAGACACCGGTCAGCTCCTTGACCGTGGCCAGGGCGAGCGGCTCCTGGCCGAGCTCGTAGGCCTCGTTGATCGGCCGCCGCCCGTAGCCCGGCACGTTCACGATCAGGTCGCGCGGGAACGACAGCACCGCGATCGACTGGGTGCGCGGGTCGACGCGCACGAGCATCATCGTGTCGGAGCGGCTCGGCCCCTCGCCGGGGCGCCGGTCCTCGCCGATCACGAGCGCGGTCACCGGCTGGTCCGGCAGGGCCACGTCGAGGCCGGACTGAGCCTCCTGCTGCCTGGCGTCCTCCGTCTCGGAGATCGCCGCGACGGTGTCCTGCAGGTACCAGTAGGCGTACCCGGCGACGCCGAGGCCGGCGAGCACTAGCACCGCGGCGAAGACGCCCACGACCTTCGGCCAGCGCCGGCGGGGCTTCGCGGGCTCGGACTGGTAGACGCGCATGCCCCCCCGCGGACCGCCGCCTCCGCCGCCCGCGCCGCCCGTGGCGGGCGCAGGCGCCGCGGGCTCGCCGTCGCCGGCCCGGTGCACGGTCATCTTGCGGCCGCCGGCCGGCGCCGCGGGCGGCGTCTGCACGGCGGAGCGCGCCTCGGCGGCGCGGGCCACGTCCCCGGCGGGATCGGGCGGCGTCTCCGACGCCGCGGGCTCCGCGGCATCATCGGCTGGCGGCATTCCGTTCTCCACAGGGCATCCGGTGCCGGGCAGGGGCCGATGCGCAGAGCGCCCCCGCCGGCTGCCCCCACTATACCGACCATCCTGCGCCGCGATCGGGGTGCCGGGGCACCGTCCCGGAGCGGATCTGCCAGCATCCGCGCGAGATGGCCGCCGACTCGGGCATCGCGCTGGTCCGCCACGGGGAGACCGCGTGGAGTCGCGCGGGCCGCCACACGGGCCGCACCGACATCCCGCTGACGGAGGCGGGGCGCGACCAGGCCCGCGCCGCGGCGGGCCCCGTGGCAGGGCTCGCCCCCGCCCGCGTGCGGGTCAGCCCCCTCGGCCGGGCGCGCGAGACCTGCGACCTGCTCGGCCTCGCCGTCGACCCCGTGGTCGATCCGGACCTCGTCGAGTGGGACTACGGCGACTACGAGGGCGTCACGACGGCGGAGATCCGCGCGACGGTGCCGGGCTGGACGGTCTGGTCGGCGCCCTGCCCGGGCGGCGAGACCGCGGAGCGGGTGGCGGCGCGCGTCGACCGCGTGATCGCCGCGTGCCGCGCCGAGCCCGGCCTGACCCTCGTCGTCGCGCACGGCCACGTCTTGCGCGTGCTCGCCGCGCGCTGGCTCGGGCTCGGGCCTGCGGGCGGGAGCCTCTTCCGGCTCGACACGGCGACGGTGTCGGTGCTCGGCTGGGAGCGCGAGAACCCGGTCGTCCTGTCCTGGAACGTGCGCGCCGGCGCCTAGCGGGCGACGAGGTCCAGGATCACGGGGCAGCCCTCGAGGCCGGCCGCCTCGCGCAGCCGGTTCTCGAGGTAGTAGGCGTAGTCGCGCGTGATCAGCTTGCGGTTGTTGACCGTGACGCGGAAGCGCGGCGGGCGCGTCTGCACCTGCGCGCCGTACAGCACCTTCAGGCGCGCACCGTGCACGAGCGGCGGCTGGCGCTGCTCGACGGCGGCCTGCAGCGCGCGGTTGACGGCCGGCGTCGACAGTCGCCGCGCGTACGCCCCGTAGAGCTCCTCGATCCGGTCGAGCAGCCGGTCGAGGCCGCGGCCGGTCACCGACGAGGTGGTCACGATCGCGGGTCGCTGGCGCAGCTTACGCTCGATCCGCAGCCGCAGGTCGTCGAGGTCGACGTCGGAGGCGTCCCACTTCGAGACCACCACGAGCGTCGCGCAGCCCGCCTTGCGGGCGCGGTCGGCGACGTCGAGGTCGTGGTCGACGAGGCCCTCGGCGCCGTCGATCAGGACGAGCGCGACGTCGGCGCGCTCCGCCGCGGCCAGCGCGCGCTTCTCGCTCCAGTACTCGACCTCCTGGCGCTGTGCGCGCTTGCGGCGCAGCCCCGCCGTGTCGACCAGCCGGAAGGCGGTGTCGCCGCGCATGAGCACGGTGTCGATCGCGTCGCGCGTCGTGCCGGGGCGGTCCGACACGATCACGCGCGGGGAGCCGATCAGGGCGTTGAAGAGCGACGACTTGCCGACGTTCGGGCGGCCGAGGATGGCGACGCCGATCTCGTCGGCGACGCGCTCGACGCGGGCCGCGCCCGGGATCTCCTCGAGCCGCTCGACCAGGAGGTCGAGCAGGTCGCCCGACCCCGAGCCGTGGATCGCCGAGACGGGCTGCGGCTCGCCGAGCCCCAGCGAGTGGAACTCGAGCGCCGCGTCGTCGCCGCCCGACCCCTCGGCCTTGTTGGCGGCGAGGATCACGGGCATCTTCGCGCGGCGCAGGATCTCCGCCACCTCGAGGTCCCCCGGCATCACGCCCGCCTTCGCGTCGACGACGAACAGCGCGAGGTCGGCCTCGGCGAGCGCGGCGCGCGCCTGGTCGGCGACCTCGTCGGCCATCAGCGTCTCGCCGCCGAGGTCGATGCCGCCGGTGTCGACGAGCCGCATCCGCTTGCCGTTCCACTCGACGTCGACCTCCTTGCGGTCGCGCGTCACGCCCGGCTCGGAGTGCACGACGGCGTCGCGGCGGCCGGCGAGCCGGTTGCAGAGGGTCGACTTGCCGACGTTCGGGTAGCCGACGACGGCGACGACGCCGAGCAGCGGCAGCTGCTCGGGGAGCCCCTCCTCCTCGTCGCCCTCGTCCCGGCCGCGCCGGCGCCGCGCCCGCGGCGGCTCGCGACCGCTCACGACGGGTCCGCCTCGGCGGGGAGGTCAGCGGACGGCTCGGGCGGCACGGCGTCGCGCGGGCGTCCGGCCCGCTCGGCGCTCTCCGTGAAGGCCTGCAGGCGGCGCAGCTCGTCGGCGAGGCGATCGGCTCCGGCCCGGTAGGCCTTCGAGCCGCGACCCTCGATGTGGAACGGCCGCCCGAAGGCGATCGAGATCGGCGCCCGCGGATCGTCGACGACGCGGTCGGTGCCGTGGATGTACACCGGCACGATCGGCGCGCCCGTCTGGCCCGCGATCATCGCGGCCCCGGCCCGCACCTCGCCGACGGCGCCCGCGTGGTGGCGCGTGCCGTCGATGAAGATCCCGAGCATCCCGCCGCGCTTCAGCACCTCGCGCGCGGCCTCGAGCGCGCCGCGGTCGACCTCGCCCCGGCGCACCGGGAAGGCGCCCGTGTGCGGCAGGACGCGGCCGAGCACGGGGTGCTCGAACAGCTCGACCTTAGCCATGTAGTGGATCGGACGCTTGACGGAGGCCCCGAGCACGAAGATGTCGTAGAACGAGCGGTGGTTCGAGGCCAGGATCACCGGCCCCGACTTCGGGATCCGCTCGCGGCCCCACAGGCGCACGTCGGAGAACGAGCGGATCGCGCGGCGCACGAGCAGCCACGCGATCGACCACGTGCGCTCCGGCGTGAAGACGCGGAAGCCGTCCCAGTCGAGCCGGCGCCCGCTCACGCGCGCTCCTCCACGAGCCGCGCGATCGCCTCGACGACCGCGTCGACGGCGAGCCCCTCGGTGTCGACGCGGACGCTGCCATCCGGCACGATCGTCTGCGCGGCGTCGCGGCGGTCGCGTTCGAGCGCGGCGTCGCCCGCCTCCGTCCCGCGCTCGTCGGCGCGGCGCCGGCGGCGCTCCTCCGGCGGGGCGTCGAGCCAGACCTTGAGCTCGGCCTCAGGCCAGACGACGCTGCCGATGTCGCGGCCCTCGGCGACGGCGTCGCCCTGGGCGAGGAAGGCGCGCTGCTCGCCCCGCAGGGCCTCGCGCACGTCCCCGATCGCCGACACGGCGGAGACCGCGGCGTCGACCGCGTCGGAGCGGAGCGCGGGATCGTCGAGGCGCGCGGTCCACGCGCCCGCGGTGGCGACGGCGACGGGGTCGTCGCCCGTCTCCAGCACCACGAGCGTGACCGCCCGGTACATCGCGCCGGTGTCGAGGTGGCGGTAGCCGAGCCGCGCGGCCAAAGCGCGCGAGACGGTCGACTTGCCGGCGCCGGCGGGCCCGTCGATGGTCACGATCATCGCCGCACCGCCGTGGCCGCCTCGAGCAGCGCCCGGAAGCCCGGGAAGGAGACGTCGATGGCGGCGGGGTCCGTGATCGTGACGCCCTGCTCGGAGTAGAGTCCCGCGATCGCCCCCAGCATCGCGACGCGGTGGTCGCCCATCGGGTCGACCGGGCCGCCGCGCAGCCGCGTCGGCACGCCGCGGATGAACCAGCCGTCGTTCTCGACCTCGATGTGGCCGCCGACCCGCCAGAGCGCCTCGCGGACGCTCTCGAGGCGGTCCGACTCCTTCACGCGCAGCTCGCCGGCGTCGCGGACGCGGGTCTTGCCGCGCGCGCAGCAGGCGGCGAGGGCGAGGATCGGCAGCTCGTCGACGAGCCCCGGCACCTCGTCGCCGCGGATCGACGAGGCCGACAGCTCGGCGTGCGCGACCTCGAGGTCGGCGACCGGCTCGCCCGCGTCGGTCGTGCGGCGGTTGAAGACGGCGACGCGCCCGCCCATCCGCTCCAGCACGTCGAGGATGCCGGTCCGCCCCGCCCCCATCCCGATCCCGCGCAGGAAGATCCGCGACTCGGGGATCAGCGTGGCGGCCACGATCAGGAAGGCCGCCGACGAGATGTCGCCGGGCACCTCGATGCGGTCGAGGTGCAGGCGCTCCGCGGGCTCGATCGTGACGCGTCCCCCCGACCCCGTCACGCGCGCCCCGGCGGCCCGCAGCATGCGCTCGGTGTGGTCGCGGGTCGCCTGGGGCTCCACCACGGTCGTGGGGCCCGCAGCGCGCAGCCCCGCGAGCAGGATCGCCGACTTGACCTGGGCCGAGGCGACGGGCAGCACGTGCTCGATCCCCGCGAGCGGCCGGCCGGCCGTCACGGCCACGGGCGGACGGCCGTCGGTCGTCTCGACCTCGGCGCCCATGGCCCGCAAGGGCTGGGCGACGCGCTCCATCGGACGGGTGCGGATCGACGCGTCGCCGTCGAGCGTGAACATGCCCGCGGGCTGCATCGCGCAGATGCCGCTGAGCAGGCGCATCAGGGTGCCGGCATTGCGCACGTCGATCGCGCCGACCGGCGGCTTGAGGCCGCCGAGGCCGACGCCGTGGACGGTCAGGCGGCCATGGCCGTGGTCGTCGACCCGGATGCCGAGCGCCCGGACCGCCTCGAGCGTGGCGCGGGTGTCGGCCGAGTCGCCCCAGCCCTCGACCTCGACGGGGCCGTCCGTCAGCGCCCCGATCAGGAGCGCGCGGTGGCTGACCGACTTGTCGCCGTTGACGGCGAGCTCGCCGACGAGGGGCCCCGACGGCGCGACGTGCCAGGGCTCGCTCACGCGGCGCCGCCCGGCTCGGCCCGGAACGCGGCGCAGCCCTCGGCGCGCAGCACCTCGACGGCGCGGTCGGCCTGCTCCTCGCCGGCGACGACGATGCGGATCTCGCCGCCCGACTCGGGCGAGATGTGGGTCAGGGCGAACTCCTCGATGTTGATGCCGCTGGCCGACAGGGCGAGCGCGATCGCGGAGATCGCGCCCGGGCGGTCCGGCACGGACACGACGAGGTCGACGAGGTCCGCCGGTGCGGTGCGGTGGGCGCGCGCGAGCGTCTCGCGGCGCGCCTCGCGCGCCCCGCCGATCCAGCGCCCGAGGTAGTCCTCGTCGCCCGCCTCGAGGGCCTGCGCGACCTCGTCGAGGCGGCCGCGCGCGTCGTCGAGCGCGGCGAGGACGGCGGTGCGGTTATCGAGCAGGATGTCGATCCACATCGCGGGGTTGGCGCCGGCCACGCGCGTCATGTCGCGGAACGAGCCGCCGGTGGTGTCGAGCGGGCGGTGCCCGTCGACGTCGCCCTCAGCGACCTGCAGCGCGAGCACGTTGGCGAGCACGTGCGGGATGTGGCTGGTCAGGGCCACGATCCGGTCGTGCTGGTCGGCGTCGACCACGACGGGGTGCGCGCCGACCTCGCCGACGAGGGCGTGCAGCGCGGCGAGCCGCCCGGGGTCCGTCTCCAGCGTCGGGGTCAGGAACCAGGTCGCGCCACCGTAGAGCTCGGGCCGCGCCGCAGCGGCTCCGTGCGCCTCCGAACCGCAGATCGGGTGCCCGCCGACCACCCGCGCCCGGCCCTGAGCCGGGACGGCGGCCATGATCTGGCCCTTCGTCGAGCCGATGTCGGTGACCGTGGCCTCGGGGTTCGCGGCGAGCGCCTCCGCGACCAGGCCCGCGACGGTGGAGACGGGCGTCGCCACGACGATCAGGTCGGCGTCGGCGCAGGCCTCCGCGAGGCTCGCCGCCGCGCGGTCCGCGCAGCCGCGCTCGACCGCGAGCGCGGCCTCCGCCGGATTGCGGTCGTAGCCCGTCACGGTATGGCCGCGCTCGCGCAGCGCCAGCCCGAGGCTGCCGCCCATCAGGCCGAGGCCGGCGATGGCGACCTTCATGGCCGCCTACCGGCTGGGCGTCCGGCCGCTGACCTGGACGAGCCGCTCGACGTCCTCGACGAACGCGCCGAACTCGGCCGACGGGATCTGCTGGGCCGCGTCGGAGAGGGCGTGCTCGGGCGTCGGATGCGTCTCGACGATGAGGCCGTCGGCCCCCGCCGCGACCGCCGCGAGGGCGAGCGGCAGGACCAGCGAGCGCTTGCCCGCCGCGTGGGACGGGTCGACGATCACCGGCAGGTGCGTCTCCGCCTTGAGGACGGGGATCGCGCTGACGTCGAGAGTGAAGCGCGTGGCCTTCTCGAAGGTGCGGATGCCGCGCTCGCAGAGGACGACGTCGTCGCAGCCGCCCTTGGCGACGTACTCGGCCGCCATCAGGAGCTCCTCGACCGTCGCCGACATGCCCCGCTTCAGCATCACGGGCTTGCCGGAGCGGCCGACCTCGCTGAGCAGGTTGAAGTTCTGCATGTTGCGGGCGCCGATCCAGATCATGTCGACGTGCTCGACGACGTCCGCGAGGTCGCGGGCGTCCATCAGCTCGGTGGTGACCGGCAGGCCGACCTCGTCGCCGACGCGGCGCAGGATCCGCAGGCCCTCGACGCCGAGGCCCTGGAACGCGTACGGCGAGGTGCGCGGCTTGTAGGCGCCACCGCGCAGGACGGCGCCGCCCGCGGCCTTGACGGCCTGGGCGGAGGCGAGCGTCTGCTCGTACGTCTCGATCGAGCAGGGGCCGGCCATCATCGCGAAGTTGCCGCCGCCGACCTTGGCGGGGCCGATCGCGACGACCGTGTCGCGCGACCGGAACTCGCGCGAGACGCGCTTGTACTCCTTGCGCAGCGGCACGACGTGCTCGACGCCCGCGAGGGCCTCGAGCGGCAGGCCCGCGACGATCGCGCGGTCGCCGATGGCGCCGATCACGGTGCCCTCGCCGCCCGCGTCGACGTGCACGCCGGCACCCGCCGCCTCGATCAGGGCGACGACGTGCTGGACCTCCTCCGGCGTGGCGGAGGCGCGCATCACGACGATCAGCTCGGGGGCACCGGTGGCGGGGGCGTTCGCGCTCATGGGGCGCGAAGTATACGGGCGTTCGGTCTAGCGCCCGCCGCTTGCCGCGGCCCGCAGATCGGCCACCTCGCGGGCCGTCAGCTCGCGGCAGCCGCCGACCTGGAGGCGGCCGAGGACGAGCGGGCCGTACGCGGTCCGCTCGAGCTCGATCACGGGGTGCCCCACGGCGGCGCACATCCGCCGCACCTGGCGGTTGCGCCCCTCCTTGAGCTCGAGCTCGAGCTCGGCGCCGCCCGAGCGGGTGCGCAGGACCCGCGCCCGCGCGGGGCGCGTGCGCCCGTCGGGCAGCTCGACGCCGCGCTCGAGCCGGCGCAGGGCGGCCGCTCCCGGCAGCCCGCGCACGGTGGCCCGGTACGTCTTCGGCACCCCGTGGGAGGGGTGCGCGAGGAGCTGCGCGAGCTCGCCGTCGTTCGTGAGGAGGAGCAGGCCCGAGGTGTCGCGGTCGAGCCGGCCGACCGGCATCACGCGCTCCGTGCGGTCGACGAGGTCGAGCACCGTCGGGCGGCCCTGCGGGTCGCGCGACGTGGTCACGTAGCCGGGCGGCTTGTTGAGCATCAGGTGCACCACGGCCTCCGCCGCGATCGGCCGGCCGTCGACCAGCACCGCCTGGCCGGGCGCGACCTGCGTGCCGGGCACGGCGACGGCCCCGTCCACGGTCACGCGGCCCTCGGCGATCAGCCGGTCGGCGGCGCGCCGCGAGGCGACGCCGGCCTGCGCGAGCAGGCGGTTGAGGCGCACGGGCGCGTCCATGCGCCCGATCCTACGCGGACTCGGCGGCGGGCCCGGGCTCCTCGATCGACACGGCCTCCTGCACCGCCATCGCCTCGAGCCGGCTGCGGACCTCGTCGGCGCTCGGCAGGTCCTCGCCGAGCTCCTCGATCCGGGGCAGCGAGTGGCGGCCCTCCTCGAGCGAGAAGACCCGCTCGAAGCGCGTCGTCGTGCGGTACAGGAGCGGCTGGCCCGGCCGGTCGGAGCGGCCCGCCTCCTCGATCAGGCCGCGCTCGAGCAGGCTCTGCACGGGGTTGTCGGCCGCGACCCCGCGGATGCGGGCGATCTCCGGACGGCTGACCGGTCCCGCGTAGGCCACGACGGCGAGCGTCTCGAGGGCGGCGCGGCTGAGCGGGCGCTGGGCGAGCCGGTCGAGCAGCCGCGCGCAGGCGAGCGCCGCCTCGTCGGCGGCGCGCAACGCCCAGCCCTGGGCGACGCGCTCGAGCACGACGCCGGAGGCGCCCGGCGCGTGGCGCTCGAGCAGCACCTCGATCGCCTCCTCGACGTCGGCCTCCCCGAGGCCGGCGGCCTCGGCGAGCGCCCGCTCGTCGAGCGGCTCCGAGGCGAGGAAGAGCAGCGCCTCGACGACCCTCGTGTCCTGGTCCGTCACGCGGCGGCCCCCCTCTCCCGGTCGTGCGCCGCGTGGCCGGCGGCGCGCATGCGGATCGGCCCGAAAGGCTCCGTCTGGCGGGCGCGCACCTCGCCGGCCCGGATCAGGTCGAGCACGGCCCAGAAGGCCGCGGCCTGCTCGCCCCGGTCGAGGCCGGCCACGGCCTCGTCGAACGTGCAGCTGCCGCGCGTGCGCACGACCCGGCGGACGTGGTCGAGCAGGCGCAGGAGCGGGATGCGGCGGCGCAGCATGCGGATCGGCTCGGCCTCCTCCCGCGCGCGCTCCATCACGAGGGCGAGCGCGGCGGCGAGGTCGGCGGGATCGCCCGTGGCCGTGTCGTCGAGGATGGGGCGCGGCGGGCGCAGCGCGGGCGGCCCCTCGCGGAAGAGCCGCGGGCCGGTGGCGGCGAGGCGCTCCTCGAGCCAGCGCGCCGCGGCCTGCACGCGCGCGTACTCGGCGAGCCGCGCGGCGAGCTCCTCGGCGGCCTCCTGGGCGTCCGGCAGCTCCTCGACCAGCTCGGGCGTGAGCAGGAGGCGGATCTTCAGCTCCAGGAGCGTCGCGACCAGCACGAGGAACTCGCTCGCGCTCTCGAGGTCGATCTCCCCCGCCGCGTCGATCTCGGCGAGGTAGGCCAGGCAGACGTCCGCGACGGGCACCTCGCCGAGGTCGAGCGCGTCGCGCAGGACGAGCGCGAGCAGGAGGTCGAAGGGCCCCGCGAAGGGCTCCAGGTCGAGCTCCATGGCCAGGGACGAGGTGGGCGCCACGGCCCTCACGCTAGCCCGGGGGTCGGACGGCTCAGGCGATCGTGACGGAGCCGACGGAGGCCTGGATCTCGGCGAACATGGCCTGGTCGGGGCGCACCCGGAAGCCGGGCCCGAGCCGCAGCCGCCGGCGCCCGTGCGGCGTGCGCAGGTCGACGACGACGGGGTGGTCGCCGTGGTAGTCCTCGCAGATCCGCCGCAGCCGCTCGATCGCGTCGGCCGGCGCCGTCGCCGCGTCGACCTCGATCCGCACGATCCCGACCACCGGCACCGCGTCGAAGGAGAGCAGCTCGAAGGCCACCAGCTTCGTCTCGCCGCCGCCCTTCTGGTCGACGCGGCCGCGCACCAGGACGACCCGGTCCTGCTCGAGCAGCCCGCGCGCGGCCGCGTGGGCCTTCGCGAACACCACGACCTCGCAGGCGCCCGTGGTGTCCTCGATCTGGACGAAGGCCATCGGGTCGCCGTTCTTGGTCATCGTCTGGCGCACCGAGCCGATCAGCCCGCCGATGGTGACCGTCTCGCCCTCGCGGCGGTGCTCGAGCTCGCGGATCGGGATGTCGACCTTGCGCCGCAGCTGGTCGATGATGTCCGCCAGGGGGTGGCTCGACACGAACAGGCCGAGCGTCTCGCGCTCGCCGGCGAGGAGCTCGCGCTGGTCGAACTCGCCCGCGGGGACCGGCGGGTGCGAGCCGGTCGCGAGCCCGTTGTCGGTGCCCTCGAGGCCCTCGAACAGGTTCGTCTGGCCCGCGTGGCGGTCGGCCTGGCTCTTGCGCCCCGACTGCACGGCCTGGTCGAGCACGAGCAGCATCCCGCGGCGCGTGTCGCCCGTCGAGTCGAGCGCCCCGGCCCGCACCAGGCTCTCGAGGACGCGGCTCGACACGTGCTGCGCGTCGACGCGCTCGGCGACGTCCCAGATGCTCAAAAACGGCCCGCCCTGCATGCGCGCCTCGATGATCGCCCGGACGGCGTTCTCGCCGACGTTCTTGACGGCGCTCAGCCCGAAGCGGATGCGGCCCTCGACGACGGCGAAGTCGCGCTGCGACGAGTTCACGTCCGGGGGCAGCACCTCGAGCCCCATCGCCTCGCACTCCTGCACGTAGAACGGCACCTTGTCCTTCGTGTCCATCACGGACGAGATCAGCGCCGCCATGTACTCGGCCGGGTGGTTGGCCTTCAGGTAGGCCGTGCGGTACGCGATCAGGGCGTAGCAGGCGGCGTGCGACTTGTTGAACGAGTACTCCGCCGAGCGCTCGTTCTCGTCCCAGAGGGCGCGGGCGACCTGCTCCTCCACCCCGCTCGCGCGGCAGCCCTCCATGAACGGCCCCTTCAGGGACTCCATCGCGGCGGCATCCTTCTTGCCGATCGCCTTGCGCAGGTCGTCGGCCTCGGCGGGCGAGAAGCCGGCCAGGTCCTTGGCGATCCGCATCGCCTGCTCCTGGTAGATGTAGACGCCCATCGTCGACTCGAGGATCGGCTCGAGCCGCGGGTCCGTGTAGGAGACGGCCTCCTGGCCGTTCTTGCGCCGCGCGTAGGTGGGGATGTTCGCCATCGGACCGGGCCGGTACAGGGCCACGAGCGCGACGAGGTCCTCGAAGCGGGTCGGCCTCACCTGCCGCAGGGCGTCGCGCATGCCCGTCGACTCGAACTGGAACACGCCCGTCGCGTCGCCCCTGCGCAGCATCGCGTAGGTCGGCTCGTCGTCGAGCGGCAGGAGCGCCATGTCGAGCCGCGCGCCCGTGGCCTCCTCGACCAGCCGGACGCACTCGTCGATCACGTCGAGGTTGCGCAGCCCGAGGAAGTCCATCTTCAGCAGGCCGAGCGCCTCGACGTCGCCCATCGCGTACTGCGTGACGAGCTCGGCCTCGGCGCCCTTGCGCTGCAGGGGCAGGTACTCGACGAGCGGCCGGTCGCCGATCACCACGGCGGCGGCGTGGATCGAGTCCTGCCGCACGAGCCCCTCGAGCGGGCGCGCCATGTCGATCAGCTGCCGCGCGGTGACCTCGCGGCCGTCGTCGGTGCGGCCGATCGGCGCCGGATCGTCGTACATCGCCCGCAACTCCTGGCCGGGCTTGAGCGACTCCTCGAAGCCGACCTTGACGCCGTCGGGGATGCCCTTGGCGATGCGGTCGACCGTCCCGTACGGCAGGCCGAGGACGCGGCCCGTGTCGCGCGTCGCCTGCTTCGCCGCGAGCTTGCCGAAGGTGATGATCTGCGCGACCCGGTCGCGGCCGTACTTGTCGACCACGTAGTTCATGACGCGCTCGCGCCCGTGCACGGAGAAGTCGACGTCGATGTCCGGCATCGACTTGCGGCCCGGGTTGAGGAAGCGCTCGAAGAGCAGGTCGTAGCGGATCGGGTCGACGTCGGTGATCTCGAGGCAGTAGGCGACGAGCGAGCCGGCGGCCGAGCCGCGGCCCGGCCCGACGCCGATCCCCTCGCGCTTCGCGAAGCCGACGAAGTCCCAGACGATCAGGAAGTAGTCGGCGAAGCCCATCTCGCGGATCGTCTCGAGCTCGAACCTGAGGCGCGCCCGCAGGCCCTCGTCGGGCGCGCCGTAGCGGCGCGCGAGCCCCTCGTCGCAGAGCCGCGTCAGGTACGCGTACGAGTCCTCGCCTTCCGGCACGTCGTAGCGGGGCAGGCGGATCGCGCCGAGGTCGAGGCGCAGGTCGCAGCGCTCGGCGATCTCGAGCGTCGGCGAGAGCAGGTCGCGCCCGTACGGCTCGAAGGCGCGGCGCATCTCCTCCGGCGTCTTGAGGAAGAACTCCTTGTTCGGGAAGCGGAAGCGCTTCTCGTTGGCGAGCACGTCGCCCGTCTGGATGCAGAGCAGCACCTCGTGCGGGTCGGCGTCCTCGGCGCGCAGGTAGTGCACGTCGCCCGTGCCCACGGTCGGCAGGCCCATCTCGTCGGCCAGCTTGAGCAGCACCGGGTTGACCGTCTTGTGCTCCTCGAGCCCGGCGTCCTGGATCTCCACGTAGACGCCGGTCGGGCCGTAGATCTGCACGAGCAGGTCGAGCTCGGCCCGCGCCCGGGCCTCGTCGTGCTGCAGGATCGCCTGGTTGACGCGGCTCGCGAGGCAGCCCGACAGGGCGATCACGCCCGTGCTGTGCTGCGCGAGCAGTTCGAGGTCGACGCGCGGCTTGTAGTGGTAGCCCTCGAGGTAGCCGAGGGTCACGAGCCGGACGAGGTTGTGGTACCCCTCGAGGCCCTCGGCGAGCAGGGTCAGGTGCGCCCAGTCGCGCCGCCCCGGCGGCTCCTTCGCGCGGCGGTCCTCCACGACGTAGACCTCGCAGCCCACGATCGGGCGCAGGCCCGTCGGCTCGGCGGCGCGGTAGAGCTCGACGGCGCCCGCCATCGAGCCGTGGTCGGTGACCGTGACGGCGGGCAGCTCCAGCTCGACGGAGCGCTGCACGAGGTCCGCGATCCGGCAGGCGCCGTCCAGGATCGAGTACTCCGAGTGGCAGTGCAGGTGGACGAAGCCGGCGGACACGGACGAAGATCCTACCTCCCCGGGCTCCGGGTGCGGGACCGGGGGCCGCGGCCCTCCGATACCCTCCCGCCCATGCCCGAGGAGTTCCAGATCCGCCGCGCGACGACCCGCGACGTGGCCGCGATCCGCGGCCTCGTCGACCAGTACGCGGGCCGCGTCCTGCTCGAGAAGGAGACCGTCACCCTCTACGAGGACGTGCAGGAGTTCTGGGTCGCGGAGGCGGACGGCCAGGTCGTCGGCTGCGGCGCACTGCACATCCTCTGGGAGGACCTCGGAGAGATCCGCACCGTCGCCGTCGACGGCGCGGTCAAGCGCCGCGGCGTCGGCGGCAGCATCGTCGAGCGCCTGATCCAGCACGGCCGCGAACTCGGCATCGAGCGCATCTTCGTACTCACCTTCGAGACCGCGTTCTTCGCGCGGCACGGCTTCCGCGAGATCGAGGGCACGCCGGTCAGTCCCGAGGTCTACGACCAGATGCGCCGCTCGTACGACCGCGGCGTCGCCGAGTTCCTCGACCTCGAGTACGTCAAGCCCAACACGCTCGGCAACAGCCGCATGCTGCTCCAGCTCTAGCCGACGCGGATGGCCATCCACCTGACCCGCACCTTCGCGGCCCCGCCGGAGGCGATCTGGACGGCGTGGACGGGGCGCCTCGGCGAGTGGTTCGGGGCGCCGGGCAGCGAGGTCGAGGCGACGCAGGACGCCGTCGCCGGCGGCGCCTGGGACCTGCGGATGCTCGCGCCCGACGGCAATCGCTACGGCTTCAGCGGCCGCTACCTCGAGGTCGCGGCGCCGGCGCGGCTCGTCTTCACGCTCGCCGCCGACGGCGGGCGCGGCGCGGAGACCTGCAGCGTGGTGCTCGCGCAGCACGGGGCGGGCACGGAGCAGGAGTTCCGGCAGGAGGGCGGTGGCCTGACCGCCGAGCAGTACGAGCAGGCCACGGCCGGCTGGGCGCTCTTCTTCGAGCGGCTCGACGCCCTCACGCGCGCCTGAGCCGTCGTCCTCAGGCGGCGGCGTCGCGCACGAACGCGTCGACCCCGAGCGGCGCGCCGGTCGCCTGCTCGACGAGCCGGTCCCAGCGCACGGACGCCCCGGGGCGCAGCAGGCGCTCGGCGATCAGCGGCCCGACCCGGACCGGGTCCCGGGCGGGCGAGGCGGCCCCGGTCTCGCGCATCGTCCAGGCCTGGATCTGCGAGGCGAGGATCTCGCCGAGCAGGTAGTTCTGGTAGTAGACGGGCGCGACGGCGAGGTGGATCTTCGAGGCCCAGGCGTCGGCCGGCGGCGCGGGCGGGCGGCCGATCCCCTGGTGGCGCTCGACGAGGTCCCACCAGACGCCGTCGAGGTCCTGGTCGGGGTCGGCGTAGAGGGCGCGCTCGAAGCGCACCATCACGGGCACCCACGCGGCGAGGATCAGGAGACCGCGGCGCAGGGTGGCCGCGTTGGCCGGGTCCCGGGCGACGTCGGCGGGCACGCCCGCGTAGCGCTCGAGGAAGGCGGCGTCGCGGCCCCGGCGGCCGTGCAGCATCGCGATCGCCTCCGTGACGAGCGTGTGCGCGGGGTCGCGCAGGAGCCACGGCAGGGCCGGGTCGAGCGCGACCTCGTAGGCGGCGTGGCCGAGCTCGTGCAGCGTCGTCTCGAGCCAGCGCACCGTCGGCGTCAGGTTGAGGAGCGTGCGCACGTCGCCTGTGCGGTCGACGTGCATCATGAAGGCGTGCTGGTCCTTGCCGGGCCGCGGCAGGACGTCCGAGCGGTCGACGACGCCCTCCATGGGCTGGCCGAGGTCGGCGAAGTAGGCGCAGGAGGCGGCCAGCGCATCGACCTGGCCGATCACGGGCTCGAGCGGGTCGGGCCCGACGCTCGGCGCCTCCTGCCCGAACGGGTCGACGAGATGCCAGGGCATCAGCGGCGCGTCGTCGGGCAGCCCGAGCGCCCGCCGGCGCTCCGCGGCGATCCGCCCGCGCTCCGCCGCCCACGCGCCCTCGAGGCGCGCCTCGAGGGCGTCGAGGAGCCCGTAGAGGCGGGCCTCGTCGAGCTCGTCGAGGGCCAGGCTCATCGCGTAGTGGTCGCGGTGGCCGAGCGCGCGGGCCGCCTCGTTGCGCAGCCGCACGAGCTCGCGCAGGGGGCCCGCGGCCTCGGCCCCCACCCCGCGCGCGCTGGTCCAGACGCGCTCGCGCTCGGCGACGTCGGTGCTCGTCTGCAGGACCCGGTCGACGGCGGCCGCGTCGAGCTCGCGATCGCCGTCGGCGGCGCGGTAGCGCGAGTGGATGCCCATCAGCTCGGTCTCGAGCCGCACGATCCGGTCGATCAGCGCGGGCGGGCGCCGGCGGCCCGCCGTCATCAGCCGCAGCACCTCGGCGCGGCGGCGCTCGAGCGGCGCGTCGTCCGCGGGCACGGCGGCCGCGGCGAGCGCGGGGTCGGCGAGCGCGTGCTCGAGGGCGGCGCTCGCCGCCTCGGCCGCGTCCGAGTGGGCGTCGGTCGCGTCGCAGGCCATCGCCCACCAGGCGCGGTTGGCGTCGCGCTCGAGGGTCGCGAGGCGCGCCTCGGCGGCGTCGAGGGCGCTGGTCACCGGGCGCGCGGCGGCTGCACGTCGACCCACGGGTCGTGGCCGCCCTTGAGGCGGTAGACCCCGTAGGCGGCGGCCCCCGCGAGGACCAGGACGCGCACCGTCTTCGAGGCCACGAACAGCCCCGTCCCGACCGCCACGGCGGCGGCGATCGCGATCGCCTTCTGGTCGTCCTCGCCCATCAGGAACCCCCTCCGACGACGGGTAGGCCGAGCTTGCGGCGGCCGCGCTCGGGGCGCGGCATGCCCTCGGAGATCCAGGCGTCGATCTCGGCGAACAGCTCGTCCACGAGATGCTCCTGCGGCACACGCCGCAGCACCTCGCCGTGCGCGTAGATGTGGCCCGCGTCGCGGCCGCCGGCGATGCCGAAGTCGGCGTCGCCCGCCTCGCCCGGCCCGTTCACGGCGCAGCCCATCACGGCCACCTCGAAGTGCTCGCGGTAGCCGCGCAGGCGGTCCTCGACGACGCCGGCGAGCTCATGCACCTCGACGTTCGTGCGGCCGCACGAGGGGCAGGCGATCAGCTCGGGGCCCATGTGGCGCAGGCCGAGCGCGCGCAGGATGTCGAACGCGACCCGCACCTCCTCGACCGGATCGGTCGACAGCGACACGCGAATCGTGTCGCCGATGCCCTCCTCGAGCAGGGTGCCGATGCCGATCGCCGACTTGACGGCGCCCGTCACGAGCGTGCCCGCCTCGGTCACGCCGAGGTGGAGTGGGTAGGGCACGAGCCCGGACAGCGTGCGGTAGGCGCCGATCATCACCGGCACCGACGACGACTTGACGGAGATCTTGAAGTCGTGGAAGCCGAGCTCCTCGAGGATCTCGACCTCCTCCATCGCCGCCTTCACGAGCGCGCCGACGGGGTCGGCCGTGGCGGTCCAGCGCAGATGGTCGGGCAGGGAGCCCGCGTTGGCGCCGATCCGCATCGGCGTGCCCGTCTCCTGCGCCTTGAGCACCACCTCGCGGACCTTGTCGGGGCCGCCGATGTTGCCCGGGTTGATGCGCACGCTTGCGACGCCCGCGTCCATCGCCTTCAGGGCCAGCGAGGCGTTGAAGTGGATGTCCGCAATGATCGGGACGGGGCTCCCCGCGATGATCCGCGGCAGGGCCTCCACGTCGGGCAGCCCGGGCACCGCCACGCGGACGACGTCGACGCCCGCCTCGGCGAGCCGCCCGATCTGCTCCAGAGTCGCGCCGGCGTCGTGGGTCTTCGTCGTCGTCATCGACTGGACGGCGACGGGCGCGCCGCCCCCGATCGGGACGCCGCCCACGTTGATCTGGCGCTGGCTGGCCATCGGCGGAAGTCTACTCCTCGGCTACGGGCCGCCGAAGCGGCTGATGTCGTTGTTGAGGCCGATCGCGAACAGGACCAGCATCACGGCGATGCCGACGATGCTGACCCGCTCGATCGTGACGCGCGAGACGGGCCGACCGCGGCGCAGCTTCTCGATCAGGGCCATCAGGATGTGCCCGCCGTCGAGGGGCAGGAACGGCAGCAGGTTGAAGATGGCGAGCGCGAGCGAGACGACGCCGAGGGTCCACAGGAACGAGCCCGTGCGCACGCTCTCCTCCGAGGCCGCGGTGATGCCCACGATCGACGAGACCTGCTCGTACCCGTCGGACGTCGCGACGATGTTCTTGAGGCCGACGAGCGACTCGCGCGTGATCACCCACGTCCACGTCGCGGCGCTGCCCGCGGCCTGCGGCACGCTCTCGCGCTCGGTGCCCGCCGACTGTTGCAGGAACGTGAAGCCGAGCAGCCAGCGCCCGTCGACCGCCTCCGGCCGGACCGGGTCGAGCGTCACGGGCTGGCCGGCGCGCTCGACCTGCAGCGTCACGAGCCCGCCCTGCGCGTCCTGCACCGCCTGCGAGACGGCCTGCCAATCGCCGTCCACGGGCGTCCCGTTGACGGCCGTAATGCGGTCGCCCGCCTCGAGGCCCGCGGCGGCGGCCGGGGCGCCCGACACGGACTGCACCGTGGTCGTCGTCTCCAGCATCGGCACACCGCTCCAGAAAAACAGCGTCAGGCAGACCAGCGCGGCGGCGACGTTGGCGGCGGGGCCGGCGACCACGATCGCGATCCGCCGCCAGACCGGCAGCCGCCAGTAGGCGCGCGGGTCAAGGTCGTCGCGCAGCCGCTCGAGGTCCTTGCGCGCCTGCTGGTACGTCTTCGGGTGGAGCCGGTCCTGCTCCGCCTCGAGGGCGAGGAGCGCGCGCTGGGCCGCGCCCTGCGCGGCCGGGCTCGCGTCGAGGATCAGCGCGCCGCGGAGCTCCGCGATCGCGGGGCCGAGCAGGTCGCGCTGGCCCTCGGGGCGGCGCAGGTCGGCCTCCTCGAGGGCGTCCTGGAGGATCGCCTCGTCGCCCTTCTGCGGCCGGTTCATCCCGACGATGCGCACGTAGCCGCCGAGCGGGATCAGGCCGAGGCCGTACTCCGTCTCGCCGCGCCGGAAGGACAGCGCCACGGGCGGGAAGCCGACGAGGAAGCGCGTGGCCCGCGCGCCCACGAGCCGCGCCACGACGAAGTGCCCGAGCTCGTGGACGAACACGAGCAGGAGCAGGCTGAGGACGACGTAGAGCCAGGTCACGCGCCGCCCCCGAGCCGCGCGGCCACCCGCTCGCGTGCCGCGGCGTCCGCCGCGAGCACCGCCTGGAGCGCGTCGGCGGGCCCGCCGCCGTCGTGCTCGAGCGCGTCCTGCACGAGCGCCTCGATGTCGAGGAACCCGATCCGTCCTGCGAGGAAGGCCGCCACTGCCTCCTCATTCGCAGCGTTGAGGGCCGCCGGCGCGGTCCCGCCGGCCCGGCCCGCCTCGAGCGCGAGCCGCAGGCAGCCGAAGGCCACCAGGTCGGGCGGCTGGAAGTCGAGCGAGAAGGCCTCGGCGAGGTCGAGCGGGCGCGCGTCGACGGGGGCCCGCCGGGGCCAGGTCAGCGCCCACGAGATCGGCACGCGCATGTCGGGGTGGCCGAGGTGCGCGATCAGCGCGCCATCGCGCAGCCGCGCCATGCCGTGCACGATCGACTGCGGGTGCACGACGACCTCGATCCGCTCGTACGGCACCCCGAACAGGTAGTGCGCCTCGATCACCTCGAGGCCCTTGTTCATCAAAGTGGCGGAGTCGACGGTGATCTTCGCGCCCATCGCCCACGTCGGGTGCGCGAGCGCCTGCTCGACCGTGACGCCCTCGAGCTCGGCGCGGGTCCGGCCCCGGAAGGGCCCGCCCGACGCGGTGATCACGAGCGACGCGACCTGCTCGGCGGGGGCGTCGCCCACGCACTGCATCAGCGCGGAGTGCTCGGAGTCGACGGGCAGGATCGCGCCGCCGCCCGCCCGCGCCGCGGCGAGGACGAGCGGCCCGCCGGCGACGAGGCTCTCCTTGTTGGCGAGGGCGAGGTCGCGACCCGCCTCGAGCGCGGCGAGGCTGGCGCGCAGCCCCGCGGCGCCGACGACGGCGTTGAGGACGACGTCCGCCTCGGCCTCGCGGGCCAGCGCCTCGATCGCGTCGGGGCCGCCCGCCACGGGCCGGCCGAGCTCGGCCGCCGCGCGCTCGGCCGCCGCGGGGTCGGCCAGCGCCAGCCGCTGGGCACCCGTGGCGCGCGCGGCGGCGCAGAGGCCGTCGACGTCCGAGCCGGCGGCGAGGGCGACGACCTCGAGGTCGTCGTTGGCGGCCGCCACGGCGAGCGCCTGCTGGCCGATCGAGCCGGTGGCTCCGAGGAGGGCGAGACGGGTCATCCGCACCACATGGTGCCACCGGCCGGGCGGCCGGGCCGCCGCCGGGGGCCGGGCCTACGCGCCGCCGACCAGCCAGAGCGCGAACAGCGCGACCGGCGCGGTGACCAGCATCGCGTCGATCCGGTCGAGCACGCCGCCGTGCCCGGCGAGCAGGGTGCCCGAATCCTTGACGCCGAGGTCGCGCTTGACGTACGACTCGAGCAGGTCGCCGAAGGGCCCCGCGACGGCGACGGCGAGGCCGACCACGAGCGCCTCCCAGGTGCCGACGATGCCCTGCCCGTAGAGCACCCACCAGACCACGGCCGTGCCGGCGACCACGCCCGCGACGAACCCCTCGACCGACTTGCCGGGCGAGATCGCGGGCGCCAGCTTGCGGCGGCCGATCAGCCGCCCGACCGCGTACGCGCCGATGTCGGCGACCCACGTGCCGAGCAGGACGGCGAGGACGAGGTCGAACGACCCGTCGCGCAGGACGACGACGCTGCCGAGCCCGACGCCGACCCAGACGACGCCGAAGGCGGTGACCGCCATCGACGTCAGGGCCGAGGCGCCCTCGCGCGACGTGGCGGCGGCGAGGACGAAGGTCAGGAGCAGCGCCGGCACGAGGACGAGCACCATGCCGGCCGGGCCCTCCCGCTCGGCGGCGAGGACGACGGCGACGGCGCCGACGTAGCCCGTGATCACGATCGGGCGGTGGTCGCGGGCCATCGTCCACAGCTCGTGCAGGGCGAGCACGGCCACCACCACGCCGAAGCCGACCAGGTACCAGCCGCCCAGCCACAGCACGCCGAGGGCGAGCGGGAGCAGGATCGCCGCGACGAGGATGCGGCTCGCGAGGTTGCCCACCGGCGTCAGCGCCCGCCGAAGCGGCGCCGGCGCGTGGCGAACTCCCCGACGGCCTCCTGCAGCGCCTCGGCGCCGAAGTCGGGCCAGAGCGTCTCCGGGAAGGCCCACTCCGCGTAGGCGGTGTGCCAGAGCAGGAAGTTCGAGACGCGCTGCTCGCCCGACGTGCGGATCACGAGGTCCGGGTCGGGCAGCTCGGCGGCGGCGAGCCGCTCGCGGATCGCCGTCTCGTCGATCTGGTCGGGCCGCAGCCCGTCCGCCACGATCCGCCGGCAGGCGTCGACGATCTCGGCGCGCCCGCCGTAGTCGAAGGCCACGAACAGGTCGAGCCGCTCGTTGGCCTGCGTGCGCTCCTCCATGTCGTCCATCAGCGCGCGGATCCGCAGGGTGACGCGGTCGCGGCGGCCGATGAAGCGGATCCGGACGCCCTGGCGGTGGAGGTCCATGAACTCGCCCTCGATCGTGCGCGCGAACAGGTCCATCAGCCCGGACACCTCGTCCTCGGGCCGCGTCCAGTTCTCCGTCGAGAAGGCGTACACGGTCAGCGAGCGGATCCCGAGGTCGGGGGCCGCCTCGACGGTGCGGCGCAGCGCGCGCACCCCCGCGTGGTGGCCCGACAGCGTGGGCAGGCCGCGCTGCTTCGCCCAGCGCGCGTTGCCGTCCATGATGATCGCCACGTGCTCGGCGAGGCCGGGCTCGGGCGCGCCCGGCTCGGGGCGGCGGATCAGGCGGATGCGGTCGAGGATGGCCACGGCGGGGGATGCTCCCGGTGGGGCTCCCCCGCGGGGGCGCCCCGGATCACCCGCGTAGCGTACCGGCTGGAGGCGCCGCGTGCCCGTCCGGGCCGCTAGACCTCCATGATGTCGGCCTCGCGCTGCTTGAGCGCGGCGTCGATCTGGCCGACGTGGTCGTCCGTCAGCTTCTGCACCTTCTCCTCGGCGCGGTGCAGCTCGTCGGCCCCCACCTCGGAGGCCAGAGACTGGATGTCGGCGATCGCGTCGCGGCGCACGTTGCGCACGGCGACGCGGCCGTCCTCGGCGATCTGGCGCACGACCTTGACGAGCTCCTTGCGGCGCTCCTCCGTCAGCTGCGGGATCGCGAGGCGGATGATCTTGCCGTCGTTCGACGGCGTCAGGCCGAGGTCGGACTCCTGGATCGCCCGCTCGATCTCGCCGAGGGCGCTCGTGTCGTACGGCGAGATCACCAGCGAGCGCGGGTCGGGCGTCTGCACGCCGGCGAGCCGGTTGAGCGGCGTCGGCGAGCCGTAGTAGTCGACCACGATGCGGTCGAGGAGCTGCGGGTTGGCGCGCCCGGTGCGCACCGTCTGGAACTCGCCGCGCGTGGCCTCCACGGACTTCGCCATCCGCTCCTTCGCGTCGTTCACCAGGTCGTCGACCACGTCAGCCCCTTTCCGCCGGACCCGCGTAGTCTGGCACGTCGTCAGACCGTCTGCGGATCCACGTCGACCGCGACGCGCGCGTCGGCCCGCCGCAGCAGCGCGTGGCGGTCGGCGAGCAGCGCGTGCACGGCGCGCGCGGCGTGCTCGGCCCGATCGGTCCGCACAATCAGGTGCGCCCGGTGGCGGTCGCGCAGCCGGATCAGGGGTGCCGGCCCGAGGATCCGGTCGTCGGGGAGCATACGCCCGAGCGCGTCGGCGATCCCGTCGAGGAGCGCAAGCGGGACGTCGGCGGCGGGCGCCTCGACGAGGACGCGCACGAGCCGGCTGAACGGGGGGTAGCGCAGTGCCTCGCGCCGGCCCAGCTCGCCGTCGAGGAACTCGTCGACGGCGTGCCGCGCGGCGAGCCGCACGACGCGCTGGGAGGGGTCCCAGGTCTGCAGGATCACGCGCCCGCCGGAGCCCTCGCGCCCGGCCCGCCCGGCGAGCTGGCAGAGCAGGCTGAACGAGCGCTCCTCCGCCCGGAAGTCCGGCATGGCGAGGCCGAGGTCGGCGTCGATCACGGCGGCGAGGCGCACGTCGGGGAAGTCGTGCCCCTTGGCCACGAGCTGGGTGCCGACGAGGACGGCGCGCTCGGAGGCCTGGAAGGCGGCGAGCGCCCCCTCCACCCCGCCCCGGCGGCCGGCGACGTCGCCGTCGAGGCGGATCACGTCGAGGCGCGGGTAGCGCCGCACGATCTCCTCCTCGAGCCGCTCGGTGCCCGCGCCGATGCGCGTGATGTCGACGGCGCCGCAGTGCGGGCAGCGGGTCGGCGCGGTCTCGCTGTGCCCGCAGTGGTGGCAGACGAGCCGCGGCGGGCGCTGGTGCAGGACCAGCGCGACGTCGCAGGACGGGCAGCCGAAGCCCTTGCCGCAGGCGCGGCAGTGCAGGGCGAGCGCGGCGCCGCGGCGGTTGAGCAGCACCATCGCGCGCCCGCCGTCGCGCTCGAGGCCGGCGAGCGCGGCCTGCAGGGGCCGCGACAGCGGGTAGTGGCCGTCGCGCCCGAGGTCGACCAGCTCGACGGGCGGCAGTCCCCCGCCGACCCGCTCGGCCAGCTCGACCCGCTCGAGCGCCCGCCAGGCCTCAGGCCGCGGCGTCGCCGACGCGAACACCACCGCCGCCTCCGTCGGGCGCGCCCGCATCAGGGCGACGGCGCGCGCGTCGTAGCGCGGGTCCGACTCCTGCTTGTAGGCGGGCTCGTGCTCCTCGTCCACGACGATCAGCCCGAGGTCGGGCATCGGCGCGAGGATCGCCGAGCGGGCGCCGACGAGGACGCGGGCCTCGCCCGCCTCGAGCCGGCGCCAGACCCGCGCCCGCTCGCCGGCGGCGAGGCCCGAGTGCAGGACCTCGACGAGCGGCCCGAAGCGGGCCCGCACGCGCGCCGCGGTCTGCGGGGCGAGCGCGATCTCGGGCACGAGCACGATCACGCCGCGCCCGCGGGCGAGCGCGTGCGCCGCGGCCCGCAGGAAGACCTCGGTCTTGCCCGAGCCCGTGACCCCGTAGAGCAGGAGCTCGCGGGGGCCCGTGCCGTCGACGGCGGCCTCGAGCCGCGCGATCGCCGCGGCCTGGGCCGGGTTGGCGTCGAGCGGCGCCTCGAGGTCGGCGGCGGGCGGCGCGGCCGGCACGAGGCGCCCGTCCTCGACGAGGCGGCGCACCGCGGCCGGGGCGGCCCCCGCGGCGCGCGCGATCTCGCCGAGCGGCGTCGGCGCGGCGGCGGCGGCGAGGATCGCCTGCTGGCGGCTGCCGCGCGCCGCGGCGTCGGGCGCGGCCACGAGCCACGGGTCGGGCGGCGGCGGGTTCGCGGACGGGGGCAGGACGAGCCGCAGGGCGCGGGCGGACGGCGTCGCGTAGCGCTCGGCCACGCGCAGGGCGAGGTCGACGAGGTCGACCGGGACGCGGCCGCCGGTGTCCGCGGCCGCCTTGAGCGCCACGCCCGCGGGCGCGTCGTCGGGACCGGCCGGTCCGATCACGACACCCTGCTCCGTGCGGCCGCGCAGCGGCACGTCCACGACCGCCCCGACGGGCAGGTCGCCCGCGTACGTCAGCGCGCGGTCGAGCCCCCGCGTCGTGACGAGCGGGATGACGAGGACGGACGGATCAGAGGGCGGCGCGGAGCGCGTCGACCTTGTCGGTCCGCTCCCAGGCGAAGGCGTCGCGTCCGAAGTGCCCATAGGCTGCCGTCGGACGATAGACCGGGCGGCGCAGGTCGAGGGCCTCGAGGATCGCGGCGGGGCGCAGGTCGAAGACCTCGGAGACGGCCGCCGCGATGCGGCCCTCGTCCTCCGTGGCGGTCCCGAACGTCTCCACCATCACGGACACCGGGTGGGCGACGCCGATCGCGTAGGCGACCTGCACCTCGCAGCGCTCGGCGAGGCCGGCGGCGACGATGTTCTTGGCCACCCAGCGCGCCGCGTAGGCCGCGGAGCGGTCGACCTTCGACGGGTCCTTGCCCGAGAAGGCGCCGCCGCCGTGGCGGCCCATGCCGCCGTAGGTGTCGACGATGATCTTGCGGCCGGTCAGGCCGCAGTCGCCCATCGGGCCGCCGATCACGAACCGGCCCGTCGGGTTGACGAGCAGGTGCTCGCCGGCGATGCGGTCGACGTCGCAGAGATCGGCGGGCAGGAGCGGCCGCACGACGTGCTCGGCGAGGTCCGCCCGGATCTGGTCCTGGGAGACCTCCTCCGCGTGCTGCGTCGAGACGAGAACGCGCTCGACGCCGACGGGGCACCGGTGGCCGCCGTCCTCGGCGTAGGCGACGGTGACCTGGGTCTTGCCATCGGGGCGCAGGTAGGGCAGCGTGCCGTCCTTGCGCACGGCGGCGAGGCGCTCGGCCATGCGGTGCGCGAGCATGATCGGCAGCGGCATCAGCTCGGGGGTCTCCGAGCAGGCGTACCCGAACATCATGCCCTGGTCGCCCGCGCCGACCTCGTCGGCGTCCGCGCCGTCGACGCCCTGCGCGATGTCGGGCGACTGGCGGTCGAGGGCGACCATCACGTTGCAGGTGTTGCAGTCGAAGCCCTTGCGGGCGTCGTCGTAGCCGATGTCGCGGATCGTGCCGCGCACGAGCTCGGGGATGTCGAGGCGCGCCGACGTGGTGATCTCGCCGGCGACCAGCGCGAGACCGGTCGTGACCAGGCTCTCGCAGGCGACCCGCGCCGCGGGGTCCTGCGCGAGGACGGCGTCGAGGACGGTGTCCGAGATCTGGTCGGCGATCTTGTCGGGGTGCCCCTCGGTGACGGACTCCGAGGTGAACAGCATCGAGAGCTCCTGCGCCACGTAGTGCTCCTCCAGGGCCACCGCGTATCAGTGCGGCGGATTAGCAAACGGATGCTAGCAGGGTGCTCTGGGCCGTCGTCCCGCTCGGACCGCCTAGCGGATCGCGATGTAGGCGCCGGCGCCGCCGGGCTCGCCCCAGGCGATCACGCCGCCGACGGCGTCGAGCGCGGCGGGCAGCTGCTCGCCCCGCTCGGCCGCCCGCTCCGCGGCCATCCGGCGCACGGCGTCGGCGTTCAGCCAGGCGAGGCCCGTGACCTGGCCGGGCACCCCGGCCGCGTCGCGGGTCGCGCGGAAGCCGGCGTCGTCGGCGAGCGCCCGCTGCGGCGGGGCCGCGAGGCCCGGCGCGTTGCCGATGGCGATCACGGAGCCGCCCTCCTGGCGGGTGGCGGCGATCTCGCCGGCCTTGCCGTCGCGCAGGCCCGCCGCGTCGAGCGCGCCGACGAGGCGGCCGATCGTGGCGCCGGCCGCGGCCGGGTCGGGCGGGGCGAGGAGCAGCGCGCCCTGCGGGTCCGCGCCGTCGAGGGCGACCAGCGCGTGCTGGCCGGTCAGGGCGGGCACGAGGCCCTCGCGCAGGCTGACGCCCGTCGCGGCCTCGATCGAGGCCACGTAGCCCGCCAGCTGCGGCGAGGCCGCCTCGAGCCGCTCGAGTACGGCCGAGAGGCGCGGGCCGAGGTCGGCGAAGACGAGCGCGCCCGCGGCGTCCGCCGGCACGCGGCCGGTCAGGGTCGGGGCGAACGCGGCCGGTGCGGCCGCGCCGCGGGCGGCGAGGGCTGCCTCGTCGGCGTCGCCGGCGGCGGCCAGGCGCAGACCGCCCGCCTCGGCGCGCACGGCGATGCCGAGGCCGCGCACGTCGCCGAGGGCGGCGACGAGGTCGGTGATCTGCGCCTGCGCGTTCGGCAGGTCGCCGGACTCCTGGGCGGGCACAAGCACCGCCGCGGCCTGCGCCAGCGGGGCGAGCCGCGCCGGGCTCAGGTAGGCGAGGGCGAGCGGGTCGTCGGGAAGGCGCTCCACCGTGGCGCGGAAGGCGGCCTCGTCGGCGAGGGACGGCGCCCGACCGGCCCGCACCTCGAGCGCCTCGCGCAGCGTGGCGCGCGACGTGGCGCCGACGACGAGCGAGCCGTCGACGGCGATGGCGGAGGCGCCCTGCTCCCAGACGGGCGTGCCGTCGATCGCGGGGCCCTCGGCGAAGCCGAGACGGGCCAGCTCGCGCAGGAGCGCTGCGCCGTCGGCCTCGGTGGCCACCAGCACGGCGTCGGCCGCGGGCTCGAGGCCGCCGGCGAGGTCGACGCCGAGGAGGCCCACGGAGACGTCGCCGCCGAGCGCGCGCACGACCGCTCCCTCGCCGTCCGCGGCCAGCATCGCGTCGAGGTCGGCGAGCTTGGCGTCGCCGCCCGGCACGCGCGCCGCGAGGCCCTCGAGGGCCTGCCACTGCGCGCCGTCACGGCTCATCGAGACGCTCGCGTAGGCGACCGCGTCGGCGGGCACGAGCGCCGCGCCCTTCGCGCGCGCCTGGGCCCCCGCGTCGGCGTCGCCGGCGCCGAGGGCGGCGACGAGCGCGACCGCCACGACGAGCGCGGCCGCGAGGGCGGTCAGGACGACGGCGGGTCGATGGGTCATGGACTCAGGATAACTCCAGCGGTCGTATCGCAGGATGACGGGAAGCGGTTGTCCCCGCCCCGCCTCGCGCCTAGCGGCCGGCGAGGCGCAGCTGGTTCTCGGCGAACTCGAGGTCGCGCTTGGCGCGGAACGCGTTGACCGTCTCGTCGCCGGCCTCGGCGGCCTGGATCCGGCCGCGCGCATCCTCCGCGAGGGCCTGCGCGGCCTCGACGTCGATCTGGTCCGACGGCACCGCGCCCTCGACGAGCACGAGCGCGCGGTTGTTCTGCATCGAGAAGTAGCCGTCCGACGAGGCGAAGGCCCGCCACTCCGACGCCGACACCTTCACGCGGATCTGGCCGACGTCGAGGTGCGCGACGATCGGCTGGTGGCGCGGGAGCACGCCGAGCTCGCCCTCCGTGCCGGGCACGACGACCATCTCGGCCTCCCCCGAGAAGGCCGGGCCCTCCGGGGTGATGATCTCGCAGTGCAGGGTCGCCATCGGGCTACGCGGCGGTCTTCAGGCGCTCGGCCGCGGCCGCCACGTCCTCGATGCCGCCGGCCAGGAAGAAGGCCTGCTCCGGCAGGTCGTCGTGCTTGCCGTCGAGGATCTCCTGGAAGCCGCGGATCGTGTCCTCGAGGCGCACGTACTTGCCCTCGAGGCCCGTGAACACGGCGGCCACGAAGAACGGCTGCGACAGGAAGCGCTGGATCTTGCGGGCGCGCTGGACGGTCAGCTTGTCCTCGTCGGACAGCTCGTCCATGCCGAGGATCGCGATGATGTCCTGCAGGTCCTTGTAGCGCTGCAGCACCTGCTGCACGCCCGTCGCGACGCGGTAGTGCTCCTCGCCGACGACGCCGGGCTGCAGGATGCGGCTGGTCGAGTCGAGCGGGTCCACGGCCGGGTAGATGCCCTGCTCCGCGATCGCGCGCGAGAGCACCGTGGTGGCGTCGAGGTGGGAGAAGGACGCGGCCGGGGCGGGGTCCGTGAGGTCGTCCGCCGGCACGTAGATCGCCTGCACCGAGGTGATCGAGCCCTTCTTCGTGGAGGTGATGCGCTCCTGCAGCTCGCCCATCTCGGTGGCGAGGGTCGGCTGGTAGCCCACGGCGCTCGGCATGCGGCCGAGCAGGGCGGACACCTCGGAGCCGGCCTGCGTGAAGCGGAAGATGTTGTCGACGAACAGGAGCACGTCCTGGCCGTCCACGTCGCGGAAGTACTCCGCCATCGTCAGGCCCGACAGGGCGACGCGCAGGCGGGCGCCCGGCGGCTCGTTCATCTGGCCGTAGACGAGCGCCGTCTTCTCGATGACGCCCGACTCCTTCATCTCCAGCCAGAGGTCGTTGCCCTCGCGGGTGCGCTCGCCGACGCCGGCGAACACCGACAGGCCGCCGTGCTGGGTCGCGATGTTGTTGATCAGCTCCTGGATCAGCACCGTCTTGCCGACGCCGGCACCGCCGAACAGGCCGATCTTGCCGCCCTTCGTGTACGGAGCCAGCAGGTCGACGACCTTGATGCCCGTCTCGAGCACGGCCGGGACCGGGTTGAGGTCCTGGAACTGCGGCGGCTCGCGGTGGATCTCCCAGCGCTCGCCGGCGACCGGCTCGCCCTTGTCGATCGCGTCGCCGAGCACGTTGAAGATGCGGCCGAGCGTCTGCGGGCCCACCGGCACGCTGATGGAGGCGCCCGTGTCGCTCACCTCGGCGCCGCGCGCAAGGCCGTCGGTCGAGTCCATGGCGACCGCGCGGACGCGGTCGTCGCCGAGGTGCTGCTGCACCTCCGCGATCACGTGGCCGTGCTCGGTCTGGATCTGCAGTGCCGCGTAGATCGCGGGCAGCGAGTCGGGGAAGACGGCGTCGATGACGACACCCTTGATCTCCACGATCTTGCCGACGTTTCGCTCGGCCATGTGCGCCTTCTGCCTCTCGTGGTCGGTGGTCGGATGCGTGCCTGCGGCGCCCTGGAACCGGCGTTCCGCGCCTGCGCGGCACCATAGCGGAAACCGCTCCGGACGGTGCGGCTACCCCGCGCCGCGGACCGCGAGGTCGCCCAGATGCAGCCCGAGGACCGGCCCCCAGCGGTAGTTGACGACGCGCGCCGAGACGAGCGCGACGTGACGCGGCGCGAGCAGCGGTACGAGCGGCGCATGGTCGACGAGGACGGCGGTGGCCAGCGCCGCGAGCTGGGCGTCGCGCTCCGGGCTCGGCGGCAGCGCCGCCGCCTCGGCGACGTGCCGGTCGAAGTCCGGGTCGCACCAGCCGCCGACGTCCGCCCCGCCCCCGCACGTCAGGAGCGGCCCGAACCAGGCCGTCGCGTCGGGGTAATTGCCGGTCCACGGCAGCAGCGCGATGTGCCACGTCGCTGCCGGATCGCGCAGGACCCCCGCGATCAGGTGCCCGGGCACGGCGCGCTGGCGCACCGATAGCCCGGCCGCAGCCAGGTCCCGCGCCACGACGCGGGCGATCTCGGCCTCCGAGGCCGCCGCACCATGCACGAGGACCACCGGCGTCCCATGCGCCCCGGCGGCGCGCACGAGCGCGCGTGCCCGCGCGGGATCGAAGCCGTAGGGCTCGGACGGCTGGTCGCCCACCAGCCCCGGGGGCAGCAGCTGGCCCCACGCCAGGCCGGCGAACGGCCCGCCCGCGCGGCGAGCGAGGGCCGCCCGGTCGACGGCGTGGGCGACGGCGCGGCGCGCCTCGAGCCGGTCGAACGGGGGGCGGTCGGCGCGCAGCGCGGCGAACAGGATCGTGGCGGCCGGCGTCGAGAACAGCCGGCCCGCGAGCGCGGGGTCGGCCTCGGCGCGCTGCACCTGCGCGCCGTGCGGGACGCCGGCGCCGAGGCTCGCGTCGAGCGTGCCCGCCGCGATCCTCGCCACCTGCAGGCCCTCAGCCACCCCGATCTCGAGCTCGACCCCGTCGAGCGCGTTCTGCCACGGCGCCTCCGGCATCCCGGCCGCGACGTTCGCCGCCCAGCCCGGCTCCCGCTCGAGCGCGATCCGCGCGCCCGGCGCGACCTCGACCAGGCGGTACGGCCCCACGAAGGGGGGCGGGGCCCCGCCCTCGCCCCCAGCGGCATCCGCCGGATGGATGAAGGCCCACGGCATCGCGAGCGCGTAGGCGAGGTCCGGGTCCGGCGTACCGAGCGCGAACTCGACGGTCGCCGCGTCGACCGCGCGCACGCCAGGCAGCGGTCCCGCGTCCTCGCCCGCCGCGCGAGCGGCGGCCCACTCCGGGTAGCCCGTGAGTCCCGCGTAGTAGCCGGAGGCCGGGGCCCCGCCCGAGGCGCACTGCGCGGCCGGGTCGAGCAGCCGCTCGAAGGAGGCGACGACGTCGTCCGCATCGACGGCCGAGCCGTCCGGGAAGCGCAGGCCCTCGCGCAGGCGAACCGTCCAGGTCAGGCCGTCTTCCGACACGAGCGGCATGTCCTCGGCGAGCTCGGGGCGGACCGCGGCGCCGGTGGGCGCGTCGGTGGCGTCAAGGTGCCCGTAGAGCCCGCGCGCCGCGAACCCGAACACCGTCCACGAGGCCCCGTACCAGGAGAGGCCGCTCCAGCAGTCGATGTCGTCGGCGAGCGCGACCCGGAGCACGCCGCCGCGCGGCGGCCGCTCCTGGAGGGGCGGGAAGGACCCCGCGTCCCCGGCCGCCGCAGTCGGCTCCACCTCCACCGTCGACGCGGTCAGGACCGCCCCGCCCCCGTCGGCCGGCGACTCGCCGCAGCCGGCCGCGAGCGCGAGGCCGACGACGACGGCCAGTGCGAGGACCAGACGGCGACCGCCCCCCGTACCCCCGTCGACGTACCTGCCGCCTCTCACGGCGCTCACGCTACCGGGCCCGCGCCGCCCGCGGGCTACGAGAGCGCGTCGGCGCCGGCCACGACCTCGAGCAGCTGCTGCGTGATCTCGGCCTGGCGGGCGCGGTTCATGTCGAGCGTGAGCCGGTCGATCAGGTCGCGGGCGTTGTCCGAGGCGTTGCGCATCGCGGTCATGCGCGCGCCGTGCTCGGACGCCGTCGACTCGAGCAGGGCCCGGAAGATCTCCGTCTCGAGCGCCGTGGTCAGGAGCGGCTCGAGCAGCTGCTCGGCGTCGGGCTCGAACAGGAGCTCGCCCATCAGCGCGCGGTCGCGCGCCGACAGCTCCGTCAGGCGCTCGGGCAGCGGCACGGGCAGCACCTCGGTCGCGTAGACCGTTTGCACGAGCGGCGAGTCGAAGTGGTTGAAGATCATCACCAGCCGGTCGAAGGCCTGGTCGCCGTAGTCGGCGATCAGGGAGTGCGCGATCTGCTCGGCGTCCTGGTAGACCGGGCGGTCCGTGAAGCCCGTCCAGGACTGGCGCGGCTCGGCCCCGCGGAAGCGCAGCGAGCCCGCGCCCTTGCGGCCGACGGCGTACCAGACCACGTCCCGGCCGAGGGCGCGCTCGGCGGCGGCCTCGTCGAGGGCGCGGCGCAGGACGGACGCGTTGAACGCGCCGGCCAGGCCGCGGTCGCCGGACATCAGCATGATCGCGGTGGTCTGCACGTCGCGGCGCTCGAGCAGCGGCTGGTTGCGCAGGGACGTGGTCCGCCCCGCCGCCTCCGAGATCAGCTCGTGCATGCCGTCCGCGAACGGGCGCAGGGCCTCGATGCGGACCTGGGCGCGACGCAGCTTGGCGCCGGCCACGAGCTCCATCGCCTTCGTGATCTTGCTCGTGTTCTTGACGGAGTGGATCCGCCGGCGGATGTCCTGCAGCGAGGCCACGTGCTAGGCGGTGGCCCCCGCGGCGGCCGCCGAGCCCTGGAAGCCCTTGGCGAACTGCTCGACCTGGGCCCGCAGCTGGTCGACCGTCTCGTCGGACAGGTCGAGGGACTCGCGGATCGCCGCCAGCACCGACTTCTCGGCGCGCAGCGCCTGGCGCAGGCCGTCGTTGTAGCGGGCGACGTCGGCGACGTCGATGTCGTCGACGTGGCCGTTCGTGGTCGCCCAGATGATGGCGACCTGCTCCTCGACGGGCCACGGGTCGTACTGCGTCTGGTTGAGCGTCTGCACGAGCCGCTGGCCGCGGTTGAGCTGGGCCAGGGTGGCGGCGTCGAGCTCGGAGGCGAACTGCGCGAACGCCTCCAGGGCCCGGAACTGCGCGAGCTCCAGCTTGAGCCGGCCGGCGACCTTCTTCATCGCCTTCGTCTGGGCGTTCGACCCCACGCGCGACACCGAGATGCCGACGTTGATGGCCGGGCGGACGCCCTGGTAGAAGAGGCTCGTCTCGAGGAAGATCTGTCCGTCCGTGATGGAGATCACGTTGGTCGGGATGTAGGCGGACACGTCGCCGGCCTGCGTCTCGATCACGGGCAGCGCGGTCAGGGAGCCGCCGCCGAGCTCGTCGGACAGCTTGACCGCGCGCTCGAGCAGGCGCGAGTGCAGGTAGAAGACGTCGCCCGGGAAGGCCTCGCGGCCCGGCGGGCGGCGCACGAGCAGCGACATCTGGCGGTAGGCGTCGGCCTGCTTGGTGAGGTCGTCGTAGACCACCAGCGCGTGGCCGCCCTTGTAGAGGAAGTACTCGCCCATCGCGCAGCCCGCGTAGGGCGCGATGTACTTGATCGGCGCGGCCTCCGAGGCGTTCGCGGCGACGACGATGGTGTAGTCCATCGCGCCCTGCTCGCGCAGCTTCTCGACGACCTGCGCGACCGTCGAGGCCTTCTGGCCGACGGCGACGTAGATGCAGATCACGCCCGAGTCGCGCTGGTTGATGATCGTGTCGATCGCGACCGCGGTCTTGCCGGTCTGGCGGTCGCCGATGATCAGCTCGCGCTGGCCGCGGCCGATCGGCACGAGCGCGTCGAGCGCCTTCAGGCCGGTCTGGAGCGGCTCCTTCACCGGCTGGCGGTCGACGACGCCGGGCGCCTTGAACTCGAGCTGGCGCTGCTCCGTGGTCTCGATCGCGGGGCCGCCGTCGATCGGCTGGCCGAGCGGGTTGACGACGCGGCCGACCATCGCCTCGCCGACGGGCACGCTCATGACCTTGCCGGTGCGGCGGACGGTGTCGCCCTCGCGGATCCTCTGCCACTCGCCGAACAAGACCACGGCGACATTCGACTCCTCGAGGTTGAGCGCGAGGCCGGTGACGCCGTGCGGCAGCTCCAGCATCTCGAGGGCGATGCAGCGCTCGAGGCCGTAGACGCGGGCGATGCCGTCGCCGACCTGGATGACGGTGCCGATCTCCTCGACGTCGGCGGTGTCCTCGAAGCCGCTGATCTGGGTCTTGAGGATGGTGGCGATCTCGTCCGGGCTGAGCTTCACGTCGGTGTCTCCGTCGGTCGGATTAGGCGGTGGGGATGCGGGCGGACCTGAGGTCGCGGCCGAGCAGGTCGAGGCGGCGCCGGAGCGACGCGTCGACGAGCCGGTCGCGGACGCGCAGGACCACGCCGCCCAGGATCTCGGGATCGACGGTGCGATCCATGGTCACGTCGAGGCCGGTCGCCTCGCGCAGCTGCGACTCGACCGTCTTCGCGGTCGCGTCGTCGATCGGCACGGCGGTCGTCAGCTCGACGGCCAGCTCGCCCTTGGCGAGCCGCACGCGCTCGGCGAAGACGCCCTGGATCTCGGACAGGGCGTCCAGCCGGCGATGGTCGAGCAGCACGCCGAGGAGGCGCGCGACCATCGCGTCGGCGCCCGCGCAGAGCTCGCCGATCAGGCGGCCCTTGGCCTCGCGCGGCACGGCCGGGTTGGCCAGGGCGCGCGCGAGCGCCGGGGTGTCGCGGACGGCGTCCGCGACCGCGGCGAGGCCGCCGTCGACGGCGTCGAGACACCCGGCCTCGTCGGCCGCCGCGTAGAGCGCCGTGGCGTACGGGGTCGCGACGCTCACGCCCCGCCCTTGCCTCCGTGCAGCGCCGAGAAGTCGACCCCCGCGAGGGCCTCCTCCACGAGCCGCTTCTGCTCCTTGTCGTCGAGCGCCCGGCCCAGCACCTTCTCGGTGGCGAGCAGGGTCAGGTCGGCGATCTCCTGCTTGATGCGGTCGAGCGACTGCTGCGTCTCCGCCGCGATCGCCTGCTGCGCGGCGGCGATGCCGCGCTCCCGCTCCTGGGACAGCTCCGCGACGAGCTGCCGCTGCTGCTCCGTCGCCGTGGCGCGGGCGTTCTCGAGGATCTCGGCGGCCTCGCGCCGGGCGGCGGCCAGTTGCTGCTTGTAGTCGTCGAGCAGCCGCTCGGCCTCCTCGCGGGCGTCCTCGGCGGACTGGAGGTTCTGGCGCACGGCCTCCCGGCGCTCGTCGAGCAGGGCCGCGATCCGGCCGAACGCGTACTTGCGCAGGATCACGAGCACGATCAGGAACGTGACCAGCGTCCACAGGCTGAGGCCGAGCTCGGGCTGGATCAGCCCGGCGCCGCCCGTCTCTGCGAGGATCGTCGACGTCATCGGATCAGGCGATGAAGAAGGCGACGAAGCTCATCAGGAGGGCGTAGAACGTGATCGCCTCGGTCAGCGCGAGCCCGAGGAACATCATGCCCTGCAGGTCGCTGCGCATCTCCGGCTGGCGGGAGACACCCTCGATCGTCTTGCCGATGAGGTAGCCCACGCCCACGCCGGGGCCGATCGCGCCGAAGCCGGTGCCGAGGCCGAGCGCGAGCGCCTTCGCGGCGTCGACGAGCCCCTGGTCGGTGAGTGCCATGTGTCCGAGATCCTCCTGGGTAGGTTGGTCGCTTAGTGGTGGGGCTCGATCGCCGAGCCGATGTAGATGCCCGAGAGCATTGCGAAGATGTAGGCCTGGAGCGACGCCACGAGGCCCCACTCGAAGATCCAGAAGACGACGGCGATCGGGATCGCGATCGGCGCCACGAAGAGCTTGCCGAGCAGGATCACGAAGCCGATGCACATGATGATCAGGAGGTGGCCGGCCAGCATGTTGGCAAACAGCCGGACGCTCAGCGAGATGATGCGCAGGAGCTGCGACAGTACCTCGAGCACGATCAGGAACGGCTTCAGTGCCGGCGGGCTCGGCGGCACCCAGCTCTTCAGGTAGGGCCAGACGCCGTTGGCGCGCGCGCCCTCGAAGTGCGAGATCGCGATCGTCATCAGCGCGAGGGTGAGGGTAACCGACAGGTTCGACGTGGCCGCGTACAGGGTCAGGCCGGGGATCGGCCCGTAGAGCGGGTTGTGCGTGTCGAGCGGCAGCGGGATGAAGCTGATCATGTTCAGTGTCCAGATGAACACGAACAGGCTCGCCACGTACGGGAACCAGCGCGCGAAGGCGGCCTTCGGCAGCGTGGCCTGGCCGATGTTCGACTCGGAGAAGGTGTAGAGCAGCTCGACCACGGTCTGCGTGCGGCCCGGTTGGGTGCGCAGGCCGCCGCGCACGACCCAGAGCGTCAGGATGATCGTGATCGCGAGGCCGAGCCAGAGGTAGACGACGAGCTTCGAGACGCCGATCGTCAGCGGGCCGAGCGCGAACGAGGCCCAGTACTCGTTGAGGAACTCGTCGACCGGCTTGAACTCGCCGCCCTCGGCGAGCGCGGCGGCGGGCGCCAGCAGCACGCCGACCAGGGCGAGCGCGACGAGCGCGAGGCGGCGGCTCACGCGGCGCCCCCGGCGGACGCCGCATCGGCTCCGGCGTCCTTCAGGAGGACATGGCTGATCCCGCGGGCGACCATGTCCACCGTAAAGTAGACGAGGAAGGCCGCGGCGGCGACGACGCCCAGCTGGCGCTCGTACGTCCAGGCGATAATGAACAGCGCGCCGAAGGTCAGCCAGGCGCGCGAGAGCAGGGACACGCCGACGATCCCGACCTGCAGGATCTGGCTGCGGCCCCGCGCGAACTGCTCCGCACCGAAGGCGACCGCCATGTTGGCGACGAGCAGCGCGACGGACAGCGCCCACGCGTCGAGCGGCCAGCCGGCGGCCCAGAAGACGGGCAGCGCGACCAGGCACGGGATGATCGCCGCGAAGCGCAGGGCGAGCGCGAGGCGGTAGCGGGTCGGGGTCAACGTCATCGGGGCTTGAAGTAGCGCTGGTACAGGAGGTAGAAGCCGAGCACGAGCCCGATCGTCGACCCGACCATGATGCCGGGCGCAAGCCGATCGGTGAGGAGGCCGACGGCCATGCCGATGACCCCCCCGAGCACGATCCCAGCGATCACGTACATCCCCGCGGCGAGTCCGGAGGCGTCGGGGCCCCCGCCCTGTCCCGTCGTGGTGATCGTGATCTCCTGGCGTCCTGCTCGGCCCGTCGCCGGGCGCTTGGAAACCTAGCAGCACGGGCGCCGGGTGGCAGCCCGGGCGGGCGGCGCGATCAGGTGCGCCGGCGGGCGAAGGGCCGCGGCACGGGCGCGTCGTCCGCCGCCGCTCCGGCGCGGGCGAGCCCGAGCCGGCGCAGGTGCCGGTACTTGACGAGCTCGAGCGCCGTCACCACGTACCAGGTCACCCACAGGGCGCCGAGCCCGAACAGGGTCAGGCCGACGGTCGGCCAGAGGTTCCAGTCGCCGTCGGTCCGGTACGGGAACAGGCGCACGGCGAGGGCGAAGGCGGCGAGCACCCCCGACCAGGCGTAGAGGAGCAGGCACGCCTGCCGCTGCGAGTAGCCGACCCGCAGCAGCCGGTGGTGGAAGTGGCTGCGGTCCGCGCTCGCGATCGAGCGGCCCGCTCGGACCCGCTTGAGGATCACGAACCCGGTGTCGAGGATCGGCACGAGCAGCACCACGAGCGGGAACACGAGCGCGAGCGCGGCGGCCGTCTTCATGACGCCCTGGATCGACACGCAGGCGAGCAGGAACCCGAGCACGAGCGCCCCCGAGTCGCCCATGAACACCCGCGCCGGGTTGAAGTTCCAGGGCAAGAAGCCGAGGCAGGCGCCGCAGATCGCGGCGGCGAGGACGCCGGCCGAGATGCGGCCGAGGGACAGCGCGAGGATCGCGAAGGTCAGCGCGCTGATCGCGCAGACCCCGGCGGCGAGGCCGTCCATCCCGTCGGCGAGGTTGACCACGTTGGTGACGGCGACGATGAAGACGATCGTCAGCGGGTAGGCGAGCAGGCCGAACGAGACGGCGCTCGGCTCGACGAAGGGGACCGTGATCCCGTCGATCGTCATGCCGCCCGCCACGGGGATCGCGGCGCAGGCGATCTGCCCGGCGAGCTTGACCAGCGGCGGCAGGCCGACGCGGTCGTCGACGGCGCCGAGCAGGCAGATCAGGGCCGCGCCGATCACGATCAGCCGGTAGCGCTCGTCGACGTCGAGGTTCGGCAGGACGGCGGCGACGATCCCGAGCAGGATCGCGACACCGCCGAGCAGCGGGATCGGCCGGTCGTGGATGCGCCGCCCGCCCGGCTTGTCGACGACGCCGAGCCGCCACGCGACGCGCATCATCATCGGCGTCAGGGCCGCGGTCGCCACGACCGCGATGACGAGCGCGTAGAGGGCCGACGGCGAGACGTCGAGCCGGGTCAGGGTATCGGCCACCGCGCCTCAGGCTACCCCGCGCTCCCGCGGGCAGCCCGGCGGGTCAGGCGCACCCGAGCGCCGCGATCACGGCCCCGTGCTGCGCCCCACCGCGTGCGCAGACCGGCTCGCGCACCCTGTTGTCGGGCCGCTGCCTAGCACTCTCACGCACCACCGCCTACCCCTCTCACGCACCCGGTGGGCGTCACGCGCGGTTCCCCCGCGTCCGCTAGTCCCCGTGGTTCGACCCGAACCCGCGCAGGCCGGCGTAGAGCGGCCGGCGGGCGAGGATCGCGTCGACCTCGCCGCGCAAAGCGTCGAGGTCCGCGTCGGCCGTGACGGCGCGGGCGATGATCCGGCCGACCTCGGAAAAGTCGGCCTCGTCGAGGCCGCGCATCGTCGCCGCGGGGGTGCCGATGCGGACGCCGCTCGTCTCCATCGCGGGGCGCGGGTCGAACGGGATCGAGTTGCGGTTGGCCGTGATGTGGATCGAGTGCAGCCGGTCCTCGGCCTCCTTGCCCGAAAGCGGGCCGTCCTGGAGGTCGAGCAGGACGAGGTGCGTATCGGTGCCGCCGGACACGAGCTTCTGGCCGTGCTCGAGCAGCGCCGCGGCGAGGGCCTGGGCGTTGCGCCGGATCTGGCACTGGTAGTCCCGGAAGGCGGGCGTCTGGGCGATGCCGAAGGCGACGGCCTTGCCGGCGATGCCGTGGCAGAGCGGCCCACCCTGCAGGCCCGGGAAGAGCCCCGAGTCGACCTTCTTCGCCCACTCCTCGGTGCAGAGGATGAAGCCGGCGCGCGGTCCGGCGAGCGACTTGTGCACCGTCGACGTGACGACGTCGGCGTGCGGGACGGGGCTCGGGTGCTCGCCGCCGGCGACGAGGCCGGAGATGTGCGCCATGTCGACCATGAAGCGGGCGCCGACCTCGTCGGCGATCGCCCGGAAGGCGGCGAAGTCGAGCGTGCGCGGGTAGGCGCTCGCGCCGGTCACGATCAGGGCCGGCTTGTGCTCGTGCGCCTGGCGGGCGACGTCCTCCATGTCGATCAGGCCGGTGTCCGGCGAGACGCCGTAGTGCACGAAGTCGTAGTACTTGCTCGACGAGTTGACGGGGTGGCCGTGGGTGAGGTGGCCGCCGTGGTCGAGGCGCAGGGCGAGGACGGTGTCGCCGGGCTGGAGCAGCGCCAGGTAGGCGGCCATGTTGGCCTGCGCGCCGGCGTGCGGCTGCACGTTGGCGTGGTCGGCGCCGTAGAGGGCCATGGCGCGCTCGATCGCGAGCGCCTCGATCTCGTCGACGACGTCGCAGCCGCCGTAGTAGCGCTTGCCGGGGTAGCCCTCGGCGTACTTGTTGGTGGCCACGGACCCGACGGCCTCCATCACGGCCGGCCAGGTGAAGTTCTCGGAGGCGATCAGCTCGAGCTCGTCGCGCTGGCGGTCCAGCTCGGCGTCGAGCAGGCGCGCGATCTCGGGGTCGACGGTCTCGAGCCCGGCGCTGCGCAGGGTCTCGATGGAGTTCTCGGTGGTGGCCATGCGTGGCAGTCTAGGCGGGCTCGGCGCTCGCGACCACTCGGAACCGCCGCGCGTCCGATCGGGCGCCGCCTACGGGCGCCGGGCGGACAGGACGCGCTCGACGCCGGCCAGGTCGCGGTGGCGCTCGACGGCGCCGAGGCCGGCCGCGGCGAGCAGGCCCTGGACGCCCGCGGCCTGCTCGTCGGAGACCTCGAGCACGACCGCCCCGCCCGGACTCAGCCGCGCGGGCGCCTGCTCCACGAGCCGCCGGATCAGGTCGAGCCCGTCGGGGCCGCCCCAGAGCGCGAGGTGCGGCTCGTGGCGCACCACCCCGGGCTCGGTGCGCGGGTCGCCGTCGGGCACGTACGGCAGGTTGGCGGCGATCACGTCGAAGGGGCCGGGCAGGTCGGCGAGCAGGTCGGAGACCGCGAAGGCCACCTCGAGCCCGAGCCGCTCGGCGTTCGCGCGGGCGAGGGCGAGGGCCGCGTCGGAGACGTCGACGGCGAGGACGTCAGCGTCGGGCCGCTCGTGCTTCACGGACAGCGCGATCGGCCCGGCGCCCGTGCCGACGTCGACGAGCCGCCCGCCGCGGGGCAGGAGCGCGAGGGCGACCTCGACGAGGGTCTCGGTCTCGGGCCGGGGCATCAGCGCCCGCGCGTCCGTCCGCAGGACGAGCCGCCGGAAGCCGACCTCCCCGACGATGTAGGCGACGGGCTCGAGGTCGGCGCGGCGTCGCAAGAGCGGCCGGATCGCGGCCAGCTCGTCCGCCGTCAGCGGCCGGTCGTGGTGCAGGTAGAGGTCGAGGCGCGGCATCCCGAGGGCGTGGCCGACGAGCAGTTCGGCGTCGAGCCGGGCGGTCGGGCTGCCCTTCGCCTCGAGGTAGGCGCTCGACAGGGCGAGCACGTCCCGCACCGTGCGGATGCCGTCGGGGAAGGCTTCAGCCATCGGGCCGGGCCGCGGCCTCCAGCTGGGCGCGGTTCCAGTCGTCGCGCAGCGCCTCGGTGAACGCCTCGAGCTGGCCGAGCAGGACCTGCTCGAGGTCGTGCGTCGTGAACTTGATGCGGTGGTCCGTGACGCGGCTCTGCGGGAAGTTGTACGTGCGGATCTTCTCGGAGCGCGCGCCCGTGCCGATCTGCGAGGCGCGCGCGGCGCCGCGCTCGGCGTCGAGCCGCTCGCGCTCGGCCTCGTAGAGGCGGGCGCGCAGGATCTTCATGGCGCGCTCGCGGTTCTGCAGCTGCGAGCGCTCGTCCTGGCAGGCGACGACGACGCCGGTCGGCAGGTGCGTGATGCGGACCGCGGAGTCGGTCGTGTTGACGGACTGCCCGCCGGGGCCGGTCGAGCGGTAGACGTCGATCTTGAGGTCCTTCTGGTCGACGGTGATCTCGACCTCCTCGGCCTCGGGCAGCACGGCGACCGTCGCGGTCGAGGTGTGGATGCGGCCCTGCGCCTCGGTCGCGGGCACGCGCTGCACGCGGTGCACGCCCGACTCCCACTTGAAGGCGGAGTAGGCGCCGTCGCCGGTGATCTCGAACGAGATGTCGCGCAGGCCACCCGCGTCGGACGGGTCCGAGCTGAGCGCCTGGTGCTTGAAGCCGAGCCGGTCGGCGTAGCCCGTCAGCATCCGGTAGAGGTCGGCGGCGAACAGCGCCGCCTCCTCCCCGCCCGTGCCGGCGCGGATCTCGACGATCACGTTGCGCTCGTCGGCGGGGTCGCGCTCGAGCATCGCGATGCGCAGGCCCTCCTCGAGCTCGGGCAGCTGGGCGCGGGCCGCGGCGAGCTCCTCCTCGAGGAAGGCGCGCAGCTCGGGGTCGGCCTCGTCCGCGAGGGCCTCCTCGGCGTCGGCCGCCGTCTGCGTCGCCGCGCGCCAGGCCTGGGCGAGGGCGTGCGCGTCGGCGAGGCGCCGGTGACGGCGGCCGGCCTCGGCGAGGCGCTGGTGGTCGGCGAGGACCGCCGGGTCGGCGAGCTCGGCCTCCGCCTCGGCGAAGGCGCGCTCGATCTGGGCGACGAGGGGCTCCACGGGCCCCGAAGCCTACGCGCGGCGGGCCGGCGCGCGCCTCACGCCATCACGTCGACGTCGGCCTCGGCGCGGCGCCGGCGGTTGAGCTCCTCGCGCGCGAGGACGGCGTCGAGGGCGGCGACGGCGACCTCGAGGTGCTCCGCGTCGGCGGGGCGCGTGGTCAGCCGCTGCAGGAGCAGGCCGGGCCAGAGCACGGCGCGCACGAGCGGGTTCGCGCCGTAGCGGCCGGCGAGGCGGATCACCTCGTAGGCGAGGCCGGCGATGACGGGCACGAGCAGGATCCGCGAGGCGATCACGAGCCACAGGTCGGGCCGGCCGACGAAGGCGAACACGATGATCGCGATCACCATCACCCAGAGCAGGAACGCGGTGCCGCAGCGCAGGTGGATGCGCGAGTGCCCGGCGGCGGCCTCGGCCGTGCGCGGGGCGCCCGCCGCGAGCGCATTGAGGGCCATGTGCTCGGCGGCGTGGAACTGGAAGACGCGGCGCAGATCGGGCAGGAGCGACAGGACGAGCAGGTAGCCGATGAACAGCGCGACCCGGATCAGGCCCTCGAGCAGCACGAACAGGAACGTGTCGTCGATCGGGACGAGGCTCGCGACGACGCCGGGCACGACCTTGAAGAAGAGGATCGAGAAGACGAGCGCGCCGCCTAGTGCGATCGCGATCTCCTTGCGCCCGAGCTCGCCCTCGCCCGCGCCGTCGGCCCCCGCCCCGGCCTCGCCGTCGTGCGCGCCGTCGCGGTCGGTGGCCGACAGCCGCGCGGCGACCGACAGCGCCTTCATGCCGATCACGAGCGACTCGCCGAGCGCGACGACGCCGCGCACCACGGGCCAGCGCAGGACGGGGCTGCGCAGCCCGGCGGAGCGGGCGTCCTCGACGACGGTGGTGATGCGGCCGTCGGGTCGGCGCACGCTGACGGCCCACGCCGACGGCGTGCGCATCATCACGCCCTCGACGACGGCCTGGCCCCCGACGGCGGCGCTCACGCGGGACCGCCCGTCCGGGCTACGCGCCGGCCTTGCCGGACTTCTTGGCGAGGCGCTTGTTGAAGCGCTCGACCCGGCCGCCAACGTCGATCAGCTTCTGGGTGCCGGTGTAGAACGGGTGGCAGGCGGAGCAGATCTCGACCGCGTAGTCGCCGCGCGTGGAGCGCGTCTCGAACGAGTTCCCGCAGGTGCACGTGATCGTCACGACCGGGTAGTCGGGGTGCAGGTCCGCCTTCATCGCGGGGCACCGTAGCAGGGCGCGGCGGGCGCCCGCGCCGACGGGCGGGCGGGCGCGACCCCCCGCCCCCGGACGTCCAAAGGTTCGTCTACCATGCCTTTCCGCGCCCCCGTGGTGCGGAGGACCCCCGAGACCGAGGAGAGGAGCGACGGTGGCCGCTAGCCCCAAGAACCGAGAGGAGGTGCGGCGCCGCGCGAAGGCGGACGGCGTCGACTTCTTCTTCGCCCAGTTCGTCGACATGAACGGCAAGCCCAGCGCGAAGCTGGTGCCGGCCGAGCGCCTCGACATGCTGTTCGACGACGGCGCCGGCTTCGCCGGGTTCGCCGCCGGCCCGATCGGCCACACGCCGGCCTCGCCGGACATCGCCGCGATGCCGGACCCGGAGTCCTACACGCCGGTGCCGTTCAAGCCGGGCCTCGCCCGCTTCGCCTGCGACATCACCGTCGACGGCGCGCCCTACAACTACTGCCCGCGCACGATCCTGAAGAACGCCCTGGCCCGCGCCGAGAAGCTCGGCTACCGGCTCAAGATGGGCATGGAGCTGGAGTTCTTCCTGCTCAAGGAGCGGGACGGGCGGATCGTCCTCGCCGACGACCTCGACACGATGGAGCAGCCCTGTTACGACATCAAGGGCCTGACCCGCTCGTACGACTTCATCTCGCAGCTGTCGCGGAACCTCAACGCGCTCGGCTGGGGCAACTACGCCAACGACCACGAGGACGCCAACGGGCAGTTCGAGCTCAACTTCGAGTACGACGACGCCCTGCGCACCGCCGACAAGGCGATCTTCTTCCGCTACATGGTCCACGCGATGGCGCAGGAGCGCGGCCTCCTGACCACGTTCATGCCGAAGCCGTTCTCGCACCTGACCGGCAACGGCGGCCACCTGCACATCTCGCTGTGGGACAAGACCGGCAAGAAGAACCTCTTCGAGGACCCGAAGGACCCGCGCGGCCTCGGCCTGTCGAAGCTCGCCTACCAGTTCCTCGGCGGCATCATCGACCACATGGAGGGCCTGACGGCCCTGTTCGCCCCGACCGTCAACTCGTACAAGCGGATGGGCGTCGGCGCCCCCACCTCGGGCGCCACCTGGGCCCCGGCCTACGCCACCTACGGCATGAACAACCGCACCCAGGCGATCCGCATCCCGGCGCCCGGGCGGATCGAGATCCGCGCCGTCGACGGCTCGGCGAACCCGTACCTGGCCGCCGCGTCGCTGCTCGCCGCCGGCGTCGAGGGCGTCGCCGCCAAGGCCGACCCGGGCGATCCCAACCTCGACAACCTCTACGAGCTGACGCCCGACCAGATCCGCCGCAAGCGCATCAAGACGCTGCCGGCCAACCTGCTCGACGCGACCCGCGCCGCCGAGAAGGACAAGGTGCTGCGCGACTGGCTCGGCGCGATGGACGGCCGCCCGTACCTCGACTACTTCGCCGAGGTCAAGAAGGCCGAGTGGCAGGAGTACCACACCCAGGTCGCCGACTGGGAGCTGAGGCGCTACCTGACCCTGTTCTAGGGGTCCTCGGGGGGTGGCCGGCGCATGTGCGCGTCGGCCACCCCCCGCATCTCCGTCATGTGCGATACGCGCATGACGCGGCGCCGCTCCTGCGGTAGCCTTTCGCGTAGGAACGGCGGCGCACCGCACCGCCGCGGGGATCCGCACAGCCAGGAGGAGTCGCCGTCATGGCAGTAGCAGTAGAGAGCGCGAAGGCCGGGCTCGATCCGATGTTCAACCCGGATTGGTTTCTGACCGACGAGCAGCGAGCGCTGCGCGAGCAGCTGATCGAGATCTGCGAGCAGGAGATCCGGCCGCACGCCGCCGAGAACGACGCCAACCTGACCTTCCCCCGCGCCAGCCTCGAGGCGCTCGGCCCGTTCCTCGGCGTCACCCTGCCGAAGGAGTGGGGCGGCCTCGGCCAGGGCCACGCGATGCTGGTCGCCACGACCGAGACGATCGCGCGCTACGGCTGCGCGTCCACGGCCATGTGCTACACGATGCACATGGGCGCCGTCGAGGCCCTGCGCCTGACCGCCACCGAGTGGCAGGTCGAGAACGTCCTCAAGAAGGTCGTCTCCGACAAGCTGATCGGCACCCTCTCCTACTCCGACCCGGAGACCGGCTCGCACTTCTGGTACCCGATCTCGTCGGGCGCCCGCAAGGTCGACGGCGGCTACGAGGTGCTGAAGAAGGCGTCCTGGACGACGTCGGGCGGCTTCGCCGACTGGTACGTCCTGCAGACGACCTCCCCGGACTTCAAGGAGTACTCCGACCTGACCTGCTGGCTGGCCTTCGCCGACGAGGTCGAGGCCGGCAGCGCCGAGTGGGACGCGATGGGCCTGCGCGGCAACCAGTCCGGCACGCTGCTCCTCGACTGGAAGCTGCTGCCGGAGGAGCGCATGGTCGGCGCGATCGGCGACGGCGCCTGGTCGAACGACGAGGCCGTCGACCCGTTCTTCCTGATCTCCTCGAGCGCCTGCTGGAACGGCATCTCGCTCGGCTCGATCGACATCTGCATCCAGCACACGACCCGCAAGGTCCACAAGGACGTCGGCATGCGCGTCTGCGACTACCCGACGATCCAGGACTCGGTCGGCGAGGCGATCATCGACACGAACGCCGTCCGCTGCATGAACTACTCGATCGCGGCCGCGATGGACGCCGTCACCGACAACGGCCAGCGCACCCTCGAGCAGTCCGAGTACGCGCGCGGCAACTTCCTGCACTGGCTCTGGCAGCTGAAGTTCGCGGCGGCGAAGAACGTCGGCAACGTGGTCGACGAGATGCTGCACTCGACGGGCGGCACGGCGTACAAGAAGTCGCCGCTGCAGCTCGAGCGCTACGTCCGCGACGGCAAGGCCGGCTGGGTGATGGGCCCGACGAACGAGGTGCTGCGCCAGTTCGTCGGCAAGACCGCCCTGCTCGGCATGGAGTCGCTCGACTACTGGAACCAGGTCGTCAACGAGCGCGCCATCAAGAACGAGACGAAGAAGATGACGCCCGAGCAGAAGAAGGCGCTCGCCGAGGAGCTGCTCGCCGAGACCAACCAGGCCTAGGCGGACGGCGCGACCGGGCCCCGCGGGGCCGTCCTCCGGGGCGGCGCCGCGGGGCCCTTCGCGTGTCCGGGGCCGGGACCGGCGGCCCCCACCGGGAATCCGCCGAACGACCCGAAACGGACCGCGCTTTGGGTCGTTTGGCGATACGCGGTCGACGGTGCCGACCGGGCGTGGCGCCTACACCACGATCCAGAACCCGATCGCCTGATCCTCGTCGAGGTTCCTCCAGTCGGCGACGCCGGTGCCCTGCGCGACGAGCGCCTCGCCCTCGCGGATGACGGGCGTCGAGCCGTCGGTCATGTTCACCATCAGGAGGCCCTGGCCGAGCAGGACGATCTCGGTGCCGCGCGGGTGCGCGGGCGGCGTGCCGTGCGCGCCCGGGTCGAGCCGGAACTCGTAGAGCCGGAAGTCGTTCTCGCCGGAGTCGACGAGCGCGACGCGCGAGGCGCCGCCGCGGTGGGGCGCCGTGCGCCCGCGGATGCGGTAGCCGGGGTCGGCCTGGCCGACCACGAGCGCGTCGAGGGAGACGCCGAGCGCCGTGGCGAGCCGCATCAGGGTCGACACGGAGAGGCCGCGCTGGCCGCGCTCGGCCTGCGAGATCGCGCTCGGGGAGACGCCGGCGAGGCGGCTGATCTGCGACTGCGAGAGGCCGCGCTGGACGCGCACCTGCGCGAGCGCCGCACCGAGCCGCATCGCGTCGGAGATCTCCTGCACCTGCGGCAGCCCGTCGGGGCCGAGGCCGTAGCTGAGGGTCGCCCCGACCACGTCGAGCGGGCGCGCCTCGGCCTTCGTGATGATCAGGCGGTCGTCCTCGACCCGGATCACGATCTGCGTGATCGCGCGGATCTCCTCGGCGAGGTCGTCCGCGATGCCGGGGCCGAGCGTCCAGCAGGCGACGGCGCCGACGCGCAGGAGCGACGGGCAGACGCGCAGGAAGAAGCGGCGCGCGCCCTCGTCGCCATGGCGCTCGGCGAGCACGGCGAGGTCGTCGAGGACGATCAGCCCGCCGGGGCCGATCGCGCGGACGCAGGCGAGGACCTCGGCGATCACGCGGTCGAGGTCGGGGTCGGCGGCGACGATCGCGATCTCGTCGGCCGCCCCGCCCGCGCCCCGGCCCTTGGCGAAGCGGACGGCGCCGTAGCCCACGTACCCCGCGGCGGCCGCGAAGGCGCGGATGAAGGCGTCCGTCTGGGCCGCCTCGGAGGCCGACCGGAAGACGACGTTGTCGCCCCAGAAGATGCCGCTGAGGACGTCGTCGAGCGCGGGGATGCCGCACGTCGCCGTCGTCGAGGGGCTGGCCATGCAGACAGTCTGACGCCCCCGGACCCGTCGTGTCGACTGGTGCCCCTCCATGCGGCGACGGTACAGGGCGGGCGGCGTTCCGGACGCGTCCGGAACGCGGCAAGTCCGCGGCCATGGGCACTCCCGCTTCCGGCGGTGCGGGATCTGACAGCAGCGGTGGCGGAAAGGCATGCCGACCCGTCCTTTTGCCCTTGACCGGCCCCGACGGGCTTGGTTCGCTCGCGGTGCGGCCGCAGACGCGGCCCACCGAGCACGGGAGAGAGAGGAGGGGCGCGTGACGCCGATCTTGATGCAGGCGGTCGACATCGACACCGTCAACGCGGCGCTGACCCAGGATTCGAAGGTCATCGCCGAGCAGTTCTACTTCTTCACGGTCGCCATCATGTGGCTGATCCACGCGGGCTTCATGTCGTATGAGGCAGGCGTGGCGCGCCGCAAGAACGTGATGGCGACGGCGCTGAAGAACATCCTCACGATCGCCGTCGTGACGCCCGCCTTCTACTACTTCGGGTGGGTCATCTACGGCTGCTTCCAGCGGGGCTTCATCCCGACGGACCCGTGGGGCGACACGGCCGAGGCGGCCTTCTGCGCCTCGACGATCCCGTGGGGCGACGCGATGGGCCCGAACCTCGCCGACAACATCACCGGCGTCTTCTGGGCGGCGTTCCTGCTCTTCTCCTGGACCACGGGCTCGATCATGTCGGGCGCGGTCATCGAGCGGATCCGCCTGTCGGCGTACCTGATCCTGGCCGTCGTGCTCGGCTCGATCGTGTGGATCCTCGACGCCGCCTGGGGCTGGAGCGCCGGCGGCTGGCTGGTCACCGACTTCGGCTTCCACGACGCGATCGCGTCGGGCGTCGTGCACGGCGTGGCCGGCATCTTCACGCTCGGGGTGCTCCTGCAGCTCGGGCCGCGGATCGGCAAGTACGACCTCAAGGGCCGCATGCGGCGGTTTCTCCCGCACAACCTGCACATAACCCTGCTCGGCCTGATGCTGATCTTCACGGGCTTCTACGGCTTCTACGCCGCCTGCCTCGTGATCACGTCGACGGCCTTCCCGGGGTGGCTCAACATCTACCTCAGCCCGACGACGCTGTCGGCGATCACGTTCACGATCACCGTCGGCTTCGCGGGCGGCTTCATCGGCGGCTACTTCGCGAGCCGCGGCGACCCGTTCTGGACCGTCTCCGGCGGCCTCGCGGGCGTGATCAGCGTGTCGGCGGGCGCCGACGTGTACGCGCCGTCCCTGGTCTTCCTGATCTCGGCCGGCACCGCCGCGCTCGTGGTCTGGGTCGGCGGGCTGATCGAGCAGAAGCTGCGGATCGACGACGCCGTCGGCGCCGTCGCCGTCCACGGCGTGGCCGGGTTCCTCGGCCTGCTCTGGGTCGGGATCTTCGCGGCCGGCTACCCGACGGGCGTGAACAACGTCCCGTCCTCGTTCGAGGGCCAGCTGATCGGCATCCTCGCGTTCTTCCCGCTGGCCTTCCTGCCGGGCTACATCATCGCCTGGCTGCTCAAGAAGATGAACCTCCTGCGGGTCCCCGTGGAGGTCGAGATGGAGGGCCTCGACGTGGCCGAGTTCGGGCAGGACTTCTTCCCCGAGCACGCCCACGCCGGCGAGAAGATCATCGACGTGGACGGCACGGCCCGCAGCGCCGAAGAGATCACGCGGCAGGCCGCGAAGGGGCTGGTCTAGATGGAGCAGCTCGTCCTCAGCCTGGCGCTGCTCGCGGTGATCGTGGCCGCGGCGGTCGTCTGGCAGGTCAAGGTAAGCGCGCGCACGCGCGACGATGAGAAGGGAGGCGCGGCGTGAACACCGCCCCGGATTCGGTCGACCAGAACGGGCTGACGGACGCCGTCGCCGCGTTCTTCACCTTCGGCCCGGGCTTCACGACGGGCATGTACGTCCTCACGGTCCTCGGCATCGCCCTGTTCGCGATCGCCATGGTCGCGTGGGTGCACACCGAGAACCGCCGCCTCAACGAGGCGGCCGACCGGCTCCGCGCCCAAAACGGCGGCGCGACGAGCCCGACGGAGGGCTGAGCGATGGCCAAGGGCAACCTGCCGACCTTCACCAAGGAGCAGCTCCCGCCGCGGGCGTTCGAGCTCGCGATCCTCGCGGCGGCGATCGCCTCCGCGGTGATCGCGGCGATCTGGAAGGCCGCGGGCTAGGCCCGGCGCCCGCCTCCTGCCCCGCGCGACCGACGGGTCGGCGCGGCGTCCCCCGCCCGGGGGCGCCGCCCCGGCCCGTCGCCGCGTCCGGGGCCCCTACTCGGGGGCCGTCGCGTCCACGCGGTCGATCGAGCCGTCGCGGCCGTCGATCAGGAACGTCATCGCCGTCCCGTCGGCGGCCTTGACGCCGACCACCCAGGCGGGCTCGTTGCGGATCCCCTGGCGCACGAAGCGGACCTGGTGCTCGACGACCGGGAAGCCGGCCGCATCGGTGGCGATCGCCACGGCCCGCGCCTGGTCGACCGCGGGCTCGGGGCTGCACAGGCGCGCGCCGACGGCGACGAGCACGAGCAGGCCGAGCACGACCGGGATCACGACCCGGGCCGGGCGCATCCGCCGCGGGCCGGGCTCGGCGGCCGCCATCAGGTCGCCTGCCGGTCCTGGCGGCGGCGGTGGATGACCCACGCCTTGAGCACGATCCAGCCGGGGATGTAGAGGATCAGGACGAACAGGATCCACCAGAAGACCACGATCGGCCGCAGCCCGAGGTCGCGCAGATCGAGCCACGACACGTAGGCGAGGACGGGCAGCGTGATCGCCAGCCAGAGGGGCAGGCTCGGCAGGAACAGGAAGATCAGCACCGCCCGGCGAGTCTACGGAGCGGGCATGGCCCGCGGGGGCGCGGCACGAGGCCCGCGGGGCGCCCGCGCCGCCCGTGCTGTCGAACTCTGTCTGATCTGGAAGCGGCGCTGCACGCCGCGGCGGCTAGAACAGCCCGACGATGGTGCCGTCGGCGGCCACGTCGATCTGGTTGGCGGCCGGCTCGGCGCCGAAGCCCGGCATCTGCAGCATCTCGCCGCACAGCGGCACGAGCATGCCGGCGCCCGTGTAGGCGCGGATGTCGCGGATCGGCACCGTGAAGCCGGTCGGCCGGTTGCGCAGCGTCGGGTCGTGCGAGAGCGACAGGTGCGACTTGGCCATGCAGATCGGCAGGTGCGCGATGCCCTCCTTCTCGAAGCGCTGGATCGCGGCCTGCGCGGCCGGGCTGAGGTCGATGCCGTCGGCGCCGTAGACGGTCGTCGCGACCTTCTCGATCTTGGCCGCCACGGGGTCCGAGTCCCCGTACAGCATGCGGAACTCCGAGGGCTCCTCGGCCGCCGCGCAGACGACCTCGGCGAGCTCCGTGACGCCGTCGCCGCCGGCCCCGAAGCCGTTGTGGATCGCCGCGCCGTAGGCGCCGGCCTGGAGCGACAGCTCCTTGATCAGCTCGAGCAGCTCGGGCTCGTCGTCGGGGCGGGTGTTGACGGTGACCACCGGCTGGATGCCGAACGCGCGCACGTTCTCGATGTGCTTGGCGAGGTTCGCCATGCCCGTCTCGACCTCGCTGCGCATCTGCGCCATGGCGGCCGTCGTCTTCCAGTCGCCGCCGCCGTGGTGGCGCAGGGCGCGCACCGTGGCGACGATCACCACGACGTGCGGGCGGAAGCCCCCGACGCGGCAGACGATGTCCATGAACTTCTCCATGCCGAGGTCGGCGGCGAAGCCGGACTCCGTGATCAGGAACTCGCCCAGCTTGAGGCCGATCTTGTCGGCGATGATCGAGTTGTTGCCGTGCGCGATGTTCGCGAAGGGCCCGGCGTGCATCAGGCACAGCTGGCCCTCGAGGGTCTGCACGATGTTCGGCTTGATCGCGTCGCGCAGGAGCACCGCCATCGAGCCGGCGGCCTTGACGTCCTCGGCGGTGACCGGGTCGCCGGCCTTCGTGGAGCCGACGGTGATCGCGCCGAGGCGGCGGCGCAGGTCGGCCATGTCGGTGGCGAGGGCGAGGATCGCCATCACCTCGGAGGCCGCCGTGATGTCGAAGCCGGACTCGGCCGGGATGCCGTTCTTGCGGCCCCCGAGCCCCGTCACGATGTTGCGCAGGGAGCGGTCCGTGACGTCGATCGCGCGGCGCCACGTGACCGTCTCGATGGCCGGCTCGTGGCCGTGGAAGATGTGCGCGTCGACGAGCGCCGACAGGAGGTTGTTGGCCGCGGTGATCGCGTGCACGTCGCCGGTGAAGTGGAGGTTGAGGTCCTCCATCGGCACCACCTGGGCGTAGCCGCCGCCGGCCGCCCCGCCCTTGACGCCGAACACGGGCCCGAGCGACGGCTCGCGCAGCGCGAGCATCGCGCGCCGGCCGATCTTGCCCATGCCCTGCGTGAGCGACACCGACGTCGTGGTCTTGCCCTCGCCCGCGGGGGTCGGTGTGATCGCGGTGACGTTGATGATCTTCGCGTCCGGGACGTCCTGGAGGCGGTCTAGGATCGAGAGGTCGACCTTGGCCTTGTAGCGGCCGTAGAGCTCGAGCTCGTCGGGCTCGATGCCGTACTCGCCGGCGATGTCGGCGATGGGGCGGAGCTGGTGCTCCTGGGCGATCTCGAGGCTGGACTTCATGGCTTCGGGGCTTCTCCTCTGGACGCTCCGGCCGCCCGCGGGGGCCGGACTGGCACGGGGGTGCGCGGGGGTCGCGCAGGACGGAAACTAGCCGCCCGGGCGGGCCCCCTGCGCCGGCCGCGGGCCCGCGGCGAAGGCGCGGTATGAGGCTAGCCGCCGCGGATGGACCCGCGAGAGGGCCGAAGACTCAGCAAACCGGCCTTTCAGTGTGTATACCTTCCACAATGCAGCACGCAAACCGGCCCTCTACCCTTACGGAACTGTGAGCCATTTCCACATCAAAACCCCCTTCGGCTACCGCCCCGTCAGCGAGTTCTCCTACGGCGGCGAGGTACGCCCCCCGCTCCCCGCCGACGCCTCCGACGAGGAGGCGATCGCCCACCTCTGGCTGCGCTCCAACGTGGCCGGCGTCCAGCGCGAGCGGTGGTTCCACTCCAGCGGCACACGCCGCTGGTACACGCTCGTACGCGACACGCGCTCGAACATCGTCCTCGCGCAGCCGGGCGAGGAGTACCAGGAGGGCTCGGCGTGAGCATCCAGTTCGAGGGACGCGAGGTCCCGATCCAGCCCGGCGACACGCTCGCCTCCGCCCTCTACCGCGACGGCGTGCGGGTCTTCTCCCGCTCCTTCAAGTACCACCGTCCGCGCGGCCTCTACTGCCTGTCGGGCGACTGCCCGAACTGCCTCGTCACGGTCGACGGCGAGGTCAACGTCCGCGCCTGCATGTGCAAGGCCGAGGACGGTCAGACGGTCAGCCGCCAGAACGCGTGGCCGTCCGTCGACAAGGACGCCCTCAACATCATCGACAAGGGCCACTTCCTGATGCCCGTCGGCTTCTACTACAAGGCGGGCATCAAGCCGAAGTTTGCGTGGCCGATGGCGGAGGGCGTGATCCGGCGCGTGGCCGGCCTCGGCTTCTCCGACAAGTCCGACGCCCCGCGCGACATCGACCGCATCAACCGCCACCCCGACGTGCTCGTGATCGGCGCCGGCGTGGCCGGCCTGTCGGCCGCGCTCGCCGCGGCCGAGGGCGGCAGGCGGGTCATGGTCATCGACGAGCAGGCCGCCCCCGGCGACCGCGTCGCCCAGGGCCCGACGAAGCAGCAGATCGACGCGCTGGCCGCCACGGCCGCCCAGAACCCGGGCATCGAGATCCTCCCCGGCACGGCCGCGATCGGCATCTACGAGGGCCCGATGGTCCTCGCCCTGCGCACCGACCAGGTCCTGCACATCCACCCGCAGGCGATCGTGATCGCCTCGGGCGGCATGGAGATCCACCGCATCTTCCCGGGCAACGACCTGCCGGGCGTCTTCATGGCGCGCGGCGCCGCCCGCCTCGCGGGCGCGCACGGCGTCAAGCCGGGCGACGTCGCCGTCGTCTGGGCCGAGACCCAGGAGGCCGTCGAGCACGCCCGCACGCTGCAGGCGGCCGGCGTCCGCGTCGCCTGCGTCGTCACCGCCCCGGGCGTCGACGCCCAGGGCGTCGGCGAGCGCCAGGTCGAGGGCGAGGTCGTCGAGGCCAAGGGCAAGAAGAAGGTCCAGGGCGCCATCGTGCGCGCCGCGGGCGGGGCCACCGAGGAGGTCGCCTGCGACCTCCTCGCCGTCGGCGCCGAGATCCAGCAGAACATGCACCTGCCGCGCCTGGCCTACGACCTGCCGTGTGTCCTCGCGGGCGACGCGGCCCTGCCGGGCTCTGCGCTCGACGTGGCCGCCCAGTCGGGCACGCAGGCCGGTCAGGCCGCCGCGCAGGGCCTGCCCCTGTACGTCAACCCGCCGGCGACCGAGCCGCGCCCCTGCGGCACGGCCGGCTACGTCTGCATCTGCGAGGACGTGTCCGTCGCCGAGGTCGAGCAGGCGATCGACGAGGGCTTCGAGTCCGCGGAGCTGCTCAAGCGCTACACGACCGTCACGATGGGTCCCTGCCAGGGCCGGCTCTGCGCCGACCAGCTGCGGGCCATCGCGCACCGCAAGACGCCCGCCGAGGCCGCCCGCGTGGCCGCCCCGACGACGCTGCGGCCGCCGGTCCGACCGATCAAGATGGAGCAGGCCGCCGCCGGCGCCCGGCACCACATCGAGCGCCATACCCCGCTCCACCAGAAGCACCTGGAGATGGGCGCGTCGACCCTCTGGGCCGGCCCGTGGAAGCGCATCTTCTCGTACGGCGACATGCAGTCCGAGTACGAGGCGGTCCGCCACCGCGTCGGCGTCATCGACGTCGGCACGCTCGGCAAGTTCCTGCTCGCCGGGCCCGACGTCGTCGAGTTCCTCGAGCGCATCTACCCGATGCGCGTCGCGGACCTCGAGCCCGGGCGCCTGCGCTACGGCCTGATGCTCGAGGAGGGCGGCGTCATCATCGACGACGGCACCGTCTGCGCCCTCGAGGGCGGCGCGTTCTACTGCACCGTCACCACCTCGGGCGCCGAGCGCCTCGAGTCGTGGATGCTGGACTGGAAGGAGGCCTGGGGGCTCGACGTCTTCGTCGTCAACCAGACCGCCTCCCTGGCCGCCGTCAACGTCGCCGGACCCCACGCCCGCGACCTGCTCGAGAAGCTGACGGACGACCCGATCGACAAGGAGGCGTTCCCGTACCTGCGCCACCGCCGCATCACGGTCAACGGCGTCTCCTGCCTGGCGATTCGCCTCGGCTTCGTCGGCGAGCTGGCGTACGAGCTCCACTTCCCCGCCGCGCACGCGGTCGAGATGTGGGACGCCATCCTCGAGGCCGGCAAGGAGTGGGACATCCGGCCCTTCGGGCTCGACGCCCAGCGCCTCCTGCGCCTCGAGAAGGGCCACATCATCATCTCCCAGGACACGGACTTCGAGACCACGCCCTGGAAGGTGTCGATGGACTGGGCGGTCAAGCTCGACAAGCCCGAGTTCGTCGGCAAGGCCGCGCTGATCCGCGCGCAGCGGCGCACCCCCCGCGAGATGCTCGTGCCGTGGAAGATGGATCCCGGCATGGCGGCTCCCCCCGAGGGCTCCACGGTCACGATCGGCGGCAGCCTCGCCGGCCGCGTGACGTCCTCGAAGATGTCGTACGTCCTCGGCCATCCGGTCGGGCTCGCCTGGGTCACCAGCGAGCACGCCACGGAGGGCGGTACCATCACCATCGGCGGCGCGCCGGCCACGATCGGCGGCCACGCCTTCTACGATCCCGAAGGGGTGAAGCTCCGTGCCTGATCTGTTCGAAGTCAAGGGAGCGGCGAAGGTCCGCTGCTTCGGCAAGGAGGCCGTGCTGGACGGGCTGACCCAGCCCAGCGGCACCCTGATGGGCCGGATCGCGCCGGACGAGGTCATCTTCGTCGGCCAGCCCGGCACCGCCGAGGCGCTCGTCGAAGACCTTCAGGGCCAGCTAGCCCCGGAGGGCAACGCGGCGCTCGTCGTCGACCACACCGACGGCTGGACGTTCTTCAGCCTCGTCGGCGAGGGCGTCGAGGAGGTCTTCGCCCGCGAGGCCAACTGGAAGCTGCCCGAGTCGTCCGGCGCGCCGGTCTTCACGGTCGGCAAGGTCTGCCACGTGGCGGGCAAGCTGTTCGTCCGCCCGAACCGCATCGACATCATGACCGGCGGCGAGGTCCGCGCGCACGTGCACGAGTCGCTCCTGCACGCGGGCCACAAGGTCGGCATGCACGAGGTCGCGGCCCCGGCCGTCGACCCGATCGGCGTCGGCGCCGAGGGGGTGGCGGTCTCGTGAGCGGCCTCCTGCGCGGACGCACCTTCTTCAAGAAGTACCCGATGAAGAAGTCGTACGACGTCGTCATCATCGGCGGCGGCGCCCACGGCCTCGGCACGGCGTACTACCTGGTCAAGAACCACGGCCTCAAGCCCGAGAACATCGCGGTCCTCGAGATGAACTACATCGGGGCCGGCGGCTCGGGCCGCAACACCACCATCGTCCGCTCGAACTACCGGACGCCCGAGGGCATCCGCTTCTACGAGCGCTCGATGGAGCTGTGGCGCGGCCTCTCTCAGGACCTCGACATCAACCTGATGCTGTCGAACCTCGGCCACTTCACGCTCGCCCACACCGACTCGTCGGTGCGCGTGCAGCGCGAGCGCGCCGAGACCAACAAGCTCCTGGGCGTCGACTCCCGGCTGATCTTCCGCGACGAGATCGCGGAGCTCTGCCCCGAGCTCAACATGTCCCTCGACGTCCCGTACCCGATCGAGGCGGCGCTCTACCATCCGCCGGGCTCGGTGCTCCGCCACGACGCCGTCGTGTGGGGCTACGGCTCGCAGTTCTCGATGCGGGGCGGCCACCTCCACCAGGGCGTGCGGGTCACCGCGATCCGCAAGGACGAGAACGGGCGCTGCATCGGCGTCGACACCAACCAGGGCCCCGTGGACGCCGGCATCGTCATGAGTGCCGTCGCCGGCTGGACCACCCAGGTCACCGACATGGCCGGCGTGCGCACGCCGATCACGAACCACCCGCTGCAGGCGTTCGTGACGGAGCCCGTCAAGCCGCTCCTGCACAAGATCATCGTGTCCGCCTCGCTGCACACGTACATCTCGCAGACCGACCGCGGCGAGATCCTGATCGGCTCGGAGATCGAGCCGTACACCACGTACAACATGCGCTCGACGAACACGTTCCTCGAGCACTCGACGGCCAACGCCCTCGACGTGGTGCCGCTCCTCGCGCGCCTGAAGATCCAGCGCCAGTGGACCGGCTACTGCGACATGACCCCGGACTACAGCCCGATCATGGGCCTCACCGACGTCGACAACTTCGTCATCGACGCGGGCTGGGGCACGTGGGGCTTCAAGGCCTCGGCGGTCTGCGGCGAGACGATGGCCCAGCTGATCGCCACCGGCAAGACGCCGGACCTGATCGAGCCGTTCCGGCTCAGCCGCTTCGCCGAGGAGATGCTCGTCCCGGAGAAGGCGGCCGCCTCCGTGTCCCACTAGGGCCCGGACGCACCCACCGCGAGACACCCTGCGGGGCGGCCAGTCGGCCGCCCCGCAGTCGTCTGGCGGCCCCTCCCCGCGCGGGCGCGGGCCCTAGGTGCCGGCGATGATCACGAGCAGCGCGGCCACGCCGAGGGCGCTCCAGCGCGGCAGGACCCCGAGGGACGCCCGCCAGGCGCCCGCGCAGGCCACGGCGAAGGCCACGAAGGCGAGGACGTCGCCGCGGGCGTCGATCGCCACCAGCCCGAACTCGGCGAGGGCCACGGCCAGGAACGCGACCTCGCCGCGGCGGTCGCCGGAGCCGGCCATCAGGAGCAGCGCGAGGACGGCCACGGCGGCGGCGTTGGCGGGCCAGCCGGCCAGCCCCACGGCCACCGCGAGGTAGGCGGCGGCCGGCAGGAGCGCGATCGCGACGCCGAGCCGCCCGGCGCCCGTCTCGAGGGCGGCGGCGGGGTGTTCGGGGCTCGGCCAGGCGCGGTCGAGGACGAGCACGAAGAGGCCGCCGACCAGGGCGGCCGCGACGAGCTCGAGCGCGGGCACGAGGCCCTTCGCGGCGCCGATCCCGATCAGGAGCGCGAGCGGCAGCCCGAGGAGCAGGGTGGCCGCGCCGCGGTCCAGCGCGCGCCCCGCGGCGAGCGCGGTGCAGGCCAGGACGAGGAGGGCCGCGGTCAGCCAGAGCGTGCCCTGCACGAGCGCCCCCACCCCGCCCGCGACGCCCACGATCAGGCTGATCGCGGCCACGTCCGCGCGGCGGGCGATCCCGTAGCCGGGCGGGCCGTGCAGGACGACCAGGAGGGCGGCCGCGGCCGCGATCGCGCCCTGAGGGCGCGCGCCGGCCGCCACGCCCGCCGCCAGCGGCGCGCCGACCACGAGGCCGAAGCGCAGCGCGTGCTGCCAGCGGGCGCGCGCGTGGGCCCGCAGCGCCACCCCCCGTCCCGCCTCCGCTCCCCCGCTCGCCCCCGGCATCGGGGCAAGCATACGAGACCGGGTACCATTGCCGTCATGGCAACGCCCGCCGCAGGCCGTCCCGTCGCCGCCGTCGAGCGGGCGCTCGCCGTGCTCGAGATCCTCGCCGACGCCCCCGACCTCGGGGTCAACGAGATCGCGCGGCGCCTCGACGTGTCCGCGTCGTCGGCCTCGCGCCTGCTCGGCACCCTCGCGGGCCACGGCCTCGTCGAGCGGGTGCCCGAGACGGGCCGCTACCGGCTCGGCGTGCGCCTCCTCCAGCTCGGCACGCACGTCCTGCAGCGCCTCGACGTCCGCGACGTCGCCCGGCCCGTCCTCGAGCGCATCGAGGCCGAGACGGGCGAGACCGCCACCCTCTCCCTCCCCGCCGCCGGCGAGGGCGTCACGGTCGACCACGTCCCCAGCCGGCGCAGCGTGCGCTCCGCCGCGCTCGTGGGGCGCCCGTCGGTCGCGCACGCCACGGCCGTCGGCAAGGTCGTGCTGGCCTTCGGCACGGGCCGCGAGGCCGAGATCCGCCCCGAGCTCGAGGGCTTCACGCGCCGCACCATCACCGACCCCGCCCGGCTCGCCGAGGTCGTGGCCGAGACCCGGACGCGCGGCTGGGGCGAGGCCGACGGCGAGCGCGAGGAGGACCTCGCCGCCATCGCCGTGCCCGTCTTCAACCATGCCGGCGGGCTGGTGGCCATCATCGGGGCCCAGGGGCCCGCCGACCGCTTCGACGCCGACGCCCGGCGCGCCGCCGTGCCGGTGCTCGAGGAGGCGGCACGGGAGCTCGGGCGCACGCTCGGCGCGTTGTAGGGCGCGCGAGGTTCGCGGTCGAGGTGCGCGCGGCGCGCCGTCCGCGCACCGCCTGACGCCGCGGAGTCGGCCGATCACGACGGTAGCCTGGGCCCCATGCGCACACCCGTCGCCGTCACCGCCATCACCCTGACCGCCCTCTTCGCGTCGACCGCCACCGTCGGTGCCGAGCGCCTGATCACGGGTGCCGACATCAAGGACGGGTCGATCACCCACCGCGACATCAAGGCGGGGTCGCTCAAGGCGGACCGGCTCGAGCCGGCGGCGCGCCACCGCGCCTTCGTCTCGACGCAGCGGCGATCACGGCAGGTGGACCTCACCGACACGGCCGTGACCACCCTCAAGGTGCCGGCCGGCAGCTACGCAGTGCAGGCCTCCCTCTCCGTCTCCAACGGCGCCTCCACGAACTCGAACATGGTCTGCGAGCTGCAGGACAGCGCGGGCGTCCTCACGTCCCAGCAGCAGTGGATGGCGACCGCCAAGGGGCAGGTGATCCCGATGACGATCGTCGGAGTCGCGACCTACGCCGCGCCGGCCACGATCACGCTCCAGTGCTTCACGATGGTCGGGAGCACCAGCGGCAACAACGGCGTGATCCTGGCCGAGCAGGTCACCGTCGCCGACAAGAGCTGAGGCGCGGGTCTCCGCGTCGGGCCCGCGAACGGCTCGGGGCGGGCGCTGGCGCTACACCTCCGCGATCTCCAGCCCGCGCGGGATCTTCTTCTCCGCATCGTAGAAGGGGAGATCGATCACCTCGCAGTCGTGCAGCTCGAGATCGAAGCCGACGACCCGCCCCGTGCGCGGGTCGGTCTCGTCGAGGGGGGCGTGCACCCGCACATAGGCGACGCCGCACGCGAGGTAGGGACTCCAGGCCGACGCGGTGATCACCCCGATCTCCTCCCCATCCCGCTCCACGTGCCCGCCGATCAGCGGCTCGCCGGTTGCGCACTTGACGCCGTACATGCGCGTGCGGCGATCGGCCTTGAGCAGTGTGTCCTTGCCGAAGTAGTCGTCCTCGCGCTCGAGGTCGACGAACATCTCGAGCCCCGCCTCGAACGGGGTCATCGTGTGGTCCATGTCCGAGATGTTGTTGAGGATCGCCGCCTCGATGCGACGCGTGTCCATGGGGTCGAGGCCGATGTCGACGAGGCCGTGTCGGGCGCCGACCTCGGTCGTGCGGTCGTACAGCGCATCGGTGTCGGTGCCGTCGATCGTGTAGATCTCGAACCCGACCTCCCCCGTCCAGCCGGTGCGGGTGATCAGGCACGGCACGCCCGCGATCGTGATCTCGCGCATGTCGAAGTAGCGGAACTCATCCGGCATGCCCTGATCGGCCAGATCGGGGAGCACGTCGAGCGCCTTCGGACCCTGGATCTGCTGCACCCACGACTTCGCGTCGACGATGTCGACGTCCAACCCCGAGGCGACGGCGATGCCGCGCACCCACCCCATGAATTCGCCGTCGGCCTGCACGTACCAGAAGCGCTCCTCACCGAGGCGGATGAGGATCCCGTCGACCATGATCCCGCCGTCCGGCCAGCACGCAAGGCCATAGGCGCAGCGGCCGACCTTGAGCGTCGAGACCCTCCGGGTGAAGACGCGATCGAGGAGTCGCGCCGCGTCGGGCCCCGTCAACTCGGTGACGAACTCGCCCGTGTTGAGGCGCGTGACGCCGCGGCGCAGGGCCCAGTACCCCTCCTCGCGCGTAGACGTCTTCAGGGAGATCGGCATCATGCGGCCGTTGTAGATCACGAACGTCGCACCGTTGTCGACGTCGTAGGCGTAGAACGGCGATCGGGCATGTCCGTAGTTCCAGCCGGGTTCGGGCAGCGAGCAGACGACATCGCGCAGGGCGTGGTAGCGCTTGGACACGGGGCGGCTCTCCTCCGGTTGCATCGGGACTCGCTGTCCATCAAAATGAACAGTGACCACGGTAGTAGGCAGTATTCCCGCGGTCAACCCCTCGCCTCCCGACCCGGTACCGTCACTGCTTCCGATGCCCAGCCGTCTAGCCACCGATCTCGGCGCCGAGCTGCGCGACCGCCGCCAGGCGCTCGGCCTCAGCGTGCGCGCGCTCGCCGCGGCCGCGGGCATCTCGCCCGCCTACGTGACGGCGATCGAGGGCGGCAGGAGCGCGAGCACCGGTCGCGCCCCGGCGATCTCGCTCCGCGTGCTCGACGGCCTCGCCACGGCCCTCGACTGCACGGTGGACGACCTCACGGGCGCCCGCGCGCCGCACGAGGACGCGCACGTCCTCCTCTACGCCTTCGCCGACGGCGGCCCCCTGTTCCCCGCCGTCGATCGGGTCTTCGGCGGCGACGTCGACCACTGGCTCTACATCGCCGACCCGCGCCACGTCGAGATCGCGGCCGCCGACCGCGCGACGATCCGCATGTGGGATCTCGGCGCGCACCCCTATGCGGGCGCGCACCTCGACCCGCACGACATCCTGATCGCGCTTGACCGGGAGGTCGCCCGGGCCGCCGAGCACCTCAGGGGACGGCGCGTCGGACTCGCGATCATGGATTGCTCGGCGGTGATGCGCTACGTCCAGAACGCCGCCGACGAGGTCGGCTTCGAGCGCCACTGGCACGCCGGCGTGCACCGCATCTGGCGCGAACGCCTCGGGGCCGAGCCGGCGATCGACGTCTGCGGCTACCGCCACGCGGACATCACCGCGCTCGGGCTCACGATCGACCAGCTCGACACCGCGCTCACGCTGGTCGGGAACCACGACGCCGTGGTGGCGATCGAGGCCGACGGCACCACCGTGCGCGGACGAGCCGCGGTGCGGCGCATTCTCGCCGAAGCGCGCCCGGCCGGCGTGTCGGACGACGCGTGGAACACGCTGACCCGCGCCGCCGCCGCGACCCTCGCCTGACACCCCGCAAACACCTCGGGGCGGGCCCGAAGGCCCGCCCCGAGGGTCGTGCGTCGTGCGGTTCCGCGGGGCCTAGTGGCCGGCGGGGGCCTCCCAGCCCGGCAGGACGGACCGCTTCCAGTCCGTGCCGACGGTCCTGGAGCCCTTGACCCACGGCCCGAGCTCGGGCTGCGGGAACTTGGCGTGGGCCTCCTTCAGCTGGATGCCGTAGGAGTTGCCCGACGTCAGGTGCTTGATCAGCACCTTACGGGCGATCTCGTCCTCGCGGCCCTTCGGGATCTCGAAGTAGATCTTGACGAAGGAGTTGGAGTACCGGTCGAACACGGCCGGCACGCCGTCCTCCACGAGGAGGGTGATGTCCTCGAGCCAGTTCAGGTCCTGGCCCGGGGTGGCCTCCATCAGGTCGACATCCTCGATCGTCGAGATGTCCTCCTGGTAGGGGAAGCGCTTGCCCGAGAGGTACTCCGCCGAGATGCCGACGGTGAGCTCCGGGTTGTGGCGCTCCGTTGCGACGTTCTGCTCAGACATGTCGTCGTCTCCTAGTCGCCCTGCTGGGCCGACAGCGGCGCGCTCTCCGGCAGGTAGTCCACCGGGTTGACGAGATGGCGCTCGAGCATGGTCTTGATCTCGTTGAGCGTGCGCTCCTCGGTCACGCCGGGGATGTAGCGGGTCCCCGCGAGCGGCACCTTGGCCATCGCCGACGCCTCGACCGTGAGGGCCGCGAGGTCCTCCGGCTCCAGCGAGTGGATGTTGGTCTTGCCGCACGCGCGGGCCAGCATCTGGACCTCGAGCGTGAGGGTGTGCAGGAAGTTGTAGACCCGCTCCGCGGCCTCGTCGACGACGAGGCGCTTGCGCAGCTCCAGGTCCTGGGTGGCGACGCCGACCGGGCAGCGGCCCGTGTGGCAGTGGTAGCACTCGCCCGCCGGGACGCCCACGGTGCCCTCGTAATCGGTGACGCCGGGGATCTCCTTGTTGCAGTTGAGCGCCATCATCGCCGAGTGGCCGATGGCGACCGCCTTGGCGCCGAGCGCGAGGCACTTGGCCACGTCGCCGCCGTTGCGGATGCCGCCCGCCACGACGAGGTCGATCTCGTCGGCGAGGCCGACGTCCTCGAGGGCGCGGCGCGCCTCGGGGATCGCCGCCATCAGCGGGATGCCGGTCTCCTCGGTGGCGATGTGCGGGCCGGCACCGGTGCCGCCCTCCGCGCCGTCGAGGTAGATCGTGTCCGGGCCGCACTTCGCCGCCATGCGCACGTCGTCGTAGACACGGCTGGCGCCGAGCTTGAGCTGGATCGGGATCTGGTAGTCCGTCGCCTCGCGGATCTCCTGGATCTTGAGGCTGAGGTCGTCCGGGCCGAGCCAGTCGGGGTGGCGGGCCGGCGAGCGCTGGTCGATGCCGGCGGGCAGGGAGCGCATCTCGGCGACCTGCTCGGTCACCTTCTGGCCCATCAGGTGGCCGCCGAGGCCAACCTTGCAGCCCTGGCCGATGAAGAACTCGACCATGTCCGCGCACATCAGGTGGTGCGGGTTGAAGCCGTAGCGGCTCTGGATGCACTGGTAGAGCCACTTCGTCGACAGGTCGCGCTCCGGCGGGATCATGCCGCCCTCGCCCGAGCAGGTCGCGGTGCCCGCCATCGAGGCGCCCTTGGCCAGGGCCATCTTCGCCTCGAGGGAGAGGGCGCCGAAGCTCATCCCGGTGATGTAGATCGGGATGTCGAGCTCGAGCGGCTTCTTCGCGAAGCGGCCGCCGAGCACCGTCTTCGTCTCGCACTTCTCGCGGTAGCCCTCGATCACGAACCGCGTCAGGGTGCCCGGCATGAACATCAGCTGGTCCCAGTGCGGGATCGGCTTGAACATGCTGAACCCGCGCATGCGGTAGCGGCCGAGCTCGGCCTTCATGTGGATGTCGTTGATGACCGCGTGCGTGAAGATCGGGCTGCGACCCAGCACCGCCCGCTTCCGCTCGGTGTCCTCGACGTTCTTCTTCGCCATCGGAAAATCCCCCTTTCGCCTAGAGGACGAGCTTGCGCTCGGACGCCTCGAGGTTGTCGTAGTTGTAGAGCTTCTTGCCGCAGACGAACTTCTGGAACGTGGGGGGCGTCCCGAGCTCGTAGATGCGGAACTTCCGGTCGATGAACTCCGTGTCGGCGTCGGTCCACTCGCCCGGCACGCAGTCGATGCCGAGGGACTTGACCTTGCCGCCCACGTAGATCACGCCGTCGTACATGGAGTCGCCGAGACCGTGCCCGGCGTCCTCGCAGATGACCTGGCGGCCGCGCTGCATCATGAAGCCCGTCATCGAGCCGACGGAGCCCATCGTGAGGATGGTGCCGCCCTTCTGGTCGATGCCGGTGCGGGCGCCGAGGCGGCCCTTCACGATCAGGTCGCCGCCGCGCATCGCGGCCCCCGTCAGGGAGCCCGCGTTGCCCTCGACGACCACGCAGCCGCTCATCATGTTCTCGCAGGCGGACCAGCCCACGCGGCCCTTCACGTGCACCTCAGGGCCGTCGATGATCCCGCAGCCGAAATAGCCGAGGGAGCCGTCGAACGTGATCTTGCAGCGGGTCAGCAGGCCGACGCCGAGCGAGTGCTTGGCGCCCGGGTTCTTGACGGTGACGTCCGTGATGCCCTGCTCGTTGATCAGCCAGCGCAGCTCCAGGTTGATCTGGCGCGTGGTCAGGTTCTGGGCGTCGAACTCCGCCTTCTCCCCGTCGATCGAGGAGACCTTCGGGACATCGGCGTTGGGCTCGACGAGCCCGCGGGCGTCGTAGACGATGTTGCTCTCGCCGGTCAGCGCGTCCACACCAGCACCTCCTTCTCGTACGGGTCGTAGGTGTCGATCTCGTGGTCGATGATCGCGCGGATCGCCATCTCCTCCGACGCCAGCGCGATCATGTTCTCGCCCTCGAAGAGAACCAGCGGCTTGGCCGCCATCTCGTCCTTCGCGACGCCCAGGGCGTCGGCCGTGACGCAGATGTACGTGAAGACGCCGTCGAGCTCGTCGAGGCTCTCGTGCATGGCCTCCTCGAGCGACAGGCCCTCGCTCATCTTCTCCGCCAGGTAGACGGCGATGATCTCCGAGTCGCACTCGGAGTTGAAGCGGTGGCCGTTGCGCTCGAGCCGGCGGCGCCACTGGAAGTAGTTCGTCAGCTGGCCGTTGTGCACGACCGCGATGTCCGAGAACGGGTACGCCCAGTAGGGGTGCGCGCCGGAGATGTCGACGTCGGACTCGGTCGCCATGCGGACGTGCCCGATGGCGTGCGTGCCCTGGAACTGCTCGAGGCCGTACTGCGCGCAGACGGTCTCGGCGTCGCCGAGGTCCTTGATGATCTCGAGGGAGTGGCCGAGCGAGAGCACCTCGCAGTCGGAGATGTCCTCGATCTGGTCGGCCAGCGTCTTCAGCTCGCCCGTGTAGTCCAGGGTCAGGCGGAACGCGTAGTCCGTCTCCTGCGCGCAGCTGACGATCTTCGCGCCGAGCCCCAGGATGCGCCGCTCGGCCTCGGCGCGGTTGCGCTTCAGCCGGTCCTGGAACTCGTAGTCACGCGGCGTCGTGGTGTTCGCCGTCGTGTAGCGCAGGACCACGTTCTCGGTCGGCGGCGCGTACAGCGCGTAGCCGGTCGAGTCCGGGCCCCGGTGCTTCATGGACTGCAGCATGCGGGTCATGTCCTGACCCACGTTGTGGTGCCCGTCCTTGTAGATGATTCCTGCGATTCCGCACACAGTGATCTCTGCCCTCGTTGCGTCGGTGGTTGGCCCCGGCATCCGTCCTACGGGAGGATGTCGAGGTACTCCTCTACGTCCCAGTCACTGACGGTGGCGCAGTAGCGCTCCCACTCGTCCCACTTGTAATGCCGGAAGACCTTGTACATCTCGCCCGGCATGGAGGCCTTGATGACCTCGTCGTTGTCGAGCGCCTCGAGGGCCTCGCCGAACGTCATCGGGATCCGCTTGACGTCCTTGCCGGCCTTCATCGCCTCGTAGATGTTGCGCTCCTCCGGCGGACCCGGGTCGATCTGGTTCTCGATGCCGTCGCGCATCGCGTGGATCAGCGCGTTCAGGGACAGGTACGGGTTGACCGCGGAGTCGACCGAGCGGTACTCGAAGCGGCCCGGGGCCGACACGCGCAGCGCGGTGGTGCGGTTCTGGAAGCCCCAGTCCGCGAAGACCGGCGCCCAGAAGCCCGTGTCCCAGAGGCGGCGGTACGAGTTGACCGTCGGCGACGAGATGGCGGTCAGCGCGCTGAGGTGCTTGAGGATGCCGCCGATCGCCCACTTGCCGACGTCGCCCGGCATCATCGGGTTCGACGGGTCCGGCGGGTCGAAGAGGTTGTCGTCGCCCTTCCAGATCGAGATGTTGTGGTGGCAGCCGTTGGCCGACACGCCCATGAACGGCTTCGGCATGAAGCACGGGAAGGCGTTCATCTCGCGGCCGACCTGCTTGCAGATCTGCCGGTACGTGGTGAGGTTGTCCGCGGTGATCTCGGCGCGGTCGAAGTTGAAGTTCAGCTCGAGCTGGCCGGGGGCGTCCTCGTGGTCGCCCTGGATCATTTCGAGGCCGAGCGCGCCGGCGTACTCCATGACCTTGTGGATCAGCGGCTGGAACTCGGAGAACTGGTCGATGTGGTAGCAGTACGGCTTCGACAGGCCCTCGACGGAGGGGGTGCCGTCCTCCTTGTTCCGGAGCCACATCATCTCCGGCTCGGTGCCGGCCATCAGGCGCATGCCATGGTCGGCCTCTAACCTGGCCTGGGTGCGCTTGAGGTTGCCGCGGCAGTCGGCCGTCAGGTAGGCGCCGGGGTCGACGTCCTCCTCGCGGCCGCGGAACAGGGTGCAGAAGACGCGGGCGACCTTGGGGTCCCACGGCAGCTGCGCGAAGGTCTCGGGGTCGGGCAGGCCGACGAGCTCGCGGGCCTCCGGGCCGTAGCCGATGTAGTCGCCGTGGCGGTCGACGAACAGGTTCGCCGTGGCGCCGTACACGAGCTGGAAGCCCTTGCGGGCCATCGACTCCCAGTGCTTGGCCGGCACGCCCTTGCCCATCACGCGGCCGGTGACCGACGCGAACTGGTAGTAGACGTATTCGACGCCGCTGGCGTCGATGAGCTTGCGGACCTCCTTGACCTGGTCGTCGCGACCCGGTGCGGCGAGGTAGTCCTCCATGTCCGTCATGACGGCAGTTCTCCTCTCGCTCCCATGCTCCACGGCCGGGCGTCCCCGGTCGGTCCGAGCGTCCTCGGCATGGCACGAAATCTAGGGCCGCAGGGGCCCGGCGGCAATGTGGGGCGGACGCATTGCCGCGGGTCGCAGCAGGAGGGTTTCCACATATCGGAACGCCCCGCCGCCCCGCTCCGTCCCGGATCGTGGGACGCAGGCCCCGGATAGGGCCCGAGTTCCGCGGGGCGGGCCGTGCACGTGGCAATCCGCGCTGGTACGGTGTTCACTCTGAACACACGGGCCCCCGCACCTCCGGACCCCGGCGCCGCCTCCGCGGACGAGCGCCGCGTCCTCTACGAGATCATCCGCACGGTCGCCTCGAGCGTCGACCTGGAGCGCGTGCTGGGGGCGATCGTGGAGCTCGTCACCGAGCAGACGCGCGCCCACGCGACCCTGATCTTCATCGCGGAGGGCGACCAGGGCGCGCTGGTCCTGCGCGCCGCCTCCGACGAGCGCTACCGCGAGCAGATCGGCCGCGTCTCGATGGCGCGGGGCGAGGGCCTCGCCGGCTGGGTCGCCGAGCACCGCGAGCCCGTCTTCATCGCCGAGCACGCCCTGCAGGACCCGCGCGTCAAGTACTTCCCCGAGTTCGAGGAGGAGAAGTACCAGTCGATCGTGTCCGTGCCCCTGATCGCGCCCGACGAGCGGGTGATCGGCGTGATCGCCCTGCACGCGGAGGCGCCGCGCGTCTTCACGGAGGAGGACGCCGCCTTCGTGATCCACTCGGCGTCGCTCGTGGCCAGCGCGATCGTCAATGCGCGCCTCTACCAGGAGGCGCGCCGGCGCGTGCGCGAGCTCGAGGGCCTGTCGGCCCTCAGCGCCGCCGTCTCGTCGGCCACCGCGCTCGACGACCTCCTCCCCACCGCGGCCGCCCAGGCGCTGCCCCTGCTCGGGGCGAGCGAGGCGCACATCTACCTGCTCGACCGCGGCGACCGCCTGCAGCGCCACGCCTCCGCCCCCGAGCCGGGCGAGGCGCCGCCGCAGGTGACCGTGTCCGAGCTCGCGGAGGCCCGCCGCACGGGCGACGGCCACTCCGTGCAGGACACGCTCGGCGCCGCGCTCCTCGGCGGCCGCCCGGCCCCCGACAGCCTGCTGGTGCCGATGCTCGCCGACCGCGAGGTGCTCGGCGCGCTCATCGCGCAGACCGCCGACGGCCGCGCCTTCAGCCCGGACGAGCGCGAGTTGGCCGCGTCGATCGCCGCCCAGGTCGCCGTCGGCATCAAGAAGATCCGGCTGATCGAGGGCCTCGAGGAGCGCAACCTGATCAAGGACTTCTTCGCCGACCTCGCCGCCGGCCGGCTCGCCGACGGCCTGCCCGGCCGCGCGCGCCGGCTCGGCTGCGACTTCGCGCAGCCGAAGCTCGCCGTGGTCGCGCTCGGCTGGCGCGACGCGACCGACGACGAGCGGGCGCGCGCGCTCGAGCGCTTCCGCAGCGCGCTCGGCAAGGCCCTGCCCGGCGTGCTCGTCGACCAGCGCGACGCGGAGGCCGTGGCGCTGGTGCCCGCGCTCGGCGAGGACGAGGCGGAGACGCTGCGGCGGCTCGCGCGCGCGCTCGGCGAGGGTGCGGCGCGGCTGCCGCTCGTCGTCGGGGTGTCGAGCCCGTGCGTCGGGCCCGCCGCCGTCCAGGTCGGCCTCGCCGAGGCGCGCCAGGCGGCGCTCGCCGCGCCGGTCGTGGTCGACCACCCCGCCGTCGTCCCGTACGACGGCCTCGGCCCCTACAAGTACCTGCTGCGCGTGCCCCTCGACGGCGACGCCCGCGACCGCCAGCGCCAGGCGCTGCGCCGGCTGCGCGAGTACGACGCGCAGCGCCAGGCCCAGCTGACCCGCACGCTCGAGGAGTTCCTGCGCCAACGCGGCAACATCTCAGCCACCGCGCAGGCCCTCTACGTGCACCCGAACACGCTGCGCCAGCGCCTGCGCCGGATCGAGGACCTGAGCGGCATCTCGATCAAGGACGACGACTGGCTGATGATCGAGATCGCGCTCAAGCTGCTGCGCCTCGAGGAGGCGCTCGGCACGAGTGCCTGACGCGTCACCGCATCGACACCCATCGATATCGACGGCGGTCTATGGTGACCGCGTGGAGCCCGCCGCCAGCGCCCCGCTCGCCTGCCGCACGCCCCTGACGGCGCCGGCCCTCGACGACGCGGAGGCGGCCGCCCTGGCCGCGGTCCTCAAGGCCCTCGCCGAGCCCAACCGCATCAAGATCCTGCACCGGCTCGCCTCGGCGGCGCCGGACGGGGTCTGCGTCTGCGACCTGACCGACCCGCTCGGCATCGCCCAGCCGAGCGTCAGCCACCACCTCGGCGTCCTGCGCCGCGCCGGCCTCGTCCAGCGCCGCCGCGAGGCCTCCTTCGCCTACTACACGCTCGTGCCCGGCGCCCTCGACCGGATCGCCGCGCTGCTCGGGGAGCGCCGGTGACGGTGCGCATCGGCATCAACGGCTTCGGCCGCATCGGGCGGCTCGCGCTGCGCGCCCTGCACGACCGCCCCGACCTCGGCC
>VGBM01000008.1 GCA_016870485.1 Actinomycetota bacterium
GACGGCGGCCTCGGACGAGGCCTGGGTCGTCAACAACTGGAGCGTGGGCTACTCGCTGACGGCGGTGCCGCAGTGAGCCGCCCGTGGCTGCGGGCCGTGGTCGGTGCGCTGGCGGTCGCCGCCACCTTGGCCGTGGCGATCGGCGCCCTCGTGGTCGGTCCGCTGCGTGCGGCGGCCGCGGCCGGGGCGCCGGCGCAGGCCGTCGTCGGGCCTGTCGAGCACGGCCTTGTCCTCGCGGGGGCGAGTGTCGTTGTGGCCAGCGCCGGCTGGGCGCTGTGGGGCGGCCTCGTCGGCGCCCGCGAGCTGCGGCTCGCCCGCCGCGCCCTGGGGCGCATGGCCCGTGGCGACCTCGCGCGCCCCGAGTGCGAGCCGTCGCTGCCGGAGGTCGAGGCCCTGCGCCTCCGCCTTGAGCGGGAGGCGCGCGACCAGGCCGAGGCGATCGGGGTCGTCGCGCACGACCTGCGCAGCCCGCTCGCGGGCATCCTCCTGGCCGTCGAGCGGGCGGCGCGGGCGGGCACGCCCGCGGAGCGCGAGCGCGCGCTCGAGGCGGCGCGCCGCGAGTGCGGGCGCGCCGCCGGGCTGGCCGACGAGGTGCTCTGCCGGTGCCGCGACGTCGGCGACGGCGCGCGGCTCGAGACGGTCGGGCGCCTGCTCGAGGACGTCGCGGGGCGGCTGCGCGACGGGCGCGGCGTCGCGGTCGCGGTCGCGGCCGACGCGGCGGGGGCCCTCTGCGCGGACGCGGCGGTGGCGCGCACGGTCGCCAACCTGGCCGACAACGCCGTGCGCCACGCGCAGCGCGCAGAGGCCGTGCGGATCTGCGCGGCTCGGGCGGACGGCGCCCTCGAGATCGCGATCGAGGACGACGGCCCGGGCTTCGACCCGGCCGTCGTGGCCGCCTTCGCGCGGCGCGGGCCGGCGCCCGGCGCGGCGGGCCTCGGGCTGGTCAGCGCGCTGCGCTCGGCGCGGGCCGCGGGCGGCGAGGTGCGCCTCGAGCGCCGCCCCGAGGGCGGCATGCGGGCGATCGTGCGGGTGCCGGAGGCGGCCTGATGGCGGCGCTGCGCCTCGTCGAGCCCGACGCCGTGCCGGCGCCCCTGGCCGCGCCGGTCTGGCCGATCGCCCCCGCGGGGCGCGGCCGCGTCGTGGCCTTCGTCGGGGCCCACGGCGGCGCGGGCACGACGACGGCGGCCCTCGCCGTGGCGGCGGACGCCGACCGCGGCGTCTGCCTGGTCGACGCCGACCTCGCCGGGGGCGAGACGGCGGAGCGCCTCGACCTGCCCGGGCCGCCGGGCGACGCCGGCCTGGCCGGCGCGGGCGATCCGTCCGCGGCCTGGGCGGTGCTCGCGCGGCGGGCGCCGTTCGGCATCCTCGCCGTCACCTGCCCGCGGCCCGACCTCGCATGGCTGATCCGGGACGGCGCCGTGCGCGCGCTCGTCGCCGAGGCGCGTTGCGCCGCGGCCCTCGTCGTGGTGGACGCCGGGCGCCCGCTCGGACCGGCCTGCGAGGCGGTCGCCGAGGCGGACCTCGTGGTGCTCGTCTGGCACGCGCACCGCCCGGACGCCGCGGAGCGGGCGCGGCGGCGGATCGAGCGCCTCGGGGTCGAGGCGCTGCGGATCGCGGACTGCCCGACGGCGCCCACCTTCCTCGAGCGCTTCGCGGGGCGGCTGCGCGGCGCGGGGCCGGCCTTCGACCTCGACGACCCCGAGGAGCTGCTGCTGCTGGTCGAGGGGCGGCTCGCGAGCCTGCCGCCGCGGGGCGGGGCGTGAGCGGGCTCGCGGCGCTCGCCGGGCCGCTCGCGGGCCTCCTCGCCGACCCCTGCGTCGGTGAGGTCCTCGTCAACGGCCCGCACGACGTCTGGGTCGAGCGCGACGGGCGCCTCGTCCGCGTCGACGCCCGCTTCCGGGACGCCCTCGATCTGCGCCGCACCGCGGTCCGCCTGGTGGCCGCCTGCGGCCGGCGGATCGACGACGCCACGCCGCTCGTCGACGCGCGGCTGCCCGACGGCTCGCGCGTCAACGTCGTCCTGCCGCCGCTCGCGGTCGACGGCCCGCTGATCACGATCCGGCGCTTCGGGGCGGAGCCCCTGCGCTTCGAGGACCTGCGGGCGCGTGGGATGATCGCCGACGGCCAGGCCGCCCTGCTCGCCGCGCTCGTGCAGCGCCGCCTCAACGTGCTGGTCAGCGGCGGCACGGGCACGGGGAAGACGACCCTGCTCGGCGCGCTGACCGGCCTCGTGCCGGAGGACGAGCGGATCGTGTCCGTCGAGGACGCGGCCGAGCTCGGCTTCCAGAGCCGACACGTGGCCCGCCTCGAGGCGCGCCCCCCGAACGTGGAGGGGCGCGGCGAGATCGACCTGCGCCGGCTCGTGCGCAACGCGCTGCGGATGCGCCCCGACCGGCTCGTGGTCGGGGAGATCCGCGGCGGCGAGGCGATCGACCTCGTGCTGGCGATGAACACGGGGCACGACGGGTCGCTGGCCACCATCCACGCCAACGGCCCCGAGGATGCGCTGCGGCGGCTCGAGACGATGGCGCTGATGGGCGGCGTCGACGTGCCGCACGCCGCGGTGCGCGAGCAGGTCGCCTCGGCCGTCCACGCCGTCGTCCACGTCGTGCGCGACCCCGACGGCCTGCGCCGCGTCGCGGCGATCGCCAGGGTCGAGCGCGCGGGCGCGGGCTGGCGGGTGACGGAGATCGCGCCGTGAGGGCGCGCGGCGGGCCCGAGCCCGACCTGCCCGAGATCAGCCGCGCGCTGGCCCGGGGCTGCGCGGCCGGCCTGCCCGTCCCGGAGGCCGTGGCCCGCGCCCAGGCCGCCGTCGACGACGCCTCCGCGCGCCTCCTCGCGGACTGCGCGGCCCGGCTCGCCGCCGGCGACCCGACGCGCGTCGCGCTCGCCCCGCTGGCGGAGCGCCCGGGCGGGATGGCGGTCGTCGGGGCGATCGAGTTGCACGCCGACCTCGGCGGCGACCTCGTCGCGTCCCTGTTCGCGGTCGCCGAGGGGCTCGCGGACCGCGAGCGGCTGCGGCTCGAGGCGCGGGCGCAGACCGCCCAGGCCCGGATCGCGGCGCAGGCGATCCCGCTCGCCCCGCTCGCCTCCCTCGCGCTCCTCGGTGTCCTCGCCCCGTCCGCCCTGGGCGCGCTCGTGACCACGGCGCCCGGGCTCGCGGTCCTCGCCGTCGCCGGCGGCCTGACGCTCGTCGCCCTCGTCCTGCTGCGCCGCATCGCGGCCGGGGTGGGGCTGTGAGCGGCGGCCGGGAGCTCGCCGTGCCGGCGGCGACGGGAGCGCTGGCCGGGGCGCTCGCCCTCTGGGTTCTGGCCGGGCCCGCGGCCGCGCCGCTCGGCGCCGTCGGCGGGCTCGCGGCGGCGCTCCTGCGCGCGCGGCGGGCCGGCAGGCGCGCCGCCGCGCTGCGCTCGCGCCGGCTCCGGGCGGCCCTGCCCGACGCGCTCGAGCTGCTCGCGGCGGCGGTCGACGGCGGGGCGGCGACCGAGGCGGCGCTGCGGCGCGTCGCGGACTTCGCGGAGCCCGAGCTCGGCGACGCCCTGCGGGCCGCGGCCGCGGCCGACGAGCCGGGCGGGGTGGGGGCGGCGCTGCGCCGCGGCGACCCGGCCCTGCGGTCGCTCGGGTCCCTGATCCAGCAGACGGATGAGCTCGGGGTGCCGATCGCCGCCGCCCTGCGCCTCCTGGCGTCCGACCAGCGCGTGCGCGCCCGGGCCGAGGCCCGCGAGCGGGCGGCGGCGGCGGCCCCGCAGATGCTGCTCGTGGTCGGCGGGCTGCTCGCGCCCGCGGCGCTCCTGGTGGTGATCGGCGGCCAGGTGCTGGCGATGCGCGAGCTGGTCGCGCCGGTGCTCGGCTGATGGGCCCCGCGCGGTCGGGGCAGGCCGTGGTCGAGTGGGTCGCCGTACTCGCGGCCAGCACGGCCGTCGCCCTCGGGGTCGCCGTCGCCGCGACCCGGGCGATCGACGCCCTGGCGCCGCCGGTCGTCGCCCGGGCGGCCGCGCCGGTCGTCCTGCCGGCGCCGGCCCTGCCGAGCCTGAGGATGGGCGACCTTCCACCCGGGGACGGCGCCGCGGTGGTGGCCGTCGCCGAGCGGCTGCTCGCGCTCGGGATCGCGGAGGACCCGCCGGGCTCGAACGGCGGCGCCGCGGTGCTGCAGCTGTCGGACGGCAACCGCGAGCCGTGGTGCGCCGACTTCGTCTCCTGGGTGCTGCGCGCGGCGGGGCGGCCCTTCAGCGGCGGCGCGTCGGGCGGCTGGCGGCTGGCGTGGACGCTGGACGTGCGGGCCTGGTTCGCCGCCCGCGGCCGCTACCGTCCGCGGCTCGTCGCGGACCCCGCGCCGGGTGACGTCGTCTGGTTCGGCCACGGCCACGTCGGGATCGTGCGCCGCGCCGCGCCCGACCTGCTCGAGACGATCGAGGGCAACGCCGACGACGCGGTGCGGGTGCGCCGCTACCCGGGCTGGCGCGCCGACGTCCGGATCGGCGGCTTCGGGCGGCCGTAGGCGAGCCCGGATCGTTAGGATGGGCGCGACCGCGCCCCGGGAGCCCCCTCGTGCCACGCCGCCTCGCCATCCTGCTCGTCGTCCTCGCCGCCCTCGTCGCGGCCGCGCCGCTCGCCGGCGCCCGCCCGGCCCCGGCCGAGCGCGCCAGCGCGGGCTCGATCATCCTCGCCTTCCAGGGGCCGCTGACCGGCGCCCAGTCGGCGAACGGCAAGGACCAGCTGCGCGGCGTCAAGCTCGCGGTGCGCGAGGTCAACGCCGCGGGCGGCGTGCTCGGGCTGCAGATCCGGCTCGTCAGCGGCAACGACAAGGCCGACCCGGAGCTCGGCGCGTCCGTCGCGGAGGCGGTCGTCGCGAAGAACCCGTACGCCGTCGTCGGCCCCTACAACTCGTCCGTCGGGCTCGAGTCGCTGCCCGTCTACACGCAGGGCGGGGTGATCCCGATGCGGATGACGTCCCTCGACCAGACGTCGAAGTACGGCGCCACGGTGCAGCCGATGAACGCGCAAATCTCGCCCGTCGAGATCGCGTGGATGAAGGAGCAGCGGGCCGGCAAGGTCTCGATCCTGTGGGATCCGAGCGCCTACACGAAGGGCATGGCCGATCGCATGTACCGGGCCCTCGACACGATGAGCGTCCTCGTCACGAAGATCGAGATCGACCCCGCGGCGACGGACTACACGGCCGTCGTGCGCCAGGCCCTGACGAACAACCCGGACACGGTTTACGTGAGCACGTACTACCCGCAGGGCGCGCTGATCGCAAAGGCCCTCAAGGCCGAGGCCGACGCCGGCAACGACGCGCGCTGCTTCATGGGGCTCGCCAATCAGGAGCAGGCCTTCATCACCGACGCGGGCGTCGCCGCAGCGTCGCGCTGCACGTTCAGCGGCACGCCGACGCCGACCCAGTTCGCGAACGCGAAGGCCAAGGCGTACGTGAAGAGCTACACGAAGGCCTACGGCACCGCCCCGGGCACGTGGGGGATCTTCACCTACGACTCCGTCCACGTCCTCGCCGCGGCGATCGAGCAGGGTGGTGCGCTCGACGCCGACGTCACCCGCCAGGCGCTATTCGCCACGAAGAACCTGCAGGGCGCGACGGGGCCGATCACGATCGCGAAGCGGACGGGCAACCGCACGAACGTGCCCGTCGCGATCCTGTCGGTCAGCCGGAAGGGAACGTTCGTCCTCAAGGACCTCGTCACGTAGGAACCCGCGGGGAATACGGCGCCGGAAGCGCTCGTCTACCGGGGTAGGCGGGCGCCGGCGCCCCCGACGATGGGCCCTCGGGCCCCGAGCCAAGGAGCACGCATGGCGGACGCCATCGACATCACGAGCACGAACTTCCAGGGGGAGGTCATCGAGTCCGACCTGCCCGTCCTGATCGACTTCTGGGCCGAGTGGTGCGGCCCCTGCAAGGCGCTGTCGCCGATCATCGACGAGCTCGCCGGCGAGTACGCCGGGCGCGTCAAGATCGCCAAGCTCGACGTCGATGCCGAGCCGGGCCTCGCCGGCCGGTACAACGTGCTGTCGATCCCGATGGTCGCCCTGTTCAAGGACGGCGAGGTCGTGGAGCGCTCGGTCGGCCTGAAGCCGAAAGACCGGCTCGTCGCCGACCTCAACCTCGGGGCGCACGCCGGCTGACGCCTGCCCGGACCGGCAGGACCGCAGCGCGCGCGGCCTACGCGCCGATCGAGGGCCACGGGATCATCGGCGACCTGCACGCGGTCGCCCTGGTCGACCTGCGCGGACGATCGACTGGTGCTGCTGCCCGCGCTTCGACTCGCCGAGCGTGTTCGGGGCGAGGTGATGGACTTCATGCCGATCGGCGCGTCCGAGGAGGACCGCCACTGGATCGTGCAGATGGCGCAGTGCGTGCGCGGCGAGGTCCACGTCCAACTCGACTGCGCGCCGTGCTCTGACTACGGCCGCACGCCGCACGAGCTCGGGCTCTCCTCTCCGGTCACCGGGCCCCCCGGCGAGGCGCTCGGGAACCTCCCGCAGGCCTTCACGCAGCTGTCGTTGAACTCGGCCGTGCTGTACCTCGACCGGGCGCTCGACCACCCCCGCGGAGGGGCCGTCGGCGGCGGAAGGGTGCGGTAGGGTTCGCGCCGTGAACATCGCGGACCCCGCCCAGGCCCTCAAGGCGCGCGCCCGCCGCTACGGCTTCCAGGTCTTCCTGCAGCCGGAGCGCCCGTCGGGCTGGCTGGTCCTCGTGCGCCCCGCGGGCGCGAGCCTGCGCGATCCCGCGCGCGTCTCGGCCCCGACCCGCGAGGAGGCCGTCCGCGCGGCGGGCCGCCTGTTCGAGCAGGAGCTGCTCGACCAGCTCGTCGACACGCTGACGGCGGCCGGCGCCGAGGTGCCGAACTGGCGGCCGGGGATCGCCTGGGAGGACCACATCGACGCCCTCCACGCCGCCGTGCGCGAGCACGGCCTGCGCGTCTAGGGGGCGGGATGGCTCCGGCCCGCCCGCGGATCGCGGTCGTCGGGCACGTCGAGTGGGTCCTCTTCGGCCGCGCGGCGCGCCCGCCGGCGACGGGCGAGATCGTGCACCTCGCCGAGCCCTTCGAGGAGCCCGCCGGGGGCGGCGCGGTGGTGGCGATCCAGATCCGCCGCGGCGGCGCCGAGGTCGTCTTCATGACGGCGCTCGCCGACGACGCCGAGGGGCGCGCGACGCGGGCGCGGATGGCCGCGGAGGGCGTCGACCTGCGCGCCGCCGAGCGCCCGGGGCGGCAGGCCCGGGCTGTCACGATCCTCGACGACGCGGGCGACCGCACGATCATCGTCTCCCAGCCGAACGCGTACCCGCGCGCCGACGACGACCTCGGCTGGGAGGTGCTCGACGGCTGCGCCGCCGCGTACGCGACCTGCGGCGAGCCGAGCGCGCTCGTCGAGGCGCGGCGGGTCGGGGCGCTGGTCTGCTCGGCGCGGCAGATCGACGCCCTCGAGGCGAGCGGCGTGGTGGCCGACGTCGTCGTCGGGTCGCTGTCGGACGCGGGGGAGGCGGTCGACTTCCGCGTGCTGGGGCGCTGCACGAAGGCGATCGTGCTGACGGACGGCACGCGCGGCGGGCGCTGGATGTCGGTCGACGACTCGGGGCTGTGGGCCGCGCAGCCCCTGCCCGGCCCGGCCCTGGACAGCTACGGGGCGGGAGACTCCTTCGCGGCGGGGCTGACCTACGCGCTGGGCCGCGGGCTCGCGCTCGGCGACGCGGTCGAGGTGGGGGCGCGCTGGGGTGCTGAGGCGGTCTGCCGGCGCGGGCCGTACGGGGGCTGAGCGGATGCGCGGGCTGGTCTTCGGCGGCGGCGGCCTCGTCGGCCTGGCCTGGGGCATCGGCTGGCTCGACGGGCTCTCGAAGGCCGAGCTGTCCCTCGCCGACGCCGACCTCGTGGTCGGCACGTCCGCGGGGTCGGCCCTGACGGCGATGGTCGACGCGACGGACCGCTCGCGCGTCGCGCAGGCCTTGCAGCTGGTGCCGGCGCTCGGGCCGGGGGCGGGGGAGCCGCCCGCGGCGATCGCGCTGTGCCTGGCGATGGCCGACGCCGCGCCGGCCACCGTGCGGGCGATCGGCGCCGCGGCGCTCGCCGCGGGCACGATCGGCGAGGGCGAGTGGCGCGGCCTTGTCGGGATGCTCGTGGGGCAGATCGGGCGCGACTGGTCCCCGCAGGCGGCGATCACCGCCACGGACGCGGAGACGGGGGAGCGGATCGTGCTGCGGGCAGGCGACGCGCCGCTCGCGGATGCGCTGGCGGCGAGCACGGCGGTGCCGGGCGTCCTGCCCGTCGTGTCGGTCGCGGGCCGGCGGCTGATGGATGGCGGGGTCGCCTCGATCACGAACGCGGACGTCGCGCGCGACGCCGGCGCCGAGCGGCTCGTGGTCGTCCGGCTCGTGCCGGTGAGTGCGCCGGAGGGACCGTGGGCGAACCGGCCGGCGCGCCTCGCGGAGGAGACGGCAGGCGTGCGAGACATCCTCGAGGTCGCCCCGGAGGGCCCGCCGGAGGGCGACCTGATGGACCCCGCGCTGGTCTCCCCGGCCTACACGGCGGGCTACTGGCAGGGCAAGCACGGCGCCGACGCCGTGCGCGCCTTCTGGGCCGCCTAGCCCGGCGGCGGTGGGGCACGGTGGGGCGCCCCTGTCACAAAGTCCCGCCCGATCCGCGCCCATCGGGGGCGGTTTCGGCTCAGCTATGCGGATGCGAACGTATGTTCGTATACAGGGCGGGGGTTGCGAAGTGGGATGTGGTGGGGTATTGTGGAGCAACTTGGTACGGCAGGGGATGCCCGGTGGGGCCCCCTCCCGGAGGAGAGACTGTTCCCCATGCTGCTCGGCGAATACGCGCAGAAGCTCGACGAGAAGAACCGCGTGACGGTTCCGGCGCGCCTGCGCGCGCCCTTCGGCGACGGGCTGTTCCTGACGCGCGGCCTCGATCGCTGCGTCGCGCTCTACGCCCGCGACGGCTGGGACGACTTCGTGGCGGCGCAGACCGCCCGCCTCGACCCCCTGACCCGGGAGGGGCGCCAGCTGGAGCGCTTCCTGTTCGGCGGGGCCGTCGAGGCCGAGCTCGACCGGCAGGGCCGCGTGGCCGTGCCGGCGCCGCTGATGCAGCACGCGTCGCTCGCCCGTGAGATCGTCGTCGTGGGCGTCCGCGACCGCCTGGAGATCTGGGATCGCGGGGCCTGGGAGCTGGGCCTCGCCGAACTGGAAGGGAGCGCCGAAGTTGTCGCAGAGCGCCTGGTCCGTGATGCCCGCTAACGCCCTCGCCCACGAGCCCGTCCTCGCCCACGAGGTGGTCGCCCTCCTCGACGTGGCGGCCGGCATGACCGTCGTCGACGGCACGTTCGGCGCCGGCGGCCACGCCGCCATGCTGGCCGAGCAGATGCACGGCCGCGGCGCCTACGTGGCGATCGACCGCGATCCGAGCGTGGAGGCCCGCGCGCGGGCCTTCCGCGCCGCCCACCCCGACATGGCCGTGCGGCTGATGAAGCGCGACTTCGTCGACGCCTTCCGCTCGTTGGCCGTCGAGGGCGTCCGGGCCGACGCCGTCCTGCTCGACCTCGGCGTCTCCTCGATGCAGATCGACCAGCCCGAGCGCGGCTTCTCGTACACGGTCGACGCCCCGCTCGACATGCGCATGGACCCCCGCGACGGCGAGACCGCCGCGGACCTCCTCGCGCGCCTGCCCGAGCGCGAGCTCGCCGAGCTGTTCGCCCGCTACGGCGAGGAGCGCTACGCCCGCCCGATCGCGAAGGCGATCGGCCGCCGCCGCCGTGAGCGGCCCTACGAGCGCAGCGCCGACCTCGTCGAGACGATCCGCCGCGCGATCCCGACGCCGGCCCAGTTCGGGGCGGGGCACCCGGCCAAGCGCGTCTTCCAGGCCCTGCGCATCGCCGTCAACGACGAGCTGACGATGGTCGACGAGGGGCTCGAGGCGGCGCTGGCCATCCTCAAGCCCGGCGGTCGCATCGCGGTGATCTCGTTCCACTCGCTCGAGGACCGCATCGTCAAGGAGCGCTTCCGCCGCGCCGCCCAGCCCTGCACCTGCCCGCCGGACCTGCCGGTCTGCGCGTGCCGGCGCCAGGCCACCCTGCGCGTCCTGACCCCGCGCGTGATCCGCCCCGGCGCCGCCGAGGCCGACCGCAACCCGCGCGCCGCCTCGTCGCGGCTGCGCGCCGCCGAGCGCACGGCCGTGCCCCTGGGGGAGGCGGGCTAGCCCGATGGCGGTCGCCGTCCCGCGCACCGCGCCGGCGCCCCCGCGCCGACGCTCCCGCCCCGCGGCCGCGCCGCGCCCGCGCCCGGCGCCGCAGCGCCGCCGCCGCGCGCAGTCCCGCGCCGGGGTCGGCGGGCGCCTCGCGCCGTTCCGGCTCGCGTTCGCGGCGCTCCTGATCGGCGTCGCCCTGTCGGCGATCGTCTACCTCCACGTGCAGTCCCTGCGGGCCACGATGCGGGCCGGCGAGCTGCGCACGCAGGTCGCGGCCACCATGAACGACGCGACCAACATCCAGGCCGAGACCGAGCAGCGGCTTGCCGACGGGCGCGTCGAGCGCGCGGCCGCCGCCTACGGGATGGTGCTGGTGCCGTCCGAGGCGATGCGCACGCTGCCGGTCCGGGTCCCGCGGGACGCCGAGACGCGCTGAGGTGGCCCCGCAGGCGCCACCCCGCCGCCCCCGGGCCACGCGCCCGCGGCGCCCGCGGTCCGTGCCGCCCCCGGGGCGGCGGATCCGCCTCCTGCTCGTCCTCTGCGGGCTCGGCTTCGCGATCGTCCTCGGCCGCGCGGTCCAGATGCAGATCATCGACGGCGACATGTACGCGGAGCGCGCCTCCGGCCAGCACCGCGTCGAGATCGTCACGCGCGCGCCGCGCGGCGCGATCCTCGACCGCGACGGCTACCGGCTGGCCCTGACGGAGCAGGCGCGCACGATCGGCGCCACCCCGAGCCTCGTGACCGACCCGGCGGCCGTCGTCGCGGCCGTCGCGGAGGCGAGCGGCGAGTCGCCCGACGTGATCATGGACCGCCTGACGGGCGGGGGGGAGGGCATCGCGCACGTCGACCTTGCGCGGCAGGTCCCGCCCGCCAAGGCCAAGCGGGTCCAGGCGCTCGGCCTGAAGGGCCTCGACTTCGCGGTCGAGGAGCGGCGCGTCTACCCGAGCGCGATCGCGGCGCCGATGATCGGGGTCGTCGACCTCGACGGCGCAGGCCTCGCCGGGCTCGAGCTGCAGTACGACGAGGTGCTGCGCGGCGTGGACGGCATCGAGGTGCGCACGGAGGACCCGGCCGGCAACGCCATCAGCGTGTTGACCCAGCGCGAGATGCGCCGCGGCGCCTCCCTGACGACGGGCATCGACCGCGAGATCCAGCGCGCCGCCGAGTCGATCACGGACGCGACGCGCGGCGAGTTCAGGGCGCTCGCCGTCACCGCGATCGTGCTCGAGCCGGCGAGCGGCGAGGTGCTGGCGATGGCCTCGTCGCCCGGACCCCCGAACGGGGACTTCCGGCTCGCGGAGGACGCGGACGCCGTGCGCCTGCGCGGCATCACCGACGTCTACGAGCCCGGCTCGACCTTCAAGGCGGTCACGATCGGGGCCGGCCTCGCCACGGGCCGGATCCGCCCGAACACGCCCGTCGACGTGGGCTGGCGCTGGGACCTCTACGACGCGACCCTGCGCGACTCGCACCCGAACCCCGGCCGCAAGACGGCCACCGACGCCCTGCGCGAGTCCTCCAACATCGGCATCGCCAAGCTCGCCTACGAGCACCTCTCGGGCCCCGGCGGCAAGGACGTGGTCCTGGCGCAGTGGATCGACCGCTTCGGCTTCGGCGAGCCGACGGGCATCGACCTGCCCGGCGAGGTCGGCGGCATCGTCACGCCGTACCGGGAGTGGTCGGGCACCACGCCCCTCAACATCCCGATCGGCCACGGCATCGCCACGACGCCGCTCCAGATCGCGCAGCTCTACGCCACGATCGCCAACGACGGCGTCGCGATCCGCCCGCACGTCGTCACCCGCATCGAGGGGAGGGGCCCCGTCCGGGCCGAGCGCGAGCGGGTCATGCCCGCCCGCGCCGCCCGTCAGCTCGCGCAGATGCTCGAGGGCGTCGTGTCCGACACCGGCACGGGCGCCGCCGCGGAGATCCCCGGCTACTCGGTCGCCGGCAAGACGGGCACCACCAAGAAGCTCGACGAGGACGGCACCTACTCGAAGCGCCGCTACCTGTCCTGGTTCGTCGGCTTCGCCCCCGTCGAGAACCCGCGCGTCGTCACGCTCGTGATGGTCGACGAGCCCGAGGGCGAGCTCTTCTACGGCGGCGACGTCGCCGGGCCGGCCTTCTCGAAGCTGACGGAGCGCGCGCTGATCGCGATGGGCGTGCAGCGGGACCGGCCCGACTCCTGATCGGGCCGCCGCGCCCGCGACTAGACTGGGCAACCGTGCTCCTGACGGACCTCCTCGGTCCCGTGCGCACCCCGGGAAACGCGCTCCCGCTCGCGGGGGTCGACGTCGCGGACCTCGCGTACGACTCGCGCCGGGTCGAGCCCGGGACGCTGTTCTTCTGCGTGCCGGGGCAGGTGACCGACGGCCACGACCACGCGCCGCAGGCCGCCGCGCGCGGCGCCTGCGCCGTCGTCGTGGAGCGGCCGCTGCCCGCCGTGGCACTGCCGCAGGCGGTGGTGCCGAGCGTGCGCGCGGCGATGGGCCCGATCGCGGACCGCCTGTTCGGGGAGCCCTCGCGGGCGCTGACCGTGCTGGCGGTGACCGGCACGAACGGCAAGACCACGACCGCCTTCCTGCAGGCCGCGATCCTCGGGGCGGCGGGTCACCGGACGGGCCTGCTCGGCACCATCGAGCGGCGGATCGGCGGGATCGTGGAGCCCGCCGCGCGCACGACGCCCGAGGCGATCGACCTGCACCGCGACCTGGCCCGCATGGGCGCGGCGGGCGACGCGGCCTGCGCGATGGAGGTCTCGTCGCACGCGCTCGACCAGCACCGCGAGGGCGGCGTGCGCTTCGCGGCCGCGGCCTTCACGAACCTGACGCGCGACCACCTCGACTACCACCCGGACATGGAGGCGTACTTCGCGGCCAAGACGCGGCTCTTCGACGGCCGCTGCCCGCGCGCCGTCAACGTCGACGACGCGTACGGGCGCCGGCTCGAGGCCGAGGTCCGCTTCGCCGTCGACGACCCCACGGCGGACGTGCGCGCCGAGGATGTGCGCCTCGCCGCCGACGGCACGACCTTCCGGCTGCGCACCCCGTGGGGCGACGCCGACGCGGCGCTCAGCCTGGTCGGGCGCTTCAACGTCGAGAACGCGCTCGCCGCGGCGGCCAGCGCCGGCCTCGCCGGCGTCGGCCTCGACGCGATCGTGCTCGGCCTCGCGGCCCTACCCGGCGTGCCCGGGCGGATGCAGGTGGTCGGGCGCGAGCCCACGGTCGTTGTGGACTACGCCCACACGCCCGACGCGCTCGAGCACGTTCTCGCGGCGCTGCGCCCCCTGACCCGCGGGCGGCTCGTGGTGGTGTTCGGCTGCGGCGGCGACCGCGACCGCGGCAAGCGGCCCGAGATGGCCCGCGTCGCGTGCGCCCTCGCCGACCGCGTCATCGTGACGAGCGACAACCCGCGTGGCGAGGACCCGCTCGCGATCATCGCGGACGTGATGGCCGGGGCGGGGGCGGGCGCCGAGGCGGAGCCCGACCGGGCGGCGGCGATCCGCCGGGCGATCGAGGCCGCGGCCCCGGACGACGTGGTCCTGGTGGCCGGCAAGGGCCACGAGCAGGGCCAGGACGTCGGCGGTGTGGTCACGCCCTTCGACGACGCCGCGGTGGTGCGGGAGGTGCTCGCGTGAGGCCGCTCGCCCTCGGCGCCGTGCCGGCCTCGGCCTTCGTCCGCGGCGATCCCGATCGCGTCGTCGGGGGCGTGCAGATCGACTCGCGGCTCGTCCGCCCCGGCGACCTCTTCGTCGCGATCCGCGACGGCGCCCGCTTCACGGCCGACGCGGTCGCGCGCGGGGCCGCGGGCGTCGTCCTCGAGGAGGACGCGCTGCAGCACGCGGGCGATGTGCCCGACCTCCTGATGACCTTCTCGAGCGTCCGCTGCCTGCAGTGCCTCGGCGACGTCAACGCGCAGGCCACGGACGCCCTGCGGGTCGGCATCACGGGCAGCGCCGGCAAGACCTCGACGAAGGACTCGATCGCGCACCTCGTCTCGGGCCAGCGGCGCACCGTGGCGGCGGCCGAGGGCCACAACAACGAGATCGGCTACCCACTGACCCTGACCCGCATCGAGGAGGACACCGAGGTCGCGGTGCTCGAGCTCGCGATGCGCGGGCTCGGGCAGATCGCGGAGCTGTGCGCCATGGCGGCGCCCGACATCGGCGTGATCACGAACGTCGGCGAGGCGCACATCGAGCTGCTCGGCTCGCGGGCCGCCATCGCCGAGGCCAAGGCGGAGATCCTGCACGGCGTGCGCGGCGACGGGGCGTGCGTGATCCCGTTCGCCGAGCCCCTGCTCGGCCCGCACATCCCCGCGGGCGTGCGCATCGTCACCTTCGGGGAGGAGGCGGGCGCCGACGTGCAGCTGGTCGACCGGCGGCCCGTGCCGGGCGGCCAGGAGCTCAGCTACCTCGTCGGCGGGGCGCTCCTGCCCGTGGCCACGAACCTGCCGGGCCGCCACCACGCCCGCAACCTCGCGGCCGCGATCGCCGTCGCGTACGAGCTCGGGCTCGACCTCGGCGCGGTCGCCGAGCGGGCCCGCGACATCCCGATCCCGAGCGGGCGCGGCGAGGTGCTCGACGTGGACGGCATCGCCGTGGTCAACGACGCCTACAACGCCAACCCGTCCTCGACGGAGGCCGCCCTGCGCCTGCTCGTCGAGACGCCCGTCGCCGGGCGCCGGATCGCCGTGCTCGGCCTGATGGCGGAGCTCGGCGACGGCACGGAGGCCTACCACCGGGAGGTCGGCGCGCTGGCGGCCCGGATCGGGGTCGATATCGTGATCGCCGTGGGTGACCAGGCGCGCGCGTATCTGGACGGGGCCGGCGGCGGCGTGGACGCCCACTGGGTGCCCGACCCCGAGGCGGCGGTCGGGCGTCTGCTCGAGGTCGCCCGGCCCGGCGACCGCGTTCTCGTGAAGGGCTCGAAGGTGGCGGCGCTGCAGGCCCTGCCGGAGGCGTTCGCCGAGCGCCGCGCGGAGGCGGGCGCGTGACCAACGTCCTCGCCTCGGGCGTCCTCGCGATCCTGATCTCCGTGATCGCGGGGCCCCGCGCGGTGCGGCTCCTGCGGCGCCTCAGGGTCGGCCAGCGGATCCGCGAGGAGGGCCCCGAGGGGCACCAGGTCAAGTCCGGCACGCCGACGATGGGCGGCCTCCTGATCATCGTCGCCACGGTCGTGCCGTACGCGCTCCTCTCGTCGTTCGGCGCCCGCAGCCTTGCCGTCCTGTTCGCGATGCTCGGCTGCGGCCTGATCGGCTTCATCGACGACTACCTGAGCGTGGTGCGCAGGCGCTCGCTCGGCCTGCGCGGGCGCTACAAGCTCGTCGGGCAGGTCCTGATCTCCGTCGTCCTCTGCCTCGTGGCGACGCAGCAGGGCATCTCCACGCGCCTGTTCGTGCCGATCGTCGACGTGCACATCGAGCTCGGGCCGGCCTGGTACGTGCTCGTGTTCCTGATCGTGCTGGGCGCCTCCAACGCGGTCAACCTGACGGACGGCCTCGACGGGCTCGCCGCGGGCACCACCACGATCGCGATGCTCGCGTTCACGGCGATGTGCGTGATCGGCTTCCAGGTCGGCCAGCGCGCGCTGCGCCTCCCGACGGGCGACGAGCCGATCTCCGGGCCCGGGCTGTTCGAGATCCAGCAGCAGACGTCCCAGACCCTCGACATGGCGATCCTCGCCGCGGCGCTGCTCGGCGCCTGCGTGGGCTTCCTCTGGTTCAACTCGTACCCGGCCGAGGTCTTCATGGGCGACACGGGCTCGCTGGCGCTCGGCGGGGCGCTCGCCGGCTTCGCGATCTTCACGAAGACGGAGCTCCTGCTCCTCTTCATCGGCGGCATCTTCGTCGCCGAGGCGGCCAGCGTGATCATCCAGGTGATCAGCTTCCGCCGCTTCGGCCGCCGCGTCTTCCTGATGGCGCCGATCCACCACCACTTCGAGATGAAGGCCTGGAGCGAGACGAAGATCATGTTCCGCTTCCTGATCGTGGCGTCGATCTTCGCCTCGATCGCGTTCGTCCTGTACTACGTGCGCTTCGACCAGTACGTATGACGGGCGACCTCGACCTGCCGCGCGCCCCGCTCGTCCTCGGCGCGGCCCGCTCGGGGCGCGCCGCCGCGCGCGCCCTGCTCGGCGCCGGGCTCGAGCCCGTCCTCGTCGACGACGACCCCGCGGGGGCGGTCGACCCGCCCTGCCCGGTCGTCGCGCCCGACGCCGCGCTCGTCGCGGGCTGTGACGTCCTCGTCAAGAGCCCCGGCGTCCCCGGCGGGCACCCGCTCGCGGCGGCGGCGCGCGCGCACGGCATCCCGGTCTGGAGCGAGGTCGAGCTCGGCTACCGCCTGCTGCCGCCCGGCGCTCGCCTGGTGGGAGTGACGGGCACGAACGGCAAGACCACGACAACGGAGCTCGTCGGGGCGATGCTGCGCGAGGCCGCCCTGCCACACGTCGTCTGCGGCAACGTCGGCGTCGCCCTCTGCGACGTGGCGGGCGAGCTGCCCGAGGGCGGGATCGTCGTCTGTGAGCTGTCGAGCTTCCAGCTCGAGGACGTGCACAGCCTGCGCTGCGACGCCGCGGCGATCACGAACCTGACCCCCGACCACCTCGACCGCCACGGCATGATGGAGGCGTACGGCGCCGCCAAGCTGCGGATCTTCGAGCGCCAGGACGCCGGGGACCTCGCCGTCCTCAACGACGAAGACCCGTGGTGCGCGGGCCTCGGCCGGCTGCCGGGCGACGGACGGGTCGAGCGGGTGCGCGGCGCGGACGCCGACGTGCTCGGGTTCGCGGAGGGGCGCCTGCGCGGCGACCACAACCGCGAGAACGTCGCCGTCGCCGCGGCGCTGGCCCGGGCGATGGGCGTGGGGGACGACGTCCTGCGCGCCGCGCTGCGGGCGTTTCAGCCGGTGCCGCACCGGCTCGAGGACTGCGGGGCCGTCGGCGGCGTGCGGCTCTGGAACGACTCGAAGGCGACCAACGTGGACGCGGCGCTGAAGGCGCTGACCGCGTTCCCGGAGGGCGGGGTGCGGATCGTGCTCGGCGGCTCCGACAAGGGCGCGGACTTCGCGCCGCTCGCCGGCGCGCTCGCCGGCCGGGTCGAGCGGGCCTACCTGACCGGCCCCGCCGGCGCGCGGATGGCCGATCCGCTCGCCCGAGCCGGCGTCGACCACGTGGTCTGCGCGGGCTTCGACGACGCGGTCCGGCGGGCCGTCGGGGACGCCGCGCCGGGTGAGCACGTGCTGCTCGCGCCGGCCTGCGCGAGCTTTGACGAGTTCGCCGACTACACGGCCCGCGGGGACCGCTTCCGGGCGCTCGCCACCGAGCTCGGCGCGGCCTGAGCTCCGCAGGGGAACCGCCGCCCGCGGCGAACCCGCTCGTGTGCGGCCCACGAACCCCCTGCGCCTGATCCGCCCCGGCGAGCGCCCGCCCGCGCCCGCCAGTCGCGAGTTGCCGATCGAGGGCCAGGTGCTCCTGATCGCGACGTTCTTCCTGACGGTGTTCGGGCTGATCATGGTCTACTCGGCGTCGAGCGCGCACGCCATGACCAACCCCGCCTTCAACTACGACTCCCTCTACTTCATCAAGAACGGCCTGCTCTTCACGGCCGCGGGCGTCGTGCTCCTCGTGGGCCTGATCTTCATGCCGGCGGCGTGGATCCGGAAGGTCGCGCTGCCGGTGTTCGGCCTGTCGGTGCTCGCGCTGATCGCGCTCGCGATCCCCGGGGTCGGCCTGACCATCAACGGGGCGACCCGCTGGCTGCCGCTCGGGCCCGTCTCGATCCAGCCGTCCGAGTTCGCGAAGCTCGGGATACTGCTCGTCGTCGCGGCGATCCTCGCGACGCGCGGCCGCCCGCCGGACACGGTCCGCCAGCTCCTGTTCCCGATCGGGGCCCTCGTCGCCGTCGTCTGCGGTCTGATCATGCTGCAGCCCGACCTCGGCACGACCCTCGCGATCTGCATCATGGTCTTCGCCGTCCTGATCGCGGCCGGCGCCCGCACGGTGCTGCTCGCCCAGATCGTCGCCGCCGGCCTCGTCCTCGGCGCGATCGCGATCTGGGCCGCGCCCTACCGGCGCGACCGCATCTTCGCGTTCCTCGACCCGTGGGGGCAGAGCCAGGACGGCGCCTACCAGGTGGTGCAGGCGATGATCGCGATCGGCTCCGGCGGGATCTTCGGCCAGGGGCTCGGCTCCAGCGTCCAGAAGGTCAACTTCCTGCCGGAGGCGCACACCGACATGATCTTCGCCGTGATCGGCGAGGAGCTCGGCCTGGTCGGGGCGGTCTTCACGATCGGCCTCTTCGCGGCTTTCGCCTGGGCGGGCTTCACGATCGCGGTGCGCGCCACCGACCCGTTCCAGCGCCTCGTGGCCGCCGGGGCCACGGCCCTCGTCGCGGGGCAGGCGGTCATCAACCTCGGCGCGGTGATGGGCATCCTGCCCCTGACCGGCATCCCGCTGCCCCTGATCTCGCACGGCTCCTCGTCGCGCGTCGTCGTCCTGATCCTCGTCGGCCTGCTCGTGGCGATCAGCCGCGAGCCGCAGATCGCGCCCGCGCGCCCGCGCCGCGCGCGGTCTGACGCCGACGGGGAGGCGGCCGCGCCTTCCTTGCGTCGGCGCCGGCGCGCCCCGGTCGAGGCCTAGCCGTCCTCTAGCCTTGGGGCGATGCCCGAGCGGATCCTGATCAGCGCCGGCGGCACCGTCGGGCACGTGGCGCCCGCGCTCGCCGTCGCCGACGAACTGGTGCGCCGGGGCGCGCACGTGGAGTTCGCCGGCACGCCCGACCGCATCGAGGTGGAGCTGGTGCCCGCCCGCGGCTACGCCTTCCATCCGTTCCGGGTGTCGGGGCTGCCGCGCCGGCCCGGTCCGGCCCTGGTGCGCGCGCTCGGCCGCGCCGTGCGCGCGCCGTCGGCCTGCCTGCGGATCGTCGACGCCGTGCGTCCCGACGCCGTCTTCGGGGCGGGGGGCTACGTGGCGGGGCCGATGGTGGCCGCCGCGCGGCGGCGGCGTATCCCGTGCGCCCTGTCGGAGGCGGACGCCCGCCTCGGGCTCGCGAACCGCCTCGCGGCGCCGCTCGCCGACCGCGTGCTCCTCGCCTTCCCCGTGGCGGGCCTGCGTCCGCCCAAGTACGTCGTCACGGGCCGCCCCGTCGACCCGGCCTTCGGGGCCGCGGACCGCACGGCGGCGCGCGCCGCGCTGGGCGTCATGGGCGACGAGCGGCTCGTCGTCTGCTTCGGCGGCTCGCTCGGCGCCGGGCCCCTCAACGACGCCCTCCGCGGCGCCTACCCCGACGGCCCGCCCGCGGGCACCCGCGTCCTGCTCGTCACCGGCCGCGGCAAGGGCCGGGCGGGCGCCTGCCCCGCGCGCTTCGAGGAGATCGAGTTCTCGGACCGCATGCCGGAGCTCCTGGCCGCCGCCGACCTCGTCGTCGCGCGCGCCGGCGGCTCGGTGGCGGAGGTTGCGGCCGCGGGCCGCGCCGCGATCCTCGTGCCGTGGGCGGGGGCCGCCGACGACCACCAGTCCCTCAACGCGGCTCCGTTCCGCGCGCTCGGCGCCGCCCACGTGATCGGCGACGCCGAGCTGACCGCGGCGGGCCTGCGCGACGAGGTCGACGCGATCCTCGCCGACGACGCCCGCCGCCACGGCATGGAGCAGGCGATGCGCGCCCTCGCGCGCCCCGAGGCCGCCGCCGAGATGGCCGGTATCCTGCTCGCGCTCGCCCGCCGGGAGGCCGCGTGACCACGCACCTCGTCGGCGTCGGCGGCGCGGGGATGAGCGCGATCGCGCGCGTCCTCGCCGAACGCGGCGAGGCGGTGACCGGCTGCGACCGCGAGGGCGGGCCGCTCGTGCGCCGGCTCGGGCGTGAGGGGATCACCTGCTGCGTAGGGCACGACGCCGCGCACGTCGAGGGCTGCGACCGCGTGATCGCGTCCGGGGCCATCCCCGACGACGCCCCCGAGCTCGTGCGGGCCCGCGAGCTCGGCATCCCCGTCCAGCACCGCGCGGAGGCCCTCGCCGCGATCCTCGCGGAGCACGACCGCCGCGTCGTCGTGACGGGGGCGCACGGCAAGACCACGACCACGTCGATGCTCGCCTACGCGGCCGAGCGGCTCGGCCTCGACCCGACCTTCCTGGTGGGGGGCGAGGTGCGTGACCTCGGCACCAACGGGCGCGGCGGCGCGAGCGGCCTCGCGATCGCCGAGGGCGACGAGTCGGACCGCTCGGTGCGCCTCCTGCCCGCCGATCTCGCCGTCGTCCTCAACGTCGACCTCGACCACCTCGACCACTACGACTCCGTCGAGGACGTGACGGCGCTCCTCGCCGGCTGGGTCGCGGAGCTGCCGGCCGACGGCCTGCTCCTGCTCGGCGACGGGGTCGACCTCGCCGCGCCCTGCCCGACCGCGCGCTTCGGCGTCGGGCCGGGGGAGGGGCTGCGGGCGCTCGACCCCGTGCCGGAGGGCGGCGGCGTGGCCTTCGCCCCGACGCGCGGCCCCGCGCGCGTGCGCCTCGCCGTGCCCGGTGCGCACAACGCGGGCAACGCCTGCGTCGCCGCGCTCGTCCTCGAGCGGCTCGGGGTCGGGCTCGACGAGGCCTTCGCGGTGCTGGAGGGCTTCTCGGGCGCCGGGCGCCGCTTCGAGGTGCTCGGCACGGCCTACGGCTACACCGTGGTCGACGACTACGCCCACCACCCGGCAGAGCTGCGCGCGGCGATCGCGGCGGCGCGCGGCCGCCAGCCCAAGCGCCTCGTCGTGCTGTTCCAGCCGCACATGCCGTGGCGCACGACCGCGTTCGCCGAGGAGTTCGCCGACGCCCTGCGCGCCGCCGATCGCGTCGTCGTCCTCGAGACCTACGTGGCCCGCGGCCGTCCCGACCCCGAGGCGAGCGCGCGGCGGATCGTGGACCTGCTCGGCGGCGACGCGCGCTTCGCGGGCGACGACCGCTCCGCCGTCGACTTCCTGCGCGGCATGGCCCGCAGCGGCGACCTCGTGCTCTGCTGCGGCGCCGGACCCGTCGACCGGATCGCGCGGGAGGTGCTCGAGTGAGCGCCCCGCCCGCCGGCGTCGCGGCCGACGTGCCCCTCAGCCGCCACACGACCATCGGCACCGGCGGCCCGGCCCGCTACCTCGGCCTGCCCGGCGACGAGGCCGCGCTCGCGGCGATGCTCGCCTGGGCGCGTGGCGAGGGCCTCGCCCTCGCGGTGATCGGCCTCGGCTCCAACCTCCTGCCCGCCGACAGCGGCTTCGACGGCCTCGTGCTGCGCCTCGAGGGCGACCTCGCCCGGATCGAGATCGCCGGCGAGGAGGTCGCCCTCGGGGGCGGCGCCGCGCTCGCCGCCGTCGTGCGCAAGGTCGGCGACGCGGGCCTCGCGGGGTTCGAGTTCGCCTGCGCGATCCCGGGCACCGTCGGCGGCGCCGTGCGGATGAACGCGGGCGCCTACGGCAGCGAGATCGCGGACGTCCTCGTCAGCGCGACCGTCGTCTCCGCGGACGGCGCGCGCACCTGCGACGCGGCGGGGCTGGGGCTCTCCTACCGCCACTCGGACGTCGCTCCCGGTGAGGTCGTCAGCGGCGCCGTGATCCGGCTCGGCCGGGACGAGCGCGCCGCGATCCGCGAGCGCGTGCGCGCGATGCAGGACCGTCGCAGCGACGCCCAGCCGCGCAAGGCCCGCACGTTCGGAAGCGTCTTCAAGAACCCGGGCGGTGACCTGACGAGCGGGCAGATCCTGGAGGCCTGTCGGCTCAAGGGCCACCGGATCGGCGGGGCGCGGATCTCGCCGAAGCACGCCAACTTCATCGAGAACACCGGCACCGCCACCTCGGCCGACGTGGTGGCGCTGATGGTCGAGGCGCGCCGGCGCGCCAAGGACCAGTTCGGGGTCGTGCTCGAGCACGAGGTGCAGTTGCTCGGGGACATCGCGATCCCCGCGCCGTGACCCGGCACACCGGAGCCGCACGCGGCTGACCGGGGACGACTAGGTTCAGGCGTCGAGCGATGGCCACGACGCCCGGCACCGCCCCGCCGCGCCACCCGTCCGCGGACGCGATCCGCGACGTCTGCGCGCGCCCGGCGGCGCTGCTCCTGCTCGACCGGGCGATCCCGGCCGCGGCCGCCCCCACGGGCGAGGCGCGGCGGCGGGCGATCGCGGACGGCGTGGCCCGCGCCCTCGAGCTGGCCGGCGCCCTCGCCCGCGGCGAGGCGGCCGACCGCCGCGACCACGTGCTCCTCGAGGAGGCCGACCGGCGCCTCTGGGGGCCCGTCGACCGCGAGCTGGCGCGCGTGCTCGCCCGCACCGGGCCCGACGGCCTGCACGCGTACCTCGTGGTGGAGGGAGCGGTCCGGCGCGAGGCGTGGCGGGCCGACCAGGCGCGCCGGCGCGCGCCCCGCCACGAGCCCCTCAGCGCGGACGTGGCCGCGGACCCCGGGCGCGACCCGGTCGACCTCGTCCGCTTCCGCCGCGACGTCGAGCGCGCCGCCCGGGTGACCCGCGAGCGCACGGGGCTGCCCGACGAGATCGCTGTCGGGCTCGTCGCGCGCGAGATCGGCTACGCCGAGGCGGCGCGCCGCACGGGCCGCTCGCCGAACGCGCTGTGGATGGCGATCAGCCGCCTGCGCCCCGAGTGGCGGGGCGTCGCCGAGCGGGGCCGGGAGGCCGGCCTCGGCGGCGGCGTCCTCGTGGGCACGGCGGAGCGCACCGATGGCCTCGTGCGCCGCGCGGTCCGTTGGCGCCTCGTCGGCGGCCTGACCGCCGTCGTGCTCCTCGCGCTGGCGGCCGGGGCCCTCACGACCGCCGCCCTGATCGAGCGCACGACGCCGCCGGCGCGGGCCGAGGCCCCCGAGCCCGTGCCGTCCGCGCCGTCCGAGACGAGTCCGCTCAGCCAGGCGGGCCGCCTCGCCGCGCTCGAGGCCGCCCGCCGGCTGGCGGCGGCCGCGCCCGCCCCGCGACCCGAGCGCCCCGACCCGCCCGCATCGCCGGCCCGCCCGGACGCCGCCTCGGCGGAGGCGCCGGGCGCTGCGGCCGGCGCCGCGGGCGCCGCATCCGGCGCGGAGCCCGCCACCGCCCCGAGCTGCGGGCTCGGCTCCGCGGAGATCGGCTGCCGATGAGGCCCCGCCCGCTCGTCGCCGTGCTCGCGGCCGGCCTCGTCTGGACCGCTGCGGCCCAGGCCCAGCCCGCCGTCGTGGAGCCGCCCGCCGTGGCCGGCGAGCCGCTCGTCGGGGCGCTCCTGACCGCGGCCCCGGCGGTGCTCGAGGAGGCCGAGCCCGCCGACACGGCGCTCGTCTGGGAGCGCTCCGCCCCCGACGGCACGTTCGCGGCGATCCCGGACGCCGGCGAGGCCGCCTACCGGGTCGGCGAGGAGGACCTCGGGCGGCTCCTGCGCGTGCGGATCGTGGTGGAGACGCCGGACGGGGGCGACGAGGCCGTCTCCGCGGCCGTGGGGCCGGTCCGGCGCGCCGCGGACGACCCGGCGCGGCTCGTGATCGGGCCCGCCCGTCCGGGCGGCGAGGCGGACGGCCCGTGGGCCGCGCTCGCGCGCTGGACCGCCACCGCCGGCGACGAGCTCGCCGTGCGAGGGCGCACGGGCCGCCACGACCCGGCCGCCGCCTTCGAGATCGTGCTCGAGCCGACCGTGCCGTCGGTGCCCGTCGTGCGGGCGCTCCTGGCCCCCGACGGATTTGGTCTCCTGCGCGGCACGGTCGCGCCCGCGGCCAACGCGGTCGCGTGGCTGGTCGTCGACGGCGACGAGGGCGGCCGCGTCCGGCTCGGGGTGGTGGGAGTGCGGCCGCGGATCGACGCCCGGATCGCGGCCCGCCCCGACGGGCGCGACGCCGCGGGGCGGCCGCTCGTGCGCGACCTGCGGCTCGTGGCCGGCAGCGCCGTCCGGCCCGGTGTGCGCGGGCTGCGGCTGTCCTGGGAGGGCATCCTGCCCGGGGAGCGCGAGGGCACCGCGGTCTGCCGCGCCGCCGAGCGCGTCGTCTCGGGCGCCGGCGGAGCGCTCGCGGGCGGCTGCCGCACGCGCGGGGCGTGGGCGGCGGCGCGCTGGCGGCTCGTCTACGACCCGGGCAGCTCGGATCCCGGGGCCGCGCCGTTTCTCCCCGCGGCGAGCGCCTGGTCGCGGCCCGCGACCCGTCCGGGCGCGTCCGCCTCCGTCCCGGTCCTGCCGCGGGCCTGCGCTACCCTTCGCGCGTGGACCTCGGCGTCGTCAAGGAGCTCATCGAGGGCGCGCTGCCGGGCAGCCGCGCTACGGTCGAGGACTTCATGGGCGCCGGCGGCGACCACCTCGCCGTCCGCGTCGAGGCCGAGCAGTTCGCCGGCAAGAGCCTGATCGAGCAGCACAAGCTGATCTACGCCGCGGTGCAGGCCCAGCTCGACTCGGGCGAGATCCACGCGCTCTCCATCACCACCGTCCCGATCCAGCCTGGAGCCTGAGCATGAGCGTCATGTCCGACGAGCAGATCTACGACGAGATCGTCGCCATCATCAACGGCAACCGCATCGCCCTGTTCATGAAGGGCACGCCCGAGGAGCCCCGCTGCGGGTTCTCGGCGCGGGTCGCCGAGCGCCTGATCGAGTCCGGCGTCGAGTTCGTCTCGGTCGACATCCTGCCGGATCCGCGGATCCGCCAGCAGTTGACCGCGTTCTCGAGCTGGCCGACCACGCCGCAGCTGTTCGTGTCGGGCGAGCTGATCGGCGGCTGCGACATCGTCGAGGAGCTGCACGCCACGGGCGAGCTGGCCGGCATCCTCGCGGCCGACGCGCCCGCGGAGTAGCCCCGCCGGCCCTCTGTTAAGGGCCTGAACACGGACTACGCGGAGGCGCTACGGAGCGTTCACGTCCGCGCAACTTCGGCCTCGCACCATGGATCTGCGACCCCGCCCACCGCGGGGTCCCGGATCACACGGAGGCCGACATGAACCCGCACATCCTCACCGCCGTCCGGGAGACCCGCTTCTTCGAGGGCCTCTCCCCGGATCGGGCGACGCGCGCCGCCAGCGCGTTCCACCTGCGCACGTGCGAGCGGGGGGAGACGATCTCCGGCGTCGCCGACCAGGAGCCCAGCACGTACGTGATGGTCTCGGGCGTCGCTCGCGCCGTGCGGGTCAACCACGACGGCCGCTGCCTGACCAGCGGGCTCCTCGACGGCGGGATGGCCTTCGGCCGACTGCCGTACGCCGCCGACGAGGCGACGGAGCAGGTCGAGGCGCTCGTCGAGTGCGAGGTGCTGCGCGTGCCGACGCGCGACCTCGAGTCCCTCGCCGCCGTCGACCCCCTGATCGCGCGCAGCCTCGCCCAGTCGAACGCGCAGCGCCTGCGCGCCGCCGAGGCGCGGCTCGCCGCGCTCGCCTTCCAGCCGGTGCCGGCGCGCCTCGCGGGCGTCGTCCTCGAGCTCGCCGACCACTTCGGCAAGGTCACGCCGGAGGGCGTTCGCCTCGACGTTCGGCTCACGCACGGCGCGCTCGCCGAGATGACCGGCACGACGCGCGAGACCCTGACCAAGGTCTCCGGCTGGCTGCGCACGGAGGGCATCAGCTCGATCGAGCGCCGCGCGATCTGGGTGATGGACTGGGAGGCCCTCGAGGCCGTCCACGCCGGCGCACGCTGCATGCCCGGGCGCACGGCGCGGGCCTAACCGACTGCTAGGGTCCCGGCCGTGCCCCGCCTGGTCGCCGTCGGCTCGATCGCGTACGACTCGCTCGAGACGCCCTTCGGGCGCCGCGAGCGGGCGCTGGGCGGCTCCGCGGTCCACTTCGCCCTCGCCGCGCGCCTCTTCACCGAGGTCGGCGTGGTCGGGGTGGTCGGCGACGACTTCGACGGCGAGCCCGTGCTCGCCGAGCGCGGCGTCGACACGAGCGGCATCCAGGTCGTCACGGGCGGCGCCACGTTCGCCTGGGAGGGGCGCTACGGCTACGACCTGAACGTGGCGGAGACGCTCGACACCCGCCTCGGCGTGTTCGAGCACTTCGACCCGCAGCTCGGTCCCGCGCACCGAGACGCGCCGGTGCTCTTCCTCGGCAACATCCAGCCGGACCTGCAGCGCTCCGTGCGCGCCCAGTCGAACGCGGCCTTCGTGGCCCTCGACTCGATGAACCTCTGGATCGAGATCGCGCGGGACGCGCTCGTGGCGGCGATCGGCGAGGTCGACGCCGTCATCCTCAACGACGGCGAGGCGCGCCAGCTGACCGGCGAGGCGACCCTCGTGCGGGCGGCCCGCGCGATCAGCGCGCTCGGCCCGCGCATCGTCGTCATCAAGCGCGGCGAGTACGGGGCGGCGCTGTTCGTCGACGGGCGCTTCTTCGGGGTGCCCGGCTACCCGCTCGAGGAGGTCTTCGACCCGACGGGGGCGGGGGACTCGTTCGCCGGCGGCTTCGTCGGCTACCTGGCCGCCTCCGGCCAGACCAGCCCGGACCTCGAGCACCTGCGCCGCGCCGTCGCCTACGGCTCGATCGTCGCCTCCTTCAACGTCGAGGAGTTCGGGACGGAGCGGGTGCAGCGGCTCGCACGCGACGAGGTCGACGGGCGCGTGCGCGACTTCCACGCGATGACGTCGTTCGTCCTCGGCTGAGGGGCGCACCCGCGTCGCCGGACGGGCGCCGGTTGGTAGCCTGCGGGCCGTGAAGGTCCACCTCCCCGACGGCACCGAGCTCGAGCTCCCCGACGGCGCGACCGGACTCGACTGCGCGCGCGCGATCGGCGAGCGCCTCGCGAAGGCCACGGCTGCGGTCGAGGTCGACGGCGAGCTGCGCGACCTGCGCCTGCCCCTGCCCGACGGCGCGCACGTGCGCATCATCCGCGTCGGCGACCCCGAGGCCCTCGCCGTGCTGCGCCACTCGACGGCGCACGTCCTCGCTGAGGCCGCCCGCCACGTCTTCCCCGGCGTGAGGATCTCGATCGGTCCGGCGATCGACAACGGCTTCTACTACGACTTCGACTTCCCCGAGCCGATCGGCGAGGCGGACCTGCAGCGGCTCGAGGACGAGATGCGCCGGATCCTCAAGACGCGCCACGCCTTCGAGCGCGGCACGGTGGAGCGCGACGCGATCCGCCAGCGCTTCGTCGACGAGGACGAGGCGTACAAGGTCGAGCTGATCGACGACCTGCCCGTCGACGAGCCCCTGACGGTCTACACGCAGGACGACTTCACCGACCTCTGCCGCGGCCCGCACCTGCAGGACACGGGCCCGATCAAGGCCTTCACCCTGACGCACCTCGCGGGCGCCTACTGGCGCGGCGACGCGACGCGGCCGATGCTGACGCGGGTCTACGGCACCGCCTTCTTCACGCAGGAGGACCTCGACCAGCACCTGCGCAACATCGAGGAGGCGCTCAAGCGCGACCACCGCCGGCTCGGGCGCGAGCTGGACCTCTTCTCCTTCAACGACGCCTCGCCGGGCGCGCCCTTCTGGCACCCGAAGGGCATGGTCGTCTGGAACACCCTCGTCGACATGTGGCGCGAGGAGAACGGGGCGCGCGGCTACCAGGAGGTGAAGACGCCGATCCTCTACGCGTCCGACCTCTGGAAGACCTCCGGCCACTGGGACAAGTTCCGGGACAACATGTACCTGCTCGAGATCGAGGAGCGCGCCTTCGGCATGAAGCCGATGAACTGCCCGGCGCACTGCCTGATCTTCGGCAGCGAGCGCCGCTCCTACCGCGAGCTGCCGCTGCGCATGAACGAGGTCGGCCTCGTGCACCGCCACGAGCCCTCCGGCACGCTGCACGGGCTGATGCGGGTGCGCCACATCACGCAGGACGACGCGCACCTCTTCATCACGGTCGACCAGATCGAGGAGGAGGTGCAGGGGGTGCTCCGCTTCGCGCTCGACCTCTACGAGCTGTTCGCGATGGACTACCGGATCGAGCTCTCCACACGGCCCGCGGTGCGGGTCGGGGACGACGCGATCTGGGACAAGGCCGAGGAGGCCCTGCACCGCGTCCTGCAGGCCCGCGGGATCGAGTACCGGGTCAATGAGGGCGACGGCGCCTTCTACGGCCCGAAGATCGACCTGCACCTGACGGACTCGCTCGGCCGCTCCTGGCAGTGCGGCACGGTCCAGCTCGACTTCAACCTGCCGGAGCGCTTCGAGCTCGCCTACACGGGCGCGGACGACCGCGACCACCGACCCGTGATGATCCACCGCGCGCTGCTCGGCAGCTTCGAGCGCTTCATCGGCATCCTGATCGAGCACTACGGCGGGGCGTTCCCGCTCTGGCTTGCGCCGGTGCAGGCCGTGATCCTGCCGATCTCGGACCGCCACCACGAGGCCGCTGAGCTCGCCTGCGCGACGCTGAAGGCGGCCGGGCTGCGCGCCCAGGTCGACGCCCGCGGCGAGTCGATCGGCAAGCGCATCGCGGAGGCCGAGACGCAGAAGGTTCCGGCGATGCTCGTGATCGGCGACCGCGAGGCGGAGGCGGGGGCGGCGGCGGTGCGCCGCCACGGCGGCCACGACCTCGGCACGCAGCCGCTCGCCCGCGTCGTGGAGGAGCTCGCGCAGGAGCGCGACGCCCGCGTCGTCCACGGCGCGTAGGCCGTCGCAGATGGTGCGAGACGCGGTGGAAACCGCGTACTGATGCGGGTGGAGCGCACGGGCGGGGCGTCCGTACCGTGCTACGATCGCCCGCGTCGGTCGGCCCCGGGCCTGCCGTCACCCACCCGATCAACGAACGGAGACCACCACCCTTGCGCACGGAGCACCAGCCTTGAGGCCACGCGGCGGATTCGACCGCCCGCCGGACGAACCGCGCGTCCGCATCAACGAGGCCATTCGGGTACCGCAGGTGCGCCTGATCGGCGCAGACGGTGAGCAGATCGGGGTCAAGGACCGGGACGAGGCGCTGGAGTACGCCTGGAACCTGAACCTGGACCTCGTCGAGGTGGCCGCCGACGCTCGCCCGCCCGTCTGCCGGGTGATGGACTACTCGAAGTACAAGTACGAGCAGGAGCAGAAGGCCAAGCTCGCCCGCAAGCACCAGAACGTCATCGTCATCAAGGAGATCAAGCTGCGCCCGAAGGTCGGCCAGCACGACTACGAGACGAAGCGCGGGCACGTGATCCGGTTCCTCAAGAAGCGCGACAAGGTCAAGGTCACGATCATGTTCCGCGGCCGCGAGATGACGCACCCCGAGCGCGGCCGCGACCTCCTGCTGCGCCTCGCCGAGGACCTCAAGGAGCTCGCGGTCATCGAGTCGGAGCCGCTGCAGGACGGCCGCAACATGGTGATGATGTTGGCCCCCTCCAAGCAGCTGATGAAGGAGGACGGCAAGGCTGAGAGCGGAGAGGACGAGGATCGCCCCGTCAAGCCCGCGCCCACCGTCAAGCCCACCCCGACGCCCGTCGCCACGGAGACCCAGGCGCCCGAGCCCGCCGTGGTGGGGGTCGCCGAGGTCGTCGCCGAGGTTGAGGAGGCCGCACCGGCGGCCGCGGAGGCCGAGCCCGTGGAGGCGGTCGCCGAGATCGTGGTGGCGGAGACCGCTGCCCCGGTTGCGGACCCGAAGCCGGAGCCCGCCACGGCCCCGGCCGCCGCCAAGCCGGTGGCGAAGCCGAAGGCCACGGCGAAGCCGAAGGCGCCCGCCAAGCAGAAGGCCGCTGCGGCGGAGAAGCCCGCGGCGAAGGCCCCGGCCAAGCCGAAGGCGCCCGCCAGGCCCAAGGCGGCCGCGGCGGAGAAGCCCGCCGCGAAGGCCCCGGCCAAGCCCAAGCCGGCGGCCGCCGCGAAGGCGCCCGCCAAGCCGAAGACGACCACCACCCGCAAGACGACCACCGCCAGGAAGCCTGCTGCCGCGCCCGACGCCGACAACGGGTAGTCTGCCGCGCAGCTCGAGGACGCACGATGCCGAAGGTCAAGACCAACTCCAGCGCCAAGAAGCGCATGAAGGTGTCCGGCAAGGGCAAGATCGCCCGTCGCCAGGCCATGGAGTCGCACCTGCGCGGCAAGATGACGGCCAAGCGCCGCCGCAAACTGAGCCAGGATCAGCCGATGGCGAAGGCCGACTACAAGGAGGCCCTGCGCCTCCTCGGGAAGCGGTAGGGACGCCCGATGGCCCGCGTCAAGCGCTCCGTCAGCGCCAAGAAGAAGCGCCGCAAGGTCCTCGAGGAGGCCTCCGGGTACTGGGGCCTCAAGTCGAAGCTGTACCGCCAGGCGAAGATGCAGGTCGCCCGCTCGGGCAACTACGCCTACCGCGACCGCCGCGTCCGCAAGCGCGACTTCCGCTCGCTCTGGATCGTCCGCATCAACGCGGGCGCCCGCCAGCACGACCTCTCGTACTCGCAGTTCATGCACGGCCTCAAGGTGGCCGGCGTGACCGCGGACCGCAAGGTCCTCGCGGACCTCGCGCTGAACGAGCCCGCGGCCTTCGGCGCCCTCGCCGAGAAGGCCAAGGCCGCGCTGGCCGCCGCGTAGGCGGCGCCCGCGTGGAGCCGATCCGCAGCCTGCGGAACCCGGCGCTGCAGCGCGTGCGCGCGCTCCGGCGCACCTCCGAGCGCCGCGCGCAGGGCCGGTTCGCCGTCGAGGGCGAGGACCAGGTCCTGGCGGCGATCCGCGCCGGTGCCGTGCTCGAGGACCTGCTCGTCCGGGAAGGCGCTTCCGCGCCCGCGGGGGCGGGGGTCGAGCCCCTCGTCGTGGCGGCGGAGGCGATGGACCGCATCTCGGCGGTCGCCTCGGGCAGCCGCGTGATCGCCGTCGTGCGCGCCGACTCGATGCCGCAGCCGCCCGCCGGGCTCTCGGGCGTGGGCCTCGTCCTCTGCGGCGTCTCCGACCCGGGCAACGTCGGCACGCTCCTGCGCACCGCTGCCGCCTTCGCCGCCGAGGTCGTGGTGCTGGGGGCGCCGAGCGCCGACCCGACGGCCCCGAAGGCGGTGCGGGCCGCGACCGGGGCGACGTTCGCCGTGCCCACTCTCGCCGTGGACGACCCCGCGCTGGCCTACCCGGAGGCGCGCCTCGTGGCCCTCGACGCCAAGGGGGACCGCGACCTCGCCGGCTGCGACCTGACGGGCCCCGTCCTGATCGCACTCGGCGCCGAGCGCGAGGGTCTGCCCGCGTCGGTGCGCGACCGCGCCGACGTCGTCTGCCGCATCCCGCAGTCGGACCGCGCCGAGTCGCTCAACGTCGCGGCGGCCGGCGCGATCGCGCTGTCGATGGCGTACCGGCTCAGCACCTGACCCGCCCCGGCGGCATCGATATCGATCGGCGCGTCGCAACTCGCCGAGGCGGGGCCGGCGCTCCTAGCGCCGCTGCGCGATCACCACGAGGTCGCCCGTGCCGTCCTCGCGCACGGGCCCGCCGGCGAAGTCGCCCCAGGCGGTGATCACCTCGAAGCCGGCCTCCTCGACGAGCCGCAGCCAGTGCTCGGCGGGCACGGGGTGGAGGATGAGGGTCGTGGTGCGGCCGCGCATCTCGACCTCGATCCGCGTGGTGCCGTCGGCGCGGTGCCAGTCGGCCCGCTCCTTCGCGCCCGAGTCGCGGTGGTACCACTGGCCCTGCGTGGCGTCGATGTCCTCGGGCGTGGGCGAGAAGACGTCGAAGGCGAGGAAGCCGTGCTCCGCGAGCAGGTCGCGGGCGGCCCCGAAGGCGGCCAGGCGTGCGGCGTCGTCGGGCAGGTGCAGGAGGCTCCGGAAGGGGATCAGGACGCGGTCGTACGCACCCTCGACACCGGGCGCGAGCAGGTCGCCGGTGCGGACCTCGACGCGCTCGAGGACGCCGGCCTCCGCGGCGTTCAGGCGCAGGCGCTCGCGCATGGCGTCGGAGGGGTCGACGGCGATCACGTCGTAGCCGGCCTCGGCTAGCGGGATCGCGATGCGGCCCGTGCCGGCGGCCAGCTCGACGATCGGCGCCTCGGACCCCTGCGCCATCCCGAGGTAGTGGGGGATGTCCTCGACGACCTCGAGGCACCACGCGTCGTAGATGTCGGCGATCGCCGCGTACTCGTCGACGGGGTCCGCCACGGCTAGCCCCGGAGCCAGCGCGGTGCCAGGCCCTCGCGCTCGGCGAGGACGTCGAGGACGCGCAGGGGGTCGGTGCCGTCGCGGGCGAGCAGCACCAGCAGGTGGAAGAGGACGTCGGCGGCCTCCTCGGCCTGGTGGTCGCTTCCGGGGGCGGCCTCGAGCACCTCCGCGGCCTCCTCGGCCACCTTGCCGGCGGCCACGTCGCGGTCGGCGGCGAGCAGGCGCGCCACGTAGGACGTCTCGGGGTCGACGCCGCGGCGGGCCGCGATCGTCCCGGCGAGGCGACTGAGCAGGGGGCCGGCGTCGTCGCCCCAGCAGGAACGGGTCCCGGTGTGGCAGGCGGGGCCGGCGGGCGAGACCAGCACGAGCAGCGCGTCCCGGTCGCAGTCGAGCCGGACCGACTCGACCTCGAGGACGTTGCCGCTCGTGGCGCCCTTCTCCCAGAGCTCGTGGCGCGAGCGCGACCAGAAGGTCGCCCGGCGCGTGGTGAGCGTCTGCGCGAGAGCGTCGGCGTTCATCCACGCCATCATCAGCACGGTGCCGTCGACGGCGTCCTGGCAGACCGCGGGGATCAGCCCGGCGTCGTCGTAGACCGGCTCGCCCGTGAGGGTCAGCGCATCGGCAGGCTCCTGGCTCGGCATGCGTCCTTCACCTCCTCCACCGTCGAGATCGCGTCGTGGAAGATGCTCGCAGCCAGGGCGGCGGAGACCCCGGCCTCCAGCACGTCCGCGATGTCCGCGGGGCCGCTGGCGCCGCCCGAGGCGATGATCGGCACGTCGACGGCGTCGAGGAGGCGCGCGTAGAGGTCGAGCGCGTAGCCGGCCTGCGTCCCGTCCTGGTCCATGGCGGTCACGAGCAGCTCGCCCGCCCCGCGCTCCACGGCCTCCACGGCCCACGCGACGGCGTCCCGGCCGGTCGGGCGGCGGCCGCCCGCGGCGACGGCCTCCCAGGCCCCGTCGGGGCCCCTGCGGGCGTCGATGGCGACCACGATGCACTGCGAGCCGTGGCGCTCGGCGCACTCGGCCACGAGACCGGGGCGGTCGAGGGCCGCCGAGTTGATCGACACCTTGTCGGCGCCGGCGCCGAGCAGGTCGCGCACGTGCGGCTCGTCGGAGACGCCGCCGCCGACGGTCAGCGGCACGTCGATCCGGGTGCCCGCGCCCTCGACCTGCGCGAGCAGCCCCTGCCAGGACTCGTCGCCCGCGGTGATGTTGAGCCAGCAGATCTCATCGGCACCCTGCTCGGCGTAGCGCAGGGCGGCGTCGACGGGCTCCCCGCAGTCGCGCAGGTTGACGAACTCGACGCCCTTGACGACGCGGCCGCCGGAGACGTCGAGGCAGGGGATGATGCGACGGCGCAGCATCAGGCGGGCTCCCAGGCGAGGAAACGCGAGAGGAGCTGCCGGCCGGCCTCGGCCGAGCGCTCCGGGTGGAACTGCGCCCCGGCCACGGAGCCGCGCACGACCATCGAGGCGATGGTCGCGTCGTCGATGCTCGTGATCGCGAGGGCGGACGGGATGTTGGCGGTGACCGCGTAGGAGTGCGCGAAGTACGCCACGGCGGGCAGGTCCCGGGTCAGCGGGTGGTCCTGCAGGGGCTCGACATCGTTCCAGCCGAGGTGGGGCAGGCGTGCGGCGCCGCGGATCCGGTGCACGCTGCCGTGCAGGAGCCCGAGGCCCGCGCAGTCGTCCTCCTCGGAGCGGTCGAAGAGGACCTGCAGCCCGACGCAGACGCCGAGCAGCGGCACGTGGCGTCGCGCGGCGTCGCGGAGGGCGTCGGCGAGCCCACGGGACTCGAGCGCGGCCATGGCGGCCCCGGCCGCGCCCTGGCCGGCCACCATCAGGCGCTCGGCGCCCGCCACGGCGTCCGGATCGGCCGAGACCGCCACCCGCGCGCCGCAGCGCTCGAGCGCGGCGGTCAGCGAGCGCACGTTGCCGCCCCCGTAGTCGACGATCAGGACCGAGGCCACTACAGGGAGCCCTTGGTCGAGGCGATCGCGCCGGCCCGGCGCGGATCGATCGACCAGGCCGCGCGCAGCGCGCGGGCGAGCGCCTTGAAGGCCGCCTCGGCGACGTGGTGGTCGTCCTCGCCGGACGCCTCCACGTGGATGGTGGCGCGGGCATTGACCGCGATGCAGTCGATCAGGTGCGCGACGAGGCTGGTCGGCAGCTCGCCGATCCGGTCGGCGGTGAAGGCGATCCGCACGGTGCTGGAGCCACGGCCCGAGAAGTCGACGACGGCCCGGCCGAGCGCCTCGTCGAGCGGTGCGGAGGCGTCGCCGAAGCGTTGGATGCCGACGCGGTCGCCGAGCGCCGCGTCGATGGCCTGGCCGAGCACGATGCCGCAGTCCTCGACCGTGTGGTGCGGGTCGATGTGCGTGTCACCCGTGCAGGCGAGGTCGAGGTCCATCAGGGAGTGGTGCCCGAGCGCGGTCAGCATGTGGTCGAGGAAGCCGATGCCCGTGGCCACGAGCGCCTGCCCGCCGCCGTCGAGGGTGGCCTGCAGCCGGATCGCCGTCTCCTTCGTGGTGCGCTCGATCAGCGCGCCGCGGCCGAACGTCGCCGCGCCGACGGCCGGATCGTGCGGCGCGGGGGCGGGGCGGCCCAGCAGCTCGGCGAGGCCGGCCAGCAGCCGGTCGTTGTCGGCCGGGACCGACACGCAGGCGCGGATGCAGTCGGCGAGCAGGGGCTCGTGCCCGAACGTGCGCACCACGAGCCCGCGCGCCGCGAGCTGCGCGAAGGCGTCATCGCCCTGCCAGGGCGTGCGGGCGAGCACGAAGTTGGCGGCTTCGCCCACGACCTCGAGGCCGAGCTCGCGCACGCCGGCGGCGAGCCGCTCGCGCTCCGCCCGGTAGGCCGCCGTGTCGCGCCGCATGACGTCGACGTGGCGCAGGGCCAGCTCGGCGCCGAGCGCGGAGCCGGTGGAGAGGGAGCCGGGCGGGCGCAGCGCGTCGATCGAGCCCGCGATCCCGGGATTGGCGATCGCGTAGCCGGCGCGCAGGGCGCCGAGGCCCCAGCCCTTCGAGAAGGTGCGGACGATTACGAGGTTGGGGCAGTCGTCGAGGAGTCCGCTGTGGTCCTGCGCACCCCCGAACTCGAGGTAGGCCTGGTCGACGGCCACGACGCCGGGGCAGCGCGCGGCGATGGCCCGGATCCGCTCGGCGGGGACCTCCTCCCCCGTCGGGTTGTTCGGCGAGCAGAGCCAGACGAGGCGCGCCCCCTCGGCGCGGCGCTCGACCTCGTCGAGGTCGAGGCGCAGCCCGCCGCCGGGCAGCGGGTCGACGAGGTCGACCTCGGCGCCGGCCATGCGGGCGCCCGTGGCGTGCAGCTGGTAGGTGGGGCGCGGAACGACGGCGCGATCGCCGCGCCCGAGCGCGATCCAGGCGGTCAGGAGGATGGCCTCGTCGCCGCCCGCGGTCGGCACGACGTGGTCGGGCGTCAGCCCGACGTAAGCCGCGATCGCGCGCTTGAGGTCGGCGTAGTCGGCCTCGGGGTAGGAGGAGACCGACTGCGCGGCGATCGTGCGCGCGATGCCGGGCCACCACGAGGGGTTCAGGGGCAGCGTGTTGAGGTCGAAGCGGGCGACGTCGCCCGCGGGCACGCCCTCCTGCCAGCGGTACGGCGACGGCTTCGCCAGCTCCGGGCGGATCCAGGGGATGTCGAGGGGCTCGCTCACGGGATCAGGTGCTCGATGGGGACGACGAGCAGTCCGCTCGCGCCCGCCTCCTTGAGAGGATGCAACAGCCGGGGCAGATCCGCGACATCGACGACCGCGTGCACCGCGTGCATGTCGGCCCGGGCCAGCGGCAGCACCGTCGGGGCGTCGAGCCCGGGCAGGAGCGCCAGGATGCGGTCCAGCGCCACGTCCGGGGCGTTCAGCATCAGGTAGCGCTTGGGCCGGGCGGCCAGCACCGACTCGACGGCGGTCCGCAGCACGGCGACGCGGTCGTCGTCGGCCACGCGGTCGGCGGCGATCAGGACCGCCTCGGAGCGCAGCACCGTGTCGATGATGCGCAGGCCGTTCTGGCGCAGCGTCTCGCCGGTGGAGACGAGGTCGCAGATCGCGTCGGCGGCGCCGATCGTGGGGGCCAGCTCGATCGACCCCGACAGGGTCGTCACGTCGGCCTCGACGCCGTGCTCCGCCAGGTGGGACCGCAGGACGTGGGGGTGGGAGGTGGCGATCCGGCGGCCCGCCAGGTCGCCCACGGTCGCGATCCCCGCCTCGACGGGAGCGGCGAGGGCGAGCGTGCAGGCCCCGAAGCCGAGCGCCACGAGCACGCCGAGGCCGGCAGCGCCGTGCTCGGCGAGCTGGTTGCCTCCGACGACGCCGACGTCCGCCGCGCCGTCGCGCAGCAGGGTGGGGATGTCGTCCGTGCGCGCGTAGAGGAGCTCAACCCCCTGACCCGCGACCGGCACGAGCAGCCGCCGGTCGTCGCCGGGGATGGGGATCCCGGCGTCGGCGAGCAGGCTGCGCGTCGGGTCGGCGAGGCGCCCCTTGGAGGGCACCGCGATGCGCAGGGCGCTCATCGGGGCCGGCCCAGCCGGTCCAACACGGCCCGATAGCCGCCTTCGCCGTGGCGCAGCCACTGGGCGACGCGGGTGACGGTGGCGGTCGAGGCGCCGAGGCGCTTGGCGACCTCGGCGTAGGGCAGGCCGGCGTCGACGAGGCGCGCCGCCTCCAGCCGCTGGGCCAGCGCCCCGAGCTCGGTGAAGGAGCAGACGTCGCGCAGGAACGCGAGCATCGTCTCGCGGTCGTCGATCTCGATAAGCGCGTCGGCGAGCTGCTCGACGGCCGGGGTCCTCCAGGTGGTCTCCGCAGATTGTTTCATCGTGTTAGCATGCTAACACAGTGAACGGCCCCCGTGACGACTTCCTGCTCTACCCGGCGATCGACCTGGTCGCCGGCCGGGCGGTGCGGCTTCTGCACGGGCAGTTCGACCAGATCCTGACGAACGAGCTGGACGACGCTCTCGAGCGGGCGCGCCGCGTCTGGGAGGCCGGCTCGCGCGCCCTGCATGTGATCGACCTCGATGCGGCGCGCAGTGGGGAGCCCGCCGAGCCGAACCGCGGCCTCGTCCGCGCGATCGCCGCCGCGAAGCCCCCGACGGGGCTCCTGCAGGTCGGCGGGGGCCTGCGCAGCGCCGCGGCCGTGGACCGCCTGATCGCCGATGGCGTCGACCGCGTCCTGATCGGCACCATGGCCTTCCGGGAGCCCGAGCTCCTCGACGCCCTGATCGCGCACCACGGCGCGGCGATCGCCGTCGCCATCGACAGCCGCGGGGGCAGCGTGCGCATCGCCGGCTGGCAGGAGGACGCGGGCGTCCCCGTGGCGGAGGCGGCGCGCGAGCTCGTCGACCGCGGCGTACGGCACCTCCTCGTCACCGGGATCGACCGCGACGGCTCCCTCGCCGGTCCCGACCTCGCGCTCCTGGAGGGCGTCCTGGCGGCCGTGGCGGGGGGCCGGGCCGGGGTGATCGCCGCCGGGGGCGTGACCACGGCGGGGGACGTGCGGAACGCCCGCGCCCTCGGCTGTGCCGGCGCCGTCGTCGGCCGGGCGCTCCTGGACGATCCGGACCTGCTCGCCGAGCTGCTCGCCGCGGCCGCCTAACAGCGCCGATCCGACCACCGCCTCGAAGGGTGATTGAGGGGTACGCATGAACCTCAGGCTCAGATTTCTGCGGTTTCACTTGAGCGTTTTCGGCCGCCTGGGCGTGATCGAGACCGTTCCGTTACGCACAGCTTCTCGCGACGAAACACGATAAATAAGCCAAAGATGGGGAATACCCTCAGCCTTCGGTTGAGGCATTTACGAAAACGCAACCGGCTCGAGCTTGCGGGTAGCATGGGATTGCCCGTACAGTCTCGATCTCTTTAGAGGGTTCTGCCCTCAGTCAGAGACCGAGACTCCTAACCGTCGATCTGAGAAATGACTTTCCAGCGTACCACCCGCACCGTCGCCCTCGTCCTGGTCGTCCTCGTCGCGTTCTCGGGGGTCGCCGACGCCAAGCGCAAGAAAAAGCGCAAGCCCGCCCGCGCCGTCGCCACGCTCCCCGCCGAGGGGCGCAACCTCCACCAGAGCGCGATCTCGGTCGTGCTCGCCGCCGGCGTGATGCCGGGCGCGACCGCCGAGACGATGCGCCCGGATGAGCCGCTCGACGGGCCGGCGCTGCAGGCGTTCGTGCAGGCCGCCTTCCCCAAGACCGGCAAGCGCGTGCGCCAGATCGCGGCGGGGCAGACCGTGACCATGGGCGACGTCAACGCGATCTTCGTCGAGGCCGCCGGGATGGGCCCGACCGCGGTGCGCGCGGAGGAGCTGATCGCGAACGCCGGCTACGTGGTGCGCCCGGGCCTCGGCACCGAGATCGTCGCCCGCCTGATGCGGCTGCGGACGAACCTCGATCAGGCCGAGGACGCCAAGGAGCACGCCTGGTACGAGCAGGCCTCCCGCGGCGACGCGATCTGGTCGACGGCGGTCGTCCTGAAGTGGGGTGGCTGGGAGAAGCAGTCCGCGATCGACACGGTCGAGCTGCTCGCGCAGGTCCCGCAGACGGCAGGCCCTCAGCACGACGCGATCCAGCGGGCCTTCGACTTCATCGGGATGCCCTACATCTGGGGCGGCACCTCCGAGCAGCCGCAGATCCTGTTCGGGGCGAACACCGCGGGCGGGTTCGACTGCTCCGGCTTCACATGGCGCATCCTTGCGCTCGACCCGACGGCGCCGAAGCAGGCCGCGAAGAACTTCGGCGGCCGCACCACGTTCGAGATGGCCCGCACGGCCAAGCCCGAGCAGCGACTGCCGCGCGAGGCGATCCAGCCCGCCGACATCCTCCTGTTCGGCCCGGGCGGCCTGACCGGGGCCTCCGACGGCATCAACCACACCGGGATGGCGATCTCGCCGCAGCTGTTCATCCACTCCTCGGGGCAGGGCGTCGCCCTGGCCCGCTGGGACACGGGCTACTACCTCGACCGGCTCGCCTTCGGCAAGCGGATCCTCTAGGCGCGGCCGGCGCCCGCGGGGCCGCTAGGCCCCGTGGCAGCGCTTGTACTTGCGCCCGGACCCACAGGGGCAGGGGTCGTTGCGCCCGACCTTCGCGCCGCCGAAGCGGGCGTCGAGGCTCGGCAGATCGTCCACCGCGGTCTCGATCGGCCCGGCGTCGGTGGCGGCGCGGACCCGCTCGAGCTCCAGCACCTCGTCGTGGTCAAGGGTCAACACCGTCTCGACGGGATCGGGGTGCGCGACGGGCCGCGGCGGGTCGCCCGCGGCGAGGCCGAGGCCCTCGAGCAGGGCGACGGCCTCTTCCGCGTCGAGCTCGCTCGGGACCGCCGGCACGTCGAGGCGCGACGGGGCCACGAGGCGGAAGCGCTCCCACGCTGCGAGGTCGCCGGGGCCCTGCGGGCCGACCAGGCCCTCGAGCGCGCGCCGGCGCCGGCCCGCGGGGCCGTCGAGGGCCCGCAGGACGTCCGCGAGGCGGGGCGGGAGCCAGTGCGTCCAGCCGAGATCCAAGCGCACAGCCTAGCGGCGTCGGGTAGGCTGGCCCCGACCGAAGGAGGGGTGCCGTGGCGGACGCCGATCTCGACCAGATCCTCGACGACGTGGAGGAGCTCAGGGAGCGCACGCGGGTCGTGGATCTGGCCGGCGGGCTGACGAACCACAACTACCGCGTCGACGCCCCCGGCGGCGCCTACGTGGTGCGGATCTCCGACCCGGACACGGGCCTCCTCGCGATCGACCGCGACAACGAGCACGTCAACACGGTCGCCGCCGCCGAGGCCGGCGTCGGGGCCCGCGTCGTCGCCTATCGGCCCGAGCATACGATGCTGGTGCTCGAGTTCCTTGAGGGCATGGAGACGATGTCGAAGGAGGCGATGCAGCGCGGCGACCGCCTCGCGCAGGCGGCGGACGCCATGCGCCGGCTGCACGCCGGGCCGGCCTTCCGCGACCGCTTCGACATGTTCCGGATCCAGGCGGGGTACCGGGAGGTCTGCGGCGCGCGTGGCTTCGCGCTGCCCGACCGCTACGACGACTTCGCCGCGCAGGTGCGGCGGCTCGAGGAGGCGATGCGCGTCTGGCCCGAGCCGCTCGTGCCGTGCAACAACGACCTGCTCGCGGAGAACTTCCTCTGGGACGGGTCCGGCTTCCGGCTGATCGACTACGAGTACTCGGGCATGAACGAGGCCTCGTTCGAGATCGGCAACGTCTGGAGCGAGTCCGACCTGACCCTCGACCAGCTCGAGGAGCTCGTCGGCGCCTACTGGGGCGAGGCGACGCCGGCCAGGGTCGCGCGCGCCCGCATGTGGGGGCTGATGTCGAAGCACGGTTGGACCCTCTGGGGCGTCATCCAGCACAACCTCTCCACCATCGACTTCGACTTCTGGGAGTGGCTGATGGACAAGCACGAGCGCGCCATCGCCGAGTTCGACGGCCCCGCCTTCGACGGCCTGCTCGCCGACATCGCCGAGGATGGCTGAGCGCCCGCTCCTGCTCGTCCGCTACCGGATCGGCGGGGGGCTGTTCGACCGGGTCGCGGAACGCTGCGAGGTCGCCTTCATGGACGGCCCCGTGCTCGACCGCGCCACGGACGACCAGCTGGCCCGCGCCTGGGGCGTCTGGACGTTCGGCGAGCGGATCGACGCGGACCTCCTCGCGCGGATGCCCGCGTTGCGCTGCGTCGTCAACTTCGGCGTCGGCGTCGACGGGGTCGACCGGGCGGCGCTCGCCGCGCGCGGGATCGCCTTCGTCTGGCCGGTCGGCGCGAACGCGGAGGCGGTCGCCGACCACGCGCTCGCCCTGATTCTCGCCGTCCGCCACCGGATCGTCGAGGGCGACCGGCTCGTGCGCGCGGGCGGCTGGGAGGCGCCCGGCTACCTGCCGCTCGAGAGCGCCGACCTGCACGCCGCCCGCGTCGGCCTGGTCGGGCTCGGCGCGATCGGCCGCGCCACGGCGCGCCGGCTCGCCGGCTTCGGGGCCGAGCTCGCCTACGCGACGCCGCGCCGCCAGCCGGCCGACGTCGAGGCGGCGCACGGCATCCGCCACCTGCCGCTCGACGAGCTGCTCGCGTGGGCCGACATCGTCAGTCTGCACTGCCCGCTGACCGACGAGACGCGGGGGCTGATCGACGCGCGCCGGATCGGCCTCCTGCGCCCCGGCGCCGTCCTCGTCAACACGGCCCGCGGCGGGGTGGTCGACCAGGACGCGCTCGTCGCGGCCCTCGCGGAGGGCCGCCTCGGCGGCGCCGGCCTCGACGTCTTCGCCGACGAGCCGCACGTGCCGCCCGCGCTGCGCGCGCTGCCGCAGGTGGTCCTCACCCCGCACGTCGCCGACGCCACGCCGGGCGCCGAGGCCGCGCTGATCGCGCACTGCGCCGCCGCGGCGCTGGCGCTCCTCGACGCGGGCTAGCTGCGGCCGCCGCGGCGCGGCCGGAAGACCTGCTCGAGCTCCGCGGCCGTGAAGCCGGGGGCGACCGCGCCGTCCGTGGCGTAGCGGAAGACGACGACGCGGAAGACGGCGCCGACGATCTGGCTGATCACCAGCGTCACCACCAGCATCCCGATGCCGACGACGACGAGCGGGATGCCGGCCGCGGCCGTGCCGTTCGACCAGACGATCGCGCCGGGGACGATCAGGGCCAGGGCGAGCAGGACGCCGAGCAGGGACACGATCCCGATCGCCGCGTTGCCGACCAGGGACTCGCCCCAGCGCTCGCGCACGACGCCCGTGGAGCGCTTGAGGGTCGCGAACGGGCCGAGGCCCTCGAGGGCGAGGATCGGCAGGGCGAAGAAGCTGGCGATGCCCCAGGCGAGGCCGCCGAGGCCCTGCACGAGGGCGCCGCCGATCCCGCCGAGCTTGTCGGCGAGGATCTGCAGGACCAGGCCGACGGTGGCGCTGACGAGGCCCCACTGGACGATCACGCCGAGGCGGCTCACGGCCATCCGCAGCCCGCCGCCGAGCGTCGGGTCGCGGCCCTCGAGCGCCTCGTTGGCGTTGTGGGCGGCGGCGACGCCGAAGAAGGTCGCGCCGATCGAGGCGCCGAGGAGCAGGATCGCGAGCAGGACCCAGCCGAGCAGCGTCGCGTCGCCGAAGGCGAGGAAGCCGCCGATCCCGATCGGCAGCACCACGAGCAGGGTGTAGGCGATCGCCGCGGCGGCGCTGAGGAGCGGGAACGCGACGAGGCTCGGCTCGGAGCGCACGATGCGCCAGCTCGCGCCGGCCAGCCGGAAGCCCATGCGGATCCGTCCCATCCCGGGGACCGTACCACGGGCCCGCGCGGGCTCAGGAGTCCGGGTCGACGGGCGGCCGTGCGTCGAGGAGGCCGAGCCTTCCGGCCAGCCAGCCGGCCGTGGTGGCCTGCAGAAGCAGGGTCGTCGCGACTGCGAAGGTGACCAGCGTGGCGACGAGCTCGGCCCCGGGCACGCCCTGCGCGAGCAGGCTGCCGGCGAGCGCGACGGGCACGACGCCCGTCTCGCGGCACCAGGCGATGAAGCCCGCCTCCGGCAGGGTCCAGCCGGCTCGGCGGTCGAGGCCGAGCCCGACGGCCACCGTCAGGGGCCGCGCGACGAGGATGAAGACGGCCATCACGGCGAGGCCCGCCCAGAGGTTGTCGTAGAGCAGGCCGAGGTCGAGGTTGAGGCCGAGCACCACGAAGATCGTGAGCACCACGAGGTCGACGGTCTCCGCGGTGTACGTCTCGAGCGCCTGCTCCTGACGGTGGTCGTGGTCGATCCGGAAGAGGTCCTTGTTGCCCACTACGAGGCCCGCGATGAAGGCGGCCAGGTACGGCGAGCCGCCGAACACCTCGCTCTCCACGTATCCGATCGCGACGATCGCGAGCAGGGTCGCGGCGGCCGACTCGCGCAGGACGCCGAAGCGGCTGCTCGACAGGAGCAGGGCGATCAGGAGCCCGCCGCCGAGGCCGAAGCCGACGCCGATCACGATCGCCTGGAGCAGGTCCAGGACGGGGCCGCCGGCGATCTCGAGGCCGCTGCCGATCGCGCCGCCGGCGACGACGATGCCCGTCACGGTGACGGTGGCGATCGCCGCTATCGTGTCGTTGAGGGCGCTCTCGGCGATCACGGTCTGGGCGACGCGGGGGCGCAGGCCGAGCCGGTCGAAGAGCGGGATCAGGATCGCCGGGTCGGTGGCCGACAGCACGGCCCCAGCCAGGAGGCCGATCTGCCAGGGTACGCCGAAGGCGAGCGAGACGGCGACGGCGACGACGCCGGCGGTGATCATCACGCCGGGCCCGGCGAGCAGGAGCAGGCCGACGGCGGAGCGGGAGATGACGCGCAGCGAGATGCCGAGGCCGCCGTGGAAGAGGATCAGCGCGACGCCGATCGTGAACAGGAGCTCCGCGCCGAGGCTATCGATCGGGACGTCGACGAGGCCGAGGACGGTCGGGCCGGCGAGCACGCCGAGCACGACCAGCACGACCATCGAGGGCAGCCGCAGGGTTCGGGCGATCGGCAGCGCGAGGAGCGCCACGGCGAGGACGATGCCGGTGGTGAGAAGCACCTGCGCGGCGTCCATAGCGATGATTGTACGCCCCCCCCCGGCGGGCGGGGGGCGCGCCGCCGCCCGGATGCCGTCCGACCCACTCGCTAACGTTGCGTTCCCCGTCGAATGAGCGGGACCTAGGTTACGAGCCGCCACCGATGGGGTGGACGAAGAGGAGAGCAGGATGGAGATCGAGCGGCGATACACGACGGAGGGGCGCGACCCGTACGCCGGGATCGGCTTCGTGGAGCGCACCTCGCGGATCGTCAACCCCGACGGCTCGGTCGCGTTCGAGGCCACCGTCATGGCGCCGGAGGCCTGGAGCCAGGTCGCCGTCGACATCCTCGCCCAGAAGTACTGCCGCAAGGCCGGCGTCGCCGCCGTCCTGCGGAAGGTCGACGAGCCCGATGTGCCCGAGTGGCTGCAGCGCCATGAGCCCGACGTGGAGGCGCTCGCCGCGCTGCCCGAGGCGGAGCGCTACCGGGGCGAATCCGACGCGCGCGAGGTGTTCGGACGGCTCGCCGGCTGCTGGGCCTACTGGGGCCTGACGCACGGCTACTTCGACGCCGACGGTGCGCGCGCCTTCCACGACGAGCTCGCCGCGATGCTCGCGCTGCAGGTCGCGGCGCCGAACTCGCCGCAGTGGTTCAACACCGGCCTGCACTGGGCCTACGGGATCGCCGGCCCGCCGCAGGGCCACTGGTACTGCGACCACGAGACGGGCGAGCTGCAGCGCTCGACGAGCGCCTACGAGCGGCCCGCCCCGCACGCCTGCTTCATCCAGTCCGTCGGCGACGACCTCGTCAACGAGGGCGGCATCATGGATCTCTGGGTCCGCGAGGCGCGCGTCTTCAAGTACGGCTCGGGCACCGGCTCGAACTTCTCCGCGATCCGCGGGTCGGACGAGCGCCTCTCGGGCGGCGGCCGCTCGTCGGGCCTGATGAGCTTCCTGAAGATCGGCGACCGCGCGGCGGGCGCGATCAAGTCGGGCGGCACGACGCGCCGCGCGGCGAAGATGGTGACGCTCGACCTCGACCACCCCGACATCGAGCAGTACGTGCGCTGGAAGGTCGTCGAGGAGACGAAGGTGGCGGCGCTCGTCGCCGGCTCCAAGATGCTCAACCGGCACCTCAACGCGGTCCTCGCGGCCACGCAGGAGGGCGAGGGCGATGCGCGCTTCGTGGCGCGCGACAACCCGGCGCTCGCGCAGGCCGTGCGCGGCGCCCGCGCCGCCGGCGTGCCCGACGCCTCGATCCAGCGCACCATCGACCTGGCCCAGCAGGGCGTCAGGGAGCTGCACATCGACGAGTACGACACGGACTGGCAGGGCGAGGCGTACCTGACCGTGTCCGGCCAGAACTCGAATAACTCGGTGCGCGTGACGAACACGTTCATGGAGGCCGTCGAGGAGGACCGCGACTGGCCGCTCTACGAGCGCACGGAGCTGGAGAAGGCGTCGACCCAGGGCCGCGCCCCCGAGCCCTGCAAGGTGCTCCGCGCCCGCGACCTGTGGGACCAGATCTGCGAGGCCGCGTGGCTGTGCGCCGACCCGGGCATCCAGTTCCACGACACCACCAACGAGTGGCACACCTGCCCGGCCGACGGCCAGATCATGGCCTCGAACCCGTGCGCGGAGTACGTCTTCCTCGACGACACGGCCTGCAACCTGGCGTCCCTGAACCTGATGACCTTCGACCGCGACGGCCGCTTCGACCACGAGCTGTTCCGCCACGCCTCCCGGCTGTGGACGGTCGTGCTCGAGATCTCCGTCCTGATGGCGCAGTTCCCGAGCCGCGAGATCGCGGAGCGCTCGTACGTCTTCCGCACGCTCGGCCTCGGCTACGCGAACCTCGGCGCGCTCCTGATGCGCCGCGGCGTCGCCTACGACTCGTCGGCGGCGTACGCCTTCTGCGGCGCCGTCTCGGCGATCATGCACTTCACGTCGCTCGCGACCAGCGCCGAGCTGGCCGCCGAGATGGGGCCGTTCGCCGGCTACGAGCGCAACAAGGAGCACATGCTGCGCGTGGTCCGCAACCACCGCCGCGCCGCCTACGCGGTCGACGCCGCCGAGTACGAGCAGCTGACCGTCACGCCGGCCGGGATCGACGCGGCCGAGTGCGAGGCGGACCTGCTCGAGGTCGCCCGCTACGAGGCCGACCGCGCGCTCGCCCTCGGCGAGACGCACGGCTTCCGCAACGCGCAGGTGACGCTGATCGCCCCGACCGGGACGATCGGCCTCGTGATGGACTGCGACACGACGGGCATCGAGCCCGACTTCGCGCTCGTCAAGTTCAAGAAGCTGGCCGGCGGCGGCTACTTCAAGATCGTCAACGCCTCGGTGCCGCCCGCGCTCGCGCAGCTCGGCTACGCGCCCGACGAGGTCGACGACATCGTCCGCTACTGCGTCGGCTCCGGCTCGCTCGAGGGCGCGCCGCACATCCACCCCGACGCGCTGCGCGGCTTCGGCTTCTCGGAGGCGATGATCGACGCCGTCGAGGCGGCGCTGCCGACGGCCTTCGACGCCCGCTTCGCGTTCACGCGCTATACGATTGGCGACGACGCGATCGTGGAGGGGCTCGGGATCGAGCGCGAGGAGCTCGACGCGCCCGGCTTCGATCTGCTGACCGCGCTCGGCTTCTCCGAGGCCGAGATCGACGAGGCGAACACCTGCATCTGCGGCACGATGACCGTGGAGGGCGCACCGCACCTCAAGGACGAGCACCTGCCCGTCTTCGACTGCGCCAACAAGTGCGGCCGGCTCGGCACCCGCGCGATCCGCGCGCTGTCGCACGTCGAGATGATGGCGGCCGCCCAGCCGTTCCTGTCGGGCGCCATCTCGAAGACGATCAACCTGCCGGCCTCCGCGTCGATCGCGGACGTCGCGGAGTGCTACCGCGTCTCCTGGAAGAAGATGGTCAAGGCCAACGCCCTCTACCGCGACGGCTCGAAGCTCTCGCAGCCGCTCTCCGGCGCGGCCGCGGAGGCGCTCGACGTCGGCGCCGAGCTCGAGATCCCGGCCGAGCTGCCGGGCGCGGAGCAGGTCGCCGAGCGGATCGTCCAGGTCATGGGCGAGCGCCGTCGGCTCCCGCACCGCCGTGCCGGCTACACCCAGAAGGCCACCCTGGCCGGGCACAAGGTCTACCTGCGCACCGGCGAGTACGAGGACGGCACCCTCGGCGAGATCTTCATCGACATGCACAAGGAGGGCGCGGCCTACCGCTCCCTGATGAACAACTTCGCCATCGCCGTCTCGCTGGGCCTCCAGCACGGTGTGCCGCTCGAGGAGTTCGTGGACGCCTTCGTGTTTACGCGCTTCGAGCCGAACGGCATGGTCGTCGGCAACGACAAGATCAAGATGGCGACGAGCGTGATCGACTACATCTTCCGCGAGGTCGCCATCTCGTACCTTGACCGCAACGACCTGTCGCACGTCGACGATCAGGACCTGCGCGCCGACGAGGTCGGCACGCCGAAGTCCGAGCGGCTCGACCGTGGCGTCACGGCCGTCGCGGCCACGCCGGTCGAGCCCGTGCCGGCGGGCGCCGGCGTCGAGGCGCAGGCCCGGATGCAGCAGCGACCCGCGCCGCTCCTGACCGAGCGCGACGAGGCCCGCCTGAAGGGCTACGAGGGCGACGCCTGCGGCAACTGCGGCCAGATGACCCTGGTCCGCAACGGCACCTGCCTGAAGTGCATCAGCTGCGGCGAGACCAGCGGCTGCTCCTGAGCCGCCGCGAGAGCTGACGGAACCCGACGGGGCGCCTACGGGCGCCCCGTCGTCGTTCCGGCCCGACCATCGCGCCCGTGCGGGCCAGCGCGTAGGCTTCCCCGCAGTCCGACCAGGGGAGAGCAACATGGCCGACACCTTCAAGGCGCTGATGCTGCGCGAGACCGACGACGGCGTGGCCGCCGCGATCGAGGACGTGCCGGTGGCCGACCTGCCCGAGGGCGAGGTGCTCGTCAAGGTGGAGCACTCGACGCTCAACTACAAGGACGGGCTCGTCGTCGACGGCAACAAGGGCCGCCTGGCCCGCACCTTCCCGCATATCCCCGGCATCGACCTCGCGGGCACGGTGCTGGAGTCGTCGGACGCGCGCTACGCCGAGGGCGACTGCGTCGTGATCACGGGCTGGCACATGGGCGAGCGCTACTGGGGCGGCTTCTCGGAGCTCCAGCGGGTGCGCGCCGACTGGCTCGTGCACGTCCCGGAGGGAATGACCACGCGCCAGGCGATGGCCGTCGGCACCGCCGGGCTGACCTCGATGTTCGCGCTGATGGCGCTCGAGGCGCACGGCCTCGCGCCCGGCGGCGAGCGCCCCGTGCTCGTGACGGGCGGCGCCGGCGGCGTCGGCTCCGTGGCGATCGCGCTGCTCGCGCGCAACGGCTACGCGGTCGCGACCTCCACCGGCCGGCCCGAGCTCGGCGACTACCTGCGCTCGCTCGGCGCGTCGGAGATCATCGAGCGCGCCGAGCTGACGGAGGAGTCGTCCGCGCCGCTCGAGGGCGAGCGCTGGGCGGGCTGCATCGACGCCGTCGCCGGCCCGACCCTCTCGCGCGTCCTGCGCCAGGTCGAGAAGGGCGGCTCCGTGGCCGCCTGCGGCCTCGCCGGCGGTGCCACCTTCGAGGGCCACATCATGCCGTTCCTCCTGCGCGGCGTGAACCTGCTCGGGATCGACTCCGTGACGGTGCCGTACGCGCACCGCGTCGAGGCGTGGCGGCGGGTCGCCGCCGAGCTCGACCTTGCGCTCCTTGACGAGATGACCTCGGGCTGCGCGCTTGAGGACGTGCCGGGGCAGGCCAAGGCGATCCTCAAAGGCCAGGTCCAGGGCCGCCTCGTCGTGGACATCGGCTGAGCCAGATGAGCACCCCGGCGCCCATCGAGATGCCCGCCGACATCGCGCAGGCGGTGCGCCGGCAGAAGGGCGCCCTGCGCACGCTGCGGGCCGAGGGGCTGATCCTCCCGCTGCTGCTGCTCGTGCTCGTGCTCGGCTCGACCGGACTGGAGGCCGGCGTCGGCACCGGCATCGCGCTCGTGCTCGCCTTCCTGCCCCTGCCGCTCATCGCGGCGATCATGTTCCGGCTCGACCGCTTCGAGCCCGAGCCCACCCGCATCCTCGTGCGCACGTTCCTATGGGGCGCGGGTGCCGCCACCTTCGTCGGCATCGTCATCAACACGACGGTCGGGCTGACGGCGGGGGACTTCGCCGCCACGGTGATCTCGGCGCCCGTCGTCGAGGAGAGCGCGAAGGCGCTCGCGCTTCTGTTCGTGATTCGCAGGCGGCCGGGGTTCCTCGACGGCGTCCACGACGGCCTCGTCTACGCCGTCTGGGTCGCGCTCGGCTTCGCGATGGTGGAGAACGTCCTCTACTACGCCGAGGCCTTCATCACCGAGGGCTGGGGCGGGATCACGCTCCTGTTCGCGCTGCGCGGGGTGATGACGCCGTTCTGTCACCCGATCTTCACCGCGATGACCGGCATCGGGATCGGCGTCGCGGTAGCGCGGGGCTGGGGCCGCGGCGGGCTCGCGTTCGGGCTCCTGCTCGGCCTCGCCGTGGCGATCATCCTCCACGCCCTCTGGAACCTGTCCGCGATGACGGGCGCCACGATCACGGTGTACCTCGTCGGCTACCTGCCGCTGGCCGCGATCGGCATCGCGCTGCTGCTCGGCGGCTCCCGCCGCGAGCGCCGCATCCTGACCCGCGGCCTCGCCCCCGAGGAGGCGGCGGGCACCCTGCCGGCCGCGGAGGTGGCGCTCCTGACCGCCCGCGGACGCGCGCGGGCTAAGCTGCGGCGCCGGGCCCGGCGCGCCGGGCGCGAGGCGCGGCGGATGCTGCACCAGTACGAGGCGGCCGCCTACGAGCTGGCGCACGCCAACGCCGTCGGCCGGCGTCCGGGTGGCCCCGAGCCCGCCGCGGCCGCGGCCGCCTACCGGGCCTGCCTGGTCGAGGCGCGGGCGTGGCTCGTGCGCGACGCGCCCGGCGTCCTGCCCGCCGTAGCCTCCGCGGGCTAGGGTGCCGTCATGCGCGTGGTGATCATCGGCGGTGGCGTCGTCGGCCTCGCCTGCGGCTGGTCGCTCGCCCGCCGGGGCGCCGAGGTGGTGGTGCTCGAGCGCGCCGTGATCGGCGAGGGCGCCTCCAAGGGCAACACGGGCTGGGTGTCGCCGACGATCTCGACGCCGCTCGCCTCGCCCGGCACGCTGGCGATGGGGCTCAAGAGCGCCCTCGACCCCAACGGCGCCCTGGTCATCCGCCCCGAGCTCGACACGCGCTGGCTGCGCTGGCTGTGGTCGTTCCGGGCCGCCGCCTCCCGCGAGCGCTTCCTGCGCGGCGTCGAGGCGCTGCACAGCCTCAACCGCCGCACGTTCGAGGTGCTCGACGCGTACGCCGACGACGGCGTGCCGTTCGAGATGCACGGCGGCGGCATCCTCGTCCTCGGCAAGACGGCGAAGGGCATCAGCTGGTTCGCACCCGTCTTCGAGGACCTCCGCAAGGTCGGCTTCGAGGGCGGCATCGAGGAGCTCACGCCCGAGGAGGCGCGCCGCATCGAGCCGGCGCTCAGCGACGACATCGGCCACGTGATCCGCACGACCGTCGACCGCTACGTGCAGCCGCAGAGCCTGATGCGCGGCCTCGCCGACCGCCTCGTCGCGCTCGGGCACGACGTCCGCGAGGGCGTGGCCGTCGCGGGGCTTGCGCCGGCCGGGGACGGGCGCTGGCGCGTCGCCACCGACCAGGGCCCGGTCGAGGCGGACCGCGTGATCGTGGCCTCCGGGGCCCAGAGCCCGGCGCTGCTCGGCCCGCTCGGCCTCGACGTGCCGATCGTGCCCGCCAAGGGGTATTCGATCACGCTGCGCGGCGAGGGCACGCGGCCCTCGCAGGCGCTCTACATGACGGAGGCCAAGATCGGAGTCTCCGGCTTCGACGAGGGCGTGCGCATCGCGGGCGTCTTCCAGCTGCCCGGCCGCGACCTGATGGTGGACCGCCGCCGGCTCGACCACGTGGTCGAGCAGGCCTGCTCGTACCTGCGCGACTGGCACCCGGCCGCCACCGAGGCCTCGGTCGAGGGCTGGGCCGGCTGGCGGCCCGCCACGCCCGACTCGCTGCCCCTGCTCGGGCCCGTCCCGGGCCGCGACGGGCTGTTCCTCGCCACCGGCCACGGGATGCTCGGCGTGACGCTCGCGCCGTCCACCGGCGAGCTCCTGGCCGAGATGGTGGTCGACGGCGCGCGGCCCGCCTGGGTCGAGCCGATGCGGCCCGACCGGCGCTTCTGACGCTCCGTCGGGGCGCTGGTTAGCATGGCGCCATGCATCCGAGACTGCACGTCAGCGAGCACCCGCTCGTCCAGCACAAGATCGCGCTCCTGCGCGACGCCGAGACCTCGACGCGGGACTTCCGGGCGCTGTCGAGCGAGATCGCGGGCGTGCTCGCCTACGAGGCGACGCGCGACCTGCAGCTCGAGGACGTCGAGGTCACCACGCCGATCAAGGCCACGGTGGGCCGCAAGGTGACGGGCAAGAAGGTGGGGGTGGTGCCGATCCTGCGCGCCGGCGTCGGCATGCTCGACGGCGTGCTCGCGATGATCCCGGTCGCCCGCGTCGGCTTCCTCGGGGTCTACCGCGACGAGGAGACGCTGCAGCCGGTCTCGTACTACGAGAAGCTGCCGCGGGAGCTCGGCGAGCGCACGATGCTGATCCTCGACCCGATGCTGGCCACGGGCGGCTCGGCCTCGTTCGCGGCCACGGTCTGCAAGGAGCGCGGGGCGCGCTCGGTCAAGCTCCTGTCCATCATCGCGGCGCCCGAGGGCGTCGAGCGGATGGCCGCCGACCACCCCGACGTGGAGGTGCACGTCGCCTCGCTCGACGAGTGCCTCAACGAGCACGGCTACATCGTGCCGGGGCTCGGCGACGCCGGCGACCGGCTCTGGGGCACGCGGTAGTCAACAAAGGGGTCTGGTCTTCAGAGGGGCCAGACCCCGCTGTAAACCAGACCCCGCTATCAACTACCGGCTTGGCCACGCCAGCCGGATCGCCGCGGCGAGCAGGAACGCCGGCAGGGTGGCGCCGAGCGCGCCGTCGAACAGCGGCGCGATGTGGTCGCTCACGCCCAGGATGCGCGTCGGGCTGAGCCACTCGTAGAGCAGGAAGCCCGCGACCCAGGCGATGATCGTGGCGTGCGGGGCGACGGGGCGGATGCGGTCGGCGAAGACCGCGCCGAACAGCGGCACGAACACCGCGCCGAGCAGGTACACGATCGCGATGGCCACGAGCGGCGTGACGAAGCGCTTGAGCACGCGGCGCGTGACGTTCTCCGGTCCCACGATCGAGAGCACGGTGCCGATGACTCCCGCGGCGACGGCGAACGGCCAGCGCGCGTGAACGCCGACGATCAGCCGCGCGGCCTCCGCGATGACGAGGATCTCGAAGGTCCCCAGCCGAAGCCCTGGATGATGTTCAGCGCGGTGGGGAGGTACGAGCCGCGATCGCCGAGCGCGCGCCGCAGCACCACCATGCCGGGCTGCCCCGAGGCTGCGCCGAGCGCGCCGGCGGCGGCGAGCATCGGTCCGCCGATCACACCGCCGACGACGGTCGCGATCAGCGCGCGCGTGGACCCGGCGCCGTAGGCGATCAGCCCGGCGCCGGCCACGATGCCGAGCAGGCTGATGCCCATGTTCGACCAGAGGACGGCGACGTCGAAGCCGGTCAGGTGCCGCCGTTCGACGGGGATCGGCTCGGTGACCGGACGGGTGTCGGACTCGAGGTGAAGGGGAACGTGCGTGATCTCCGGCAGCGATGGAAATGGATGCCGGCACGCTGTCCCGCGCCGTCGAACGCCGTGATCTTAGCCGAGCAGCAGGGAATTGATGTGCGCCGCAGCGGCGGCGCCGCTGATCAGCGCGCCCTCGAACCAGCCCGCCTCCTCGTGCGCCACGTCGGAGCCGGCGAATGCGACACAGGCAAACGGTGCAAAGCGCGCAGGATCCACGAGGTCGGCCTGTCCGGCGGGGGCGGTCAGCCACGTGCCGAGTGAGCGCTCGTCGCCGACCCAGTCGTGATGCGTGAACTGCACGAGCTCGCCCTCGGGGAAGAAGGCATGCAGCGCACGCTCGATGTCGCTACGGCTGCCGGGATCGAAGCCGTCAACGGTCCACCCGAAGCCCGTGACGCGTACGACGTCGTCGATCGCGTCATCGGCGTACCACCAGTGGAGGCCCTCGCCGGCGCCCACGGCGATGCCGTGCGGCTCGATGTCGCGCACGAGCATGAGGACCTTGAGCGCCGACCCGGCGTTGGCGCCGGCGGCCTCGGCGACGGGCACGGGCCAGGCGGGCGAGCACGAGATCGCGGGCAGGCAGTTGATGGGGACCGCGATTACGACGGCGCGGGCGCGCCACGTGCGCCCGTCGGCTGTCGTGCAGACGGCGCCGTCAGTCACGTCGAGCGCGGTGACAGGCGCGTCGAGCTCGACGGTGATGCCATCGGCGGCCATCGCCTCGGCGAGGGCGCTCCAGCCGGCGCCGGGGCCGTGTGCCAGACAGGTGAGCAATCCGCTGAGACCACCGTGCCCGGCGATCGATCCAATCGCGTCGACGACGGAGCCGGCCTCCGGCGGCGCGCCGCCCGTCAACTGCCACCAGCCGAGCAGGAAGTCGCGCACGGCGGGCGTCGGTTCCAGATCATCGATGTACTGGAGGGCGGAGCGATCCGCCCCCGTGAAGGTGCCCACGCCGTAGTCCTCGGCATCGGCGGCAATCCGCGCCAGCGCGTGCTCCAGCGACGGCAGCTCGTCCCATGGGACTGGCAGGCCGTGTCGGAGCTCGCCACCCGTGCGCCAGCGCGCGCGCAGCTGCGTGGGGAAGTCCCGCGTGGGCTGCTCGTAGCGCGCGAGCTCGGACTTCACCTGTACGTGCTCGGGCGTGAACCACGAGCCGCCGAGCTCGACGAGGCGACCGTCCAGGGTCGAAGTGCGACCGCGGCCGCCGACGCGGTCGCGTGCCTCGAGCACGACGACGGAGTGGCCCTGATCCGCGAGATCGCGCGCAGCGCGCAGACCCCCGAGGCCGGCGCCGATCACAACCACGTCACAGAAGGCGTCCATGAAGGGGACTCTAGTCGCCGTGGGCGTCAGAGACCCAGTGCCGAGCCATCAACGAGACGCGTGGCGGCGGCTTCGCCGATCACTTCTGCGGCCATGTCGCGCGCGATATCGAGACGCACGGGTGAATGCGCACCATGCCCATCGGAGCCGATCAGGTTGATCAGTCCCTCGGCGAGCAGGCGACGCGACTCGACGTCGGTGTTGGGCCCATCGGCGCCGGTCAGGCCGGACGCGTCGATCTGCAGCAGCGCGCCGGCGTTCTTCATGCGCTCGGCGAACCCGGGATCGGGCGGCTCGCGGCGCCAGGCGGCGCGGCGCTCGGGGTGCGCGAGGATCGGCGTCAGTCCCTCGGCGCGGATGCGCCGGATCAGGCGCTCCATCGTGGCGTCGCCGAACCAGGGGCCGGCCTGCGGGCCGTCCATCAGCACGATCTCCGTGCCCTCGAGACGGAAGCGCGCGGGATCGTCGTTGGGGCGCAGGCGGTGCGGGCGTGCCGTCACTTCGAAGCCGAGGCGCACCTCGATGCCCGTGGGCGCCTGCGCCTGCAGGGCGGCGAAGTGGCGGCGGATGCGCGCGACGCGCTCCTGCGAGGCGTTCCAGTCGTGATACGGCGGCACGACGTGCGGCGTCGCGAAGACGAGCCGCGTGCCGCTGTCGCGCGCCTCGGTCAGCAGTTCGATCGCGTGCTCGAGCGACTGCGCACCGTCGTCCACGCCGAAGACGAGGTGGGAGTGGACATCGACGAAGCCGGGCACGAGGCCAGTGTGCCAAGCCGCATCCCGTGCCCGTGGCAGCCCCTGCGACGATCCGACGGTGCTGTTCCTGCTGCCGCCCAGCGAGGGCAAGGCCCAGCCCGTCAAGGGCCGACCGCTCGACCTCGTACGCCTCTCCTTTCCGTCCCTCACCGCCGAGCGCGAGCGTCTGCTCACATCCGAGCTGCGCGCGGCACCGGCGCTGCCGGCCCGCGACATCTACACGGGTGTGCTCTACGCCGCGCTCGACCTGCCCACGCTGCCGGCGGCGATTCAGCGGCGCTTCGTGATCATCTCGGCGCAGTACGGCGCGGTGCGTCCCAGTGATCGCATCGCGACCTACAAGCGCGAGATCGACGCCAAGCGCTGGCGCCCGCTGTTGGATCCGGAACTCGTGAAGGCGGCAGGACGGGGCGTGATCCTCGACTGCCGGTCGGCGACGTACGTGGCCGCCTGGCGTCCGCGCGGCCCGCTGGCCGAGCGCACGGCGCACGTGTCGGTCGTCCGGGAGGTCGCCGGCGCGCGCACGGTGGTCTCGCACGACGCGAAGAAGACGCGCGGTGAGGTCGCGCGCTTCGTGGCGGAGACGGGGGAGACGCCGCGGACCGTGGACGCGCTCGCCGCGCTGGTTCGGCTGCGATTCCCTTGCGAGCTGGATCAGCCGGAGCAGCCCGACGCCCCTTGGCGCCTCAGGATCGTGACGACCTAGGCGAGGTGCGCCGCGAGGCGCGCGAAGGTCTCGACTCCGAGCGGGTCGCGCTCGTCGCGCACGGGGTGGATCGCAACGTGATCGGCGCCCGCCGCGTGGTGCGCGCGCAGGCGCCCGACGATCGCGTCCTCGTCGCCCCAGAAGACGAGCTCGTCGACGAGCCGATCGGAGCCGCCGTCGGCGACGTCGTCCTCCGTGAAGCCGAGCCAGAGGAGGTTCTTGAGGTAGTTCTCGGCCCCGAGGTACCACTCGATCTCGGCCCGGGCTTTGGCGCGGGCGACATCCGGGTGGGTCTCGAGCACGACCTTGTGCTCGACGAGGAGCAGCGGATCGGGGCCCATCACCTCGCGGGCGCGGCGCGTGTGGTCGACCGTCACGAGGTACGGGTGAGCGCCGAGCGAGCGCTCGGCCGCGAGCCGCAGCATCGGCGGGCGCAGCCCCGCCAGGACGACGTGAATCGGCGGCTGGTCGTCGCCGAGCGGCACGGCGTCACCCGCCTGCGCCATCGCGTCCAGGTACGCGCGCATCGTGGCGACGGGCTTGTCGTACACGTAGCCGCGGGCGGTGACCAGCGGGCGGTGGCTCACTCCGAGGCCGAGGATGAAGCGATCATCGGAGGCGTCGGCCAGTGTGCGCGCGGCCTGCACGGATGCGCGGGCATCGCGCGACCAGATGCTGGCGATGCCGGTGGCGACATGCAGCCGCTCGGTCGCAGCGAGCAGCGTGGCAGCGTTGGTGTACGCCTCGTGGCTGTCGAGCGTCTCGGGGTACCAGAGGCAGCCGTAGCCCGTCGCCTCGATCGCCCGTGCTGCGTCGCGCATCGCCGCAACAGGGGCGTAGGCGAACCCGAACGACCACGCGCCCCACGGCCCGATCGCGCTGCGGGTCCGTGCGCGGTCGGCGGCGAGGTCGGCGTCCATCGAAGCGGGTAGGGAGAATCGAACTCCCGTATTCAGCTTGGAAGGCTGCTGCTCTACCATTGAGCTATACCCGCGGGAGCCCGCCGGAGGGGTCCAGTGCGCAGTGTACGCGGGGCCGCCGGGCGCCCGTGGCGCCAGCGTTGATGCGGGGAATTCGGTGATTTACATCTTTTAGTCCCGAACCACTTGCATTTCGGACTAAGTCGTGTATAACTACCTCCAACACCGGAGCTGAAAGGCACTGCGATGTCCCTCATCCGACCTACCGATACCGACGAGTCCCTTGTCGCCCGCACCGCACAGGGCGACACGGACGCCTACGCGGAGCTCTACAGGCGCTACCTTCCCGTCGTCCGTGCGTTCGCTCGGCGCCGCACCGGCGACGTCGATCGCGCCGACGAGCTGACGCAGGAGATCTTTCTCGACGCGTGGCGTAGCGCCGGCCGCTACGACCCGAAGGTCGCCCCGGTCGCCGCGTGGCTGCGTACCATCACCGCGCGCCGCGCCGTCGACTGGACGCGCCGGGCCGCCGTGCGCCCGCCGCTGGCCCAGCACGAGGGCCGCGAGGTCGCCGAGGACAGCAAGGACGCCGAACTGGTCGAGCGCATCGACTTCGTCGACGCCATCAAGGATCTGCCTGAGGCGCAGCGCGAGACGCTCGCCCTCGCCTTCTACGGGGACCTCACGTACCCGGAGATCGCCGAGCGCACGGGCACTCCGCTCGGCACGGTCAAGAGCCGCGCGCTGCTGGGCATGCGCCGCCTCGCGACGAACGCCGCCGCGACGGACGCCCGCCCGCACCTCACGGGCTAACCACGCCCGGCCCGTCCCCCAAAACCGAAGGACTCTTATGAGCGATTCCCCCGTCCTCGTCACTGGCGCCACCGGCTTCATCGGTGGCCGCCTGGCCCGCCGCCTCGTCGACGCCGGCGTCCCCGTCCGCGCGATGGCGCGCAGCGCGTCGGCCGCCATCGCCCCGGGCGCCGAGCTCGTGATCGGCGACCTGACCGACCGGACCTCGCTCGAGGCGGCCTGCGCGGGCGTCTCCGCCGTCATCTCGTGTGCGGCCATCACCGGTGACAAGAAGGCGCCCCCGGGCGGCTACGACGTCGTCAACGCCGACGGCATCGGCGCGCTCGCCGAGGCCGCGACCGCGGCCGGCGTCGGCCGCCTGATCCACTTCGGCGGCATCGACACCGCCGGCGCGAAGCCGGGCCCGTACCTGACGGGCCGCCGGCGCGGGGAGGAGCGCATCAAGGCCGCGGGCGTCCCCTGGACGATCCTGCAGCCCTCCGTGCAGTTCGGGCCGGGCTCGCCCTTCATCCGCGCGATGGCCGGCCTCGTCAAGGCCCCCGTGGCCCCGGTCGCCGGCAGCGGCCGCACGCGGATCCAGATGATCCACGTCGACGACGTTTGCCGCGCCGCCCAGGACTGCCTGACGGGCGACGGGCGGCTCGGCCGCTACGTCGAGCTCGGCGGCCCCGAGGCCGTCGAGTACGACCGCGTCCTCGACATCATCGGCGGCGCCATGGGTAAGGCGAAGGTGCGCAAACTGCACGCCCCGCTCGCGCTCGTAAGGCTGCAGGCGACGCTCCTGCAGGTGCTGCCGAATCCACCGGTCACGCCGGCGGCCGTTGAACTGCTCGAGAAGGACAACGTCGCCGCGTCGCTGGACGTGGTCGAGCGCGAGTTCGGCTTCCAGCCGGTCGGCTTCGCCGCGCACGTCGCCTCGCACGGCCTCGAACTCTGATCGCGGATACTGCGGCCCCGTGGGCCGCCTGATTCTCGCCTCGACGTCGCCGCAGCGGCGCGCCATCCTCCAGGAGCTCGGCGTCGACTTCGAGGTCGTCGCGCCGGCCTACGACGAGGTGCCGCTGCCGGGCACGGCCGCGGAGGTGGTCGCGGCGCGCGCGCTCGGCAAGGCCCGTACGGTGGCGGCGCTGCGTCCTGAGCGGCCCGTGGTGGGCGTCGACACCGAGGTCGTCCTCGCCGACGACGCGGTGCTCGGGCAGCCTGCGGACGCCGCCGCGGCCGTGGCGATGCTGCGGCGCCTCGCGGGCCGCGAGCACCGCGTCCTGTCCGGGGTGGCGGTGATCGGGGCGGGGGAGGCGACCGCGTGCGTCGAGACCCGCGTGCGGCTGCGGGCGCTGACCGACGCGGAGCTCGCGGACTACGTGGCCACGGGCGAGTGGCGAGGCCGGGCCGGGGGCTACGCGATCCAGGCGGGCGGCGGCGGCCTCGTGGCGTCGATCGACGGCGACCTCGACAACGTGATCGGCCTACCCGTGGCGGCCCTGCGCGCGCTCCTGGCCGCGGAGGGCCAGCTCCTGCCCGTGGCGGGAGGGAACCCCGCGACGACGTAGAATCCGACAGCAGAAGCGGCTGTTCCTGCCGCTGAGGGGGCTCCCATCGGTATCAAGAACTGGATGTTCGGCTTCGGCAGCCGCGACATGGCGGTCGATCTGGGCACAGCCAACACGCTCGTGTACGTGCGCGGGCGCGGCATCGTGCTGTCCGAGCCGTCCGTGGTCGCCCTCGACCAGATAACCCGCCAGGTCCTGGCCGTCGGCATCGAGGCCAAGCGCATGCTCGGCCGCACGCCGGCCTCGATCACCGCGATCCGCCCGCTCAAGGACGGCGTCATCGCCGACTTCGAGGTGACGGAGGAGATGCTCCGCCACTTCATCGCGAAGGTGCACCAGAACCGCTGGGCGCACCCGCGCGTCGTGATCTGCGTGCCCTCAGGCGTGACGGGCGTCGAGAAGCGCGCCGTCGAGGAGGCCGCATTGTCGGCCGGCGCTCGCGTTGCCTACCTGATCGAGGAGCCGATGGCCGCCGCGATCGGCGCCGGGCTGCCCGTCTCGGAGCCGTCCGGCAACATGATCGTCGACATCGGCGGCGGCACCACCGAGGTCGCCGTCATCTCGCTCGGCGGCATCGTCACCGCCCAGTCGATCCGCGTCGGCGGCGACGAGCTCGACGAGGCGATCGTCAAGCACGTGCAGCGCACCCACAAGCTCCTGATCGGCACGCAGACCGCCGAGCAGGTCAAGATCGAGGTCGGCAGCGCCTTCCCGCGCTCCGGCGACGACGCCCAGGCCGAGGTGCGCGGGCGCGACCTCGTGACGGGCCTGCCGAAGACGGTGATCCTGACGGCCGAGGATGTCCGCGGCGCCCTCGAGGAGCCGCTCGTCGAGATCGTCGGCGCGATCAAGGCCACGCTCGACCAGACACCGCCCGAGCTTGCCGCCGACGTGATGGACAAGGGCATCGTGCTGGCGGGCGGGGGCGCGCTCCTGTCGCGCCTCGACGACCGCATCCGTGCCGAGACCCAGATGCCCGTGCAGATCGCCGAGTCGCCTTTGACCTGCGTGGCCGTCGGCTCGGGGCGCTCGCTGGACGAGTTCGAGGTGCTCCAGCGGATGCACATGAACCGCAGAGCCGGCCGGCGCCGCCGCTAGCGCGCGGCGTGCCGGGCGCCGACCCTGTGCGAGACTGACGGCCGATGCAGTACGCCAACCTCCCGACTCCCAGGAGCACCGACCAGCGGCCGCTCGCGGCCGGGATCGTCGGCGCCTCCGGCTACGCCGGGCAGGAGCTGGCGCGGATCCTGACGGGCCACCCGCAGATCCGCCCCGCGGTCCTGCAGGCGCGCTCGGACGGCTTCGACCCGATCGACGCCGCCGGCCTCGCGGGCTGCGACGTGGTCTTCCTGGCGCTGCCGCACGGCGAGTCGCGCGCGCTCGGGGGGGAACTGCTCGAGCGCGGCACCCAGGTCGTCGACCTCGGCTCGGACTTCCGCGTCGACGGCTGGACGTACGGCCTGCCCGAGCTCAACCGCGAGGAGGTGCGCGTCGCGCGCGCCATCGCGAATCCCGGCTGCTACGCGACCGCCGCGATCCTCGGCCTGGCGCCGCTCGCCGCCGCCGGCTTGATCGACGGCCCCGTGCACCTCGACGGCAAGTCGGGCGTGACGGGCGCGGGGCGAACCCCCTCGGAGAAGACGCACCTGCCGGAGCTCCACGGCGGCGTCACCCCGTACGCCGTGACGGGCCATCGCCACCTCGCCGAGATCGAGCAGGAGTTGACGCGCCTCGCCGGCACGGAGCGGCAGGCCACCTTCGTGCCGCACCTCCTGCCCACCTCGCGGGGGCTGCTCGTGACGGCCCACGTGCGCCTCGTTGAGCGGCTCGACCAGGCCGACGTCGACGACCTCTACGCCGCCCGCTACGCGGACGAGCCGTTTGTGCGCCTCGGCGGCCACCCAGCGCCGCAGCGCCTCGCCGGCTCGAACGTCTGCTGGCTCAACGCCTGGGCGGACGAGCGCACGGGCGCGGTGCTCGTGGAGTCCGCGCTCGACAATCTCGTCAAGGGCGCCGCGGGCCAGGCCATCCAGAACGCCAACGTCATGCTCGGCGTGGACGAGGCGGCGGGGCTCGACACCCAGGGGTTGTGGCCGTAGGCGCGGCGTACCCCCGCGGCTTCGCCGCCGCGGGCGTGACCGCCGGCCTCAAGGCCTCGGGCCGTCCCGACATCGCCCTCGTCGCCGCAGGGGCCGCGGTCCCCGCCGCCGCCGTCTTTACGAGCAGCCGCACGGCGGCGCCGCCCGTGGTCGTCTCCCGCCGAGCGATCGCGGACGGCCGGGCTCGCGCGGTCCTCGTGCAGAGCGGCAACGCCAACGCCGCGACCGGCGCGCAGGGCCTGCGCGACGCCGAGCGGATGGCCGGGCTCGCCGCGCGGGCGCTCGGCGCCGAGGCGGGCGACGTGCTCATCGCGTCGACCGGGGTGATCGGCGTGCCCCTGCCGATGGACCTCGTCGAGCCCGGGATCGCCGCTGCTGCGGCCGCGCTCTCGCCCGACGGCGGCGCCGACGCCGCGACCGCGATCATGACCACCGACAACGCCCCGAAGACCGCGCAGCGCGACGCCGGTGGCGCGCGCGTGGGGGGGATGGCCAAGGGGGCGGGGATGATCCGCCCGGACCTCGGCACGATGATCGCCGTCGTGACCACGGACGCGGCGCTCCCGCCGGAGTCCGCTGACCGCATCCTCCGCGACGCCGTCGACCGCACCTTCAACCGCATCACCGTGGACGGCTGTGCGTCGACGAGCGACATGGTGGCCCTGCTCGCGAGCGGGGCCGCCGGCCCGGTCGACGAGGCCGCCGTCGCCGACGCCGTGGGCGCGGTCTGTGAGGACCTCGCGCTGCAGATCGTGCGCGACGGGGAGGGGGCCCGCCGGATCGCGCGCTGGACGGTGACGGGCGCGACCACGGACGCGGAGGCCCGCCGGGTCGCCTACGCGGTGGCCGAGGCTCAGCTTGTGCGCTGCGCGCTGCACGGCGGCGACCCCAACTGGGGTCGAATCATCGCCGCGATCGGCGCGAGCGGCGCGGACGTCGACCCCGAGCGGATCGCGGTCGCGATCGGCGGCATCCCGCTCTGCGCGGGCGGCACGGCGGTCCCTGTGGCCGACCCTGCGGCGCTCGACCGCGCCGCCGCGGCCGACACCGTCGAGGTCGCGATCGGCCTCGGCGACGGGGCCGGGACGGCCGTCGTCTGGGGCTCCGACCTCTCGCAGGCCTACGTCGAGCTGAACGCGGAGTACACCACGTGACCGGGGCGCTCGTGGCCAAGCTGGGCGGCAACGCCCTCGCGCTTCTGCCCGACGCGCTGGCGGCCGCCGACGGACGCCCGCTCGTGCTCGTGCACGGCGGCGGTGCGCAGATCACCGCGCTGATGGAGCGCCGCGGCATCCCCGCGCGGTTCGTCGACGGCCGCCGCTTCACGGACCTGCCGACGCTCGCCTGCGTCCGCGTCGCCCTCGCTGACGTCTCCGACGAGCTGGTCGGCGTCCTGCGCGGCCTCGGCCGCGAGGCGCAGCCCTTCCGCCACGGCGAGCTCGTCACCTGCAGCCGCCGCGCGGACCTCGGCCTCGTCGGGGATCCCGTCGCCGTCGACACTCGGCCGCTGCTGGACACCTGGGAGCTCGAGCGCGTCCCCCTGATCGCGCCGATCGGGTGCGACGGCGACTCGCCCCGCCTCCTCAACGTCAACGCCGACGACGTGGCGAGCGCGGTCGCGGTGGCCGTTCGGGCCGACGAGCTCGCCTTCCTGTCCGACGTGCCGGGCGTCCTCGACGACGCGGGCGACGTCCTCGCCGAGATCTCCGCTGCGGCGCCGCCCGCGGCCTCCGGCGGGATGCTGCCGAAGCTCGAGGCCTGCGCCGCGGCGCTCGCGGGAGGCGTGCGGCGCGTCCGCATCGGCGCCGGCACGGAGGTGCAGCTGTGAGCCTGTCCGAGCGCGGTGAGCGCGTGATGATGACGAACTACCCGCCGCGCCCGCTCGGGCTCGTGCGCGGGGAGGGCTGCTGGGTCTGGGACGAGGACGGCAACCGCTACCTCGACCTGATCGCCGGGATCGCGGTCGTCACGCTCGGCCACGGCCATCCGGCGCCCGCACGCGCCCTCGCCGAGCAGTCGGCCGTGCTCGGGCACGTCTCCAACCTCTACTGGACCGAGCCCGTGCTCGCCCTCGCCGAGCGGCTGTGCGCGCTGAGCGGGATGGAGCGCGCCTTCTTCTGCAACTCGGGCGCCGAGGCCAACGAGGCCGCGATCAAGCTGATGCGCCGCCACGGCCGCGAGACGGGCGGTGCCGCGAAGCACCGCATCGTCTGCCTCGAGGGCGCCTTCCACGGCCGCACGCTCGGGGCGCTGCAGGCGACCTGGGCTCAGCCGAAGAAGATCCCGTTCGAGCCCCTGCCCGCCGGCTTCGATCACGCGCCGCGCGACGACCCCGACGCCCTCGAGGTGCTGGTCGGCCCGGAGACCGCGGGGGTCCTGATCGAGCCGATCCAGGGCGAGGGCGGTGTCAACGTCATCGACGAGACGGTGCTGGAGCGGGCCCGGGCGGCCTGCGACCGCCACGGCGCGCTGCTCGTCTTCGACGAGGTGCAGACGGGGATCGGCCGCACGGGCGCGTGGTTCGCGTACCAGCGCACGGGGGTGCGGCCCGACGCGGTCGCGCTCGCCAAGGGCCTCGGCTCGGGCCTGCCGATCGGCGCGCTGCTGTCCCGCGACCTCGCGACCGGCTTCCAGCCGGGCGACCACGGCACCACGTACGGCGGCTCGCCGGCGATCTGCGCGGGCGCCCTCGCGGTCCTCGACGCCGTTGCCGCCGAGGACCTCGTCGGCAACGCCGCGCGGATCGGCGAGCGCCTCCAGCGCGACCTCGGCGCCCTCGCGGGGGTCGGCGCGGTGCGCGGCGCGGGCCTCCTGCTCGCCGTCGAACTCGAGGCGGGCGACGCGGCCGGGGTCGCCGCCGCCTTGCGCGCCGAGGGCGTCCTCGTTAACGCGGTTACCGAGACCGCGCTGCGGATCGCGCCACCCCTCGTCCTCGACGCCGACCAGGCCGACCTCCTCGTCGCCGCGCTCGGCCGCGTCCTCGCGGCGCGCGGCTGACCGCTTGCGGCGGGGCACCGGGTCTCGCACACTTCAGGCACCGTGAAGCGCGCCTACGACTACCTCGTCTCGTTCGGGCTCGGCTACTTCTTCGGACTCGGGGCGCTCGCGCTCCTGCACTTTCTGACCTCGTGGCCCGAGTCGTACGACCAGGCGGCGCTCCTGGCGATCCTCAGCGGCGCCGGCGCCGTCGGCACCCGCCTCTACAACGAGCGGCTGCGGTCGGACGCCGGCGAGTAGGCTCCGGGGCGTGACGCGCCTCGCCGAGCGGATCCGCCCCGCGCAGGGCCGGCCCGCGGGGGCGCTCGTCCTCCTGCACGGCCGCGGCGCAGATGAGCACGACCTGACCGCCCTGATCGAGGTGCTCGACCCGGACCAGCGGCTCGTCGGGGTGACGCCGCGGGCGCCCGCGCTGTCGCCGGGCGGGGGGCATCACTGGTATGAGGTGGAGCGGGTCGGCTATCCCGACCCGGCGAGCTTCACGGCCGCGGCCGAGGCGCTCGGGGACTGGCTCGACGACCTGCCCGCCCGGATCGACGTCCCTGCCGAGCGGATCGTGCTCGGCGGCTTCTCGCAGGGCTGCGTGATGGCCTACGCGACGGGCCTCGCCGCCGACCGCGAGCCGCCGGCGGCCCTGCTGGCCCTCGTCGGTTTCGTGCCGCACGTCGCCGGCCACGCGCTCGACCTCGCCTCCGTCGACCGCCCGCCCGTCGCGATCGCGCACGGCTCGCGCGACCCCGTCATCGACGTCTCGTTCGGGCGTGCGGCTCGCGACGAGCTGGTCGCGGCCGGAATGGACGTGACCTACCGGGAGACAGCGGTCGAGCACACGATCGATGCGGACTGGCTGCCCGACCTGCGCCGCGCGATCGGCCTCGCCCTGCGCCCGCCCGCGCACGGCTGAGGGCTACTGGATGGTCGCGGCGGTCCAAGCCAGCGGCTTGAGCTGCATCAGCTCGCTCGTCACCGGCATCGGCGCCGTGGTGACGGTGACCTTCGCGCCCGGGCGCACCTGTCCGACCAGCTCGACGGGGGCCCGAAGGGCGATCGCGCCGCGCCGGTCGATGCGCTCGCCGGACGACGACGTGACCGAGGTCGGGCGGATCACGAGCCGCCCGGCGTCGCCGTGCGTGGCGGCCCAGGCCACGGTGCCTCGGATCGTCAGCGTCATCTGGTTCGCCTCGGTGGCCATCGCGGGGTCGTTCGGGTTCGCCTGCACGATCGTCGCGCGCTGCAGCCACTGAAACGGCGAGACGGCGGGCTGGCCGTAATGGAGCTCGAAGTGGAGGTGGCACGGCGTGCCCTGCGCGTCGCCCGTGCGGCCCACGTACGAGATCACCTGGCCCTCCTTGACGCGGGAGCCGTTGCGCAGGCCCTTCGCCATCGCGCTCGATTCGTTGCCGGCGACGCCCATGTGGATATAGCGGTACCAGGAGCCGCGGCCGACGAGTGTGACCATCCAGCCGGAGCGCGACCCCCAGTCGAGTCGGACCGTGCCGTCGACGACGGCGATCACGGGCGTGCCGCAGGGGGCGAGCAGGTCGTTGCCCTCGTGCACGCCGGCGCCGCGGGGTACGCCGAAGTCGTCGGTGTAGGTCGCACCGCCGACGACGGGGAACAGCGTGAACGGCGCGTTGCGCGGTGCCGCCACGGCGGCGGGGGCGGCGGCGATCAGGCCGATGAGGGCGATCAGGACGAGGCGCATGGTTCCGCGCCGGCAGGCTGCGCCGACGGGGCGAAGACTACCCGCGGAACGCCCGCAGGGGTGTAACGGTTCGGTCTCCCGTGCGCCGCGGGTCCTCCGAAGCCGCTCGCGGAGCGGGAATCCGCCGTTGCGGCGTGCGCGGTTAGCCAGTCCGGGTATCATCCGCACGAAAGCACCGCACGCGCCCGGGTCGCCGCGTCGGACCTCGCCCCGCAGACCGATGGCCAACGATCCCCGCCGCACGCCGCTCTACGACCGGCACGTCGAACTCGGTGCGCGCATGGTCGATTTCGCGGGCTGGGAGATGCCCGTCTACTACGTCGGCATCAACGAGGAGCACCGCGCCGTGCGCGCCCGCGCCGGCCTCTTCGACGTCTCCCACATGGGCCAGATCGAGGTCACGGGCTCCGGCGCCGAGGCGCTTCTGCGCAAGGCGCTCGCGAGCGACATCGACCGCCTCGAGGAGGGCCGGGCCCAGTACTCGTTCCTGCTCAACGACAAGGGCGGGATCGTCGACGACCTGATCGTCTACCGGCTGCCCGCGGGCCGCTGGCTGCTCGTCGTCAACGCGGGCACCACGCAGACCGACGTCGTGCACCTGAGGGCCCTCAAGCAGCGCGGGGCGGCCCTGCGCGACCTCAGCGCCGAGACGGCGATGGTGGCGCTGCAGGGGCCCGTGGCGCTCGAGCTGCTCGCCGACATCTGGCCCAAGAGGACGCCGGCGCCCGAGACGATCCCCGTCTTCGGCTGCGTGGAGCGCGTCGTGGCCGGCGTGCCGTGCCTGGTGGCCCGCACGGGCTACACGGGCGAGCCGGGCGTCGAGCTGATGTGCGCCGCGGACCGCGGCGGCGACCTCTGGGACGGCATCCTCGCCCGTCGTGAGCACGGCGTGGTGCCGAGCGGGCTCGGCGCGCGCGACACGCTGCGCCTCGAGATGGGCTACCCGCTGCACGGCCACGACATCGACCCCAAGACGACCCCGATCGAGGCCGGCCTCGGCCGCTTCGTGCACCTCGGCCGCCCGTTCGTCGGCAGCGCGGTGCTCGAGCGCCAGGTGGCCAAGGGCGTCAAGCGCCGCCTCACCGGCCTGCGCCTGATGGACCGCGCGATCCCGCGCGAGGGCTACGCGGTCCTCCAAGACGGCGCCAAGGTGGGGGCGGTGACCAGCGGCACGCTGTCGCCGAGCATCGACCGCGGCATCGGCCTCGCCTACATCCCGCCGGAGATCGCCGAGCCCGGCACCGTCCTTCAGATCGACATCCGCGGGCGCGAGCGCGACGCCGAGGTCGTTCCCCTGCCGTTCCACAAGAAGGAGGGCTGAGCACATGCCCGCCGAGGAGAGCTACCCCGACGACCTGCGCTACCACCGCGACCACGATTGGGTGCGGGTCGACGGCGACGAGGCGGTGTTCGGCATCACCTGGCATGCGCAGGACGCGCTGGGCGAGGTCGTCTATTTCGAGCCCCCCGCCGTCGGCGCGGCGGTGGCCGCGGACGGCTCGTACGGCTCCCTCGAGTCGGTCAAGGCCGTCTCCGACGTGATCGCGCCCCTGGCGGGCACCGTGACCGCGGTCAACGACCGCGTCGTCGAGTCCCCCGAGCTCGTCAACGAGGACCCGTACGGCGACGGCTGGCTGATCCGCGTCACGCTCGCGGACCCCGCGTCGGTCGAGACGCTGCTCGACGCCGCGGCCTACCGCGCCCTGCTCTGATCCGACGCGGGGCGCCGCCCCGTGCGACGATGAGGGCCTGATGGAGGAGCGCGAAGGGTCCTGCCGGCGCTGCCGGGTCTACTGCGACTGGGTCGTCGACCCGCTCGGCTGCTTCGGCTGCGCGCGCCTCTACGCGTACGACGCCAAGGACGGCCGCCGCTACGTCGGCTGCGTCGAGGGCGTGCACGGGGCGGAGGTCGATCTCGCCGTGCTCGAGGCCTGCCGTGACGAGGGACGCCCGTTCGGCGGCATCCGCGCGCTGCGCGCGCCGCTCGCCGTCTGCGCGGCCCAGGTCGAGCGCGCCTACCCGCGGCGCGAGCCGGACATCGGCTGCGTCAACCCGGAGTTCGACGAGCCGCCCGGCGGCGGCGCGTTCACGGTCACCGTGCGCGACGCGCCCGGGCCGCGCGAGCGCTGACGCCGCGCCTGTGCATGGCGCGCAGCGCCGTGATCTCCTCGGCATCCGGGCCCTGCCCGTCGTGGCCGGGCGTCTCCAGCAGCATCGGCAGGTCCCGCAGCTTCGGATGCGACAGGGCCACGGCGAGGCCCGCGCCCATCTCGCCCGCGCCGACGTTGGCGTGGCGGTCGCGGTTCGAGCCGCACGCGGCCTGCGCGTCGTTGACGTGCAGGCAGCGCAGGCGCTCGATGCCGACGCGCTGATCGAGCTCGCGCACGAGCCGGTCGAGCGCGTCGGGATCGGTCATGTCCACGCCCGACACCCACGCGTGGCAGGTGTCGATGCAGAGCCCGAGGCGGGGGTCGTCGACGGCGTCGATGATGGCGGCCAGCTCGACCGGGTCGCGGCCGATCGTGCCGCCCGCGCCGGCCGAGTTCTCGAGCAGGAGCCACGGGCCGTCGAGGCGCTTGAGCGCAGCCTTCAGCTCGCGCGCGATCTGGGGGAGGGTGGCGTCGAGCCCGCGGCCCTTGTGCGACCCGACGTGCAGCACGACGCCGTCGGCGGCGATCGCGTTGGCCACGTCGATGGTGGTGCGCAGTGCGGTGCGGCTCTTCTCGAGCAGGTCGGGATCGTCGGTCGCGAGGTTGATGAAGTAGATCGCGTGGCAGACCAGGTAGGCGACCTCGCCCGACTCGCGCGCCGCGCGCAGGGCCGCGAGGTCCTCGGGCCGGTGGTTGGTCGGCTTCCACGTACGCGCGCTCTGGATGAAGACCTGGGCCGCGTCCGCGCCGATGGCCCGCGTGCGGCCCGGCACGTTGCCGAGGCCGCCCGCGGCGGAGATGTGCGCGCCGGCGATCACCCGTCGCAGCATAGGGACGGGGGCCGATACGGTTCCCGTCATGAGCGTCCGCGTCCGCTTCGCACCCTCGCCCACCGGCTTCCTGCACGTCGGCGGCGTGCGCACGGCGCTCTACAACTGGCTGTTCGCCCGCCACCACGGCGGCACGGCCGTCCTGCGCATCGAGGATACGGACACCGAGCGCGAGACCGCGGGGGCGATCGAGCAGATCCAGCGCTCGCTCGACTGGCTCGGGCTCGACTTCGACGAGTCGCCCGCGACGGGCGGCCCGCACGGCCCGTACCGCCAGTCGGAGCGGATGGAGCGCTACCGGGACGCCGTCGAGCGCCTGCTCGAGGCGGGGCACGCCTACCGCTGCTACCAGACCGCCGAGGAGCTCGAGGCGGCCCGCGAGCGCGCCCGCCACACGGACGACCCGGCGGCGCCAACGCGGCTGCACCGCGACCTCACGCACGAGCAGGTCGCGCGCTTCGCGGCGGAGGGGCGGCCGGCGATCATCCGCTTCCGCACGCCGCTCGAGGGCGAGACGGTGGTCGAGGACCTCGTGCGCGGGCGGATCGCCTTCGAGCACCGGCTGCTCGGCGACACGGTGCTGATGCGCGGCGACGGCGGCTCGACCTACCAGCTCGCCAACCCGCTCGATGACCTCGAGATGGGCATCACCCACGTGATCCGCGGGGAGGACCTGCTGCCTTCGACGCCGCGTCAGCGGCTCCTCGTCGAGGCCCTCGGCGGCGCGTTCCCGCAGACGGCGCACCTGTCGATGATCCTCGGGTCCGACAAGAAGCGCCTCTCGAAGCGCCACGGCGCGGCCAGCGTGGAGGAGTTCCGGGAGGCGGGCTACGTGCCGCAGGCCCTTGTCAACTTCCTCGCCCTGTGCGGCTGGAGCTGGGACGCCGAGACGGAGATCATGTCGCTCGCGGAGCTCGTCGAGCGCTTCTCCCTCGAGCGGGTGAACCCGGCGCCCGCTGTCTTCGACCACGAGAAGCTGGCGTGGATGAACGGGACCTACCTGCGCGCCCTCGACGCGGACGCCTACGCCGGGGCGCTGCGCGCGCACCTCGCCGACGCGGCGTCGCCCCTTGCGGACGCCGAGCGCCTCGACGAGCTCGTGCCGCTGGTGCAGGAGAAGCTCGGGGCGCTGGGCGAGTTCGACGGGCTCGTCGGGTCGCTCGTCGAGGAGCGCGACCCGGACCCCGAGGCGTGGGCCCGGCTGACCGCCGACGAGCGCGCCGGCGCCGTCCTCGAGGCGGCGGCGGCGGCCCTGACCGGCCTCGAGCCGTTCGATGCCGAGGCGGTGGAGGGGGTGCTGCGCGGCGTCTGCGAGGCGCTCGACCTGAAGCCGCGGCAGGCGTTCCTGCCGATCCGCATCGCGATCGCCGGCTCGACGGTGGCCGCGGGGCTCTACGAGTCGATCGCGTTCCTCGGCCCGGACGAGGCGCTGCGGCGCCTCGCCCGCGCCCGCGCTGCCGTGTGAGCGGGCGCGCAGGAGGTCGGGCGGACAGCGCGTATCGTGGGCCTGGATGGCCACCAAGCAGCGCAGGGCGAAGCGGGACGAGCCGGACGCGTCCGAGCCGCGCTCGCGCACGGGCCGGCAGATCCTCGCCGCGATCATCGCGGCGGTCGTGCTCGTCGGCGTGACCGCGACCGCGACGGCGATCGTGGTGTCCGCGACGACGGGCGGGACGGCGGCGAGCGCGACGGCCTCCGATCCGACCGGCCAGGACGGCGGCGTTGCCGACGAGGCGCTCGAGCGGGCCCGCGCAGCCGGCTACAAGGAGGGCGCGCGCGACACGCGCCAGCAGGCCAAGGAGCAGCTGCAGGCGCGCTACCGGCAGGGCTACGCGAAGGGCTACGCGGAGGGGCGCGAGGAGGTGATCGACTCGGCCAGCTCGTCCGGGGGCTTCCAGGACGGCTACAACACCGGCGTGAAAGCCGCCGAGGAGGCTTACAGGAAGATCATCCAGCAGGCCCAGCGCATCATCGCCGAGGCCAACCAGACGCCCGTGGCGACGGCGCCCGACGTCCAGCCCTAGCGATCGGCCCCCGGCGGGGTCAGGTCAGGCGGTGAGGTCGGACGCCATCTCCTCGAAGGCGTCGACGAAGCGCGCGCAGTCGTCGATCGTGTGGGCGATCGACAGCGTCCACTCCTCCTCGCGGCCCGGGGTCATGAAGACGCCGCGGTTCATGTTGTAGAGCCACGCGAGGTCGCAGAGCTCGCCGTCCTGCTGGGCCTTGAACGACTCGTAGTCGACGATCGGGTCCCTGGCGAACGTGACGCAGCCCTTCGAGCTGATGCCGACGGTGTAGCCGGGCAGGTTGTGCTGCTCGAGGATCGTCGAGCAGCGGTCCAGCATGTAGTCGTTGAGGGCATCGAGGTGCGCGTAGGCCTCGGGCGTGAGCACGTCGATCAGGTTGGCGCGCGCCGCGGCCATGCCGAGCGGGTTGCCGTTGTACGTGCCGACCTGGTAGACGGAGCCGTCGCGGACGCACTCCATCGCCTCGTCGGTGCCGCCGATCGCGCCGATCGGCAGGCCGCCGCCGAGCGCCTTCGCCAGCGTGACCATGTCGGGCGTCACGCCGAACTTCTCGACGGCGCCGCCGGCGGCGATCGTCATGCCGGTCTTGACCTCGTCGAAGATCAGGATGATCCCGTGCTTCTTCGTGATCGCGCGGACGGCCTCGAGATAGCCCGGCTCCGGCAGGACGACGCCGAGGTTCATCATCGCCGCCTCCATGATCACGCAGGCGGGTAGGCGGCCCTCGGCGGCCAGCGCCTCGACGCGGCGCTCCATCGCCGGCGCGTCGTTGAACGGCACCGGGATCGTCAGGTCGGAGACGGACTTCGGGATGCCGCCGCCGTAGGGCAGCGACTCGTAGTTCTCGCGGTCGCCGATCGCGGCGTACGGGACGCCGATCGAGACCATCACGTAGTCGTGGTGGCCGTGGTACGACCCGAAGATCTTCATGATCGTGTCGCGCCCCGTCGCGGCCCGCGCGATCCGGATCGCGTCCATCGTGGCCTCGGAGCCGGAGTTCGTGTAGCGCCACTGCGGCAGGCCCCAGCGCCGCTGGAGCTCCTCGGCGACGACGATGGCGTCCTCGGTGGGCGCCGCGAAGTGCGTGCCCTCCTGCATGCGCCGCGTCACGGCCTCCGTGATCACGGGGTGGGCGTGGCCCTGCACCATCGAGCCGAAGCCGTTGTGGAAGTCGATCATCTCGGTGCCGTCGACGTCCCAGACGTGGCTGCCGACGCCGCGCTCGAGGTAGATCGGCCACGGATCGCGCAACTGGTACGAGGAGGCGACGCCGCCCGAGAGGGCGTGGGAGGCGCGCTCGTACATGCGGCCGGAGCCCGCCGTGTTCGCGTCCAGCTTCGTGGCCTCGCGCGCGGTCAACTCGGCGATCCGCTCGCGGTCCAACTCGATGGGGGTGCGCACGGCCATGATCAATCCTCCTCGCGCTGATCGCGCGTCCGATGCGCTGTACGATAGGGCCACCCGGGGCGGCCCGTCAACGTTGAGGCGCCCCTCAGGAGGCGGTGAAGATCGACTCCGCGGCGGCCTGGCGCTCGCGGATCAGCCGCTCGACGGCCTCGTCGTCGCCGGTGCGCAGGAGCTCGACGGGATCGGGGTCGCCGTTGACGATCCCCTCGAAGAAGACCTTGCGGTCCTCGTACGTGGGGAACAGGTCCTTGGCCCAGCCGCGCAGCCCGTTGAGGCGCTCGGCGAGGCGCGCGTAGGGCTCGCCGTACATGTCGGCGATCTCGCGCTTCATGCGCTTGGCGAGCGCCGGGCTGGCGCCCGACGTCGAGATCGCGATCGCGATCGGCCCGGACCGCACGATCGCGGGCAGGATGAAGTTGCACAGGGGCGGCACGTCGACGACATTGACGAGCATCGCGCGCGCCTCGGCCTGCTCGTAGATCTCGACGTTGAGGGCGGTGTCCTCGGTGGCGGCGACCACGAGCAGGTGCCCCTCGAGGTCGGCGGGCGCGTAGGGGCGCTCCGCGAGCGTGATCGCGCCCTCGGCGGCGAGCGCGCGGACCTCGTCGCCCGCGTGCTTGGCGACGACGTGGACGCGGGCGTTGGCGGCGAGGAGCCCCTCGACCTTCTCGAGGCCGATCGGGCCGGCGCCGACGACGAGGCAGGACCGGTCGCCGAGGTCGAGGCAGGCCATGTAGAAGGACTTCTCGAGCATCTTGGCGTTGCAGGTGGCGTCGCAGCGCTCGAGCTTGGCCGGGCAGACGCAGGGACGGTAGGGCATGGCACGAAGCCTATCGTGGGCCGCGCGGCGCCGGATGGGTCACCATGGGGCCCGATGAGCGCCGTTCGCCACCTCTACGTGCACGTCCCGTTCTGCGCCCACCGCTGCGGCTACTGCGACTTCACGACGGTGACGGGGCACGATGAGCGCCACGCGGCCTACGTGGACGCGCTGGTCGCGGAGCTCGCCGTGCGCGGCGGCTGCCTCGCGGACCCGCTGGAGACCGTCTACCTCGGCGGCGGGACGCCGTCGCGGCTCGGCCCGGACCTCCTCGGCGCCCTGCTCGAGCGGCTGCCGGGGGCGCAGGCGGAGACGACGGTGGAGTGCAACCCCGAGGACGTCACGGACGACCTCGCCCGCGTCCTCGCCGCCCGTGGCTGCCGGGTGTCCCTCGGCGCGCAGACCTTCGCGCCGGAGCTCCTCGCGGTGCTCGAGCGGCGCACCGGCCCCGACGGGGTCCGCGCGGCCGTCGGCCGGCTGCGTGCGGCCGGCGTCGCCTCGCTGTCTCTGGACCTGATCTTCGGGATCCCGGGCGAGCGCGCCGACGACCTTGAGCGCGACCTCGACGCCCTCGTCGAGCTGGCCCCCGACCACGTCTCCGCGTACGAGCTCGAGGCCAAGCCGGGCACGCGCTTCACGGTCCACCACGGCGCGGCCCTGGTGGAGCAGGCCGAGCGCCTCGAGGACCACCTCGACCGCGTCATCGACCGCCTCGGGGCGGCCGGGTACGACTGGTACGAGGTCGCCTCGTTCGCGCGGGGTCCGGGGCACCGCGCCGTCCACAACACCGCCTACTGGCAGGGGCGCGACTACCTCGGCCTCGGCATCGGGGCCGTCTCCACGGTGGCCGGGGAGCGGCGCGCGAACGGGCCCCGGCTCGCCGCCTACCTCGACGACCCCGCGGGGGCGCCGCACGCGCTCGAGCCGATCGACGCCGAGACGGCGGCGCGCGAGCGGCTGATGCTCGGCCTGCGCCTCGCCGACGGCGTCGCGCTCGACGGCGACCTCGCCGGCCTCGTCGACCCGGCCGGCGTCGACCGGCTCGTGCGCGCCGGGGTGGCCCGCCACGAGGGCGGTACACTGCGCCTCGAGCGGCGCGGCCGGATGCTCCTGCACGACTGCGTCAAGGAGATCCTGCGATGAGCGCCGACCCGCCCGACATCGAGCTGACCCCGCGCCGGCGCGAGGTGCTGCGCGCCGTGATCGAGGAGCACATCTCGACGGGCCAGCCCGTCGGCTCGCAGACCCTGGTGCGCCGGCACGGCTTCGAGACCAGCGCGTCCACGCTGCGCTACGAGCTCGCCTGGCTCGAGTCGGTCGGCCTGCTCGGCCATCCCCACACCTCGGCCGGGCGCGTGCCGACGGAGCTCGGCTACCGCTTCTACGCGGGCGTGCTGCTCGAGGAGCGCCCGGCGGTGCAGCCCCTGCCCGTGGAGCTCGGTGACGCGAGCCGCGAGGTCGACGAGGCGCTGCGGGCGACCACCGAGGCGCTCTCGCAGGTGACCAGCCTGCTGGCCATCGCCAGCGCGCCGTCCTTGCCCGTCGCCGACATCCGCCACGTCGAGGTGCTGGCCCTGCAGCCGCAGGTCGTGATGGTGGTCGTGATTGCGGGCTCGGGCGCGGTCGCCAAGCGCACGATCGTGTTCGACGCCCCGGTCGACCCGGGGCTCGTCGAGTGGGGCCGCGCGTACCTCAACGAGACGCTCGCCGTCGGGTCGATCACGGAGCGCGCGGTGCGTTCCCGCCTCGAGGACCCCGGCCTCGACGTGCGGGAGCGCGCGTTCCTCGACCCGATCGCCCCGGTCTTCCACGACCTCTTCGAGGCCGGCCCCGACCGGCTCGTGGTCGGCGGGGCGTCGCGCCTGATGCGCGAGCTGAGCGCGCGCGAGCGCGACCAGGAGGGCCTCAGCGCCCTCGCCGGCGCGCTCGAGGAGCGCGCCGACATGCTCGACCGCCTGCGCGCCGCGCTGCGCGGCGACGCCGTGACGGTGCGGATCGGCGAGGAGCACGGCGAGCCGGCGCTCAGGCCCGTGGCGATGATCACGGCGGGCTACGGCCCGCCGCGGCGCGCGCTGGGCGCCGTCGGCGTGATCGGGCCGGTGCGGATGGACTACGCGCAGGCGATCGTCGCCGTGCGCGGCGCGGCGGCCGTGCTGAGCGCGTACGTCGAGGACGTCTACGAGGACTGAGCGGGCGCCGGTGAACTGGGCGCTCCTCGGCGCCGGGGCGGCCCTCGCCGCGTACCAGGCGTGGGCGATCAGCGTGCGCTGGGCGGAGGCGCGCGGGCTGCCCCCGGCAGAGCGCCGCGTGATGCTGTGGGTGCTCGCGTTCACGCGCGGCCTCGGGCTCCTGCTCGGCCTCGTCCTGATCGGCGGCGCGCTCCTGCGCATGGGCTGACCCGGAGGGGCCGCCGCCCGAGGCGGGATACCATCCCCGGTGATGGCGGCCAAGCCCGACTACTACGACGTGCTCGGGGTGCCGCGCGACGCCTCCGACGACGACATCAAGCGCGCCTTCCGCGGCCTCGCGCGGCAGCTGCACCCCGACGTCAACCCGGGCGACCCCGCGGCCGCGGACCGCTTCCGGATCGTGGCGGAGGCCTACGAGGTGCTGTCCGTGCAGGAGACCCGCCTGCAGTACGACCGCTTCGGGCACGCCGGTGTCTCGGGGGCCGGGATGGGCGGCCAGGGCTTCGGCAACCTCGACGACATCCTCGGCATGTTCTTCGGCGACGGCCTCTTCGGCGGGCGGGCGCGCGGGCCGATGGCCGGCGCGGACGCGGCCACCGCGACCTCGCTGACCCTGCGCGAGGCCGCGCGCGGCGTCCAGCGCGACCTCGACGTCGAGGTCGTGATCCACTGCGACCGCTGCGCCGGCTCCGGTGCCGAGCCGCCGACGCGGCCGATCCCGTGCCCCACCTGCGGCGGCGCGGGGGAGGTGCGGCAGGTCTCGAACACGCCGCTCGGGCAGATCGTGCGGCAGCTGCCGTGCAGCGCCTGCCGCGGGCGCGGCGCCACCGTCGAGACCCCGTGCGCGGACTGCGGCGGGCAGGGCCGGCGCCCGGAGCGGCGCACGGTCAGCGTCGGCATCCCCGCGGGCGTCGACTCCGGTCAGCGCGTGCGCGTCGTCGGGCAGGGCCACGCCGGCGATCCGGGCGCGCCGCCCGGCGATCTCTACGTGGGCATCCAGATCGAGGACGACCCCGCGCTCGTGCGCGACGGCCTCGACCTGCACGTCCTCGTCGACCTCACGGCCACCCAGGCGATGCTCGGCGCGACCGTGCACGTGCCGACGCTCGACGGCATGGAGACGATCGTGCTGCAGTCCGGCACCCAGCCGGGCGAGCGGCGCACGCTCCGCGGGCAGGGCGTGCCGATGGTCGGCAACGAGGCGCGCCGCGGCGACCTCCACGTCACGTTCGCGGTGCACATCCCGCGCAAGCTCGAGCCCACGGCCCGCCAGCTCGTCGAGGAGCTCGACCGGCAGATCCCCGAGGACGCCTACAAGGCCGACACGGGCCTGTTCGGGCGGCTCCGGCGCGGGTTCGGCAGTGGCTGAGCCGGCGCTCCGCCGGCTTGAGGTCGCGATGGACGCGGCGCGCCGGGAGGAGGCGATCGCCGTGCTCGTCGAGCGCTTCCCGGACGGCTTCGAGGAGACCGCCGCGGGGTTCGCGGTTGTCGTGGACGCCGCCGCGCCCGACCCCGGGCCTCCTCTCGATCCTGGCCGCCGTCTGGGGGCACGGGCGCGTCACCGCGCGGGAGCTCGATCCGCACGCCGTGGCCGCGGCCCGGGCCAACGTCGAGCACAACGCGCTCGGGGACCGGATCGCCGTCCAGCAGGCCGACGTCCTGACGGCGCCCCTGCCCGCCGGCGACCCGGCGCTCGCGAACATCGAGTGACGCGTGGTCGAGGCCCTGCTCGCCCGTGACGGGTTGCCCGCGCGGGTGATCGCGAGCGGCCTGCGCGCCAACGATCCGCTCGTCCTCGGCCCGAGGCGGGTCGAGGCGGAGCGGGTCGGGGACGGCTGGCGGACGCCGCTTCTGACCCGCTAGGGGTCAGCGCATCGTCTCGATGAAGCTGTCGATCGCGATCGGCGGCGTCGGCGGGCTCGTCGTGGCGTCGCCGAACCAGGCCTTGAAGGCGGCCTGCTGCGCGGGCCGCAGGCTCTCCGGCAGGGGCGCCTGGATCTCGGTGGCCATCGCTACGCCCAGGAGCGCCTTGAGGGCCTTGACGCCCGTCGCGCGGTCGGGGTCCGCGTAGACGTTGTCGAGCTCCCGGCGGCCCCGCGGCGTGCGGTAGTCGTACGCCTCCCAGTCGATCTCCTGCGCGTGGTCGATCTGGTACCCGCCGTCCTTCCAGTACGCGTAGCGGGCGATCTTGCCGAGGCGGGTGCGCACCGCCGTGATGTGGTTGGCGCCCGGGTAGACCTGCGTGCCGTCGCCGCCGAGCTGCGCGGGCAGCGCGGCGATCTCGTCCGTGGCGTGCGCGACGAAGCGCCGGCCCGGCGCCTTCGGGTTCGTGAGCGCCTTCGCGATCGACGGGCGCTTGGCGATCTGCGCGTAGCGGCCGTCCTCGCGCCAGCTCTCGGAGCCCGTGGCCAGCGTCAGGAGCAGCGGGGCGAGGTCGACGCTCGAGAAGAGCTGCGGACGGTCGATCTTGGCCTGCGGGGTCCAGCCCCCGGTCGGGTCCTTGATGATCAGGGGCACGCGCGAGCCCTCCTCGTAGAAGGAGAAGCCCTTGCCGCGCATGCCGTGCGCGCCCGCGTACTCGCCGTGGTCCGACGTGAAGACGACGATCGTGTTGTCGGCGAACGGCGACTGCGAGAGCGCCTTCAGCGCCGAGAAGATCTCGAGGTCGACGTCGAACGTCATGCCCGCGTACGTGTCGAGCATCTTGCGCCACGGCTCGGGCACGCGACGGTCGTCGGGGAGGTCGCCGAACGAGTCGTTGTGGGCGTCGACGGACGAGCGCTGGAGCTGCGGCTTGCCCTGCGCCTCGCGCTCGGCGTTGGTCTCGTAGTTGGCGGCCATCTCGCGGAAGATCCGGCGCGGGTGCTGCTGGCCCTGGATGCGGCGCGTGTAGTACGGGTAGAACTGGATGTCGTGTGGGTTGATCAGGCTCAGCACGGTGCACCACGGGCCGCCGTCGGCCGGGCGGCTCCACAGCCACTCGCGGAACTGCTGGCGCGTGATCGGGTCCATGAACTGGCCCTGGCCGGCGCCGCCGTCGGGGGACGGGCAGGTGCCGTAGTAGGCGTCGGGGACGGTGAAGCCGTAGGCCTCGTAGGGGTTCGGCATGCAGCCGTTGACGGTGCCGGGCCCGGTCACGTCCGAGGGCGTGATGTGCCACTTGCCGACCCAGAAGGTCTCGTAGCCCTGCTGGCGCAGCATCGTCCCGAACGTCGGGAAGCCGGGGTTCAGCTCGGCCGAGCCCGTCGTGGCGAAGATGCCGATCTGGTGCGTGTAGAGGCCCGTCGCCTGGGCGGCGCGGGCCGGGGTGCAGTCGTTCGAGACCGTGTAGTAGTGGGTGAAGCGCACCCCGTCGTCGCCGAGCTTGGTGATCGACGGGCAGACCGCGCGCTGCATCGCCGGCCCCATGAACGCGTAGGGCGACCGCAGCTGGTCGACCATGATGAAGAGGATGTTCATCCCGCCCTTGGGGCCCGCCTGGCCCCGGGCGGCGGGCATCGTCCACTTCGGCAGGGCGGACAGCGCCCCGGCCGCCAGGCCGCCCGCGGCGGCGTACTGCAGCAGCGACCTGCGCGACAGGCCGCCCTCGTTCGTCGCTGTGCTCATGTTCGGCCCCCCTCCGGTCTGCGGTTGCGCTGCCCGGGAGCGTACACCTCCGCGAATGCGGCTTCGGGATGACGGCGCACCTGTAGCCCGGGTTCGGTGCGGCCCGCGGGCGGGCTACGCTCCCGCGCGTGGCCCACGTCTTCCGCTTCTTCCTGACGCCCTCCGACGGCGTGGCGCCTGGGGCGACCGTCGCGCTCGATCCCGACGACGCCCACCGCGTGCGCAAGGTGCTGCGGCTCGGGGCGGGGGAGACGGTGGAGGCGGCGGACGGTGCGGGCCGGGTCTTCGCGGCCTCGGTCGGCGACCCCGGCCGCGGCACGCTCGTGATCGGCGCGGAGCTGCCCGGCCAGCCGGACCTCGCGCCGATCCGGGTCCTGCTCGCGCAGAGCGGGCCGCGTGCCGACGACGCCGTCGAGAAGCTCGTCGAGCTGGGGGTGGCCGAGATCGGCCCGCTGCTCGCCGCGGGGCGCCGCCAGAAGGCCCGCCTCGACCGCTGGGAGCGGGTCGCCCGCGGCGCGGCCGCGCAGGCCAAGCTCGCCCGGGTGCCCGCGATCCTGCCGCCCGTGGCCCTCACCGACGCCCTCGCGTCCGCTGCGGTGGTCTGCTCGCATGAGGGCGCCGACGCGCAGCCGCACGCCGCCTTCGCCGCGGCCGGAAGCCCGCTCGTCCTTCTCGTCGGTCCGGAGGCCGGGTTCTCCCCGGACGAGCTGGACGCGGCCCGGGCGGCGGGTGTCCCGATCGTCTCGCTGGGACCGACGGTGCTGCGCACGGAGACCGCGGCGATCGTCGCGGCGACGCTCGCCCGCGCGCATCTCGCGCACGCCTGACGCGGCTACCCTGCGCCGCCCGCCTCGACGGCGCGGGCCTCGAGGGGATCGATCCGCGCGTGCGCGTGGTGCGGGAGTCCGCCGAGGTGGTCGGGCGGGTGGTGGCGGCCCGCGGGACGGCTATCCTCCGGGACGGCAGGATCTACGGCGAGGTGACGGCATGATCGAGCGGGTCGAGGCGGATCTGAAGGCGGCGCGCCTCGCGCGTGACACGGAGCGCGTCGGCGCGCTCTCGCTGCTGCTCGCCGCGCTCAAGGACGTGGAGAAGGCGCAGGGGTCGCTCGACGAGTCCGCGGCCATCCAGGTCTTGACGCGCGAGCGCAAGCGCCGCGCCGAGGCGGCGGAGAGCTTCCGGGAGGGCGGCCGCGAGGCTGACGCCGTCAAGGAGGAGGCGGAGGCCGCCTTGATCGACGGCTACCTGCCCGCGGCGCTCGGCTCCGACGAGCTGCAGGAACTCGTCCAGCAGGCGATCGCGGAGGTGGGGGCGACCGAGGCCAAGGACCTCGGCGCCGTGATGAAGGTGCTGACGCCGCGCACCCAGGGCCGCGCCGACGGCAAGGCGGTCTCGACGGCCGTCCGCGAGGCGCTCGGCGGGTGACGCGGACCGCGTTCACCGTCTCCGACGCCTTCGCGCGCGAGCTGGCCTCGCGCGAGGACGAGGTGCTGCGGGCGGTGGCGCAGGCCGCGACGTGCCGGGTCTACCTGCGCGGCGACGAGGTGGTCCTCGACGGCGACGACGGCCAGGTCGGCCGCGCGCGGTCGGTGTTGGCCGAGCTCGGCGCCCTCGTCGACCGCGGGCTGCCGCTCGAGACGCAGACCGTCGAGGCCGTGACGGGCGTCCTGTCGGCCGCCGGCAAGGCGGACGACGTGCTCGGAGGCGTCGTCTGGCGCCACCGCACGACCACGATCCGCCCCCGCACGCTCAACCAGAAGCGCTACGTGGACGCGATCCGCTCCTCGACGATGACGTTCGGCTGCGGCCCGGCCGGCACCGGCAAGACCTACCTGGCGATGGCGCTCGCGGTCGCCGCCCTCGACGAGCGCCGGGTCTCCCGCATCATCCTGACGCGCCCCGCCGTCGAGGCGGGCGAGCGGCTCGGGTTCCTGCCGGGCGACCTGATGGCCAAGGTCGACCCCTACCTGCGGCCGCTCTTCGACGCCCTCTACGACATGATGGACGGCGAGCGCGTGACCGCGCTGCTGGAGCGCGGCGTGGTCGAGGTGGCGCCGCTCGCCTTCATGCGCGGCCGTACCCTCAACGACGCCTTCATCATCCTCGACGAGGCGCAGAACACGACGCGCGAGCAGATGCGGATGTTCCTGACGCGGCTCGGGATGGGCTCCAAGGTGGTGGTGACGGGCGATCCGACCCAAATCGACCTGCCGCGCGACTCGGCCTCCGGTCTGATCGAGGCCCGCGACGTCCTGCGCGGCGTCGAGGGCATCGAGGTCATCGACTTCGACCGCGACGACGTGGTCCGCCACAAGCTCGTCCAGCGGATCGTCGAGGCCTACCGCAGCGCGGACGACGCCGGGGCCTAGCGGTGGTCGACGTCGACGACCGCGCGGGCTCGGGCGCGGACCCGCTGGCGGTCTCCGACGTGGTCGAGGCCGTGCTCGCCGCCGAGGGCGCCGGCGAGTGCGAGGTCGGCGTCGTGATCCTCGACGCGGGGGCGATGCGCGAGCTGAACCGCGAGCACCGCGGGATCGACGAGCCGACCGACGTGCTGGCCTTCCCGATCGACGACGAGCCCGCGGAGCTGCCGGGCGTGCCGCGCCTCCTCGGCGACGTCGTGGTCTGCCGCGAGGTGCTCGAGGCCCAGGCGGGCGAGGCCGGCATCGCCGTGGGGGCGGAGCTGACCGACCTGCTCGTGCACGGCGTCCTGCATCTGCTCGGCCACGACCACGAGACCGATCAGGGCGAAATGCTCGCCCGCCAGGACGCGCTGGTCGCCGGGCTCGCGCCGATCCCGTACCCCGCGGCCTGACCCCGACGCGCCGCCGTGCGCCCTCGGTGCGCCCCCGCGCCGGAGCGGCGCGCGTCCACGCGGGACCGGTCCGCCGCCGCGCCCCAGGTCGCGGGCAGACTCGGGCCATGGACTGGGAGCCGGGTGCACGCGGGACCATCATCGCCGGGCGCTATCGCGCGTCCGGCGAGCTGCGCCGCCGCGGGATGATCGAGGCAACGGACCTGGAGGCTCCGCCGCAGCGCGCCGCGTGCCGGCTGATCGGCGTGCCGGGCGACCCGCAGACCGTGGACGCGTGGCAGCGCGCCTGGGTCGACGCGGAGGCCGCCGCCCGGATCCCGTCCCTCCGTGCCATCGTCCGCGACGACGAGGGCGACGCGTGGGCCGTGCTCGACCCGCCCCGGGGCGTGCCCGGTCAGGCCCTGCCCGCCGACGCCCGCGCCCAGGCCCGGGCGATGGGGATTGCGCTGGCCCGCACGGGCCTCGACGCCGGCGACGTGACGGCCTCGATGCTGGAGGTCGACCCCGACGGGGCGCTCGTGATCGACGGCGTCGCGTGGCTCGGCGGCGACCTGCCGCCGTGGTCCGCGGGCGAGCGCCTCGCGGCGCTCCTGCCGGAGGCGGAGGCCGCCCCGGCGCCGGAGCCCCCGCTGCGCCGGCGGGCCCGTGCGCGGCGTGCGCCCCGACCGGGCCGGCGTCTGCTCGTCGTCGCCCTCGCGCTCCTCTGCCTCGCCGGCGCGGGCCTCGCCCTCGCGCTGCCGACGCGCTCGCAGGAGCTCGCCCCGGCGCCGGCCGACGACGCCCTCGTCGCACCCGCGGAGCCGGACATCCTGCTCGACGCGATCGCCGTCCCGGCGCCCGCCGCCGCACCGGAGCCGCCGGTCGCCGCCGAGCCGACGCCGAAGCCCGCGGCCCCGCCGCCTCCGCAGACCGTCACGGTGGTCGTCACGGTGGAGGCGCCCGCGCCGGCGCCCGACCCGGCCGCGGCGACCGCGCCGCCGGCGCTGCCGGCTCCCGCGGCGGCCGTGCCCGAGCTCCCGCTGGCCGGCGCCGCCGCGCCCGAGCTGCCCGTCGCCGACGGCTGATAGCGTCCCGCGCATGGCCGTGCGCGACATCGAGGTGCGGCCCGTCGGGCCCTACGACCTCGTGCGCAGCGCCCGCGCCTGCGACCGCCTGACCCGGCGGCTCGAGGACGGCGTCCTCATCACTGCCGTCGGCCGCGACGGCACGGCCCGCATCCGCCAGCGGCCCGACGACACGCTCGGGATCCGGCTCGAGGCGGACGATCTCGACGCGGCGTGGGCGCGCCTGCGCTTTGAGCTCGCCCTCGACGACGACCCCTCGCCGCTGCTGCGCGCGCATCGCGCCGATCCGCTGCTCGGCCCGCTCCTGCGCCGCTGCCCCGGGCTGCGGCCGCTGCGGGCCGGCAGCGCGGCGCACGCGGCGCTGCGGGCCTTCACCGGGCAGCTGATCAGCTTCCGGGAGGCGCAGGCGATCGAGCGGCGCATCCTGCGGCTCGCCGCCCCCGCGGCGGGGGCGGGGTTACTCCGGTCGCCGACGGCGGCGGAGATCAGCGGGCTGGGGACCGCGCGCATCACCGGCTGCGGGCTCGCCCCCAAGCGCGCCGAGGCGATGGTGCGGCTGCTCGGCCGCGTCGACCTCGAGCGGCTCGGCGGGCTCGACCCCGCCGCCGTCGACGTGCGGCTCCGGCGCGAGGCGCAGGTCGGGCCGTGGAGCGTGGGGGTGATCGCGCTGCAGGGCTGGGGCTGGCCCGACGCGGGCCTCGTGGGTGACCTCGGCCTGATGAAGCTGGCCGGAGCGCTCAACGGGCGCGCCCCGGAGGTCGCGGACACCGCGGCGCTGCTCGCGCCCTACGCGCCGTGGCGCGGGTTGGCGAGCATGCACCTGATGGGACACCCCCTGGCGCGGCAGCGGCGGCCCATGCGGGCCGCCGCCTGAGGCGCCCCCGAGACGATTTGAACGTCTGACCCCAGCCTTCGGAGGGCTGTGCTCTATCCCCTGAGCTACGGGGGCGGGCGCAGGGAGGATAGCGGAGGGCCCCGGGTCCCCCCTGACCTAGGGTTCCGGGCATGGAGCTGCGCGCCCGGATCCAGGAGCTCGTCCTCGCCGAGCCCTTCGAGATCGCGCGCGGCGTCTCCACGCACGAGCCGACCCTCGTCGTCGAGATCGAGCACGGCGGGATCGTCGGGTTCGGGGAGGGGGCGCCCGTCGACTACCACGGCGAGACGACCGCGGCGATGTTCGCCGAGGCCACCGGCGACGTGCCCGCGCTGATCGGCGAGGACCCGTTCGCGCTCGAGGCGACCATGCGGCGGCTGCGCTCCGAGGGCCTGATGGGCGGGACGCGGATGGCCGTCGACGGTGCGCTGCACGACTGGATCGGCAAGCGCCTGGGCCAGCCCACGTGGCGGCTGCTCGGCCTCGAGCCCGTCAGCCCGGCGACCTCGTTCACGATCGGCATCGACACCGTCGCGGGCACCGCGGACAAGGTCCGCCGCGCCCAGGACTACCGGATCCTGAAGGTCAAGGTCGGCGGTGCCGCCGACCTCGAGCGCCTCGAGGCGGTCCGCGCCGGGTTCGCCGGTCCGATCCGGATCGACGGCAACGAGGGCTGGGACCTCGACATCGCGCGCGCCATCACTCCGGACCTCCTGCGCCTCGGCATCGAGTTCGTCGAGCAGCCGTTCCATCGCGACGACCTCGACGCCTACCGCGCCTACCGCGAGCTCGACCGCCGCCTGCCCGTCATCCTCGACGAGTCCTGCCAGGACGCGTCCGACGTGCCCGTGGCCGCGGAGCTCGCGGACGGCGTCAACATCAAGATCGCGAAGACCGGCGGCATCCGCGGTGGCTTCTCCTTGGCGCGGGCGGCGCGCGCGCACGGCCTCGACGTGATGATCGGCTGCATGATCGAGTCCGAGCTCGGGATCGGGCAGGCCGCGCAAATCGCGTCGCTGACCGACTACGTCGATCTCGACGGCCACCTGCTGATCGAGGACGGCCCCTTCGGCGGGCTCGGCCTCGTCGACGGCGTCGTCACCGTCAGCGATCGGCCCGGGATCGGGGTGGAGGCTCGGTGACGGAGCGCCTCGCGATCTTCGCGGAGGGCCTCTGGGAGCGCTCCGATGCCAAGACGGGGCACGGCGTCCTGCGCTTCGGCGACCGCGACGTGGCCTGCGTGATCGACAGCAGCCGCGCCGGCGAGCGCAGCGCCGAGGTCGTGCCGTTCGCGCGGCGCGACGTCCCGATCGTCGCCGACGTCGACGCCGCGATCGCGCTCGGGGCGACGGCGATTCTGATCGGGGTGGCCCCGTCCGGCGGCCGCCTGACGCCGGCCTGGCGCGAGGCGCTCCTGCACGGGATGTCGCAGGGGCTCGACGTGGAGGCGGGCCTGCACACGCTCCTCGCCGACGACCCCGACCTCGCGGCCGCGGCGCAGCAGTACGGCGTGCGTCTGCGCGACCTGCGCACGTCGCCGACCGATCTCGGCGTGCCGCGCTTCGACCTCTCGCGCCCGCCGGGGCTGCGCGTCGCCCACACCGTGGGGACGGACTGCGCGATCGGCAAGATGTCCACGGGGCTTGAGCTGCACCACGGGGCGCTGGCCCGCGGCGAGCGCTCCGCGTTCGTAGCGACCGGGCAGACGGGCATCGCGATCACAAGGTGGGGGATCGCCGTCGACCACGTCATCGCCGACTACATCGCCGGGGCGGCGGAGCGGCTGGTCGACATGGGCGCCGAGCACGGCGACCTGCTCTGGGTCGAGGGCCAGGGGTCGCTCTTGCACCCCGGCTACAGCGGCGTTACCCACGGCCTCCTGCTCGGCTGCCAGCCCGACGTGCTGATCCTGCAGCACCTCGCGGGGCAGACGGTCAACGACGACTACACGACCCGGCCGATCCCGCCCCTCGCCGACGTGATCGCGCTCTACGAGGACGCGGTGCGCGCGGTCAAGGCGGCGCCGGTGGCCGCGATCGCCCTCAACACGAAGGACCTCGACGACGCGGGGGCCCAGCGCGCCATCGCCGCCGCCGAGGACGCCACCGGGCTCGTCGCGGACGACGTGGTGCGCAACGGGCCCGTGCGCGTGCTGGACGCCGTGCTGCAGCGCCTCGCGGCCGTGACGTGATCGTTACTTGACCCGAACGCGTGTTCGGGTAAAGTTCCGAACATATGTTCGACGTCCGCATCATCCGCTCGCTCGGCCTCCTGCTCGCCATCCTCGCCCTCGTGATCGCCATCGGGCTGCGCACGGCGCCCGCGAGCGACGCCACCGCGCCGCCCGTGGCCTACACGGTGCAGCCCGGGGACACGCTCTGGGACATCGCCGACCGCACCTACGCCGGTGACCCGCGCGACCGGCTGGGGGAGATCCGGGAGCTGAACGACCTCGAGGGGGGCACACTCCAGGCCGGTCAGACCCTGCTCCTGCCCGGCGACTGAGCCCGCCACGACACCGCAAGATGTTGGCGTTGTGTTGCGCCGGTGAGGCCTCGAGCCGGGGCGTGTGAGGATCGTGTTAGGAGTCCGGCAGGATTCGGCTCCGGGGCTGGAAGCGGGTCGCGGGCCGCGGGATCCTGACCGGGCCATGACTGCCACCGCCTCCCCCAAGCGCCCCGCGCGCACCCTCAAGGCCGTCCCCTCGGATGGCGCATTCGACGACGCCGCCCAGGCCGACGAGGTCGAGATCGACGACTCGTTCGACGACACGCCCGAGGTCGACCTCCTGTTCACCTACGTCCGCCAGATCGGCGATGGGCGCCTGCTCACCGCCGGCGAGGAGGCCGCGCTCGCCCGCCGCAAGGACCTCGGCGACGAGGCCGCCAAGCGCGAGCTCGTCGAGCGCAACCTGCGCCTCGTGATGTCGATCGCCCGGCCCTACAGCCAGGCCTCCGGCGTGCCGCTCCTCGACCTGATCCAGGAGGGCAACGTCGGCCTGATGCGGGCCGTGGAGAAGTTCGACCACACCAAGGGCTTCAAGCTGTCCACGTACGCGACCTGGTGGATCCGCCAGGCGATCAGCCGCGCGATCGCGGACCAGGGCCGCACGATCCGCCTGCCCGTCCACGTCGTCGACAACCTCAAGCGGCTGCGCAAGGCCGATCGGCGCCTGCGCCAGGAGCTCGGTCGCCCCGCGACCCCCGAGGAGCTGTCGGAGGCCACCGGACTCGGCCTCAAGAAGGTGACCGCGCTGCTCGATATCGTCGACGACCCGGTGTCGCTCGACGTCGGCGTCGGCGACGGCGACTCGGACATCGCCGACCTCGTCGAGGACCCGCACGCCGTGCGCCCGGACCAGCGCATCAGCGAGGGCAGCGTGACCCGCGACCTCGCGGAAGCGCTCGACCAGCTCCACGACCAGGAGCGCCGCGTCGTCGAGCTCCGCTTCGGCCTCGACGGCGAGGGCACCCGCACCCTCGACGAGGTGTCGAGCGAGCTCGGCTGCACCCGCGAGCGGGTCCGGCAGGTCGAGGGGCGGGCGCTGAGCACGCTGGCCAAGGCCAACCCCGAGCTGCGCGAGTACCTCGCCCAGACCGCCTGAGGCGGTCTGTGATGGGGGGCCTCACGCCCGGGACCGCCGCACCCCCGTAGAATCAGGCCCGTGACGGCTACGGGGGGGATGCGCGTCTACCGCTTCGAGGAGCCGGTCGCGGACAGCCTCGGCCCGCGCACACCCCGGAGGAAGCCCCGGCGGCGCGTGCCCTGGAGGGCCGCGCTCGGCATCCTCGCGCTGATCGGCATCGCCGTGGGCGCGGTGCTGTGGCTCGGGCGCCCCACGGACGGGCTGATCCGTGAGGGCGTGCGCATCGACGGCGTCGACGTGGGGGGGATGACCCCCGCGGAGGCGAAGGCGGCGGTGCGGGCGCACGGCGAGGCCGTGGTCGACCGGGGCCTCGTCGTCGTCGCGGACGGCAACCGCTTCGTGATCGACACGGCGGCCATCGACCTGCGCCCGAACGCGGGCGCCGCGGTCAAGAAGGCGCTCGGCGAGCCGGACTTCGTGGAGCGGGTGCGGATGCGCCTCGGCCTCTACGAGTCCGTCGACCTGCCGCTGACCTTCCTCTTCAAGCGCAAGCCGTACATGAAGGCGACGCTGCCGATGCGCCAGGCGGTCACGTACGCGCCGCAGTCGGCGACGGTCGCGGCGGACGGGCGCCGCTTCCCGGTCACGCCGGCGCGCGACGGCCGCGTCCCCAACATGGTCGCGCTCGGCACCGCCGTGCGCACGCTCTCGACCAGCGGTCCCGTGATCGAGGTGCCCGTCAAGCCGGTGTCCCCGGCGATCTCCACCGAGCAGGCGGAGGAGCAGGCCGCCAGGGCCCGCACCTTCGTGGCCAGGCGGCACGACGTGGACCTCAAGGGCGACGTCAACCGCGTGCCCCAGGACGTGATCCGCCGCGCCGCCGGCTTCAAGGTCGGCAAGCGCACGATAACGTTCCGGATCAGCCAGGGGCCGCTGCGGGCGTGGTTCTCGCAGCTCTACGGCTCGCGCGAGCGCGCGCCGCGCGACGCCCGCTTCACGATCAACAAGGACGGCTTCGTGCGCATCATCGGCGGCCGCCGCGGGCGCGGGGTGGACGTCGGCGGGCTCGTCGCCGCCTGGCAGGTCGATCCGTCCCAGACCCTGACTCCGATCACGTTCGGGCCGCGCGAGCCGGCCCTGACCACGGACGAGGCGCGCACGCTCGGCATCAAGCAGGTCGTCGGCGAGTTCTTCACGCCGTACTCGGGCGGCGCCCGCGTCACGAACATCAAGCGCGCCGCCGAGATCCTCGACCAGATGATCATCCCCGCCGGCGGCACCTTCTCGCTCAACGAGGCGCTCGGGGAGCGCACCGAGGCGCGCGGGTTCGTCGAGGCGCCGATGATCGGCGAGGGCAACGTCCTCAAGGACGCCGTCGGCGGCGGCGTCTCGCAGGTCGCCGCGACGGTCTTCAACGCCGCGTTCTTCTCCGGGCTGAAGCTGATCGAGCACACGCCGCACTCGTTCTGGATCGACCGCTACCCGAAGGGCCGCGAGGCGACCGTCTCGTGGGGCGGCCCCGAGCTGATCTTCGAGAACGACTGGAAGGCGCCGATCGTGATCCTCACGAAGACGACCGCGGAGGGGATCACGGTGCGCTTCCTCTCGGACCCGCTCGGCCGCAAGGTCGAGGCGATCGAGGGCGAGCCGTACTCGATGTCGAAGCCGAAGGTCATCCGCCAGCGCGACCTGTCCCTGCCGGCCGGCACGAAGAAGATCGTGCAGCCGCTCGGGTATCCGGGGTTCTGGATCAAGTACGGCCGGCGCGTCTACGAGAACGGCAAGCTGCGCTCCGAGCAGAACTGGACCTGGCGCTACTTCCCCGAGAACAAGGTGATCGCGTTCGGGCCCAAGCTGCCGCGCCAGCCGGAGGAGGAGGGCGTCCAGGAGGATCCCGCGGCGACGACCGAGGGCGGGGGAGGGGACGACGGCGGCGGGGCCGCGGACCCGGCGGCCGAGGCCACCCCCGAGGGTGCGACCTAGGCGCCGAGCGGCTGCGTCTGGGGCAGCGCGATGCCGTCGCCGGTCTGGCTGATGCGGCGGTTCATGGCGCGCTCGGCGGCGCGCTGCAGCGACTCGGACATCGACGGGGTGA
>VGBM01000009.1 GCA_016870485.1 Actinomycetota bacterium
ACGGCCTGACGCCCTTCTGGCCCGAGCCGGAGAAGTACCAGCGGGCCGTCAAGCGCTTCGCCGGCGCGGGCTTCCAGTGCGCGACGCACGCCTGCGGCGACATGGGCGTCCGCTACGCCCTCGACGCCTACCAGCTGGCCGGCGCGGCGCCGGGCCTCCGCCACCGCATCGAGCACATCGAGACCCTGCAGGCCTCCGACCTGCCGCGCTTCGCAGCGGAGGGGGTCGTGGCGTCGATGCAGACGCAGCACATGATGTGGCTCGACCCCGGCCGGCGCTGCAACTGGACGACGCGCATGGGCGACGCCCGCTGCGACCGCGCCTTCCCGACGCGCTCGCTGCTCGAGTCGGGTGCTGTCGTCGCGCTCGGGTCCGACTGGCCCGTGGCGCGCTTCGACCCGCGCATCGGGATGGCCTCCGCGCAGCTGCGCCACGCGCCCGGCAACGGCAAGGAGCCGTTCGACGACCAGGCCCTGAGCGGCCTCGAGGCCCTGCACGGCTACACGGTGGCGCCGGCGTACACGATCTCCGAGGAGCACCGGCTCGGCCGCATCAAGGTCGGCTACTGCGCCGACCTGACGGCGTACGCCGAGGACCCGGCGCTGTGCCCGCCCGAGGACCTGCCCGCCAACCCGTGCGTCCTCACGATGGTCGACGGCGAGGTCGTCCACCGGGGCTAGCGCCGGCGTGCCGCCCGGGCCCGAGCGGCTGACGGCGGCGTGGTACAACCCGTGCAGATGCGCACCCCCGTCGAGACCGCGATCGTCAACGCGCGCGTGCGCACCATGGACCCGGCGAACCCGCATGCGACCGCCGTGGCGGTCGGGCACGGGGCGATCCTCGCGGTCGGCACGGACGCGGAGATCCGCGAGCTGGCCGGGTCGGCGGAGGTCATCGACCTCCGCGGGGCGGCGCTCGTGCCGGGCCTGACGGACAGCCACGCGCATCCCCTGCTGGGCGCCCTTCACGTCGACGGCGCGGACCTCCTCGACGCCCGCAGGTGGGACGAAGTCGTGGCGGCGATCCGCAAGGAGGCCGAGGGCAAGGGCCCCGACGAGTGGGTGATCGGCTGGGGCCTCCCGTACGACGCCCTCGAGGGCCGCGCGGCGCACCGCGACCTGATCGAGGAGGCGGCGGGCGGCCGCCCGACGTACCTCAAGTTCGTCGACTTCCACACCGTCCTCGCGTCGCAGCAGGCCCTCGACATCGCCGGGATCCGCGGCCCGATGACGTTCGCCGAGCACGCCGAGGTCGTCTGCGATGCGGCCGGCGTGCCGACCGGCGAGCTGCGCGAGTGGTCCGCGATCATGCTGGTCGACGAGGCGGTGCCGGCGCCCACGCCCGCCGAGCAGCTCGAGATCTGCCACCGCCAGATGCGCGAGTTCGCGAAGGTCGGGCTGACGGGCATCCACGGGATGGACGGCACCCTCGAGACGCTCGACGTCCTGCGCGAGCTCGAGGCCTCGAAGCGGCTGATCACGCGCCTGACGATGCCGTTCTGGTTCATGCCCGACATGCCCGACGAGGAGTGGGAGGCGCACATCCCGCACCGCGACGCGCGGGGGCGGCGCTGGCGCGGCGGCGTCGCCAAGTTCCTGATCGACGGCGTCATCGACACGGGCACGGCCTGGCTGGTCGAGCCGGACGCGCTCGGCGAGGGCCTCGAGCCCGCCTGGCCCGAGCCCGAGCGGTACCGGCGCGCCGTGCAGCGCTTCGCCGGCGCGGGCTTCCAGTGCGCGACGCACGCCTGCGGCGACATGGCCGTCCGCTACGCGCTCGACGCCTACCGGAGCGCGGGGGCGGCCCCGGGCGTCCGCCACCGCGTCGAGCACATCGACCTGCTGCACCCCGACGACCTGCCGCGCTTCGCCGCGGAGGGCGTCGTCGCGTCGATGCAGACGCAGCACATGATGTGGCTCGACCCGGGCCGCACCTGCACCTGGACGACGCGGATGGGCGACGAGCGCTGCGACCGCGCCTACCCGACGCGCTCGCTCGTCGAGTCGGGCGCCGTGGTCGCGCTCGGCTCCGACTGGCCCGTGGCGCGCTTCGACCCGCGCATCGGGATGGCCTCCGCGCAGCTGCGCCACGCGCCCGGCAACGGCAAGGAGCCGTTCGACGACCAGGCCCTGAGCGGGCTCGAGGCCCTGCACGGCTACACGGTGGCGCCGGCGTACACGATCTCCGAGCAGCACCGGCTCGGCCGCATCAAGGTCGGCTACTGCGCGGACCTGACCGCGTTCGCCGAGGACCCGGTCGAGTGCCCCGCCGAGGACCTCGTCGACCTCCCCGTCGTCCTGACGATGGTCGACGGCGAGATCGTGCACCGCGCGTAGGTCAGGCGCGCGGCCCGACCCAGCGCTGCGGCTGCCCCGTCACCTCCGCGATCGCCTCGAAGTCGCGGTCGCGGTGGAGGATCGGCAGCTCGGCCTCGATCGCGGCCGCGGCGATCAGGAGGTCGAAGACCGGCACGGTCCGATGGCGGGGCCCCGGCAGCCGCACCAGATCCCGCTGGATCGACCGCGCACGCGTCAGTACCCCGCTGGTCGTCTCCACGAGCCGGAGACCGGCGAGGTCGCGGGCGCGCTCGTCGTACTCGTCCGTCGACCGGGTGCCGCGGAGCACCTCGAGGCAGACGGGCTCGCAGACGGCGATGTCGCCGGCGAGGATGTGCGCGGCGAGCTCGAGCGCCTCGTCGGGCGCGCGCTCGATCCAGATCAGCCCGGACGTGTCGAGGAGGCCGATCACTCGTCCTCGGCGTACGGGCCGGTCTCGTGGCGCATGTGCCGCAGCTCCTCCTCGGTGATGTTGAACGAGGTCTTCAGCAGGTTGCGACGGCGCACGAGGTCCGCCGCCTCGCGCAGGGCGGTGTTGACGGTCTCCGTCGGGCCCGACGTCCCGAGCAGGCGCTCGGCGTCGGCGAGGAGCTCCGCGTCGATGTACAGCGATGTGTGCTTCTTGGCCATGACCATGCCCCCGAGTACAGCGTACGTTCGGGGCTGAAGATAGCGCACGTCCGCGGCGGGTGCGCGCCGGGTCCGCGCGGAAGCGCACAGGTCGGGCGCGACGCCGCGCTAGCGCCTGACGAGGCCGAGCCGCTCGCGCGCGACGGCGGGGCCCGCCACCGTGCCACCGAGGGACTCGACGATCGTGACGGCCCGCTCGACGAGCTCGGCGTTCGTCGCGAACCGGCCCTTCGACAGGTAGAGGTTGTCCTCGAGGCCGACGCGGACGTTGCCGCCGGCGAGCATCGCGGCCGCCACGTACGGCATCTCCAGGCGGCTGATCGCGAAGGCGCTCCAGACCGCGCTCGGGGGCATCTGCCCCGCGAACGTCAGCAGCGTCTGCGGGGTCGCCGGCGCGCCCCACGGGATGCCGAGGCAGACCTGCACGAACGGCGGGTCGTCGACGAGCCCCTCCTCGACCAGCTTGTTGACGAACCAGAGGTGGCCCAGCTCGAAGCACTCGAGCTCGGGCTTGATCCCGAGCGCCCGGATCCGCTCCGCCCCGATCCGCAGGTAGTCGGGCGTGCCGACGTAGACCATGCTGCCGTCCCCGAAGTTGAGCGACCCGCAGTCGAGCGTGCAGATGTCGGGGAGGGTGTCGTGGAGGTGCGCGATCCGCTCCTCGGGCCCGACCAGGTCCGAGCCGGGGGCGGGGGTGTCCGTGCCGTCCGGGCCGACCACGAGGTCGCCGCCCATCCCCGTCGTCAGGTTGATCAGGACGTCGACGCCGGAGTCACGGATCCGGTCGACCACGGCGCGGTAGAGGTCGACGCGCCGGGACGGCGCGCCCGTCTCGGGGTCGCGCACGTGGCAGTGCACGATCGCCGCGCCCGCCTTGGCCGCGTCGATCGCGGCGTCCGCGATCTGCTCGGGCGTGATCGGCAGGTCGGGGTGGATGTCCTGGGTGGCGCCGGCGCCGGTTACCGCGCAGGTGATGAAGGGGTTCCAGTGCATGACGTCTTCCTCTCAGGCGGGCCGCAGCACGGCCGTCCGCTCCTCGCTCGCGGCCGCGGCCAGGGCGGCCCCGAGCGCGTCGTCGCCATCGTAGCCCGCGAGCGGCACCGTGCGGGTGGGGATCCCGACGCGGATCTCGTCGGCGGCGAAGGGCCACGGGTCGAGCCGGTCGCAGCCCGCGTCGGGCTCGACGCGCAGGACGCGCTCGCCGGGCAGCGCGATCTCCATTGGGCCGGGCCCGGCGGGGTCGCCCTGGCAGAGCCGGAGGCTGAGCCGGTCGAAGACCTGCAGCAGCACGTAGGCGCGCCAGAGCTCGTCGTCCGTCACGCCGAGCGCGACCTTGGCGCCGCCGTAGTGGGCCTCCTGCTCGGCGACGAAGGCGTCGACCACGGCCTGCACGTCGGGCGCGCGGCTGAGGAGCAGCGCGGGCTGCGTGCCGTAGCGGCCCGTGTAGATCCCGGCCGCGTGCATCGAGACGAGCATCCCCGCCCACGGGTCGGCGGTCTCGACCTCCTCGATCCCGAGCCGGTAGAGGCGCAGGTGCTCGTCGATCACGACGTCGAGGAAGTTCGCGGGGCGGCCCGTGTCCGGGTTGAGCCGCGGCGCGGTCTCCCAGTGGCGCCAGCCGATGTCGTGCAGGCGCGCCGCCGTGACGATCGCAGCGCGCGGCGCGAGGGCGTCCGGGCCATCCGCGGCCCAGGCCTCGGCGAGGATGCCGCTGACGACGGCGTGGTCGACCTGGGTCACGACCTCGGCGGTGTCGCCGGTGGGGCGGACGATCATGTGGCGCCTCCGGGCGTGCGGGCGAGCCAGGCGTGGCGCACCACGGTGAACGAGAAGCGGCCCGCGGCGGTCGCCTCGAGGCAGAGCGCCTGGAAGCGCTCGAGCTCGGCGGCCGTCAGCGCGCCGGTGTGCTCGAGGGTGGAGCGGTAGGAGGGCCAGGTGTGGGCGTGGAAGGTGTCGCCGGTGGCGTCCGCGACGGCGAGCAGGCGCGGGTCCCAGGCCACGACCCGGCAGCCGGCCGCGGCCAGCCACGCGGGGATCCGGCGGCCGGCGTCGGGGTGCTCCTTCGTGGCGCACCAGCCGGCCTTGACGCGCTCGGCGAGCGCGGTGTCGGCGATGCCCCAGGCGGCGGTCGTCCAGTCGGTGTCGCAGACGAGCAGGCTGCCGCCGGGCCGCACGGCGCGCGCGACGGCGGCGAGGCAGCCGACGGCGTCCGGCACGTACTCGACGACCTGCACGACCACGGCCGCGTCGTAGGCGCCGTCCGCGACGGGCGGCGCCGACGCGTCGCCTGCGAGCAGCTCGAGCTCGACGCCGGCCCGCGCGGCCTCGGCCCGGGCCGCCTCGAGCATCGCGGGCGCCGAGTCCATCGCGGTCACGCGCGCGCCGCGCAGCGCGAGGTCGCGGGCGAAGATGCCGGGGCCCGAGCCGACGTCGAGGACGCGCAGGCCGTCGAGGGGGCCGAGCAGCGCGATCTGGGCGGCGCGGATCGCCGCGACGTCGTCGGCGCGGTAGGCGCTCACGACGCGCCCGACGGCCTCGGGGGTGTCCCAGCCGGAGCCGGGTCCGTGCGCGGGGCGGGTCGTCTGCTCGGCCACCGCCGCAGGCTAGCCGCGGCGGTGCCCGCGTGCCGTAGGATCCTGACCATCCGATCAGGGAGGCGCGCTGTGCGGTACGACCGACGAGGGTTCCTCGCCGCCACCGGCGGCGCATCGCTGGTCGTGATGCTGGCGGCCTGCGGCGGTGGTGGGCAGGACGGCTCCGCGACGACGGCGGCGGACGCGACGGCGGCGGCCGCCCCGGCCGCCCCGTCCTACGACCCGGCCACCGAGCCCGACGGCCCGATCGAGATCTTCACCTGGGCCGGGTGGGAGGACGATGAGGCCCTCGGCTCGCCGTGGGTCTGGACCGGGTACCGGGACGGGCCGTACGCGGCCACGTCGCCGCTCGCCTTCAGCTTCCTCGAAAACGACCCGCAGGCCCTCGCCAAGGTCGCCTCCGGCTACCGCCCCGACGTGGTCCATCCGTGCGTGAACTGGGTCCGCCAGTGGCACGAAGCGGGGCTGATCATGCCGCTGGACACGACGCTCCTGCCGGATTTCGCCGGCGTGCCCGCGGAGTTCCTCGCCGGCGGCGTCTTCGACGGGCTGCCGTACTTCATGCCGTTCGACGTCGGGTTCTCAACCCTGATCTACGACGCCGAAGCGGTCGACTTCGACGAGGTGGGCGGGCAGGAGACGTACCGCATCCTCCTCGATGACCGCTACCGCGGGAAGATGTCGTTCTTCTCCGACCCGATCGGGATCATCTTGACCTCCTTCCAGATGAACGAGGGGGCGGTCGACCCCTTCGTGATCGACACGGCCCAGATCGCGGCGGCGAAGGAGACGGCGCTGACGTGGAAGGCGAACCTGCGCAACTACTGGACGGCCCAGAACGACACCGTCAACGACTTCGTCAACGGCAACGTCGTGATCACCCAGGGCTGGCCCGACATGTACTGGCGCATCGTCAACCACCCGAAGATGAAGGGGCGCGACATCCGCTTCATGCAGCCCGCCGAGGGCCGCGGCGTCTTCGTCTGCGGGCTCGTGCTGATCGCCGGCACCGAGCGCCCGGGGCGGGCGATGCTGGCGATGGCCTCGGCGAACCGGCCCGAGGTCGGCGCCGATCTGACCGACTACTACCAGTACGCCTCCGCCCAGCAGGACGGCGTCGTGGAGCTGATCGACGATCAGGCGCTGATCTCCCTGTTCGAGCTCGACAACCCGGCCGCCTGGGTGCCCCCGCTCGCGTGGCCCGATCGGGCCCTCCCGAACCAGCGGGAGGTGCAGCTGGCGGGAGAGGAGGTCAAGGCGGGCTAGCCGGCGACCGCGTCGAGCGCGGCGTACTCGTCGGGGCGCATCAGCCCCCGGCTCCCCGCGTCGCTGCCCGGCCGGACATCCCCGCGACAGTGGACGCCGAGCGTGGTGCAGCGGGTAGGCTGCACGCGTGGCCGAGCGCCCGCCGATCCCGACCCGCGCGGACTTCCCCGTGTTCCGGGCGATCACGACGCGCTGGATGGACAACGACGCCTACGGGCACGTCAACAACGTCGTCCACTACAGCTGGTTCGACACCGCGGTCAACGCCCACCTCATCGAGCAGGGCGCCCTCGACCCGGCCACGGGCGACGTCGTCGGGGTGGTCGTGGAGACGGGCTGCCGCTACCACGCGCCGATCAGCTTCCCCGAGCCCGTCGAGATCGGCCTGCGCGTCGAGCGGGTCGGCGAGACGTCGGTGGCGTACGCGCTCGGCGTGTTCCGGGCCGGGGCGGACCGGGCGGCGGCCGATGGGCACTTCGTGCACGTCTACGTGGAGCGCGACGGGATGCGCCCCGTACCCGTCCCGGACGCCGTCCGCAGCGCCGTGCTACCGCTGCGGGCCGACCGGCCGTAATCTTCCGCGCGGCGAAGTAAATCAGGGGCCGATCGGGCCCCGCGCGTCACGACGACAGGGAGACGGACCGGCATGCCCCTCAAGGAGCGGATCAGCGCCTTCGACGGCCTCGACATCACCGACGAGCAGCGGGAGATCCTCGAGGCGATCCGCGCCTTCGTCGATCAGGAGATCATCCCCGTCGCCAAGGAGCTCGAGGCGCAGGACGAGTTCCCCACGGCGATCGTCGATGGCCTGCGCGAGATGGGCGCCTTCGGCATGCGGATCCCCACGGAGTACGGCGGCCTCGGCCTCGACCTCGTCACCTACGCGCTTGCGATCGCGGAGCTGACGCGCGGCTGGATGGCCGTGTCCGGCATCGTCAACGGCCAGTACATCGTCGGCGGCATGATCGCCGCGCACGGCTCCGACGCGCAGAAGGACGCCTACCTGCCGCGCCTCGCCGCCGGCGAGATCCGCTCCTGCTTCTCGATGACGGAGCCGGGCGCCGGCTCCGACGTGCAGGCGATCATCACCACCGCCCGGCGCGACGGCGACGACTACGTCATCAACGGCTCGAAGATGTGGGTCACCAACGGCGACCGCGCATCGGTGATCGCCCTGCTCGTGAAGACCGATCCCGACGCGGACCCGCGCCACGCGGGCATGACGGCGCTGCTCGTCGACAAGGAGCCCCTCGAGGCGGACCAGGGCACCCTCAAGGTGTCGCCGCCGCTTGGCAAGCTCGGCTACCACGGCGTCGAGTCCGTCGAGCTGACCTTTGAGGACCACCGCGTCCCCGTCAGCGCGACCCTCGGCGGTCCCGACAAGGAGGGCCAGGGCTTCTACCAGATGATGAGCGGCATCGAGACCGGCCGCATCAACGTCGCGAGCCGCGGCCTCGGCATCTCGCTGCGCGCCCTCGAGCTGTCGCTCGAGTACGCGCAGCAGCGCGAGGCCTTCGGCAAGCCGATCGGCCACCACCAGCTGATCCAGAAGAAGATCGCCGACATGGCGACCCGAATCGAGGCCTCCAAGCACCTGATCCTCGCCGCCGCGAAGAAGAAGGACTCGGGCCAGCGCGCCGACGTCGAGGCCGGCATGGCCAAGCTCTACGCGACCGAGACCTGTCAGCGCTGCGCCGAGGAGGCGATGCGCATCTTCGGCGGCTACGGCTACTCCACGGAGTACGAGGTCGAGCGCCTCTACCGCGACGCCCCGCTGATGATGATCGGCGAGGGCTCGAACGAGATCCAGGAGACGATCATCGCCAAGGGAATGCTCAAGCGGCACGCCCTGGCCTAGCGCGCAACCCCAGGCGGCCGAAACCGCGCGGCCGGCGACGGGGGTCGGTGAGACGTTCGCGGTTCCCCCGAACGGAGAGACGAGTGACGGAGAGCGAGGAGACGACCCGGGGCCCGCTCGAGGGCGTGCGCATGATCGAGTTCGGCCAGCTCCTGGCCGGCCCGTACTGCGCGTCTTTGATGGCCGACTTCGGCGCCGAGGTGATCAAGGTCGAGGCGCCGCCCGCCGGCGACCCGATGCGCGTCTGGGGCCGCGAGAAGGTCAACGACCGCACGCTCTGGTGGCCGACCCTGGCCCGCTCGAAGAAGGTCGTGACCCTGAACCTGCGCGAGCCGCGCGGGCAGGAGCTCGCCCTCGAGCTGATGGCGAAGGCGGACGTCGCGCTCGAGAACTTCAGCCCCGGGACGATGGAGCAGTGGAACGTCGGCCCCGACGAGGCCCTCGCCGCCAACCCGCGGCTGATCTACGCGCGCGTGTCGGGCTACGGCCAGACGGGCCGCTACAAGGACCGCGTCGGCTTCGCCGCCGCCGGCGAGGCGATGGGCGGCCTGCGCTACTTCAACGGCTACCCGGGGCAGGCGCCGCCGCGCGCCGGCATCTCGCTCGGCGACACGCTCGCCGCCAAGCAGGCCTTCGAGGGCATCCTGATGGCGCTCTACTGGCGCGACGCCAGGGGCGGCGGCACGGGCCAGGTGATCGACGCGGCGATCGTCGACGCCTGCTTCGCGATGACGGAGTCGACGATCACCGAGTACGGCCTGACCGGGGTGATCCGCGAGCCGTCCGGCTCGTACCTGTCGAAGATCGCGCCGTCCAACGTGCACAGGTCGAAGGACGGCAAGTGGGTCGTCATCGCCGCCAACCACGACTCCCTGTGGAAGCGCCTGTCGGCGCTGATGGGCCGGCCCGAGCTGGCCGACGACGAGCGCTACGCGACGCACCGCGCGCGCGGCGAGCACGAGCACGAGCTGTACCCGCTGATCGACGAGTGGGCCGCCCAGTTCACCGCGGCCGAGCTCGACGCGATGCTCGCCGAGGCGAACGTGGTCTCCGCCGGGGTCTACTCGGCCGCCGACATGTACGACGATCCGCACTTCCGCGAGCGCGGCCTGATCGTGGATCTGGAGGACCCCGAGATCGGCACCATGCCGGTCCCGGGCATCACCCCGAAGCTCTCCCAGACCCCCGGCTCGATCCGCTGGGGCGGCACGTGGGAGGTCGGGGCGGACAACGAGGAGATCTGGTGCGGCCTCGTCGGGCTCTCGCAGGGCGAGCTCGGCGACCTGCAGCAGGCCGGGATCGTCTAGCGTAGGCCCTGCACCAGGAGAGAAAGGACGGACCCGTGGCGTACCGCCTAGGAGTGGACGTCGGTGGCACCTTCACCGACCTCTTCCTCGTCAACGACGAGGATGGGACCCAGCACCGAGTCAAAACCCCCACGACGCCGGCCGACCCGTCCCAGGGCGTGCTCGTCGGCGTGGCGAAGATCTGCGAGACGGCGGGCATCAGCCCGGCCGCGCTCGGCAACGTCATGCACGGCACGACCGTGGCCACCAACGCCGTCCTCGAGGGCAAGGGCGCCCGCGTCGGCCTGATCACCACCCAGGGCTTCAAGCAGATCCTGCACCTGGCCCGCTCGCAGACGCCGGGCCCCCTGGCCGGCTGGATCATCATGATCAAGCCCGACCCGCCCGCGCTCCTCTCCGACACCGTCGAGGCCGTCGAGCGGATGGGCCCGCGCGGCGAGACCGTCGTGCCCGTCGACGAGCAGCAGGTCGAGGGGATCATCAAGCAGCTCGTGGACAGCGGCGTCGAGTCGCTCACGATCGGCCTGATCAACTCGTACATCTCGAACAAGCACGAGCAGCAGATCGGCGCGATCGTCGAGCGGCTCTACCCGGGCTTCCCCGTCACCCTGTCCTCGGACGTGGTGCCGGAGTTCCGCGAGTACGAGCGCACCCTGACCGCCTGCATGAACTCGTTCGTGCGCCCGAAGGTCGAGGAGTACGTGAAGAACCTCGACGCGGAGCTCAAGCAGGGCGGCGCCACCTGCGACGTCAACATCCTGCGCTCCGACGCCGGCCTGATGACGACGCGCGAGGCGGGCCGCAACCCGATCTACGGCGTCCTGTCGGGCCCGTCCGGCGGCGTCGCCGGGGCCCTCGCCGTCGCCACGCGCGCCGGCTACCCCAACATCCTCACGTTCGACATGGGCGGCACGTCCACGGACGTGGCGCTGTGCCAGAACGGCGAGCCGACGATCGGCCGCGACACCTCGATCGGGCAGTTCCGCCTGAAGGTGCCGTCGATCAACGTGCACACCGTCGGCGCGGGCGGCGGCTCGATCGCCCACGTCCCGCAGCTCACCAGGGCCCTGCGCGTCGGTCCGCAGTCCGCCGGCGCCGAGCCGGGCCCCGCGGCCTACGGCAAGGGCGGCACCGAGCCGACCGTGACCGACGCCAACGTCGTCGTCGGCCACCTCCCGCCGCGCCTTCTGGGTGGCGAGATGGCGCTCGACGTCGCGGCGGCCGAGACGGCCGTCGGGACGATCGGCGACGCGATCGGCCTCGAGACCGACGCGGCGGCCGAGGGCATCCTCGCCATCGTCAACGAGAACATGGCGGGCGCCCTGCGCCTCGTCTCCGTCCAGCGCGGCTACGACCCGCGCGACTTCGCCCTCGTCGCCTTCGGCGGCGCGGGCCCGCTGCACGCCAACGCGGTGGCCGAGCTGATGGGCTCGTTCCCCGTGATCGTGCCGCCGTCGCCCGGCCTCCTGTGCGCGATCGGCGACCTCGTGGCGGAGTTCCGCAACGAGTTCGCGCAGACGATCGTCACGCCGATGGACCAGGTCAAGGCCGAGGACGTCGGCAGCGTGCTCGACGAACTCGGCACCCGCACCCGCGAGTGGATGACCTCCGAGGGGATCGCCGAGGGCGACCAGCGGATCACCTACCTGGCGGACATGCGCTACGTCCTGCAGGGCTACGAGATCGCCGTCCCCGTCTCGATCGACGACGTCAAGGCCGGCAAGCTCGACCAGCTCGGCGACCTGTTCGACCAGATGCACGAGCAGCTGTACGGCTTCTTCATGGAGGACGCGCCGACGGAGATCGTCAACCTGCGCTGCATCGGCAACGGCGCCGTCCCGTCGATGCAGTTCCCGACCGCCAAGTCCAGCACGGGCGACGGCGCGGGCGCGATCGTCGAGGAGCACGAGATCGTGTTCGAGGGCCGGAAGGTCCCGACGAGGATCTACGACCGCTCCAAGCTCACCCCGGGCGACACGTTCGACGGCCCGGCGATCGTCACGGAGTTCGACTCCACGACGGTGGTCCTGCCCGGCTACACGGCCGCGATGGACGAGTACTTCAACATCCTGATCAACCCGCAGGCCTAGGGAGGGGGAGACGATGGCAACCACCAGCGACGAGCTCCGCATCGCGGAGATCCCGACGGACGTCGAGATCGACCCCGTCACCCTCGACATCATCGAGGGAGCGCTCAAGAGCGCCCGCTACGAGATGGACGCGACGCTCTTCCGTTCCGCGATGAGCCCCGTCATCCGCGAGCAGCACGACGAGTTCCCGATGATCACGGACCCCCGCGGCCGCATGGTCGTGGGCCAGTTCGGGGCCTACATCAACGAGATGATGGAGGCGTGGGACCAGGGCATCTACGAGGGCGACGTGATCCTCACGTCCGACCCCTTCAAGTGCTCGGCCTCCATCTCGCACACGAACGACTGGCTGATCCTCGTGCCGATCTTCCACGACGGCGCGCTCGTCGGCTGGTCGTCGCAGTTCGGCCACATGATGGACGCCGGCGGCCGCCTCCCGGGCTCGCTGCCGACGAACGCGAAGACGATCTACGACGAGGGCCTGATCATCCCGCCGGTCAAGGTGATCGAGCGGGGTGAGGTGCAGCAGCCGGTCCTCAACCTGATCTTCAACAACATGCGCATGCCGGCGATGAACCGCGCCGACATGTTCGCCCTGATCGCGGGCTGCCGCGCGGGTGAGAAGCGGGTCCAGGAGCTCTGCGACCGCTTCGGCCAGGAGACGTACCTGGCGGCCTGCCAGGCCCTCCTCGACCGCACCCACGCGGCGATGAGGACCCTGATCAACCTGGCCATCCCCGAGGTGCCGCACTCGTTCGAGGACTACGTCGACGACGACGGCCTCGGCCACGGCCCCTTCAAGATGAAGCTGACGATCTGGCGGGAGGGCGACCACGCCTTCTTCGACTGGACCGGGACGGATCCGCAGGCCATGGGCCCCGTGAACTTCTACCTCTCCGAGGGGATGTTCAAGATGTTCATCGGGATCTACCTGATCATGGTCAACGACCCGCAGATCCTGTTCAACGACGGGTTCTACCCGCTGCTCCATATCATCCTGCCGGAGGGCTGCCTCCTCCGTCCGCGCTTCCCGTCCGCCCTCGGCTGCCGCACCCATGCGCTCGCGCGGCTGTTCGACGTGCTCGGCGGTGCGCTGACGAAGCAGGCCCCGGAGCTGAACACGGCGGCGGGCTACGGCACCTCGCCGTACATGCTGTACTCCGGCTGGGGCGAGAAGGGCGACTTCTTCTACGCCATGGAGATCCTCTACGGCGGCATCCCCGGCCGCCCGATCGGGGACGGCATGGACGGCCACTCGTGGTGGCCGCTGTTCGAGAACATCCCGACCGAGTACCTCGAGGCGTACTACCCGCTGCGCATCGACGGCTACACGACGGTCACCGACTCCGGCGGCCCGGGCCTGCATCGCGGCGGCAACGGCGTCGAGAAGCGGTACGTCTACCTCGAGCCCGGTGAGGTCTCGATCCACGACGATCGCTGGCTGACCCGCCCGTGGGGCGTCCTCGGCGGCCTGCCGGGCGCCCGCTCGGAGAAGATCCTCAAGCGCGTCGACGGCTCCGAGGAGCGGCTGCCGTCGAAGTGCGACGAGATCGTCGTCGAGCCCGGCGACATGCTGATCTACCGCACGGCCGGCGGCGGCGGCTGGAAGGACCGCCTCGACCGTCCGGTCGAGGCCGTCGTCCGCGACGTGTCCTTCGGGCTCGTCAGCGCCGCCTACGCCAAGGAGGGCTACGGCGTCGTGATCAACGCCGACGGCACCGCCGACGAGGCGGCGACGGCGGCGGAGCGGGAGCGCCAGCGCACCGAGCGCGGCGACGCCCTGTTCTTCGACTTCGGGCCGCCGCTCGAGGAGATCCTCGCCAGCTGCAAGGCGGAGACCGGCCTCGAGCCGCCGGTGCCGGCGACGCCGCTGAAGTGGTCGGCGCTCGAGGACGGCGCGGAGGCGCAGCAGCGCGTCCGCGCGAAGGACGACCTGCCCGGGGATACCGTCACCGCCCCGTGAGCAGCACGCACGGAGAGGACACCGACGCGTTCTACGCGGAGCGCGGGTTCGGGAAGGCCGCCGGCTTCGGCCGGCGGCCCGTCCTCGTCGTCGTCGACCTCCAGAAGGGCTTCACCGATCCGGCGAGCCCCCTCGGCGGCGACTACACCGAGCTCGTGGCCCAGAACCGGCGGCTCGTCGACGCCTGCCACGACCGGGGCGTGCCCGTCGTCTTCACGACGGTCTCCTACGACAGGTCGCCCGCCCAGGCCGCGGCCGTCTTCCAGGCCAAGGTGCCGAGCCTGCTCGTGCTCGAGGAGGGCTCGGAGTGGGCGGAGATCGACGAGCGGCTCGGCATGGACGAGCGCGACGTCCTCGTCGTCAAGCAGTTCGCGTCCGGCTTCTGGGGCACGAACCTCGGCGCGCTGATGGCGGCCTGGCAGGCCGACACCTGCATCGTCACCGGCGTCACGACGTCGGGTTGCGTCCGCGCCACCGCCGTCGACGCCCTTCAGCACGGCTACCGGGTGATCGTGCCGCGCGAGTGCTCGGGCGACCGCGCCCCCGGCCCGCACGAGGCCAACCTGTTCGACATCAACCAGAAGTACGGCGACGTGCTGGCGAACGACGAGGTCGTCGCCTACCTCGAGGGCCTGCCCGCGCAGGCCCCGGCGATCTAGGCGCCGGCGTCCCGCAGGACGGCGCGCGCCCGGTCGACGACCGGGTAGTCGACGAAGGTGCCGTCCTCCATCTTGAAGGCCGAGATGCCCCTCGCCTCGTGCTCGGCGAAGGCGGCCACGACGGCCTCGGCCCACGCGACCTCGTCGGCCGAGGGCGCGAAGACCCCGGCCACCACGGGCAGCTGCTGCGGGTGCAGCACCATCTTGCCCTGGAAGCCGAGCCGCCGCGCCCACTGCGCGGAGGTGCGGGTGCCCTCGTCGTCCTTGAGGCCGAGGAAGGGGCCGTCGATCGGGCCCTCGAGCCCGGCGGCGCGCGCCGCGAGCACGAGGTGCGTGCGCGCGGCGAAGAGCTCGTAGCCGTCGGCCGTCAGCTCGACGCCGAGGTCGTGGGAGAGGTCGGCGGGGCCGAGCAGCAGCGTGCGCAGGCGCGGCGTGGCGGCCGCCACGTCGGCGGCGGCGAGCACGCCCTTCGCGGTCTCCGCGATCGCGATCAGCCGCACCTGGCCGGCCGGGACGCCGTGCTCGGCCTCGAGCGCGTCGAGGCGGCCCGCGACGTGGCGCACCTCGTCGGCCGACTCGACCATCGGCACGAGCACGCCGGCGAGGCGGTGCAGGTGCGGCCCGAGCGCCGTCAGGTCGTCGTCGCCGTACTCGGTCGCGACGCCGTTGACCCGCACGTGCACGTTGGCACCCTCGACGGACGGGTCGGCGAGGGTGGCGGCGACGACGCCGCGCGCGTTCGCCTTCTCCGTCTTGGCGACGGCGTCCTCGAGGTCGAGGCAGACCGCCGAGGCGCCGATCGCGATCGCCTTCCGCGAGCGCTCGGGGTCGTTGGCGGAGGCGAACATCAGCGTGCGGATCGGGGCGCTCACGGGGCAACCTCTCGTCGACGAAGGATTGTGTGGAAGTATGCCCGGGATGGGGACGGCGGGCGCACCGGCACGCGGCGGGCGCGGTGGCGCCGCGGCCGCGGTCGCGGTGTCGGGCGGCGCGCTGATGATGGGCGCCTACGCCACCCTCTCGATCGCCCCGATCGGGCCGCTCGTGCGCGACGACCTCGACATGAGCCTGGCCGCGTTCGGGCTGATCACGACGGCCATCTTCGGCGGTGCGGCGGTGGCCAGCGGCCCGTCGGGCCACCTGACGGACCGCTTCGGCGCGGTGCGCCTTCTGGCCCTCGCGATGGTCGCCGTCGCGCTGTTCGAGCTGATCGCCGCCGTCTCGCCGGTGGTCTGGCTGTTGTTCGTCGCGATGTTCGCGGTCGGGCTCGCGTACGGCTGCATCACGCCGCCCACCAACGTGATCGTGCGGGGCGCCGCCGACGGCTCGAAGCAGGGCCTGCTGATGAGCGCCAAGCAGATCGGGGTCACCCTCGGCGGGCTGATCGCCGGCCTCTCCCTGCCCGCGCTCGCGCATGCCCTCGGCTGGCGCGGGTCGCTGCTCGCCCCGGTCGTGGGCGCGCTGCTCGTGGCGGTGCTCGTCGTCGTCCTGCGCGAGGGGCTGGTGCGCCAGACGCGGCTGCCCGCGAGCCCCGCGCACGACCCCGGCCGGATCCCGATCCGGCTCGGCTGGCGGCTCGGCGTGGGGGCCTTCGGCTTTTTGATGGCGGGCGTCCAGCAGGGGTTCATGGCCTACCTGACCCTGTTCCTGACCGACCGCCACGACTACGCGCTCGGCGTGGCCGGCATCTCCTTCGCGGTGATGATGGTGGGCGGCACCGCCGGCCGGCTCGGCTGGGCCGTCGTCTCCGACCGCTGGTTTCCCCGCAACCGCTGGACGGGCCTGTTCCTGACGTCGGCGATCGCCGCGGTCGGCCTCGTCGGGATCGCGCTCCTGCCGACGGGCCCGTGGCTGTGGCCGTGCCTGTTCCTCGTCGGCCTGACCAGCATCGGCTGGAACGGCGTCTTCCTCGCGCTCGTCGCCTCCTCCGTCCCGGCCAGCCACGTCGGGCGGCTGTCGGGCTGGTCCCTGCGCTGCGTCTTCAGCGGCGTCGTCGTGGTGCCGCCCCTGTTCGGCCTCCTCGCCGACCACGGGGGCTGGGGCGCCGCCTGGCTCTTCGCTGCCGCGATCACCCTGATCGCCGGCGTGGGGATGCTGCTCGGGGCGCGCGGCGGCACCGCCCCGCGACCCGTCTAATCCCACGCGCGGTGTAGGGTTTGACCGGGCCGCGTGCCCGGACGATACTTCCTCCCGTTCGGATTCCCGGAGCAGAGGAGAGAGAGACCATGCGCGCAGCCCGCTTCCACGAGTACGGCGGCATCGACAAGATCGTCGTCGAGGACGTCCCCGACCCCGAGCCCCAAGCCCACGAGGTCAAGATCAAGGTCGGGGCCTGCGCCCTCAACCACCTCGACGTCGACTTCCGCGAGGGCGTCTCGCGCTTCCCCGTCGAGCCGCCCGTGATCTTCGGCCTCGAGCTGGCCGGCGAGATCGTCGAGACCGGCGCCGGCGTGTCCGACGCCTGGAAGGTCGGCGACCGCGTCGCCCCGTACCTGATGGGCATCGACCTCAACAACATCTACGCGCGCACCGGCCGCGAGAACCTCGCCGCGATCGACTTCATCGGCGTCACGCGCCCCGGCGGCTACGCCGAGTACAGCTGCATCCCGGAGAGCCACCTCGTGCGCATCCCCGACGGCATGTCGTTCGTCGACGCCGCCGCCGTCCAGATCGCCTTCGGCACCGCGTTCCACATGCTGTTCACGCGCGGGCGCCTCGCGATCGGCGAGACCGTCCTGATCAACTCGGTCGGCTCGGGCATCGGCTCCGCCGCCGTGCAGCTGGCCGCGCTGGCGGGGGCGCGCATCATCGGCACCTCCTCGGGCGACGACAAGCTCGAGGCCGCCGCCAAGATGGGCATGAACCACGGCATCAACTACACCAAGCAGGACATCGTCGAGGAGGTCATGCGCATCACCGACGGCGCGGGCGCCCACCTCACGTACGAGCACGTCGGCGGCGACCTCTTCGCCGCGGGCCTCAACTCGCTCGGCAAGGACGGCCGCCTCGTCACCTGCGGCGCGCACTCCGGCGAGGTCGTGCCCGTCGACATCATCCCGCTGTTCCGGATGCAGTGGCAGATCATCGGCTCCTTCACGTACACGAAGGGCGAGTACGAGATGGTCATGCAGATGTGCCACGACGGCCGCCTGAAGCCGCTCGTGGACACCGAGGTGCCGCTCGACGGGATCCGCTCGGCGTTCGAGCGGATGGAGAGCCGCGGCCACTTCGGCAAGATCGTGGTCGTGCCGTGATCGCACGCGAGCTGGCCGGATGGGTCCTCGGCCTGCGCTACGAGGACATCGACCCGGAGACCGAGGCCTACTGCCGCGAGCTGGTCCTCGACCACCTCGGCACGGCCGCCCGCGGCGGCGTCATGGAGAACATGCCCAGCGTCGACCGTGCGCTCGCCGCCATGGGCGCGGGGCAGGGCTCGACCCTCACCGCGGTGGTCGGCAAGGCGCCGGCCCGCCCCGAGTGGGCCGTCTTCACGAACGCGATCGCGGCGCACTCGGTCGAGCTCGACGACACCCACTCGGCGTCGTCCCTGCACCCGGCGGTCGTCGTGATCCCGGGCGCGATGGCGGCGGCCGAGGTCGAGGGCGCATCGGGCCGCGAGCTGATCGCGGCGATCGTGGCCGGCTACGAGGTGGCCTGCCGCCTCGGCCGCGCCCTGACCGCCAAGGAGGTCTACGCCAAGGGCTTCCACCCGACGGCGATCGTGGGCCCCTTCGCGACGGCGGCCGCGGTCGGCAAGCTGATCGGCCTGACGGAGGAGCAGCTCTCGCACGCGTTCGGCATCGCCGCCTCGCAGGCCGCGGGCCGCACGGAGTTCCTCTCGGAGGGCGCCTGGACGAAGCGCCTGCACCCCGGCTGGTCGAGCCACGCGGGCTACGTCGCCGCGCGCCTCGCCCAGCAGGGCTTCACCGGCCCCCTCAGGCCCTTCGACGGCCGTGACGGCCTCCTGCGCGGCTACGGCTCCGACGAGAACCTCGCGCGCCTCACGCAGGGCCTCGGCCGGCCGTTCGAGCTCGCGATCACGAGCGTCAAGCCGCACGCCTGCTGCCGCTACAACCAGGGCCCGATCGACCTCGCGCTGCAGCTGCGCGCGGAGCACGGGATCGGCCCCGACGACGTCCAGTCGATCGAGGTCGGCGTGGTGTCGGCCGCGGTCGGCATCGTCGTCGAGCCCCGCGAGCGCAAGGTGCGCCCGACGAACGACGTCGACGCGCAGTTCTCGCTGCCGTACGCCGTCGGCCTCGGCATCGCCAAGGGCCAGGCGTCGCTCGACGAGTACGCCACCGAGGCTCTCGGCGACGCCGCGGTCCTCGCGGTGGCCGAGCGGACGCAGGCCGTCGTGCGCCCCGAGCACGACGCCCGCTTCCCCGACCTCTGGCCCTGCGACATGACGGTCACCACGACCGACGGGCGCACGCTGACCGCGGCGCTCGAGCACGCCAAGGGCGACCCGGAGAACCGGCTCGGCTACGCGGGCATGTGCGCGAAGTTCCGGGCGCTCGGGGCATCCGTCTTCGACGACGCCCAGCTGGACGCGATCATCGCCGCGTGCGACGACCTCGCCGACGGCGGCATCGGGCCGCTCGCGGCCGCCGTCACGCGGCGCTAGGCGCCGGACGGACGACCGGGCCCCGGAGGACGCGAAGGGCCCCCTCCCGCCGCGGCGGAACGGGGCCCCGGTGTCGCGTCGTCAGTCGCCGCCGGCGGCGGCGGGCGTCATCGACGGGGTGTCGACGCCGCTTCCGTCCTCCTCGACTGCGCGCGTCGTCTTGCGCCCGGTCACGCCGCTGACTACGAGGAACAGGGCGATCAGGAGGAAGGACAGGAGGATCGTCACCACGCCGAGCGAGTACACGTACGGCCGCAGCACCGACGCCGTGGTGATGATGTAGAGCTGCAGGGGCAGCGTGTTGATGGTGCCCGAGACGAGGAACGTGCGCTCGAACTCGTTGAGGGCCAGGGTGAAGCCGAATAGCCCCGCGCCGAACACGCCCGTCCAGATCAGGGGCAACGTGACCTCGCGGAAGGTCGTCACGTTGGACGCCCCCAGGTCGCGAGCGGCCTCCTCCGCACGCGCGTCGTAGCGGTTGAAGATCGACATCATCACCAGGAAGCCGAACGGCAGCGCCCAGACGGCCTGGACGCCGATGATCGGCACGTACCCGAGCGCGCCCTCGCCCTTCTGGATCCCGGCGTAGTAGAGCAGGAACGACAGGCCCAGGGAGAGCAGGAGGCCCGGCGTCATCAGGCTCAGCAGGATCGCGTAGAAGAGCGCGCCTGAGCCCCGGAACTGACGCCGGAACGCCATCCCCAGGGTGAGCGACAGGGCCGCGGTGATCACGGCGACGATCAAAGACAGCCACAGCGACTTCCCGATGCCCTCGCGGACCGCGACCATCACGCTCATCGACGAGTTCAGCTCCGAGTACCAGTGGAAGGAGAAGAGATCCTTCGCCGGCAGGGTCATGCTGCCCGAGGTCCCCTGCAGGGACAGGACGGCCATCGCCACCATCGGCCCGTACATGAAGATCACGAACAGGACGAAGTAGACCGTCAGGACCGGCTTCGACCGCTGGATCGGCAGGAGGACCATCGCGGCGAACGGGACCACGAGGATCGCGACCCCGATGATGTACCAGAGCCAGGTCATCACACGACCTCGCGGATCTTGGAGAAGCGCAGGAGGACGGCGACCCCGATCGTCATCACCGCGACGAGGATCGTCGCCCCGGCCGCCGCGGTGGGCAGGTCGGGGAGCTTGTAGTAGTCGTACACGAGGGTGCCGACCGACTGGATCGTGCCGCCGCCGATCAGGCGCACCGTTGCGAACTCGCCCATCACGAGGACGAAGACGAAGATGCAGCCGATCAGGACGCCCGGCAGGCTGAGCGGCAGGACGACCTCCCGGAACACCTTCGCCGGCGTCGCGCCGAGGTCGCGGGCGGCCTCGATCGCGGCGTTGTCCAGCGTGGCGAGCTGGAAGAAGATCGGCGTGACCATGAACAGCACGTACAGCTGGACGAGCGCCAGGATGATCGCGAAGTTCGAGTACAGCAGGGCGTCGATCGGCTCGGCGCGGACGCCGATCACCTCCACGAGGAAGTAGTTGATGACGCCCTGGCGGCCGAGCACCGGCAGCCAGGCCACGATGCGCACGACGTACGCGACCCAGAACGGGGCGAGCACGAAGACGAACAGCGCGATCTGGTAGCGGATCGACGAGACCCCGCGGGCCAGGAAGTACGCGATCGGGTAGCCGATCAGGATGCACAGCGCGGTCACGAGGAGCGCGCGGATGATCGTGTCCTTCAGCGTGTCGAGGTAGACCGGCGTCTGGAACAGCTTCGTGTAGCCCTCGGTGGTGAAGACGAACGGGTCGAAGCCGACCGGCGTCTTCTGCCAGAGGGACACGAGCACGATCATGACCAGCGGCGCGATCAGGAAGAGGAGCAGCCAGATCGTGCCGGGGGCCACCCAGGCGAGGGTGACGAGCGGGGAGCGCCGCGGGCCCGTGGTGGCGTGCACGGCGACCGCGGAGCCGCCCGTCAGGGCCTCGGCCTCCTCGACCGCGCGCTTTGCCTCCTCGAGCGCCGTGTGCTTGGCGTCCTCATTGCTCAAGGAGATGACCGTCCTCGGCCGCCCAGGAGGCGGTGACGTCTCTGCCCTCGAAGGCGCGGATCTCCGTGTAGCGCTCCTCGTGCACCTTCGCCATGAACGGCTGGCCGTCGAGGTCGAGGTGCAGCTTGACCGAGTCGCCGAGGTACTCGGCAAAGTCGAGCCGGACCGTGACGCCGTTGACGGCGGGGGTCGCGTCGGTCGAGACCTTGACGGCGCTCGCGCGGATCGCCATCGAGCCGGGCTGGCCGGCCGTGCCCGTGCCGGGCACCTCGACCGTGCCGTGCGGCGTGTCGATCACGACGTTGCCGCCGTTCGTGCCGGAGATGGTGCCGTGGAAGACGTTGTTGTCGCCCATGAACTTGGCGACGAACTCGTTGCGGGGATGGCGGGCGAGCTCCTCGGGGGTGCCGACCTGCTGGATGACCGCGTCGCCCATCACGACGATGCGGTCGGCCATCGACAGCGCCTCCTCCTGGTTGTGCGTCACGTGGATGAAGGTGATGCCGAGCTCGCGCTGCAGCGCGCGCAGCTCGACGCGCATCTTCATCTGGAGCAGGCGGTCGAGGTCGCCGAGCGGCTCGTCGAGGAGGATCGCCTTCGGGCGCGTGACGAGCACGCGGGCGAGGGCGACGCGCTGCTGCTGGCCGCCGGAGAGCTCGCGCGGCTTGCGGTCCATCATCTTGGTCAGGCCGACGAGGTCGATCGCGGCCTTGGCCTGCGCCTCGCGCTCGGCCTTGTCGACGCCCTGCATCTTGAGGCCGAAGGCGACGTTCTGCAGGACGGACTTGTGCGGGAACAGGGCGTAGTGCTGGAACACCGTGGTGATCGGGCGCTCCGCCGGCGAGACGCCGTTCATCATCTCGCCGTCGATCGTGATCGTGCCGCTCGAGGGGTCGTCGTGACCGCCGATCAGGCGCAGCGTGGTGGTCTTGCCGCAGCCCGAGGGACCGAGGAAGACGATGTACTCACCGTTCTGCACATGGAGGTTGACGTCGGACACGGCGGTGACGTCGCCGGGGAAGACCCGGTAGACGTCCTTCAGCACAAGACCGGTTTGCTCGTCGGACACCCTGGTCACCGTCTTTCGCTCGGAGAGAGAGGGAGGGGCGGCCGAAGCCGCCCCTCCGTGGTCGTTCTCGACAGGTGAACGCCTAGGCGCTCTTGAACTCCTGCCACTTCTGGGTCAGGTAGTCGGCCTCGTCCATGCGGGAGTTCCACACGGCGAAGTTGCCGCACCGCTCCTCGTACGAGCCGCCGTCGCGGACCTCGCCCTCGGTGATCGTCGGCTGGCCGAACGGATCGTTGAGGGTCGTGGTCGCCGCGGCGCCGTCGAGGTAGTAGCCCTGGTAGGCCTCGCCGTCGGGGAAGGCCCCGAGCCCCTCGTAGGAGGCGGTGATGACGGCGTTGTAGTAGCCCTGGGCGGCCATGATGCCGGCCGGCTCGGGCGTGTTCCACCAGTTCAGGTACGCCAGCGCGGCGGCCTGCTTGCTGGGGTCGTCGGCGACGTGCGAGAAGATCGAGTTGCCGCCGCCCCAGCCGCGGTAGCCTTCGTCCGGCGCCGCGTAGCGCACGGGGAAGTCCTGGGCCTGGAGCAGGGACACCGCCGGGGACCACATGGACTCGACGAGGACCTCGCCGGAGCTCATGAAGTTGACGGACTCGTCGAAGGTGGCCCAGAACCCGCGGAACCAGCCCTCCTTCTTCTTGGAGATCAGGAACGACATGATCTCGTCGATCTCCTCCTTCGTCATGTTGCCCTTGTCGACGAAGGTCATGACGCCGGCGGCCTCGGCGGCCATCGCCGCGTCCATCAGGCCGACCTCCGGGTCGTCGACGAGGGCGACCTTGCCCTTCACCTCAGGCGCGAACATGATGCCCCACGAGGTCTGCTCGCCGAGCTCCTTCTCGTTGTAGCCGAACGAGTCGGAGTTGTGGTTCGCCGGGACCATGGTGATCATGTCCGTCTTGTTGCCCTCGCCCGCGAGCTCGGTGTTCGAGGTCGCGAACAGCTTGCGGAACGGGGCGTCGCCCTGGCCGGGATTGTTGCTCTCGGACAGCTTGCCGTCCGCGATCAGCGGCGAGATCTCCGCGAAGCGGGTCATCGACGCCGACGGGATGGCCTGCAGGTTGCCCGAGGGCCAGATCTGGTCGAGCTGGTGGTAGTAGCCCGACATGATGTCGAACGAGTCCGGCTGAGTCAGCGCCAGCTGGGTGATCTCCGGCGTCGACTTGACGGTGAACTCGAGCGTGACGCCCGGGGTCGCGGCCTCGAAGGCGGCCTTGATCGGGTCGATCAGGTCCACGCCCAGGCCGACGACGCGGAGGGCGCCCTGGTAGGGGGCCACCTCCTCGGCGGCGGCGGCGGTGGTGGCGGCCTCCTCGGCCGCTGCCGTCTCGGCGGCGCTCGTGCCGGAGCCCGAGTCGTCGGACCCGCCGCAGGCGGCGAGCGCGCCCATGGCGGTCAGGCCGACGGCGCCGAGGCCGGCGTTCCTGACGAACTGGCGACGATTCATGCGACGCATGTCGTCCGAATCCGGATTGCTCATCCGTTTCCCCCTATTGGTCTCTTGCGATCCAGCCGGACCGCAGTGTCTCCTCTGCCGGCGGGTCCGCGGCCGCGGAAGTCACCGGTTACCGAAGGTTATAGGCGGGTCCGGACGGCGTGTCAAACGGGTGTGCCCGGTCATATAGCCAAAATCCGGCCGTCTGCGATTCCGGTGCCGATCGGCAGTATGCGTGGTCGCGTCGCGACGGCCCCGCAGCCCGCGGCGCGGTACGGTTCCCCCGATGGCGACCCTCGTGATCCGCGGCGCGGCCCAGGGCGACGATCCCGCCCGCGGGGCCTGCGACATCCTGATCCGTGACGGCCGCATCGCGGCGCGCGGCCCCGACCTCGTCGTCGACCGGGCGCTCGACGAGGAGCACGAGGAGCTCGACGGCGCGGGCCTCGTGGCCCTGCCCGGCGCGATCGACGCCCACGCCCGCATCGCCGACCCCCGCACCCCGCAGGCGCCGGCCGACGACCTCGGCTCCGGCACCATCGCCGCGGCCCGCGGCGGCGTGACCACGATCCTCGCGCCCGTCGTGGCGGCGCCGCCCGACACGCCGCCGATGGCCTTCGACGGCGCGCTCGTGCGCGGCCAGGGCAACGTCTTCGTCGACTGGGGCCTCTACGCGGGCGTCGGCCGCCCCGACCCGGGCAGCGCGGACATGCTGCGCGGCCTCGCGGCCCGCGACGGCTTCGCCGGCGCCTACCTCGACCTCGACGCGGTCGACGAGGCCGCGACCGCCGGGCCCGGCGCGATCCTCCGCATCGCGGGGCTCGCCGGCGTCCCGATCGCGGTGCGCGCGGGCGGCCTGCTCGGCGCGGCGGCCGAGCGGCGCCGAATCGGCGTCCTCTCCGACCTCGGCGCGCTCGCCGACGTGCGCCCGCACGTGATCGGGGTGGCGACGGCCGCCGGCGTCGGCGCGCTCGACGGCGGCGCGACCGCCTCGACGACCCTCGCGCACCTCTGCCTCGACGCCCTGCCCGAGGGCGCCGCGGTGCGGCCGCCCCTCGGCGACGCGGACGACCGCGACGCGCTCTGGGCCGCGCTCGCCGACGGCACCCTCGAGGGCGTCGTCTCCGACCACCGCTCCGCGCCCCTCAACGGCGCCGCGGGCTGGGTGGGGATCGCCGCCGTGGAGCTGCTCGTGCCGGCGCTCCTCACCTACGGGGTGGCCGCCGGGCGGATCGACCTGCCCACCCTCTGCGCGATCATCGCCGGCCGGCCCGCGCGGCGGCTCGGCATCGACGCCCGCAAGGGCTCGCTCGCGGTGGGCGCCGACGGCGACGTCCTGCTCGTCGACCCCGACCGCACCTGGGTCGTGGCGCCCGAGGGGCTCGAGGGCCGCGGCAAGGCGCCCGCCTGGCACGGCCGCGAGCTGACGGGCGCCGTCGTGCACGCCGTCTCGCGCGGCCAGCGGATCGTGGCCGACGGGGCGCCCCTGTTCCGGCCCGGACGGGGCCGGCCGGCCTTCGCCGGGCGCGGCGCCTAGAGCGGCAGCTCGGGCTCGCCCGCCGTCCAGCCGCCGTCGACGGGCAGTACCACGCCCGTGATCAGGCTCGCGGCCGGCGAGGCGAGGAAGGCGATCACCCCGCCGATGTCCCGCGGCTGGCCGACGCGCCCGATCGGGATCCGGCGGATCGCGGCGGCGTGCACCTCGGGGATCTCCAGCATCGGCGCCGCCATCGGCGTCCAGATGAAGGTCGGGCAGATCGCGTTCACGGTCACGCCGTGCTTGGCCCAGTCGATCGCGAGGCTGCGGGCGAGGGTGGCGACCGCGCCCTTCGACATCGAGTAGCCGGCCTGGCTCGGCAAGGACACGAGCGCCGCCTGCGACGAGATCAGGACCACGGACCCGCGCCCGGCGGGGATCATCGAGCGCGAGGCGGCGACCGCCCAGTGGAACGAGCCCTTGACGTTGACGTCCCAGAGGGTGTCGAGGTCGGCCTCCCTGACCGCCTCGGCGGTGACGTTCTCGGTCAGGACGCCGGCGCAGGTCGCGAGCGCGGTGATCGGGCCGAGCTCGGCGACGACCCGGTCGGCGCAGGCGTCGACCGCGGCCTTGTCGGACACGTCGCAGCCGAGCGCGAGCGCGCGGCGGCCGAGCGCCTCGACCAGCCCCGCGGTCTCGGCGCAGCGCTCGGGGTCGCGGTCGACGAGCGCCACGTCGGCGCCCTGCTGGGCGAGCGCGACGGCGGCGGCCTGGCCGATGCCCTGGGCGGCGCCGGTGACGACGGCGACGCCGTCGACGGCGAACGAGACGGTGTGGTCCTGCGACATGGCGCTAGGCCTCCTTCGTGCGTGCGGCGTGGATCAGGCCCGAGTAGTCGAGCCCGCCCAGGCCCTCGGCCTGGGCCTCGTGGTAGATGGCGGTGACGGCCGCGAGGAGCGAGGTGTCGAGGCCCGCGTCACGGGCGAAGGCCTCGGCCAGCTCGACGTCCTTCGCCATCAGGTCGAGCGCGAAGAGCGGCTCCCAGTCGCGGTTCGACGGGTGCGCGTCGTCGATCCCGGGGGCCGGGTAGCGGGCGCGCAGGACGCGCGAGTCGCCGGTCGAGCGGGTCAGGATGTCGTAGAGGACGGCGTCGTCGAGCCCGGCGCGCCGGGCGAGGGCGAGCGCCAGGCAGAGCGCCGCCATGTGCGTGCCGGCGAGCAGGTTGTTGCAGAGCTTGGCCGCCTGGCCCGTGCCGTGGCCGCCCGTCCGCACCACGAAGCCCGACCAGGTCGCGGCGAGCGGCTCCACGCGGGCGCAGGCCGCCTCGGAGCCGCCGAGCATCGAGCTGAGCGTGCCCGCCTCGGCGCCGACGGGGCCGCCGGAGAGCGGGCAGTCGACCACCTGCAGGCGCGGCTCGTGGCGGGCGGCGAGAGCCTGCGCGAGGGCCGGCGGGCTCGTGGACACGTCGACGAGCAGCGCCCCGTCGGGCAGCGCGGCGGCCGCCAGGTCGGCGAGCTCCTCGACGAGGGCGGGGGTGGGCAGCGACAGGAACGCGGCCTCCGCGCCCGCGCAGGCCTCGGCCACCGACGCCGCGCGGACGCAGCCCGCGGCCTCCGCCTCGGCGAGGGCGGCCTCCGACACGTCGAAGGCGCGCACGCGGTGGCCCGCGGCCACGAGATGGCGGACCAGGTGCCGGCCCATGGTGCCGACCCCGATGAAGGCGATCTCGGCCACCGCGCGGCTAGTCGGTCCCGACGGGGACGAACGGGCCGGCCCGGTGCACGAGGCCCGGCAGCTCGCGGCCCATCGCGCCGGCCAGCCACTCGGACACCGCGATCAGGGCGTCGAGGTCGACACCCGTCTCCACGCCCATGCCGTCGAGCATGTAGACGAGGTCCTCCGTCGCGATGTTGCCCGTCGCGCGCGGCGCGAACGGGCAGCCGCCGAGGCCCCCGATCGAGGCGTCGAGGATGGTCGCGCCCGCCTCGACGCCGACCGCGGCGTTCGCGTAGCCCGTGTTGCGCGTGTTGTGCAGGTGCAGGCCGACCGGCACCGGGCCGATCGCCGTGAGGGTGCGCGGCACGAGGTCCATGACCTGCGTCGGCACGGCGACGCCGATCGTGTCGGCGAGGATCACCGCGTCCGTGCCCGCGGCGGCCGCGAGGCGCGCGTGCTCGACGACGAGGCCCGGGTCGACCGGCCCCTCGAAGGGGCAGCCGAAGGAGACGCCGAGGGTGGTCGTGACCCGCTTGCCCGCCGCCTTCGCGCCGCGCACGAGGTCGCCCGCGATCTGCGTGGCCTCCTCGAGGGTCACGTTCTGGTTCTTGCGGCAGAAGGTCGTGGTCAGGGGGTAGGCGACGTGGATCTCGTCGGCGTCCGCCGCGATCGCGTCGTCGAGGCCGCGGCCGTTGAGGACCAGCGCGGCGTAGAGGACGCCCGGGCGGCGCTCGATCGAGGCCATCACCTCGGCGGCGCCCGCCATCCGCGGGACGGCCTTCGGGTTGACGAACGAGGTGGCCTCGATGCGCGGCAGGCCCGTGGCGGAGAGGCGGTCGACGAGCTCCGCGCGCTGGGCGGGCTCGAGCTGGACGGGATCGTTCTGGAGCCCGTCGCGCGGGCCGACGTCGCAGAGCGTGATGCGCATGGCGTCTCCGAATCGGGGGTGGCGGCAGCATACCCGGGCCGTGGTGGCCGGCCTCACGGCATCTGGTCGGCCTCGATCCGCCGCCGCCAGATCTCCGCGGCGGCGAGCTCCGAGATGGCGGGCTCCGCCAGGACCTGAACGAGCGGGTCCTCATCGCCCGCGTAGCGGATCGTCTGCGCGGCGCCGTCGATCGGGGCCCCGACCGCGACGATGCGGGCGTCGCGCTCGCGCGCCCACTGGAGGACCCCCTCGTCGTAGCGGCTGCCGCGCAGGAGCAGCGCGCGGTAGCCCGGTGCCTTCGACAGGTAGACGTCGACGTGCAGCCAATCGCCGGTTTCGCAGCCGTCCGCGGGGATGCGCGGCCCCTCGCGCAGCATCAGCGCGCCCTGGAGAGCGGATCCGAGCCGCTCGTAGGGGGCGATGACGTAGGCCGGCCCGTCGCCGAGCAGCGTCGCGAGCGGATCGAGCCAGCGCCCCCGGGTGTCGGCGATGTCGGCCAAGGCGGGCGCCGCGGCGGCGATCGAAGCCGGAGCGGTGCCGAGCGCCAGCTGGAGCACCGCGAGGGTGAGGAGGTAGGTGCGGCAGGCGATGCCGCCGTGCTCGTCGCCGGCGAGGAGCGGGAGCACGACCTCGGCGCTGGCGGCGAGCGGCCCGTCGGGGGCATTGGTGATCGCCGCGGTCCGCGAGACGCCGCGGTGTCGCGCCAGCGCGGCCACCGTCTCCTCGCTCGAGCCCGAGGCGCTGATGCCGATCGCGAGCGTCTCGCGATCCGGCGGCATCGGCGTCGCGGCGGAGGCGAGCTCGGCGTGCGCGTCGACCCCCCGGGCGCGCAGGGCGACGGCGGCCGCGTGGGCGGCGAACGCCGACGACCCCATGCCGAGGAGGACGACGCGACGCGCCGCCACGAGGGAGAGGTCCGCGTGGGGCCGGTCGCTGGCGTAGGCGTCGAGCAGCCCGATCAGGGCCCCGGGTCCCGCGAGGATGTCGTCGACGAAGGCGGGCTGGTTCACAGGTGCGCATCATCCCGCATCAGCCAGCGCATGCCGAGCCGGGGGGCGTACTGCCAGTCCGGCAGCACGCGCGCCGCGTAGACCCACTCGTACAGCTCCTTCTCGAGGCAGAAGCGCCGCAGCAGGGAGCGGTCGAGCGGAATGCCGGCCGCCGCTGCGGCCGGTGCGTAGGCCGCGAGGACGGCCGCCTGCGCCCGCGCGATCCACGCGTCCATCGCGCCGTCGGCCTCGATCCCGTCGGCGGCGGCACGGACCTCGGCCGTGCGCGCGACGTGGTCGAGCGAGCGCACGAGGCAGGCGAGGTCCCGCAGCGGTGATCCGGGCCGGCGGCGTTCGGCGAGCGGCCGGGTCGGCTCGCCCTCGAAATCGATCACGCGGACCGCGTCCGGGCTGCGCAGGAACTGCGCCGCATGGAGGTCGCCGTGGATGCGGGTGACCGGCGGCGCGGGGCCGTCGGCGAACCCCTGAAGCTCCCGCGCGATGGCGTCGGCGTGCCGTGCCAGCTCGGCGGCATCGCCGGTGGGGACGATCGCAAGCGCCTCGTCGAGTCCGGCCAATCCCGACGCGCGCCAGCCGGCCCGCGCCTCGGCGGTCGCGGGCGCGAGGCCGAAGGCGCCCGCGAGGGCGGCGTGGAGTCGCCCGGCGGCGGCGCCGAGGCGGTGGCACTCGCGGTCGAGGTCGCGGAGGCCCGTCGCGTCGCCGCGCAGGTGCGCCTCGAGGGGGGCGATCAGCGACTCCCAGCCGTCCGGCGCGTCGGTGATCAGCTCCTGGCTGATCGCGATGTCGATCATCCCGATCCCCGGGACCTCGCGCCGGACCGTTCCGCGCAGGCGCGGCACGCCGTCGAACCCGGCCACCGCCAGCGCCTCCAGGGCCTCGACTTCGGGGTTGGGGCCGGGCTCGATGCGTCGGTAGACCTTGACGAGCGCGTCGCCCACGATCACCGAGGTGTTCGTCTGGTCCTGTCCCAGCGGGCGCTCGTCACCGGCCTCCCCGGCCAACGCGGCGTACACACCGTCGCCGACGACGGCCTCCCGCAGCCGCCCGTCCGCCGTGGCCGGCAGCGTGTAGAGGTCCTCGCCGCCGCCGGCGTAGGAGACCGCGAGGATCACCAGCCGGCCGTTCGCGTGTCCGGGCAGTGGCGCCTCGTGGACGAGCCGCCGCCCGGCCTCCACGCGCGCCTTGCCCGCGTACCACCGCGCCGCCGACAGGTCGAGGCCGGCGACGAGCGCCGCCGCGTCGCTCATCCGCCGCGGGCGACGCGTTCGATCAACTCGGCTGCGCGGACGCGGCCGGGGTCGGCCTGCACGCGCGTGCTGATCGCCCGCAGCCGCTCGGCGGCGTCGGCGTCGGCGAGCATCCGGTCGATCGCCCCGGTCAGGTCGGCGGGCTCCCACGCGTAGGTCGGCAGCCGCACACCGAGCCCGAGGTCGTCCATGCGCTGGGCGTTGTCGTACTGATCCCAGAACAGGGGCAGGAGCACCATCGGCAGACCGTGGTGCAGGCACTCGGTGGTCGTGTTGTTGCCGCCGTGCGTGATCACGAGGTCGCAGCGGGGCATCAGCAGGGGCTGCGGCAGGTACTCGCCGCCCCACTGGTTGTCGCGCAGCTCGATCTCGTCGTGCTGCGGTCCCTTCGAGACGATGTAACGGTGCGGCGTGTCCGCGAGGGCGTCGCAGAGGCGCTGCATCAGCGCGGTGTCCGCCGAGCCGAGTGAGCCGAGGCTGAGGTAGATCAGGCGCCCTTCGCCCGCGAGGACGTCGGCGGGGACGTCCGCCTCGCCCACTTCGTCGCGCACGCAGGTGTCGATCCGGTGCCAGGTCGCGCCGAGCGGCTCCGCCCTCGGGTAGTCGACCTCCTCCGGGTAGATGTAGAGGTTGAGGTGATCGGAGGCGTGGATGAACTCGAGGTCGCCGAGGCCCGGCGCCCCGCGCTCCCGGCAGAAATCGTCGGCCTCCTCCCAGAGGGGCCGCATCACGCGATCGTACTCGGCTCGGAAGCCCGGCCACAGATGCTCGTCGTGGACCGACAGACCCGAGAACACCGGCGGCACGCGCGCGTCGCGCAGTTCAGCCGGGTTGCAGGAGACGATCCGCGCCCAGCGACGCGCGTGGGTCAGAAGCGCTGGGAAGGCGCAGACGTTGTCCTCGACCACGAGGTCGGGATCGAGCTCGTCGATGATCTCACGGAGGCGGTCGTCCACGTAGCGGGCGCCGTCCACGAGCGCGCGCATCGTCGGCTCCACGAAGCTGGTCAGCTGCTCCGACGTCGGCCTCCGAAACTCCGGTGCGGTCGCCGCGATGAAGTCCTTCCAGAACTGCCCGGGCGCCTCCTCCACCTCCGGCGGCGGCCCGAGTCGCATCAGGCGCTCCTCGAAGCCCTGGGCCTCCAGCGCGCCGGCGAACGACTCCTCGACGACGAATACGACCCGCACGCCGTGCCGCTGCAGCACCTGGCCGATGCCGACGCAGTTGTTGGTCGGTCCGTACGCCCCCTCGGGGAAGAACACGACGGTCGGGCTGTCGGTCATCGGGGGCTCCTCGCCATCGGGGCGACCGTACGGCCGTCGGCTCGGCGCGTCAAGCGGAGCCCTCCGGCAGTGCCACGAGCGCGGCGAGGGGCAGCGCGACGACGCAGGCCGAGCCCTCGCGGCGCTGCTCGCCGCCGGCACCGGCGGTGGCGGCGAAGGCACGCCCCTGCGTGTCGCGGACGAGGGTGTGGATCTGCGACCCGGCGAACACCGTGGTCTCGACCTGAGCCGGGAAGGCGAACGCCGTACCGGGTGGGGGCGGCGCATCCGCGTCGAGCAGGATGACGTCGTCGGGGCGGATCCCGACCGCGAGCGGCGCGCCCGGCGCGGCGCCGAAGGCCTCGAGCCGCACCTCGCCAACCGGGTCGAGGCGCACGCCGTCAGCGGTCGCGACCCCGTCGAGGATGTTCATGGTGCCGATGAACGAGGCCACGAAGCGGTCCGCGGGGTGGCGGTAGAGGTCGCGCGGCGTGGCCACCTGCAGGATTCGCCCGGAGCGCATCACCGCGATCCGGTCCGCCATCGTCATGGCCTCCTCCTGGTCGTGCGTGACGACGACGAAGGTCAGGCCGACCTCGTGCTGGAGGCGCTTCAGTTCGATCTGCATCTCCTGGCGGAGTTGGCGATCGAGCGCCGCGAGGGGCTCGTCGAGGAGGAGCACGCGCGGGCGCTTGACGATCGCCCGGGCGAGGGCGACGCGCTGGCGCTGGCCACCCGACAACTGCCCGGGCCGGCGGTCGGCGAGATCGTGGAGTCCGACGACGCCGAGCACCTCATCGACGCGCGCGTCGATCTCGTCGCGTGGCAGCCGTTCCGCGCGCAGGCCGTAGGCGACGTTGTCGCGCACGCGCATGTGCGGGAACAGCGCGTACGACTGGAACATCATGTTGACGGGACGCTCGTAGGGGCGTGAGCGGCCGAGGTCGGCGCCATCCAGGAGGATGCGCCCCTGATCGAGCCCCGCGAAGCCGCCGATCGCGCGCAGGAGCGTCGTCTTGCCGCAGCCCGACGGCCCGAGCAGCGCGAAGAACTCGCCCTCCGCGATCTCGAGGGAGACGCCGTCGAGGGCGATCGTCTCGCCGAAGCGCTTGCGTGCTCCCTCGATGGCGATCACGGCATGGCTCATGCGGGCCCCTCTCCCGGGCGTGCGGCGCGCGGGCCCCTCGGGCGTGCGATCAGGTACGCCCCGACGATCAGGGCCATGCTGAACAGCAGCATCACGGTGGCCACCGCGTTGATCTCGGGGGTCACGCCGAACCGGATCATCGAATAGACCTGGATGGGGAACGTGACGGTCTGACCGGCGGTGAAGTACGCGATGATGAACTCGTCGATCGAGAGCGTGAAGACGACGAGCGCGGCGGCGATGATCCCGGGCGAGATCGCGGGCAGCGTGATGCGCAGGAAGGTCGGCACCTCCCGCACGCCGAGGTCGAGCGACGCCTCCTCGACGGAGCGGTCGAAGCCCCGCAGCCGGGTGCGCACGATCGCGGCGGCGAACGCCGTGCCCCAGACCGAGTGGGCGATGATGACGGTCGTCGTCCCGAGCGGCAGGGAGATCGTGGCGAAGAACGACAGGAGCCCGATGCCCGTGACGACGTCGGGGATCAGGAGCGGCAGGTAGATCCCGTTCTCCAGCGCGGGGCTGCGGGTGTGGCGCTCGATGCCGAAGGCCAGCAGCGTGCCGAAGAGGATCGACAGCAGGGTCGCGGCGATCGCGATCACGAGCGTCGTGCGGATCGAGAGCAGGACCTCCGTGTCGCGGAAGAGCTCCTCGTACCAGCGCAGCGAGAACCCGCGCCAGACGGTCGCCAGCTTCGAGTCGTTGAACGACAGGACCACCAGGATCGCGATCGGCAGGTACAGGAACGCGAACAGCGCGCCCATGTACGCGGCGAGGAGCGGGCGCCGCGGCTCACCCATCGACGCCCACCTGGCGCGAGCGGCGCAGCACGAACGACTGCAGGACGAGGAGCGCCATCAGCAGCACCATCAGCGCGAGGACCAGCATCGAGCCGAACGGCCAGTCGCGCGTCGTCAGGAACTGCCGGTTGATCAGATTCCCGATCATCTCGCTGCGGCCGCCGCCGAGCAGCTCGGGGACGGGGATGTTCCCGAGGCTCGGCACGAACACGAAGACGCAGCCGGCGACGATCCCGGGGATGATCAGCGGCAGCATCACGGTGCGCAGGGCGCGCAGGGGGCGGGCGCCGAGGTCGGTGGCGGCCTCGAGCACCTCGGGGTTGATGCGCTCGATCGCCGCGTAGAGGGGCAGGATCATCAGCGGCAGGTAGCCGTAGACGAGACCGAGCACCACGGCGGCGTCGTTGTACAGCAGGGACAGGGGCTCGTCGACGATGCCGAGGCCCTCGAGCGCGCCGTTGACGACCCCCTCGCGGTTGAGCAGGACGATCCAGGCGTACGTGCGGATCAGGAAGTTCGTCCAGAAGGGCAGGATCACGAGCACGAGGAGCAGGGTGCGCGTCCGCGCGGAGGCACGGGTGGCGATGTAGACCGCCGCGGGGTAGCCGAGCACCAGGCAGATCGCCGTCGTCAGCATCGCCAGCCAGACCGAGTGCCAGAGGACGCCGACGTAGAGCGGGTCGAGCGCGCGCTCGAGGTTGCGGAGCGTCGGCTCGTAGATGATCGCCCCGTAGGCACCGCCCTTGAAGAAGGCGGTGGCGAGCACGAGGCCCATGGGCAGGGCGAGGAAGATCGCCCACCAGACGAGCGCGGGCGCGAGCACGAGCGCCCCGAGACGCGCTCGGCGCGACCCCCCCTCCGCCGCAGCGGCGGAGGGGGGGAGCGGCGATGCCTGCTGCGGCAAGGCGCGACCGGCCTTAGCCGGCCTTGACCTTCGAGGCCGCGTCCGTGAAGGCCGACTGGCCCTCGCCGAGATCCTCCAGTGCCTCCTGCTCGAGGAGGGTGGCCGGCGGGATCGCCATGTTCGGGAACTGCTCGAGCAGCGCGGGGTCGAGCGCTTCCATCGCGGCCTTGTTCGGGACCTTGTACAGGATGTTCTCGGCCACCCACTGGCCGTTCTGGGGCTCGAGGATGAAGTCCATGAACTGGTGGGCCTGCTCGATGTGGGTCGAGCCCTTCGGGATCACCAGGGTGTCGACCCAGAGGTCGGAGCCCTCGGACGGGATCACGAACTGGATGTTCGCTTCCTCCGCGGTGCCGTAGTTGCACCAGCCGTCCCAGCCCTGCACGGCCACGGCCTCGCCGCTGACGAGCTTCGAGTAGAAGGTCTCGGCGTCGTAGCCGAGCAGCGTCGACTTGGCCTGGATCGAGAGGTCGACGGCCTGCTGCAGCTCGTCCGCGTCGGTCGTGTTGAGGGAGAAGCCGAGCGTCTTGAGGGCGGGCTCGAGCAGCCAGCGGTCCTCGTCGAGCATCGTCACCTTCCCCTTGAGGTTGTCGTCGGGGGTCAGCAGGTCGCTCCAGCTGTCGACGACCGTGTCACCGACGAGGTCCTGGCGCCAGCAGATGCCGGTCGTGCCCCACGAGTAGGGGACCGAGTGGGCGTTGCCCGGGTCGTACGCGAGCTCGGCCGCCTCGGGGTAGAGGTTCGCGAGGTTCGGGATCTTGCTGCCGTCGAGCGCCTCGACCTTGTCGGCGGCGATCAGCCCTTGCGTGAACGGCGACGTCAGGAACGCGATGTCGTAGGTGCCCGGCTCGGCACCCTCGATCTTGGCGATGCCGTCCTCGTTCGAGGTGATGTAGGTGATCTCGAGCGTGTTGCCGGTCTTCTTCTCGAACTCCTCGGCGAGGTTCTCCGGGATGTAGTCGTTGAAGGTCAGCACGCTGAGCGTGACGGGGCCCGCCTCCTGCGCCGCGGTGCCGCTCTCCTCGCCGCCGCCGCAGGCGGCCACGACGGCAAGCGTCGCGGCGGCGACCACGGCGACGAGTGCGCGGCGAATACCCTGGTTCATGGCTGTATCTCTCCCCTGATCGTGTCGGTCTCCGCGCCCGCCAGGCGGCGGTTTCGGGACGGTCTCTCCTGTGCCCGCGACCGTACACCCGTACGGCGGCGGAGGCAACATGTGATACGATATCAAACCAGCTGAGGCGGTGGCAACCTCCACGGACGACGTCGTCATCGTCGGGGGCGGCACAGCCGGCTGCGTGATCGCGCGCCGCATCGCCGGTGCGGAGCCCGACGCCACGATCTGCGTGATCGAGGGGGGTTGCGCGTTCGGGCACGACCCGCTCGTGCTCGGCTATCACGGCTCGGTGCCCCTGCTGGGCAACCCCACCTACGACTACGACTACGCGATCGCCCCGCAGGCGCGGGGCAACAGCCGCATCCGGCAGAGCCGGGCGAAGATGCCCGGCGGGTGCTCCGGCCGCAACGGCACCGTCGCCGGCATCCCGCCGGACCGCGACCTGCGCGCGTGGGAGGCGATCGGGGCGCCGGCTGGGGGCCCGAGGCGTGTCGACCCCACCACATGCGTGCGGCGCGGCAGGTCAACGTGCATCGCGCGTCTGCCGAGAGCGCGTGTGCGCAGGCGGTCCACGCCGCCGCCCTCGATCTGGGGCTGCCGGAGGTCGACGTCCATGGCGATGATCTCGTCGAGGGTGCAGGCTGGCTCTGCCTCGACATCGAGATGCGGTGCGCCAGTCCACGGCCGTGGACTGTCTGTGCCCGCTCAGCGAACCGCCGGCCGGCATCACCCTGCTGCTCGAGACCCGGGTCGGCCGCATCGAGGTCGACCCGGATGGGGTGGCGCGCACGGTGCGCACGAGCCGCGGGCCCATCACCGCGCGCCGGGAGTTGATCCTCGCCGCCGGCGCGATCGTTACGCCGCGCCTGCTCCTGCTGTCCCGCATCGGCCCTCGAGGCGCTCGGAATCGACCCGGTCCATGACCTTCCCGGCGTCGGCGCGAACCTCCGGGATCACATCGAGAACCCGCTCGCCATCGTGACCGATCGGCCCACGGGCCCGAGCCTGCAGAGCGCCGAGCACGGCGTCTTCCTGCGCACGCGGGACGGCCTCGCCGGCTTTGACGCGTACTCCCACGTCATCACGCAGCCGTACTACGCCCCCCTGTCGGTGGACGGCATCGCGGCGCGCGCGCCGGAGTACGGGTTCTGCATCGTGCCGAACGTCGTGAAGCCGCAGAGCGCCGGCGAGGTGCGACTCGCCTCCGCCGACCCCGCAGCGCCTCCCGTCATCGATCCGCGCTCCTTCACGGACCCCGGTGGTGAGGACGAGCGGGTCCTGGTCGAGGCGTTCCGGCACGCCCGGTGCATGGTCCGCGAAACCCCCTGCGGGACTGGGTGGTGCGAGAGGTCGCACCGGTCGGCGCGTCCGAGGCGGAGATCGCCGCCTTCGTGCGCGAGTCGTCGAACACCGTCCACCACCCCTCGGGCACGTGCCGCATGGGCGCGGCCGACGACGAGGGTGCTGTCGTCGGCCCGGCGCTCCGCGTGCGCGGCCTCGAGGGCCTGAGGATCGCGGAGGCGTCGGTCTTCCCGACCATCCCCTCGGTCAACCTCTGCCTGACGGCGATCATGGTGGGCGAGCGCGCGGCGGCGTTCGTGCTCGCGGACGCGGCCGCGCAGGTCGCGATCGACGTCCCGCGCTGACGGGCGATCGCCGGCCACCCGGAGCCGATACTCTCCCGGCCATGGCCCTCGCCGCCTTCGACCCCGCCCGCGTCGTCGCCGACCTCGAGGAGCTGCGCGCCCTGACGGGCGGGCCCGACGGCGCCCGCCGGCTGGCCTGGACCGACGACTGGGTGAAGGCGCGGGACTTCCTGCGCGGCAAGCTCGCCGAGATCCCGGGCGTCACCCACGAAATCGACGAGTGCGGAAACCTCTGGGCGACCCTGCCCGGCGCGCGGCCCGAGGCCGTCGTCACGGGCAGCCACGTCGACGCCGTGCCGCGCGGCGGCTGGCTCGACGGCGTGCTCGGCGTGATGGGCGCGCTCGAGGTGCTGCGCGCCGCCGCCGCCGACGGCACGCCGTCCTGCACCGTCCGGCTCGTCGACTGGGCCGACGAGGAGGGCGCGCGCTTCGGCCGCAGCCTGCTCGGCTCGTCGGCCTTCGCCGGCACCCTCGAGATCGAGGACGTCAAGCGGCTGACCGACAAGGACGGCATCACGCTCGACCAGGCGCTCAAGGCGATGGGCGTCGACCTCGACGCGTCGCACCAGGCCCGGCGCCGCATCGAGGACGTGCGCGCCTACCTCGAGCTCCACATCGAGCAGGGGCCGGTGCTCGAGAGCGAGGGGCTGGCGGTCGGCGCCGTGCTCGGCACCGTCGGCGTCGAGCGCTACACCGTCACCTTCCGCGGGCAGGCGGCGCACGCCGGCTCGACCCCGATGCTGCACCGCCGGGACACCTTCTCGGCGGCCGCGCGCTTCGCGCTCCTCCTGCGCGACGTGGCGATCCGCCACGCCGGCGTCTCCACGATCGGCAACGCCGTCTGCACGCCCGGCGTCGTCACCGCCGTCCCCGGCGCCACGGAGATCCTCGTCGACCAGCGCCACCTCGACGCGGACGTGCTCCAGGCGATGAACGACGACGCCCGCGCCGCGTCGGAGGAGGCCGCGGCCGAGTTCGGCTGCACGGTCGGCTGGGAGCCGCTCTGGCGGATCCCGCCGATCCCGTTCGACCCGGACCTGATCGCCGACGCCACGGCCGCCGTCCAGGAGGTCACCGGCACGGACCGCGCGCTGCCGTCGGGCCCGCTCCACGACGCCGCCGAGATGGCGCGGATGGTGCCGACCGTGATGCTGTTCGCCTCGTCGACGAACGGCCTCTCGCACTGCCCCGAGGAGGACACGCCGATCGAGCACCTGCTGCTCGCCGCGCGCGCCTTCGGGATCGCGACGGGCCGGGCGATCGAGCGGGTCGGCGCGGCCTAGGCGCGGACGGCGGCGACCGCCGCCCGCACCCGCCGGTCAGCTCTGCGCGAACTGCGGGATGATCTGCTCGCCGTAGACGTCGATCGTGCGCTCGCGATCGCCGGCCATCAGGTAGATGTTGTAGTGCTTGACGCCGATCGCCTCGAGCTCCTTGAGCTTGGCGACGTGCTGCTCGACCGAGCCGAGGATCGAGAAGCGGTCCGCGGTCTCGTCGTCGACGAACTCGCCGTGGGCGGCGCCCTCCCGGGAGTGGTCGTCGTAGTTGTAGAACTCGCGGCGGTCCATGTACGACGTCAGGGCCTCCGGCAGCTCGGACTTGTCGTAGCGCTGCAGGAGGTCGAAGACGTGGTTCGAGACCATCGCCGGGAACCAGCGGCTCGCGTCGCGGGCCGCCGCCATGTCGTCCATCAGGACCGCGGGGGCGCAGACGATCGGCTCGAGCGCGTCGGGGTCGCGGCCGACCTCCTCGGCGGCCGCCCGGGCCAGGCCCATGATCCACTGGATGATCTCCGGGTCGGCGAGCTGGATGATCACGCCGTCGGCGTGCCGGCCCGCGACCGCGAGCGCCCGCGGCCCGTAGCCGGCCAGGTAGAACGGGATCTCCGGCTGGTCCGCGGCCCACTCGAGCCGCAGCTCCTTGCCGTTCCACTCGGTCTTCCGGCCGTTCATCAGGTCCTTCATCATCGCCGTCGCCTGTTCGTACTCGGCGATCCTGACGGGCTGCAGGCCGATGTAGCGGCGCGCGGAGTCGCCGCGGCCGATCCCGAAGACCATGCGGCCGTTCGAGATGTCCTGCAGGGTGGCGTGCGCCGACGCGGTCACGGTCGGCTCGCGCGTGCCCGGGTTGGTCACGCACATGCCGAGCCTGATCCGCTCGGTGCCGAGCGCCGCCGCGGTCAGGAGCGGATACGGGTCCTGCCAGAGGACGTGGCTGTCGTACGTCCAGCCGATCTCGAAGCCGGCGTCCTCGGCCTGCTTGAACAGGCGGACGAGGTCCGTGTAGGGCGGGTCGGGGAGGACGGTGATGCCGAAGTGCATGGTGGGCCTCGTTTCCGCGCCTAGGCGCCGGCGTGCTGCGTGAAGAAGGACGCGACGAGCTCGGTGGCCTCCGCGGGGCACTCGAGCAGGTCGGCGTGGCCGATCTCGGGGAACTCGTGGACGGTCGCCCAGTCGCCGATCGCCGCCGCGATGTCGTGCGCGGAGAAGCCGCCCTCGGCGAGCCGCGGCGGGGTCATGGTGTCCCGGGTCCCGTTCGTGAACAGGATCGGCCGCTGGATCTGCCGCGCGAGCGGCTCGAGGTCCATGGTCTCCATGGCGAGGCACGCCCAGCGGATCGTGTACGGCGGGTTGAGCCGGATCACGTGTCGGACCATCTCGAAGGTGTCGGGGTTGGCCGCGAGGAAGTGGTCGCCGACGGCCTGGATCGTGATCAGGTCGCAGAAGTCGTCGAGCGGCATCGCCTCGGCCATCTTCCGCCACGTGCGGAAGTAGACCCGGCGGTAGAGGTCGCAGCGGGCCATGCCGCAGTCCGAGCAGGCGGCGATGACGCGCTCGGGGTACTTGCCGGTGAAGGCGATCGTGACCATCCCGCCCATCGAGGTGCCGTGCACGAGGACGCGGTCGAGGCCGAGGGCGTCGAGGAGCAGCGCGCCCTCGTCGGCCCAGCCCTCGACGGAGTACGGCTCCTTCGGGCAGTCGGAGCGGCCGTAGCCGGTGGCGTCGTACGAGAGCAGCCGGAAGCCGCGCTCGCGGAAGCCGTCGTTGACGAACCCGAAGTTGTGGCGGCCGAACAGGGACCCCCCGAACTGCAGGACGACGGGGCCGTCCTCGGGGCCGGTCAGCTCGTAGTAGATGCGGTTGTCGTTCGACAGCGTCACGAACGGCATGGCGGTCCTCCTTCCTCGTCTCCCCGGCGGGACTCGTCCGGGCGGGCCCGGGCGGCTATCCTCGCCGGACGAGAGGATACCCGCGACCGGGGGGAAGGGGAAACCGCGCGATGGCCGCAGAGCTCGAGGGGAGGGTGGTGGTGCTGACCGGCGCCGAGGGCGACATCGGGCGCGCCACCGCGCAGCGGCTGGCCGACGCCGGGGCGCGCCTCGTCCTGACGGACCTGCGGGCCGAGGTCGCGGAGGTCGCCGACGCGCACCGCGCGGGTGGCGCCGAGGCCGTCGCCGTGCAGGCCGACGTCACGTCCGCGGCCGACTGCGCGCGGATCGCGGAGACGGCGCGCGAGGCCTACGGCGGCGTCGACGTCCTCGTCAACAACCACGGCGCGATCGTGGGCGCGCCCTTCCTCGAGACGACCGAGGAGCAGTGGGACATGGTCCACGGCGTCGTGCTCAAGAGCATCTTCCTCGTCTCGAGGGCCGTCGTGCCGCTGATGCTCGGCCGCCCGGGCGCGAACGTGGTCAACATCGCCTCCGTGGGCGGGCTCAAGGCGCTGCGGTACATGTCGGCCTACGGGGCGGCCAAGGCCGGCGTGATCCACCTCTCCAAGGGGATGGCGATCGACCTCGCCGACGACGGCATCCGCGTCAACGCGATCTGCCCCGGCGTCATCGACACGCAGCAGCCGCGCCAGTTTGTCGCCGGCCTGCCCGACCCCGAGGCGGCCTTCGCCGCGTTCGAGCCGCTGCACCCGATCGGCCGCGTCGGCCGCGCGGACGAGGTCGCCGACGCGATCTGCTTCCTGGCCTCCGACCGCGCCTCGTTCGTGACGGGCTCGGCCTTCGTCGTCGACGGCGGGATGACGGCCGCATGAGCCGCCGCGTCCTGATCACCGGCGGCGCCTCCGGCATCGGCCTCGCCACCGTCGCCCGCTTCCGGGAGGACGGCTGCCGCGTGGCCGCCCTCGACCGCGACGAGGCCCTGCTGGCCACCTGCGGCGCCGACCACACGGAGGTCTGCGACGTCGCCGACGAGGCCTCGCTGACGGCGGCCGTCGACGGGGCGGCCGCGGCCCTCGGCGGGCTCGACGTCGTGGTCTGCGGCGCGGGCATCGCGTCGCGCGGCGACGTCGTCGAGTGCAGCCCCGAGGAGTTCGGGCGCGTGATGAGCGTCAACGTGCGTGGCGTCTACCTGACCTGCCGCGCCGCGGTCCCGCACCTGCGCGCCGCGGGCGGCGGCGCGATCGTGGTCGTGGCCTCGCAGCTCGGCCTCGTGGCCGTGCCGAGCGCCGTCGCCTACTGCGCCTCGAAGGGCGCCGCCGTCAACCTGGCCCGTGCGATGGCCCTCGACCACGCGGCGGAGGGGATCCGCGTCAACGCCGTCTGCCCGGGCCCGACCGACACGCCGCTCGCGGGCCGCTTTTTCGAGGAGACGCCCGACCCCGCGGCGACCCGCGCCGCCTTCGCGGCCTCGACGGCGATCGGGCGGCTGATCGAGCCCGCGGAGATCGCCGAGGCGATCGCCTTCCTCGCCTCGGAGCGGGCCGGCGGCACGGTCGGCGCCGCGCTCGTGGTGGACGCGGGCTACACGACCCGCTGAGCCGGGCCTAGCTGCCGAGGCGGAAGCGCACCGTGATGGCGCCCCGCCGCGTCGCGGTGCAGACGTCGGTGACGATCGCGGACGTGGTGGCGCAGGTGGCGAGCGGGTCCGTGTAGTCGAGGCGGTACGTGACGGCCACCGTCGTGCCGGGCGCGCCCTCCTCGAAGAAGACCCGTTGACGGGCCCAGTCGCCCTTGGCGGCGCCAAGGTTCGACGGGAAGACGGCGGTCGTCGCAGTCCAGCTGCAGCGCGTCAGCTGGTCCTCCCACGCGCGCGATGTCGCCGAGAGGGCGCCCAGCATCTGGTTCTGCAGGTTCAGAATGAAGACGGCGGGCCGGAACGAGCAGTTCGCCGGGCCGAGAGGCAGGACCAGCGGGGCGACCTCGTCGTCGCCGGGCGCGGGCGGCGTCTGGAGGCCGCAGTTGACGAACGAGTTGAACTCCCCCGGCAGCGACCGCGCCGAGCCCGACGTCTTCGTCGCGGTCACGCGCAGACGCAGCTGGCGCTTCGAGGTCACACCGACGGTCGTGATCACGGGCCGGATCTTGGCCGGGTAGCGGAAGTCGATCTCCACGACCGGGCCCTGCCCGATCATCCGCAGTGCGTACGCGACGTCGGCGCGGCGCTGGATGCACGCGTCCTTCTCCTCGGGGTAGTCGGCCTGGTTCCAGGTGCCCTGGAAGTCGGACCGGCCGGTCAGGGACCCCGAGACCCCGACGATGGTGGCGAGGCGCACCTGCGCGGACGCGGGTACGGCGGCGACCAGGAGGATCGCGCCGGCGACGATGAGGGTTGCGCTGCGCACGGCACGATGCTATCAGCCGGGAGCGGGACGCGGCTGGCTCAGTCCTCGGGCGCGCGCCGCGGCGGGTCGACCGCGATCACCTTCGTGCCCGCCCACTTGTCGCCGAGGCGCTGGCGGCGTTTGGGGCCGGTCGCCAGCATCCAGAGCACGCCGAGGGCGTACGGCACGAGCCACGGCAGCATGTCGATCGGGCGCACCAGGGTGCGCTTGAGGGCGGCCTCCCGGGTGATGGGCGTCCCGCTGCCCATCACGACGCGGATGCGGGCGACCCGCTTGCCGGGGGTCTGGCCGTTCCACAGGTACTCGAAGAGCGCGTAGTAGCCGAACCACCAGACCACGTAGACGAGCGTGGCCCAGAGGGGAAGCTCGATCTCGCCCTGCGGGTTCGTGCCGCGCACCGCCACCGTCAGCCAGAACAGCACCACGACGACGACGCCGAAGTCGAGGATGCCGGCCACGCAGCGGATGAACAGCCCGCACGGCTCGGGGCCGGACGTCCCATGGACGAGGATGCGGCGCGCTTCGGCGGAGTCCACGCCCGAAGCGTTGCAGGATCAGCCCGCGGGGGTCGCGGGCGGCAGGGTGGTCAGCACGATCCGCGCCTGGCGGTCGAGCAGGCGCGCGAAGCGCCGCTGCTCGGCCGGGTCGAGCGGGGCGAGCCGCGACGAGTAGAGCGACGCGCGCAGGAGGAACGGCCCGCGCCGCCACCAGAGGTCCGAGTAGTTGCGCCCGCCGGGGCCGCGCACCTCGACCGCGTCGCCGAGGCCGGCCACGCGCACGGGCAGGCCGTCGCGCTCGGTGCGGACGACCCGGAGCGCGCGGGCCGCGCGGCGCGCGTCTGGGTAGTGCTGCCCGGCGAGCTCGTAGCGGGCCAGGATCAGGCCCTGGATGCGGATCACCTGGCGATGGGTGCCGAGCAGGCCGAGCCGCGAGAAGGCGACGTCGAGGCTGGGCGCGGCCTGCCAGCCGCGCAGGGGGTCGGCGGTGGCGCCGCTCGCCCGCTCGGCGGTGCGGTAGCCGCCGGGCAGGAGCAGGTCGGGGATGCGCAGCGCCGCGACGCGGCCGATCGGCGTGAGGTCGGGCGGGGCGGGGGCCGGCGCGGACTCGGGCTCCTGCTCGCGCGCCTCGCGGTCGATCAGCGCGGTCAGGGCGACGTGCGCCGCCTGCACGCCGGCGGTGTCCCGCTGGGGGATCGCCCAGGAGGACTGGATCAGGAGGCGGCCGCGCACCCAGAAGAGCTCCTGGATGCCCGCCTCCACCGTGCCCTTGAGGCCCGCGAGCGGCGCGTAGTCCGAGGGCGCGGCGTGGAGGCCCATCATGTCGCGGTAGGCGCGGAAGGCGCGCTGCGCGCCCTCCGGCGAGCGGAAGGCCCAGACCACCAGGCCGAGGCGGCCCTTCTGGCCCGTCACCCGCTGGAACGACTGGGCGCGGCCGAGGACGAAGCCGGACTCGAAGAACTCGACCGAGCGCGACGAGAACGGGGCCTGGCCGGGCAGCGGCACCCGGAACACGGCGTCCGCCTGAGGCGGGCTGACGAGGTCGAAGGCGTTCGGGATGATCTCGAGGCCGAGCCCTTCGGCGTCCGCGTCCGTCGGGAATAGCGACGGCAGGCGCTCCTCCTCGCGCTGGACGTCGGCGAGGTAGTCGAGGTGGCGCTGGAGCCCGGCGTCGATGGTCGTGTCGACGTCCGCGAAGGCGACGGCCGTGAGCGGGGTGCGGTCGCGCAGCGCCTGCACCTGCAGGGCCGCGAGGCCGAGGAGCGCGAGCCCGCCCACGACGAGCAGCGCCTCGAGGGCGAGGAAGCGGCGTCGGTAGGGTGCGTGGCCCGGGGCCATGACTGTTCTTCGCAGTCTAGGCCGCACGGGTCGACGCCGGTCGGCGGGGCGCGGGGCCCCGCCGACCGCTCCTCGGGTCAGCCCGCGACGTCGCCCTGCAGCGCCACGTCGAACGGCCGGCGCTTGAGGAACCGGCCGTGGCCGGGCTGGGTCTTGATCTCGCCGCGGTCGAAGACCACGCTGCCGCGGCAGAGCGTGCTGCGCACGGAGCCCGCGACGGTCCGGCCGTCGAAGAGGTCGTAGTCGACGTTCATGAACGACGTCTCTGTCGAGAACGTGAACGGCTGGGCCGGATCGAAGATCACGACGTCGGCGTCCATGCCGGGGCTGATCGCGCCCTTCGTGGTGATGCCGAAGGTCTTCGCGATCGCCGTCGAGCAGATGTCGACGAGGCGGTTCATCGAGATCCGCCCCTCCCTGACGCCGTGCTCCCACATCAGGGGCAGGCGGTGCTGGATGCAGGCGAGGCCGTTCGGGATCTTCGAGAAGTCGTCCTTGCCGAGCGCCTTCTGGGAGTCGTCGAACGGGCAGTGGTCCGTCGAGATCGACTGCAGGTGGCCGTACTTGAGGCAGTCCCACATGAAGGGCTGGTGGACGGCGTCGCGGATCGGCGGCGAGCAGACGAAGCGGGCGCCCGCGGGGGCGGGCCGCTCGAGGTCGGTGATGTCGGTGAACAGGTACTGGATGCAGGTCTCGCCGTAGGCGGCGACCCCGCGGGCGCGGCCCGCGATGATCTCCTCGGCGGCCGACGGGCACGAGACGTGCACGATGAAGACCGGCGCGCCGGCCTGCTCGGCGAAGCGGACCGCGCGGCCCGTCGCCTCCGCCTCGACCCACTCGGGGCGCGTGCGGGCGTGCCAGATCGGCGCCGTGTCGCCGCGCCCGAGGGCCTCGGCGACCAGCCGGTCGATGATCCAGCCGTTCTCGGCATGGACCTGCACGAGCCCGCCGTGCTCCTTCGACTCCTCAAGCACGCGCATGAAGAGGTCGTCCGTGATCATCAGGACGTTCTTGTAGGCGAGGAAGACCTTGAAGGACGAGACGCCCTGGTCGACCATCTTCGGCATGTCCCTGAACGTGCCCTCGTCGGAGCGCGTCACGGCCATGTGGAAGCCGTAGTCGACGTGGGCGGTGCCCTCGGCGCGGCCCATCCACTGGTCGAGCGAGGACTGCAGCCCGCCGTCCTCCATCTGCAGGGCGAAGTCGACGATCGCGGTCACGCCGCCCGCGGCCGCGGCCTGCGTGCCCGTGTTGTAGTCGTCGGCCGTGGTCGTGCCGCCGAACGGCATCGACATGTGGGTGTGGTTGTCGATCAGGCCGGGAAGCAGGTAGCAGCCCGTGGCGTCGATCTCCTCGGCGCCCTCCACGGGCCCGATCTGGCCGACGGCGACGATCTGCTCGCCGTCGACCAGCACGTCGCCCTTCACCGTCTCGCGCGCGTTCACGACGGTGCCGCCGCGGATCGCCTTCTTCATCGTTCTCTCCTCGCCTGCCGGGGGGCCTACAGGCCGCGATGATAGCCGCGCTCGGCGGGAAATCCACGTCCGCCGTGGGTATCCCCCCGCGGGGGCTATGGTGCCCGCATGGAGGCGGTGGGGCTGGGGCTGCTGGCGGGGGCGCTGTTCGGCCTGCTCACGGTGCTCGTGCGGCGGGGCATCATGCGCGCCCCCGACCCCGTCGCCGGCAGCGTGGTGCTGATCGGCCTCGCGCTCGCCGTCGACCTCGTCGCCACGCTGGCCTCCGGCAAGGGCGGCGACCTCGTCGACGCCCATGCCGCGCTCGCGTACCTCCTGATCGGGCTCGTCGCGCCGGGCCTGTCGCAGATCGTGTTCATGCTGGCCGTGCGCGACGCGGGCGCGAGCCGCGTCGCGATCATGATCGGCACCGCGCCGCTCCTGGCCACCGTGATCGCCGTCGGCTTCCGCGACGAGCCGCTCAAGGCGGGGCTCGTGGCGGGCACCGCCCTGATCGTCGTGGGCGGGGCCAGCCTGGCCTGGGAGCGCGCGCTGCCCGCGGGCTTCCGGACGCGCGGGCTGGTGCTCGGCTTCGCCTGCGCGCTGCTCTTCGCGACGCGCGACAACGCGATGCGGATCGCGGGCCTCGAGACCGACATGGACGCGCGCGCCGCCACCAGCTGGACCCTGCTCGGGGCCCTCGTCGCGGTGGCGGGCTTCGCGGCCGTCACGCGCCGGGGTGCCCTACCCGGCCAGATCGCCGGGCTGTGGCGCGCCTACCTGCCCGCGGGCCTCGTCTTCGGGCTCGCCTACGCCACCCTCACGATCGCCCTGTCGGTCGGCACGGTGACGGTGTTCGCGCCGCTCAACGCGATGCAGTCCCTGTGGACCGTCCTCTTCGCGTGGTTCCTGATCGGCCGCGCGGGCGACGCGATCGGCGCGCGCGTGATCGGCGCGATGGCGCTCGTCGTGGCGGGCGGGATCCTGATCGGGATCTTCCGCTAGGCGCGGGCGCTACGGTGGGCCCGTGCCCGTCGTCGACGCCTCCGAGCTGCCGGGCCGGCGCGCCTACCGCCTGCTCGTCGACTGCGTCGTGCCGCGCCCGATCGCCTGGGTCAGCACGGTCGACGACGCGGGCGCGGCCAACCTCGCGCCCTTCTCGTTCTTCCAGGCGGTGGGGGCGGAGCCGCCGAGCGTGATCGTGTCGATCGGCCGGCACCGCGACGGCGCCTTCAAGGACACCGGCGTCAACCTGCGCGCCACCGGCGAGTGCGTCGTCAACGTGGTCACCGACGACCTCGCCGAGGCGATGAACCTGACCGCGGGCGAGTACCCGTTCGGCGTCGACGAGATGGCCCGCGCCGGGCTCACGCCCGTCCCGTGCCGGCACGTCGCCCCGCCGCGCGTGGCCGAGTCGCCGGTGGCGCTCGAGTGCCGCCTAACGCAGGAGGTGCCGATCGGCGACACCGAGAACGCCTACTTCGTCGCCGTGCTCGAGGTCGTCGCCTTCCACGTCGCCGACGGGCTCTACGACGACGGCCGCATCGACCCGCGCCGGCTGCGCCCGCTCGGCCGCCTCGGCGGCAACGCCTACAGCCACCCGGGCGAGGTGTTCGAGCTGGAGCGGCCGCCCTCCGAGCGGCCGCACTAGCCCGCGGCCCCGCGCCTGCGGGGACCCCCGCGCTCGGGGGCGGGCGTCCCGCGCTCCTCAGCCGAGCGCGAGGGCGAGCGCGATCGCGGCCACGTCGAGCCCGACGAGCGCGAGGAGCGCGTGGAACGCGGACGCCCGGCCCGAGCGGGCGAGGAGGGCGGCGGCGAGCCAGGCGAGGGCGATGACGGCGGCCAGCCACGGCTGGCGGGCCAGCGCTTCGACGGCGACGATGCCGGTGCCCGCGCCGGTCAGCGCCCAGCACAGCAGCGCCGCGCGGCGCTCGCCGAGCGAGACCGCGAGGCCGCCGACGCCGGCGGCGCGGTCGCGGGCGACGTCCGGGAGGGCGTTTGCGAGGTGCGCCCCGACGGCCGTGATCGCGAAGGCCGCCGTCAGCCAGAGCGGCGCCCCCGGCTCGCCGAGGCCCACCGCGAGGAACCCCGGCAGGGCCCCGAAGGCCAGTGCGTAGGGCAGCCACGAGAGCGGCGTGCGGCTCAGCCCGAGCGTGTAGATCCAGCCCCAGGCGACGGCCCAGACGTGCAGGGAGCCGCCGAGCCAGCCGGCGGCGAGCCAGCTCAGGGCCGCGCTCGCGGCGAGCGCGGCGAGCGCGGCGGCCCACAGGGCGCGCGGGGCGATCAGGCCCGCCACGACGGGCTTCGCGGAGCGGGCCTGGGCGCGGTCGAGGTCGGCGTCCTTGGCGTCGTTGACCCAGCCGACCGACAGCTGGCCCGTGAGGACGGCGAGCCCGACCAGCGCGAGGCCGCCGCCGCGCCAGCCGAGGATCGCGCCGAAGGCGCAGACCAGCGCCGTGACGGCGAGGGTGGGGGCGGGATGGCAGGCGCGCGCGAGACCGCGCGGCGCGCTCACGCGACGCCGTCGGCCCGGTCGGCCTCGGCGGCGGCCGGGTCGCGCTCGGCCGCCGGGCCGTAGCCGCCGCCCGAGGGGCCGAGCATCCGCACGCGGTCGCCGGCCTTGGCCTTGCGGTACGGGAACTTGCTCGGCAGCTCCTCCTCGCGGTCCGTGCCCGGGTTGAGCAGGATCCGGCCGGGCGTGCCGTCCTCGCCCCCGAACAGCCCCGGCGGGCGCCAGACCGAGCCCTCGCCCTCGAGCGAGAAGCCCGTCTCCTCCAGGAACTCGATCTCGCGGATCGAGCCGAGCCCGCCGCGCCACGTGCCCGCCCCGCCCGAGCCCTCGCGCAGCTCGTACTGCGTGACCCGGAGCGGGTAGTGCGACTCGATGTCCTCGATCGGGTTGTTGCGGGTGTTGGCGTAGAGGGTGTCGACGGCGTCCATGCCGTCCTTGCCGCGGCGCGCGCCGTAGCTGCCCTCGTGGATGTCCATGTAGACCCAGTGCCCGCCGTCTCTCAAGCCGGAGTAGGAGATGATCCGGAGCGTGCCCGTGCCCGCCGAGACGGCGTCGGGGAGGATCGGGGCGAGCGCCCGCATCAGGGTGTCGGCGACGAGGTTGCCGCCGGAGAAGCGCGCGATCGTGGGGGCGGGGAAGCGCGGGTTGGCGAGGCAGCCCTCGGGCGCCGTGATCGTGATCGCCCGGAACAGGCCCGAGTTGGTCGGCACCGGGTCGTGGGTGTCGGTGTCGAGCAGGATCGAGCGCAGCGCCACCCAGACCGCGAGGTCGACGGTGCCGACGAACGGCATGTTGAGGGGCAGGTCGATCTGCTCGGAGGTGCCGGCGAGGTCCACGGTCAGCTCGTCGCCCTTGACGGTCACGGCGACCCGGATCCGCAGGTCGCGGTAGCGCGGGTCGGGGTGGTCGGGGTAGCCGTCGAGGAGGCCCTCGGCCGCGTACGTGCCGTCCGGCAGCCTCGCGATCTCGCGGCGCAGCATCCGGTCCGAGTAGTCCATCACGTCGGCGCAGGCCAGCCGGAACGTCTCGAGGCCGTGGTGGGCGATCAGCTCGGCCATCCGCTCGGCGCCGATCTTCGCCGCGGTCACCTGCGCCTCCATGTCCCCGACCACGAGGTGGGGGGCGCGCACGTTGTCGCGGATCAGCTGCCAGAGGACCTCGTTCGGGCGGCCCTCGTCCTCGATCTTGAGGGCGTTGAAGTGGAGGCCCTCGGCGTAGGCGTCGCCGGCGTCGACGATGCCGCAGGTGCCGGGCGTGAGCGCGCCGAGGTCGAGGTGGTGCGCGGTCGTGCCGGAGAAGCCGACCAGCTCGCCCCGGTGGAAGACGGGCACGATGAGGCCGACGTCCGGCTGGTGCGAGGCGCCGTAGTAGGGGTGGTTGTGGATCACCACGTCGCCGGGCCGCCAGCCGAGGCCGAGCTCCGCGAAGCGGCGCTCGATGCCCTGCACGTAGCCGGGGATCGGCCCGGACTGCAGCGGCGTCGACTGCACCGACTCGCAGAGCTGGTTGGCGTCCGCGTCGCAGAGCGCGCAGCCGAAGTCCTCCGACTCGCGGATGATCGACGAGTACGACATGCGCGCCAGCTTGTGGCCCATCTCGACCGCGATCGAGTCGAGGCCGCCGGCGATCACCGCGGTGGTGACGGGGTCGAGCCGGGCCGCGCTCACGCCGCCCGCTCCCGGGTCAGGATCAGGTTGCCGGCGGGGTCGGCGACGGCCGACCAGCCGGGCGGCACCACCGTGGTGGTGTCGGCGTGCAGCACGATCGCGGGGCCGGGGAAGGCCGCCCCGACGGGCAGGTGCGGGCGCTCGTAGAAGGGCGCGTCGTGCGCGACGAGGCCCGCGGGGCCGGGGAAGCGGACGGGCCGGGTGGCCACGAGGGCGTTCGCGAGGTCGCCGGAGGGGACGGGCAGCCGGTCGACGGTCGGGCGCCGGCCCGTCGCCGTGACGCGGGCGTTGACGATCTCGATCGGGTCGCCGTGCGCCTTGCCGTACTCCTTGGCGTGCAGCGCGTGGAAGCGCTCGAGCGCCGCCGCGGCGAACGGGCCCGGGGCGAGCGGGACGCGCAGCTCGTAGCCCTGGCCGACGTAGCGGCAGTCGAGCGCGCGCTGCACCTCGATGTCCGCGTCGTCGACGCCGTCGGCGTGCAGCCAGCCGCGCAGGGTCGCCTCGAGCTCGTCGAGCTCGCGGTTGACGCGGTCCGCGTCGACCGCGCCCTCGACCATGAAGACGGTGCGCATCAGGTCGTACTTGAGGTCGCTGGTGAGCAGGCCGTTGGCGGAGGTGATGCCCGGGAACGGCGGCACCAGCACCTCGGGCACGCCGAGGAGCTCCGCCACCTCGGCCGCGTGCAGGGGCCCCGCGCCGCCGAACGCCACGAGGGCGAAGTCGCGCGGGTCGTGGCCCTTCTCGATCGTGCGCGAGCGGATCGCGCGGGCCATGTTCGCGTTCGCGATGGTGAGGATGCCCTGGGCCGCGTCGAGCGGGTCCATCCCGAGCTCGCCCGCGAGCGGCGCGATGACGGCCTCGGCGGCGGCCCGGTCGAGGCGCATGCGCCCGCCGAGGAAGCGCTCCGGGTCGAGCCGGCCGAGCACGAGGTGCGCGTCGGAGATCGTGGGCTCCGTGCCGCCGTGCCCGTAGCAGGCCGGGCCGGGGCGGGCCTTGGCGCTGCGCGGGCCGACGCGGAAGGCGCCGCCCTCGTCGACGAAGGCGATCGAGCCGCCGCCCGCGCCGATCGCGTGCACGTCGAGCATCGGCACGAGCAGGGGGTAGCCGCCGACCCAGGTGTCGCGGGCGGAGGCCTCGGCGACGCCGTCGGGGGTGACGATGCCGATGTCCGCAGAGGTGCCGCCGACGTCGAAGGTGATCAGCCGGTCGCGGCCCGACAGCGCCCCCGCCCACTGGCCGCCGAGGATGCCGGCGGCGGGCCCCGACAGGAGCAGGGTGACGGGCCGCTCGGCGGCGGCGCGGACGCTGGCCACGCCGCCCGACGACATCATCACGTGCAGCTCGCCCTCGACGCCCGCGCCCTTCAGGGCCGCGTCGAGGCGCTCGAGGTAGCGGCCCGTGCCCGGGCCGACGAAGGCGCTCATCAGCGCCGTGGTGAAGCGCTCGAACTCCCGGAACTGCGGCACGATCCCGGCCGAGGTGGTGACGAACGCGTCGGGCATGACCTCGCGCACGATCTGCGCGGCGCGCTCCTCGTGGGCCGGGTTGAGGTACGAGAAGAGGAAGCAGACGGCGACGGCCCCGACGCCGTCGGCCCGCAGCGCCTCGGCGGCGGCGCGCACCTCGTCCTCGGCGAGCGGCACGACGACCGCGCCGGTCGGCGGGGCGATCCGCTCGGCGACGACGTGGCGGTGGCGGCGCTTCGCGAAGGGCCGCGCCTGCCAGGGGATGTCCTGCACGACGCTGTAGTGCTGGGGGCGCTGGTGGCGGCCGATGTGCACGACGTCGCGGAACCCGCGCGTCGTGATCAGCCCGACCTCGGCGCCCTCGAACTCGAGGACGGCGTTGGTGGCCACGGTGGTGCCGTGGAAGACGCCCGTCACCGCGGCCGGGCCGATGCCGGCCATTCGGCACAGCTCGACGAGCCCCTCGACCATCGCCTGCTCGGGCGCGGCGGGCGTCGAGGGCACCTTGTGCACGTGGACGGCCCCCGCCATCTGGTCGAACAGCATCAGGTCCGTGAAGGTGCCGCCGATGTCGACGCCGACGACGCGGCTCACGCCCCGGCCTCCCGGGCCCAGGCGGCGACGAGGCTCGCGGGGCAGCCGACGAGCTCCTTCGGCTCGGGCGCCTTGAAGGCCTTCGCCTTCGACGTCGTGACGCCGTACGCGCAGAGGGCCTCCACGAGCGGCACGGCGCAGGCCGTGCCGTCGAGGACGGGCACGCCGAGGGCCTCCTGCATCGCCTTGTCGATCGGGCCGAGCCCGGCGCAGCCGAGCAGGATCGCCTCGGCGCCGTCCTCGTCGATCGCGAGGCGCGCGTGCTCGAGGATCAGGCGCCGCGTGCGCTCGGGATCGGCCTCGATCTCGAGCACCGAGAGCGGCGTGCAGCGGATCGAGGCGCAGCGCTCGCGCATTCCGGCCCGCTGCACGGCCTCGGCGAGGAACGGCTCGACGCGGGGGATCACGGTCACGATCGACCAGCGGTGCGCGACGAGGCCCGCCAGGTGCATCGCGGCCTCCGCGATCCCGACGACGGGCACGTCGGCGACCTCGCGGCAGGCGTGGAGGCCCGGGTCGCCGAAGCAGGCGATCACGTAGCCGTCGTACTCGCCCCGTGTGCGGGTGACCAGCTCGAGCACGTGGTAGGCGGCGATCGCCTCGTCGGCGAACCCCTCGATCGAGCGCGGGCCGGCGTCGGGCGAGACGCAGGTGATCGCCGTGCCGGGCCGGGCGACGGCGCGCGCCGCCGCGGCGATCTCGTCGGTCATCGCCTGCGTCGTGTTCGGGTTGATGACGAGGATGCGCGTCACAGCCCGAACCGCTCCCGGGCCGACTCGCCGCTGTCGATCTGGATCAGGACGCACTCCTCGAGGCACTCGGCGTCGTGGCCGGGCGGCAGCACGAAGGCATCGCCCGCGGCCACCACGAGCTCGGTGCCGTCGGGCCACCAGACCCTGAGGCGCCCGGCCGCGCAGTAGCCGACGTGCGTGTCCCAGCACGGCTCGTCGCCGAAGGCCTCCGCGTGCCGCCAGCCGGCCGGGTAGACGGCGCGCTTCACCGGCGTCTCGCCGATCGTGATCACGGCCTGGGCGACGCCCGCGCGGTCGAAGGCCTCGTCGGGGGCGTCGAAGGAGCGCGCGAGGGCGGCGCCGGGCGGCAGGGGGGCGGCCATCAGCAGGTCACCGCCGGGGTCTCGATCGTCTCCTCCCACGCGAGCGCCGCGGCCATCACGGTGGCGGCGTCGCGGCCCGTGATCATCAGCCCGTCGCGGGTCGTGCACGACGGCCAGCCGAGGTGGTTGAAGGCGCGCGTGTACGGGGTCATGGCGAGCCGCAGCTCGAAGGTCTCGGGCTCCGAGACGGGCGGCAGCGGCACGGGGATCGTCGGGTTGATCAGGATGTCGTGGCTCAGCTCGCGCTCGCAGCGCAAGCGGTAGGCCGCCATGTCGCGCTCGGCCTGCAGGTAGGCGACAGCCGGCATCTCGCGGCCCAGCGTGAGCTTGCGCTGCAGGTCCGGCGAGTACTCGTCCCAGCGGGTCTCGATCAGCTCGCGGTGCGTGTCGGCCGCCCAGGCGGCGAACAGCGGGAAGAGCGCGTCGTAGTTCGGCAGCTCGGCCTCGACGACCTCGTTGCCGAGCGCGGCCATCGCCTCGGCGGCGGGCGTCGGGTGCAGGACGCCGATCCGCAGGCCCGTCAGGCGCGGGGCGGGGCGCTCCATCACGCCCAGCGCCTCGAGCGCGAGCATGTTCTCGGCCATGCTGCGGGCCATCGGCCCGACGTGGTCCATCTGCGGGATCAGGGGGAAGCAGCCGTCGTCGGGCACCTGCCCCCACGGGCCCTTCCAGCCGGACACCCCGCAGGCCGCCGACGGGATCCGGATCGAGCCGCCCGTGTCCGTGCCGAGCGCGATCGCGAAGAGGCCCGCGGCGAGCCCGGCGGCCGAGCCGCCCGACGAGCCGCCCGCGATCCGGCCCGGGTGGCGCGGGTTCTGGCAGAAGCCGTAGTGCGCGTTCTGGGTCGTCACGCCCCACGCGAACTCCGACAGGTTCGTCTTGCCCACGACGATCGCGCCCTGGTCGACGAGCCGCTGCACGGCGACCGCGGTCGTGGCGGGCACGTGGTCTTTGAAGTGCGCCGAGCCCGCGGTGGTGCGGATGCCCGCCGTGTCGAACAGGTCCTTCGGCCCGAACGGCACGCCGGCGAGCAGGCCCGCGCGGCGGTGGCGGGGCAGGGTGCGCGCGTCGTGCAGCGCCTCCTCGGCGCAGACCGTGATGAACGCGTTGAGGTCGGCGCGCTCCTCGATCCGGCGCAGGTGGTGCTCGACGACCTCCTCCGCGGTGACCTCGCCGCCGCGCACCGCGGCTGCGATCTCGAAGCAGCTCCAGTCGTGCAGAGGGCGGTCGGGGAGCGGGGTCATGCGGTTCGGCCTCTCAGGAGTCGGGGTGCTCGACGGCGTGCTCGGCGTCGGGGTCGAGGGTGGCGACGGGGTGGTCGTCGGGGGCCTCGGCCCGCGGGTGGTTGACGATCGCGACGCCCGCCACCGTCACCGCCATGCCGAGCAGGGTGACCGCGCCGGGGATGTTGCCGCGCAGGATCTCGATCACGCCGGCCACGACGGGCGGCAGGAACGACCAGGCCATCACGCGGCCCGAGGGCCAGCGGGCGAGGGCCACGAAGAAGCAGACGTACGCGACGAGCTGCGGGCCGAGGCCGAGGAAGGCCATCGAGAGCCAGAAGCCGGGCTCGCCCCACTGCGTCGTCGACGGGTCGCCCGACAGGAACATGAACGGGATCAGGAGGACCGTGCCGCAGAGGAACTGCGCCCACGTGAAGCCCCAGAGGTCGGCCTGCACGTTCTTGACGCTCATCCAGCGCACGACCACGCTCGAGGCGGCGTAGCCGACGGCGCCGACCATCACCGCGACGACGCCGAACACGAACTCGCCGCCCGAGCCCGTCTCGGTGGGGTTCGAGAGCACGATGATCACGACGCCGACGAAGCCGACGACGAGGCCCACGGCGCGCAGCAGCATGATCCGCTCGTGCAGGGACACGCGGGCGAACAGCACCGCGAAGAAGGGCGCCGAGTTGAGCAGCACCGAGGCGACCGCGGGGCCCGCGTACTGCGTGCCGAGCCCGAGGCCGGCGAGGGACAGGGTGGTCGAGCCCGCACCGACGAGCAGCGCGTAGAGCCAGACCTTCCCGGAGCGGGGGATCGACCCGCCGAGGACGGGCATCAGGACGAGCAGCAGCGCCGTGGCGATCGCGGCGCGCAGGAACGTGATGATGCCGGCGGGCGCGTAGTCGAACGCGATGTCGGTCGCGTTGAACGCGGCTCCCCAGAAGAACATCGTGATGCCGAGCAGGATCGGCACGGGGACCCTGCCCAGGAACGAGTCGGTCATCTCCCCCTCCTCCAAGGGGCGCGGCGGGCGGGCGCCCGGCGCGCGTACTCCGCGCGCGCCCGCCACAAGGCGGACGCGCACGGCTCCACGCTAGACCAGCGGGCTCGTCCCCGCCATCCAGATGATGACGCGCTGGAACTCCCCGGCCTCGTTGAAGTCGAAGAAGTTGCAGTTGTACATGTCGTTCTTGGTGCCGTCCTTGAGCTCGCCGCGGTAGTCCTGCTCCGTGGACACCTTGCCCTTGTCGGTCTCGACGACCATGTTGTGGATCTGGTGCTCGATGAAGACCGAGTTCTCCGTGAAGTCGGTGAACATCCGGCGGATCTCGTCCTTGCCGTTGTGCGTGACGTTCGCGGTCTGGATCGTCAGCGTCGCGTCGTCCGCGAAGTGCGAGACGATGCCCTCGACGTCCTGCGCGTCGACGGCGTCGAAGTAGGTCTGCGGCGCCTTGGCGAGCGCGGCGTAATCCCAGGCCATCGTGGCTCCTCTCAGTGGTGGTCCCCGGGGCGGGAGCGCCCCGCCGGCATCCTATGGGGATTCCGCTGGTCGGGCAAGGATTCCCCGTGGGGCTCAGGGGCGGCCGGCGGCGGCCCTGACGGGGGCGCGGGCGGTGCGCTCGAAGGCGGCGATCGAGGCCTCGACATCGGCCTTGGCGATGTCGCGCACGATCAGGACGATCCGCGAGGCGCGGTCGTCGTCGGGCCAGGCGTCGAGGTGCGCGGGCGGGTGGATCACGTGCTGGACGCCGTGCAGGACGAGCGGGCCCGCGGCCCCGGTGTCGAGCAGGCCCTTGACGCGCAGGACGTCGTCACCGCGGGCCTGCAGGAGCATCGCCAGCCAGAGCCCGAACATCGTCCAGTCGAGCGGCGCGTCGAAGCGCAGGGCGAGGGCGTGCACGCCGAGGTGGTGGTCGCCGAGGTCGTGGTGCCCTGTGCCGTCGCCGACGGCGTCGAGCCAGCGGCGCACCTCGTCGGCGCGGCGGTCGGCGGCGAGGACGCCGAGCCCGATCAGCTCGCCCGCGGGCACGCGGCCGTGGTCGGCGGCGATCAGCGCGCAGGCCGGGTTGGCGGCCCGCACGAGCGCCGCGGCCGTGGCGGGGTCGGCGCCCGGCAGGTCGGACTTCGCGAGCACGACGCGGTCGGCGACCGCGACCTGCTTCGTCCACTCGGGCTGGCGGCGGGCCTGCAGCGGCGCGTTGACGCCGTCGACGACGCAGACGACGCCGTCGGCCGCGTAGTGGCTCGCGAGCATCGGGTCGCTCATCAGCGTGGCGAGGACGGGCACGGGGTCGGCGAGGCCGGTGGTCTCGACGACGACGCGGCCGAAGCGCGGCAGCTCGCCCCGGTGGACGCGCGCCTCGAGGTCGCGCAGCTCGTCGACGAGGTCCGTCCGGATCGTGCAGCAGACGCAGCCCGAGTCGAGGACGACGGTCTGCTCGTCGACCTGGCGCAAGAGGTGATGGTCGAGCGGGACCTCGCCGAGCTCGTTGACCAGCACCACCGCGTCGGCCAGCAGGGAGTCGCGCAGGAGCTCGCCGAGGAGCGTCGTCTTGCCGGCTCCGAGGAACCCGGTCACGAGGGTCAGGGGGATGCGGGCGCTCATCCGCCGAGGGCCTCGAGGTAGGCGGGGTCGAGCGGGTCGAGCGGGCGGCCGCCGCGCAGCCGCTGCGCCTCCGCGAAGACGGCGGCGAGGTCGCCGCAGAGCACCGAGGCGCCGGTCGGGCCGCGCAGGACGTAGGCCGTCTCCTCCCACTCGTCGACGGCCATGCGGTGCGGCGCGAGCGCGCGGTTGAGCAGCTCGGTGCGCCGCAGCCGTTCGCGCAGGACGAGCCGGCGCGCGCCCACCTGGGCGCGGTCGCCCGCGCCCTCCGACCAGTGGGCCGCCGCCCCGAGGGTGCCGCACATCGAGCACACGCCAATAGCGTTGCGCATCCCGGACCCCCGCGCTTGCCCGGGGCGGAGGGGGCGGGTACGTTGCCCGCACCCCGAGCCTGCACCAACTGGAGGAATGCGCATGGCCAAGGAGATGCTCGTCGCATACGGCTGCGACGTCGACGCGGTGGCCGGTCAGATCGGCTCGTACGCGGGCGGCGATTCCCCGTGCGACATCTCGCGCGGCCTGTTCGCCGGCGAGGTCGGCACGCGCCGCATGCTCAAGCTGTTCGACAAGTACGACATCAAGACGACCTGGTTCATCCCGGGCCACTCGGTCGAGACGTTCCCCGAGGACATGAAGGCCGTCGCCGACGCGGGGCACGAGATCGGCATGCACGGCTACACCCACGAGAACCCCATCGCCATGTCCCCCGAGCAGGAGGAGGCGGTGATGGTCAAGAGCATCGAGCTGATCGAGGCTCTCTGCGGCCGCCGCCCGACCGGCTACGTGGCGCCGTGGTGGGAGTTCTCCCCGATCACGAACGAGCTCCTGCTCAAGCACGGGATCAAGTACGACCACTCCCTGATGAGCGAGGACTTCCACTGCCACCGCGTGCGCGTCGGCGACTCGTGGAAGCTGATCGACTACTCGGCCCCGGCCGAGACGTGGATGGAGCCGCTCAAGCGGGGCACGGAGTCGCCCCTGATCGAGATCCCGGCCTCCTGGTACCTCGACGACCTGCCCCCGATGATGTTCATGAAGAAGGTGCCGAACTCGCACGGCTTCGTGAACCCGCGCGACATCGAGCAGATGTGGATGGACCAGTTCGACTACCTCTACCGCGAGGAGGAGGAGGTCGTCTTCACGATGACCATCCACCCCGACATCTCCGGCCGCCCGCACGTCATCGCGATGCACGAGCGCATCATCGAGCACATCAACAGGCACGACGGCGTCCGCTGGGTCACGTTCGACGAGATCGCCGACTGGTACGACCAGAGGCACCCCTTCCAGGGGTAGGTGCGGGACCGGCGCGCGTCTGCCTTGGGGCGGACGAGATGTCGATCGCGAGGCCGAGGGCGCCGGCGTTCGCGCCGCTCTGGATCGGCCGGGCGCCGCGGCGTTCCGACTACCGCCGCTGAAGCGCGGGCGGGCCGCTGAGTTCGAACCCCCGCCACCCCTCCGCGACGACCGCGTCGCAGGTGCGGATGTAGGTGCCGACGCCGCCGATGTAGGGGAGGAAGACGCGTGGCTTGCCGGGGATGTTGGCGCCCATGTACCAGGAGGCGGCCTGGGGGTAGAGGGTGGCGTAGGCGGCGCGCTGGACCTCCTCGTCCCAGGCGGCCTGGGCCTCGGCGGTCGGCTCGAGCGTCGTCGCCCCCAGGTCGGTGCAGTGGCCGATCGCCTGGTCGCAGAGCTCGGCGTGGTGCTCGATCGTGGTCATCATGTTGGCGAGGACCGACGGGCTGCCCGGCCCCGTCAGGGTGAAGAGGTTCGGGTAGCCGTGCACCATCAGGCCGAGGTAGGAGTGGGGGCCCTCGGCCCACTCGTCGCGCAGCCGCCGGCCGTCGCGGCCCTCGATGTCGACGGCCATCAGGGCCCCCGTCATCCCGTCGAACCCCGTCGCGAACACGATCACGTCGACGGGGTGCTCCGTGCCGTGGGCGACGATCCCGTCCGCGGTGATCCGCTCGATCGGGGCGGCGCTGACGTCGACGAGGTCGACGTTGGGGCGGTTGAAGGTCTCGTAGTAGCCGTGGTCGACGCAGAGGCGCTTCGTGCCGAGCGGGTGGTCCTTGGGGCAGAGCAGCTCGGCCGTCGCGGGGTCCTTGACGATCGCCTTGATCTTGCGGTGCACGAAGTCGACGGCGATCCGGTTCGCCTCGGGGTCCGTCGTCATGTCCGCGAAGGCGCTGAGGAACGAGAAGGAGCCCTGGTGCCAGCGCCGCTCGAGCTCGGCCTCGCGCTCCTCCGGGGTGAGGTCCCGTGCCTTGCCGGGGGCGAGCGGCCAGATGTCGCCCGTGGCGCCGGTGCGGGCCAGGGCGCGGGTCTCGGGGTAGCGGGCCTTGCGGTCCGCCTCCTGCGCGGGGCTGATCGGGGCGTTCCAGGCCGGGATCGAGAAGTTCGCGGTGCGCTGGAAGACCGTCAGGTGCGCGGCCTGCCTCGCGATCTCGGGGATCGCCCCGATCGCCGACGAGCCCGTGCCCACCACGGCCACCCGCTGGCCCGTCAGGTCGACGCCGTCCTCGGGCCAGAAGGCCGTGTGGTGCCAGTCGCCCCGGAAGTCCCCGAGGCCCTCGAACGCGACCAGGTTCGGCACGGACAGGCAGCCCGTGGCCATCACCAGAAAGCGCGCGCTGCGGGGCCCGCGCGAGGTCTCGACGTGCCAGGCCTCGTCCGCGGGGTCCCAGGCGGCCGCCGTCACCTCGGTCTCGAGGCGGATGTCGCGCATCAGGTCGTGGCGCTCCGCGACGTGGCGCAGGTAGCGCAGGATCTCGCTCTGCTTCGAGTAGCGCTCGGGCCACGACCACTCCTGCTCGAGGTCCGCGTCCCACGAGTACGAGAAGGTCATGCTCTCGACGTCGCAGCGCAGGCCCGGGTAGCGGTTCCACCACCACGTGCCGCCGACCGACGGCGCCTTGTCGACCACCTCGACGGCGAGGCCCCGCCGGCGCAGGAGCCACAGCAGGTACAGCCCCGAGAGGCCCGCCCCGACGACGAGGACGTCGAGCCGGCGGTCGTCCGCCGCCACCGTCACGCCTCCCGCCCGAGCAGCTCGCGCAGGTTCGCCTCGACCTGCGGCAGGTAGCCCGGGTCGGTGGCGATCAGGCCCATGTGGCCGTCGAGCGACTCGATCACGCGCAGCTCGCCCGTGGGTACGAGCGAGACCTCGGCGGCGATGATCTCGTCCATGGCTCCAACCTAACAGGGAAGGCGGCTCTCGGCGCGTCCCGTGCCTAGTCCCCGTGCACCAGGTCCGCCGCCTCGCGCTCGAGGTCGCCCTCGTGGATATAGCGCTCGCGCGGGTCGAACAGCTCGCGGCCGGCGAGGTAGCCCCCGTA
>VGBM01000010.1 GCA_016870485.1 Actinomycetota bacterium
ATCACTCGATAACGCCACCGACCAGCCCGAGGAGTCGCCTGCAGCTTCGCCATCAATGTCGGTGCCGCGTTGGGTGGTTGTCAATCCACCCCATGTCGCGCTCGCGCCCACCAAAGCGATCGCAAAGACCCCGAGCATCACAACAAATCCGGTCCGCCGCACGACGACACCCTAAAAGACTACGCCTCGTTTGTCACGCCCAAACAGTCTCGTTGGTGTGCGAAGAGTAAGCGGGGCGTCTTTATAGAGGTGGTCGAGCCCGGCAAACGGGGCATGGGGTCCGGAAACACGTTCCGCGCCTGTCCAGACGCGCTACTTAGCGCCTAGGAGCCTGCCGCTGGCACGCCGTCGAGGACCAACAGGCCACATGGGATCCTCTGGATAGTAATTTGGATAGTAATCGTGGACCGTAATCCGCATCAGCCGGATGCACCCGTTCAGCGAGATTCGGCTCTAATCCTCGCAGAAGCAACAAGGTCCACGAACGGTCCGAGCCACCGAGAATCCCTGCGCCACATGAACTCGTTGTGCCACTGGAGGCCCACGGCGAAGGGCGCGTCGGGCGCGCTCTCGGTGGCCTCGACCACCCCGTCCTCGGCCACCGCGACGGGGCGGAGCCGCTCCCCGGTGCGGGCGACCGCCTGGTGGTGGAACGAGTTGATCAGAGGCTCGCCGTCGCCGACCCAGGCGGCGAGGCGGCTGCCCGGCTCGACGGCCATCGCGTGCCAGTGGTCGCCGGGCTCGGCGTCGGCGAGCGTCTTCCAGTCGACCATGTGGGTGCCCGAGCCCTCGACCTGGGACGGCACGTCCTGCACGAGTGCGCCGCCGTCGGCCACGGCCAGCACCTGACTGCCGCGGCAGATGCCGAGGATCGGGACGCCCTGCTCGAGGGCGGCGCGGGCCAGCGCGATCTCGAAGGCGTCGTGCTCCGGCGTGACCGTGTTCACGGTCGGGTGGCGCTGCTCGCCGTAGTGGGCGGGGTCGACGTCCTCCCCGCCCGACAGGAGCACCCCGTCGAGGTCCGCGAGGAGCTCGGGCACGGCGTCCGGCGGGGTGTCGCGCGGCAGCGCGATCACGATTGCGCCGGCCTCCACGAGGGGCTCGCGCATGTTGCGCTCGACCTGGAGCAGCATCGGGTCGTCGAGCTCGAGCGTCATGCCGATACGGGGGCGGCGGGCCATTGCGGCACGCTACCGCACCCGCCGGGTGGGGGGCAGCCCGTCAATCGCCACCAGCGTGCGGCGGATCGGTCACCCTTCCCGGGTTGCCGCCCGCCGCCGTGCGGAGGCTGGCGCACCGCCTGCATACCGTCCGCCTCCGCCTCCCCGTTCGGAGGCGCCCTCAGCGCGCTGACCGGTTCGATCGCCCGCCACCCGTGACGCGCCATCGGCATCTCGATCCTCCCGATCGCCGCGACCATCGTCGGCTCGCAGACCCTCGGCGGCGAGCTGCGGAACAGCTTCTCGACCCCCGACTCGGACGCGCAGCGGGCGGGCGACCTGCTCGAGGAGCGCTTCCCCGCGCGGATGGGCGACTCGGCGACGGTCGTGTTCCGGGCCGAGGACGGGCTCGGCGCCGCCGACGCGAAGGCCGCGGTCGCCGCGGCGCTGAAGGCCGCCGCGGGCTCGCCGCACATCGTGGGCACGGACGATCCCTTCACGGGGGAGAGCGGTCAGATCTCCGAGGACGGCACCGTGGCCTACGCGGACGTCCAGTTCGACCGGCAGGGCTTGACCCTGCCCGCCCGTACGATCGACGTCTTCAAGGAGGACGTGCGGGGCGCCGTCGCCGGCACGCCCGTCCAGGTCGCGTTCACCGGCAACGCTGTCCAGGAGCCGCCGGAGCAGGGCGCCTCCGTGGCGCTCGGCCGGCTCGCCGCCGTGATCGTGCTCCTGATCGCGGTCGACACGAAGGGCGATCCGGCGGCCGCCGACAAGGTGCAGCAGGCCGTCGCGGCCGCCGACGGCGTCGCCGTGATCGCGCGCGTCATCGTCGCCGCCGCGATCATCATGAGCGCCGTCTTCCTCGCCTTCCTGACGGGCGTCGACCGCACCATCGAGGAGTTCGGCCTCGCGCTCGGCCTCGCATCGCGCTCGACGCGTTCGTCGTGCGCCTCACGCTCGTGCCCGCCCTGATGCACCTGCTCGACGGTCGCGCCTGATGGATCCCGCGCTGGCTCGACCGCCTGCTGCCGCGGCTCACGATCGAGCCGCCCGAGCCGCGCGGCTGATCAGCCCTCGGCCGCGGCGGCCGTCTGGCGGTTCTTGCGCACCGACGCGACGATCCCGATCGCGAGGATCACCAGCACCACGGCGAGGCTGAGCGGCGCCGGCATGTGGAACCAGTGGCTGATGATCATCTTGAAGCCGACCCAGCCGAGCACGATCGCGAGCGTCGGCTGCAGGTAGACGAAGCGCTCGAGCGAGGTGGCGATCGCGAAGTAGAGCGTGCGCAGGCCGAGCAGCGCGAAGGCGTTGGCGGCGAGCACGATGAACGGGTCGTCGGTCACGGCGTAGATCGCGGGCACCGAGTCGACCGCGAACATCAGGTCGAAGAAGGCCAGGGCCAGGAGCGCGATGAAGAGCGGCGTCACGAAGCGGCGGCCGTCCTGCCGCACCACTAGGCGCTGCGCGTGGTAGCCGTCGGTGACCGGGAAGCCGCGGCGCAGGAGGGTCAGGATGCGGCTGTCCTCGGGGTGCCCCGTGGTGTCGGTGTGGCGGGCCATGCGGATGCCCGTCACGATCAGGAACACGCCGAACACGAACGGCATCCACCAGAAGGCCTCGAGCAGGGCGGCGCCGACCGCGATCAGGATGCCGCGCAGCAGGATCGCGAGGATCACGCCCCAGAAGAGCGCGCGGTAGCGCAGCTCCGGCGGAACCGCCAACGCCGCGAAGAGGATCGCGAACACGGCGACGTTGTCGACGGAGAGGCTGTACTCGATCAGGTAGCCGGTGAAGAACTCCGTGCCGATGGTGGGGCCGAGGAACAGCCAGATCGCCACGCCGAAGCCGAGGCCGAGCGCGCCCCAGATGCCCGTCCAGATGACCGCCTCGCGCGTCGGGATCGGCTCGTTCGCCCGGTGGAACACGAACAGGTCGAGCACCAGGGCCGTGAGGACCACGACGGGCAGGGCGATCCAGAGAAGGGTGGCGGCGCCCATCGCGGCGTATCGTCACGGACCGTGCGGTCCGTGCGGTATTCCGGATTCCGGAAAGGTACGGCCTACTTCAGGCCCTGGCGCGCCTCGCGCACCAGGGCGACGCACTCGGGGTAGATCACGGTGATGGCGGCCCTGAGCTGCGCGGCCTGCTCCTCCGGGCTGCCCGTCGGGGTGATCCGCTGGACCGCGGCCGTCGTCATCTGCACCGCGAGGTGGATCGCGTTGTCCGCGAAGGCGACGCTCTGGTTCTCCTGCGCCTGCTCGGCGAACTGGCGCATCGCGTTCTGGAGCTCGTCGGGGTCGAACATGCCGCCGAAGCCGAAGGGGTTCTCTGCCATGACCGGATCCTACCCGCCCTCGCTGAGGCGCGCGGTCCAGATCCAGACGGGCTCGACCGGCGGGCCGTCGTCGATCCCGAGCGCGTCGATCCGGCGGAGGGCTTCGGCGGAGGCCTCGTCGACGACGTGGCCGACGACGGCGTAGAGCGGCTCGAGCTGGGCGGCGCCCGACTCGGTCGAGACGATGAAGAACTGCGAGCCGGCCTCGCCGGGCGGCTCGTTGCCGGCCTTGGCCATCGCGACGTCACCGTTGCGGAACGTGAAGTTGCCGGGCGGCGTCGAGTTGACGGTGAACCCGGGCCCGCCGACGCCGGTGCCCTCGGGGTCGCCGCCCTGGATCACGAAGCCCGGCACCACGCGGTGGAACGTGAGGCCGTCGTAGAAGCCGGCCCGGGCCAGCGCGGCGAAGGCGGCGGTGGCGTCGCCGCCGAGGTCGGGGTCGAGTTCGATCCGGATCTCGCCGCACGACGTGGCCATCGTCACCGCCCACGGGCCGACGCCGGTCAGGGGCGACGGGGGCGGCTCCGCGAACGTCGGGCGCGGCGCGTCGGCGGTCGGCGGCCGCTGGTGGTTGCAGCCGTCCCGGCCCGGCTCCAGCGCGGGGGCCGTCGCGGTGGCCTCCGGCGGGACGGGCACGGTCGAGACGGTCTCCTCGCCCCCGCGCAGGTCGTTCAGCGCGCCGCAGCCCGCGGACCCGAGGGCGAGGGCGACGAGGAGGGCGGCGCCGGCCGCCCGCCTCACGCGAGGGTCTCCGGTGTCGCCTGGAGGCACCAGGCGCCGAGGAGGCGCGCGGCCCCCTCGACGTCCGCGAGGTCGCAGACCTCGGCGGGCGAGTGCATGTGGCGCAGCGGCAGGCCGATCAGCGCGGCGCGCAGGTGGCGCACCGCGTCGAGGGCGTTGTCGACGTCCGTGTGCGTGGAGCCGCCGCCCGGCATGGCCTCGACGCCGTGCGCGATGCCCTCCGCGGCGGCGACGGACGCGAGCGACTCGAACAGGCCCTCGTCGAGGCCGAGCCCGCGCGTCAGGACGGGCCCGCTGCCGAGGGCCTGCGGGCCGGTGTCGCCCTTGTCGACCATCGGCACGTCGGCCGCATGGGTGACGTCGATGACGATCGCGGCGTCGGGCCGCACGTGGTCCGTGACGAGGCGCGCGCCATCGCCGAGGGTCTCCTCGAGCACGCAGCCCGTGGCCGCGACCCGCACCCGCGGCGCGCCCGCGGCGGCGATGCGCAGCGCCTCGAGGGCGACCCACGCGCCGAGGCGGTCGTCGAGAGCGCGGGACGTGAGGCGGCTGCCGGCCAGGCGCGTCGGCTCATGGCCGACGATCGCGTCGTCGCCGATCCGGACCAGGCTGCGGGCGTGGTCGCCGTCCGTCGCGCCGATGTCGATCCAGAGCTGCTTCATCTCCGTGCCGGAGGTGCGCTCGTCGCCCTTCTGGAGGTGGATCGGCACGCTGCCGAGGACGCCCGGGAGGTCGCCGCCCTGCGTCCGCACCCGCACGGGCTGGCCGACGAGGACGCGGGGGTCCCAGCCGCCGAGTCCGCGGACGCGCAGGACGCCCGAGTCCTCGATGTGCGTGACGATCAGCCCGATCTGGTCGATGTGCCCGAGCAGGAGCACCGCCGGGGCGTCGGCCGGGCCGACCGTGGCAATCGCGCTGCCCATCCGGTCGCGCTCCACCGTCGCGAACTCGCCGGCCAGCTCGGCCCACAGGTCGGCCGCCTCGCGCTCGCGGCTCGAGGGCCCGTGCGCGCGCAGCAGGCGCTCGAGCCGGTCGTAGGCGGCGTCGTCCATCGGGGCAGACGCTAGCATCACCGCATGGCCGGGAATGGAGACGCGTCCGGCGCCGCACGTGTCGTCATCACCGGGATGGGCATCATGTCGCCCGTCGGCCTCGGCCGGGAGGCGTCCTGGGCGAACCTGCTCGACGGCATGTCCGGCGTCGCGCCGATCCAGGGCTTCGACCCGGAGCGCATCGAGGTCAAGCTCGCCGCGGAGATGAAGGGCTTCGACCCGGAGGCCGTCGTCGAGAAGCGCGAGGCCCGCAAGATGGACCGCTGCAGCATCACGGCGATCGCGGCCGCCCGCGAGGCCTGGGCCCAGAGCGGGCTCGCCGTCGACGACCCGGAGGCCGTCGGCGTCGTGATCGGCTCGGCCTTCGGCGGCGCCGCCACGATCCAGGCCGGCATGCAGACGATGTTCGAGAAGGGGCCGGGCCGGATCGGCCCGCACCTGCACGGCGCGATGCTCGTCGACACGCCCGGCTTCGAGGTCGCGCACGACCTCGGGGTGATCGGCCCCAATTTCTCCGTCACGAGCGCCTGCGCGAGCGGCGCGCACGCGGTCGGCGTGGCCTCCGACCTGGTCCGCCACGGCGAGGCCGACGTCGTCCTCGCCGGCGGCGTCGACACCCTCATCACCGAGTACATCATGGGCGGCTTCTGCACCATGAAGGTGCTCGGGTCGCCGCTGGAGGGCCGCGGCTCGGAGACGGCGTCGCGCCCGTTCGACCTGACCCGCGACGGCTTCGTGCTCGGCGAGGGCGCGACCGTGATGGTGCTCGAGCGCGAGGCCGACGCCCACGCCCGCGGCGCCGAGATCATCGCGGAGGTCGTGACGTGGTCGGCGACGAACGACGCCTTCCACATCGCCGCGCCGCGCGAGGACTGCGTCGGCATCGAGCGGATGTTCCGAACGCTCCTGCGCAAAGGCAGCCTCGCCACCGCGGACGTCGGCTACATCAACCCGCACGGCACGGGCACGCAGGCCAACGACCGCCTCGAGACCGCCACGATCCGCAGCGTCTTCGGCGACGCGGCGGACGGCATCGCCGTCTCGTCCACGAAGTCGATGACCGGCCACCAGATGGGCGCCGCCGGCGCCTTCGAGGTCGCCGTCGCGGCGCTCGCGGTGCGCGACCGCGTCGTGCCGCCCACGATCAACCTCGAGACCCCCGACCCCGCCTGCGACCTCGACTATGTGCCGGAGGGGCGGCGCGAGCTGCCCGCGCTGGAGACGGCCGTGTCGTGCTCCATCGGCCTCGGCGGCCACAACGGCGCCGTCGCGCTGCGCCGCGTCTGATCAGTACGCGCCGCGGCCGCGCAGGATCGCGAGCGGCGTGCGGGCGATGATCGCGATGTCCATCCAGATGGACCAGGACTCGAGGTAGAAGAAGTCGAGCCGGACGAGGGTGTCGAAGCCGAGGTTCGAGCGGCCCGACACCTGCCACAGGCCGGTGATGCCCGGCAGCACGCTGTAGCGGCGGCGGTGCCACGGCTCGAGCAGCTGGTAGTCGCGCATCGGCAGGGGCCGTGGGCCGACGAGGCTCATCTCGCCCTTGAGCACGTTGACCAGCTGGGGCAGTTCGTCGATCGAGAAGCGCCGCAGGACGCGGCCGACGGGCGTGATGCGCGGGTCGTTGCGGATCTTGAAGAGCGCGCCGTCCGCCTCGTTCTGGTCCTCGAGCTCGGCCTGGGCCTGGGCGGCGTTCGTGACCATGCTGCGCAGCTTGAGCATCGCGAAGGTGCGCTCCCCGAGGCCGACGCGCTCGTCGCGGAAGACGATCGGGCCGGGGGAGGTGAGGCGGATCGCCAGCACGCTGAGGAGGAGCAGCGGGCTGAGCAGCGTCAGGAGCGCGGCGGAGATGACGATGTCGAACGTGCGCTTGACGACCCAGTCCGCGCCCTGGATGGTCGGCGGGACGATGTCGAACAGCGGCACCGCGAGGCCGGGCACGTAGTCGGCGTGGTGCGCGAGGACGCCGGCGGCGGTCGGCACGACGCGCAGGCGGATGTGCTGCGGCCGGCAGGCCTCGAGGGCGATCAGCATCGTCTCGTCGTCGGGCGGGCGAGCCAGGACGACGTCGTGCGGGCTGTGCTCGGCGATGGCGTCGGCGAGGTGGCCGATGTCGTCGACGTGGGCGACCATCCGCAGGCCCGCGCCGGGCGCCCCGTCGCGCAGGGCGGCCTCCACGCTGCGGGTGGCAGCGGGCTCACCGACGACCAGCACGCGGCGCTCCACGCCGACGAGCCGGGCCGTCGAGTCGATCAGGACGTTGAGCGTGCCGCGCAGGAGCGAGATCAGGAGCGTGGAGGCGAGGAACGTGTACGGGAAGATCAGGTACGTGGTGAAGCGGTCGTTGTCGGTCGCGATCGAGAAGATCGCGACGACCACCATCGCGAGGAACAGGCCGGCGACGATCTTCGCGCCGCCCGGGCGCGTCTCGCGCGGCCGGTAGAGGCCGTTGCGGGCGAAGATCAGGAGCGCGACGAGGAGGACGAACGGGAGCCACGCGCGCTCCGTCTGCCAGAGCACGTCCAGCATCACCGGGTAGTCGTTGTAGACCCGGTTCAGCGCGAGGTAGGAGAAGATCGCGACGCCGATCGAGGCGGCGTCGATCGCCACCAGGACCGTGACCTCGACCAGGCGCCCGATCAGGTGGCGCAGGCGGTGCGGCGAGACCCCCGTCTGGGAGCGCGGATCGCGGGCCTCGGCGAGCCCGCCGGGGGCCTCCGGCGCGGGCGCGCGCGGATCGGTGGGGGGTGGCATGGCCACGCCGCTGAGTCTACTGCGGTGAGACGGCAGATCCTGCCCCCGGCGGGGAACCCGCCGCTCAGGCGCCGACGATGCGGCCGGTCAGCTCGGCGCGGCTCGACTCGTCGAGCAGGCGCTGCAGGCCCTCGCGCAGGTCGACCGTCGGCTCCCAGCCGAGCAGCTCCTGCGCGCGGGAGATGTCGGGGCGGCGCTGCTGCGGGTCGTTGACGGGCAGCGCCTCGAAGACGATCTCGCTCTTCGACCCGGTCAGCTCGACCACCAGCTCGGCGAGCTCGAGGAGCGTGAACTCGCCCGGGTTGCCGATGTTGACGGGCTCGTGCTCCGTCGAGAAGGCGAGCGCGAGGATGCCGGAGACGAGGTCGTCCACGTAGCAGAACGAGCGCGTCTGCTGGCCCGTGCCGAAGACGGTGATCGGCTTGTCCTCGAGGGCCTGGCGCACGAAGGTCGGGATGGCGCGGCCGTCGAAGGCGCGCATGCGCGGGCCGTACGTGTTGAAGATGCGCACGATCGCGGTGTCGACGCCCTGCTGGCGGTGGTAGGCCATCGTCATCGCCTCGGCGTAGCGCTTGGCCTCGTCGTAGACGCCGCGCGGGCCGATCGGGTTGACGTTGCCCCAGTAGGACTCGGGCTGGGGGTGGACCAGCGGGTCGCCGTAGACCTCGCTCGTCGAGGCGGTCAGGAAGCGGGCCCGCTTGGCCTTCGCGAGGCCGAGCGCGTTGTGCGTGCCGTACGAGCCGACCTTGAGGGTCTGGAGGGGCAGGCGCAGGTAGTCGATCGGGCTCGCCGGGGAGGCGAAGTGGAGGACGAAGTCGACGTCGCCCGGGATGTCGATGTGCTCGGTGACGTCGTGGTTGACGAACGTGAAGCCGTCCTGGCGCAGGTGCGCGATGTTGGTCAGGGAGCCCGTGTCGAGGTTGTCGAGGCACCAGACGCGGTGGCCCGCGTCGAGCAGCCGCTCGCACAGGTGCGAGCCGAGGAAGCCCGCACCACCCGTGACGACGGAGATCGGCATGGGGACAGGGTACCCCTACGGGGCCGCGGGGGCGTCGTCGCGGTCGAGGACGGGGCGCGCGGGCCAGAACACGGTCGAGATGACGGCGGCGAGGATCCCGACCACGAGGCCGAGGACGATCGCCACGAGCAGCGAGAACTGCCGCGAGGCGGGCGCGACCTTCGCGCCCTTGGCCGGCGTGATCACGCGGCCGGACTCGACCTCCTCGATGTACTGCACCTGGGCCTGCAGGTCGGGGAGCTGCTCGGCGAGCAGGGCCTCCGTGTTCGAGCTGTACTGCAGCATCGCGACCAGCGGGGTGGTCAGCGAGCTGCGCTCCGCGGGGGAGAGGTCGGCGGCGGCGAGCTCGTCGAGGCGGGCCTGCGTCGTCTCCGCGTCGGCGGCGAGGCCCTCGATGCGGGCGGCGAGGGCGTCGCGGGCGGCGACCGCGTCGTCGCGCTTGGCGGCGGTGTAGCGGTTCGCCTCGGTCACGATCGCGTCGGACAGGGCGTTCGCCGCGTCGGCGGACTGGGCCGGGGTGAACGGCCCCTGCACGATCACCTGCACGAGCGGCACCGCGGTGCCCTTGGTGCCGACGGCCGTCGAGATCAGCTCGACCGAGACGTGCCCCTTGAGCGCGTCGGGGGCGAGCCCGGCGGCCTCGGCGGCGCGGCCCTGGTAGGCGGGCTGGCGGGCGAGGGCGGCGGCGTAGAGCGGGTTCGCGGACAGCGGGTTGGGCACGAGCGCGCCGTTCGGGGTCACGGGCTGGCCGAGGAAGACGGTCGCCGCGGCGCGCGTCAGCTTGCGGTCCTCGGTGCCGGATAGCGCGTACGAGAGCGCGACGGCGGCGATCACGCAGATGGCCACGACCCACCAGCGCGCGACGACGCGCTCGACGTACCCCCGCAGGTCGATCTCCGGCTCCGTTCCGCGCACATCGGCCATGTTCTCGCACAGTACGGGACGATCGGCCCCGTCCCTTCCCGGGTAGGATCGGGGCATGCGAGTCCGCCCGGAGCCACGGCGCTGAGGGTCCTGCTCGTCGACCCCCGCGGCGACACGCGCCCGTACGACGACGCGCTCGCCGCCGCCCTCGCGGCGCGCGGCCACGAGGTGCGTCTCGTCACGTGCGCGCCGCGGGTGCCGCTGCCGCCCGCCCCCGCCGGCGTGCGGGTGCGCCACGCCTTCTACCGGGTCGCCGACCGCCTGCCCGGCGGGGCGCGCCGGATCGCCCGCGGGCTCGAGCACCCGCTCGACCTCGCGGGGCTCGCGCCGGGCCTCGTGCGCCGCCGTCCCGACGCCGTGCACGTCCAGTGGATGCCGCTCGGCGCCGTCGACCGCGGCTTCTGGCGGGCGGTGTCGGCGCTGCTCGGGTTCCCCGTCGTCTACACCGCGCACGACGCGCTCCCCAACGACCCGACGCCCGGCCGGCTGCGCCGCGCGGCCCTGAACGCGCGCGCCTTCGACCGGGTCGTGGTGCACTCCGAGCACGGCCGCCGCGCCCTCGTCGACGAGCTCGGGGTCGACCCGGACGCCGTGCACGTGATCCCGCACGGGGCCCTGACCGCCTTCCGGGACGTGGCGCCGGTCGCGCCCGCCGTGCCCGACGGGCCGCTGGTGGCCATGCTCGGGCTGATCCGCCCCTACAAGGGCCTCGACGTCCTGCTCGACGCCTGGCCCCGGGTCCGTGCTGCCGTCCCCGACGCGCGGCTGCTGGTGCAGGGCCGCGTGCTCGGCGATCCCGACGGGGCGGCCCGGCTCGAGCGGCTCGCCGCCGACCCGGCCGCGGGGGTCACGGCCGACCTGCGCTTCACGGAGACGGCCGAGTTCGCGGGCGCGCTCCTGCGTGCCGACGTCGTCGCGCTCCCGTACCGGCGGATCGACCAGTCGGGCGTCCTCTTCGCGGCCCTTGCGCTCGGCCGGCCGATCGTGGCCTCGCGCGTCGGCGGCTTCGCCGAGGTCGTGGAGCAGACCGGGGCCGGCCGCTGCGTCGAGCCGGGCGACCCCGCGGCACTCGCGGCGGCGCTCGTCGAGGTGCTCGCCGATCCGGGGCGGCGCGCGGCGATGGCGGCGGCCAGCCGGGCCGCGGCGGACGGGCCGTTCGCGTGGGATGCGATCGCCGCGGCGACCGAGCGCCTCTACGCGGGCTAGGCGACGGGGTCGGCGTCGAAGCGCACGATCGTGCTCGCCCAGGAGAGGCCGACGCCGAAGCCGCTGAGCAGCGCCGTCCGGCCGGCGAGGCCGCCCTCGCGGGCGAGGTCGGCGATCAGGAACGGGATCGACGAGGAGACGAGGTTGCCGGTGGCGCGCATCCGGATCGGCACGGCCTCGGGGTCGAGGCGCATCCGGCGCACCAGCTGCGAGAGCATGTGGTTGCTCGCCTGGTGCAGGAGGTAGAGGTCGATGTCGTCCTGCTCGATGCCGTTCGCGGCGCAGCAGCGCGCGACGTCGTCGGGGACGGTGGTCAGCATGAACTCGAAGATGCTGCGCCCGACCATGGTCAGGCAGCGGCGCCCCGACGCGTCGGGCTCGACGATCAGGTTGCGGTGGCCGGCCCCGTCCGTCCCGAAGGAGAAGGCGCCGATCTGCCCGCCCGCGCCCGCGCGCGACACCCACGTGGCGGCCGCGCCGTCGCCGAAGAGCGGCGACGTGCCGCGGTCGGCCGGGTCGATCACCTTCGAGTACGGGTCGGACGTGATCAGGAGCGCGTGGTCGAGGCCGAGCGTCTCCAGCATGCCGCGCACGATCGCGAGGCCGTAGACGAACCCGGAGCAGCCGAGGCCGACGTCGAAGCAGGCCGTCGTCCGCTCGAGGCCGAGCCGGTCCTGCACGAGGGCCGCGGTGTGGGGCAGCCCGTAATCGGGGTTCTGGGTGCAGAGGACGAGCAGCTGCACGGCGGCGCGGTCGGGGTCGGGGCACTTCGCGAACAGGTCCTCGGCGGCGGCCACGGCCATATCGGCGGCCCCCTCGCCCTCCGCCGCGATGCGGCGCTCGTGGATTCCGAGCTTGTCCTCGAGGAACTCGCGCTCCCAGCCGAAGCGCTCGATCAGCTCGTCGTTGCCGACCACCCGCTCGGGCAGGTACGTCCCGATCGCGCGGATGACGCTCACGCGTCGTCCCCGTCGGCGAGGGAGAGGCGGGGCAGGTCGGCCATGCCCGCCTCATTGAACACGACCTGGTGGTAGAAGCGGGACAGCGTGACGCCGCGGCGGTACTCGCCGAGGCGCGGCTCGAGCTGCTCGCCGGCGGCCATGCGCAGCATCCGGTGCGGGTAGTCGCCACCGGCCGCCAGGGGCAGGGGGAAGGCGCCGCCGATGCGCGGGTTGACGTCCGTCACCTCGTGGCGGTCGGGCGCCTCCCGGAAGCACTGCACGGTGCCGGGGCCGCGCAGGCCGATCGCCTCGGCCACGCGGCGGCCGACCTCGACGAGGGCGGGGTCCTCGATGGTGGTGCCCTTGATCTGCTCGCCGCCCTTCGACTGGATCATGCTGCGCGGGATCGCGTCGAGGCAGCGGCCGTCGAGGTCGCAGAGGACGTCGATCGAGTACTCGCTGCCCGTGCAGCACTCCTGCACCATCGAGGCGAGCGCCGTGTAGCCGAGGAGGAAGTCGAGCTCCGCGCGGTCCGCGCAGCGGTAGATGCCCTCCGAGCCGCGTCCCTCGCGCATCTTCACGAGCACGGGGTAGCGGAGGTCGGCGGGCAGCTCGGCCGGGTCGAAGGTGCGGGGCGAGTCGAGCCCCGCCGCCTCGAGGAAGCGCGCCATCGCGAGCTTGTCGACGCAGCGGCGCGTGGCCTCGGGCCCGGGGATGAAGGCGGTGCAGCCGATGGCGGCGAGCCGCGGCGCGAGGTCGGCGAGGAGGACGAGGTCCCACTCGGAGCAGGGCAGGACGAGGGCGCAGCCGTGCGCCTCGGCGGTGGCCACCACGTGGTCGGCGTAGCCCGGGTCGTCCGCGCGCGGCGCCTCCACGGTCACGTCGCAGAACGGCAGCGCGGGGGCGAGCCGGCTCGCGTCGGTGCCGACCACCCGTCCGCCGCCCGCGCGGGCCACCGCATCGCGGAACGCCTGCACGACGTCGACGCGCAGACCGACGCAGGTCAGGAGCACGTTCACGAGCCGCCCCCGTCCGCCTGCCAGCCGCCCTGCGCGCCCTTGTAGGTGCCGGAGCGCGACACGAGCGTGCCGACCGTGCGCAGCATGATCGCGAGGTCGAGGCGCAGCGACTGGTGCTCGACGTACCAGACGTCGAGCTCGATCCGCTCGGCCCACGGCAGGCTCGCCCGGCCGTGGATCTGGGCCCAGCCGGTCAGACCGGGCTTGACCGCAAGGCGGCGGCGCTGGCGGTCCGTGTACTGGTCGACCTGGTACCGCAGCGTGGGGCGCGGGCCGACGAGGCTCATGTCGCCGACGAGGACGTTCCAGAACTGGGGCAGCTCGTCGATCGAGGTGCGGCGCAGGAGGTCGCCGACCCGGAGGATGCGCGGGTCGTCCGTGTCGACCGCGTAGCCCGCGCCCTGCGACTCGGCGTCCACGAGCATGGTGCGCAGCTTGAGCACCTCGAAGGACGCGCCGTCGAGGCCGACCCGCTCCTGCCGGAACAGCACGGGCCCGCCGTCCTCCTGCTTGATCAGGAGCGCGGCGACGCCGATCACCGGCGCCGACAGGGCGAGGCCGACGGCGGCGCCGGTCACGTCGAGGGCGCGCTTCGCGGCGCGCTCCCAGGGCCTCACCGGGTGCCCTCCGCGCGCTCCCAGACCGGCTCGATGCCGCGGAAGAGCGCCTCGTAGAGGGCGATCAGGGTGGCCAGCGTGACCAGCACGTAGTACTGGCAGAGCGCGAGCAGCCGCTGGCGCGAGCCGGTGATGCGGGACAGGAGCGCGAGGCCGAGGAGCAGGCCCTGGGCGGCGAGGATCGCCCACCAGACCCCGCCCTCGGCGAGCGCGAGGACGATGCTCGCCACCAGCAGCACGAGGTGGAGCAGGCCGCTCGCGTAGCGCAGGAGCCGGTGCGAGACCATCTGCAGCCAGTAGACGGGGCCCAGCTTGGCGAGCGAGAACATGCGGCCGTGGAAGACGATCAGCCAGCAGTGCCCGAACATCCGCACCTTGCGCCGGAACTCGTCGGTGAGGTCGGTGGAGGGCTTCTCGGAGACGACGGCGTCGGGCACGTAGGTGGCGATCAGGCCGTCCTTCACGAACCGGTACGGGAGGGAGAGGTCATGGCCGAAGCGCGGGTCGACGAAGCGGTAGTCGCCGCCGCGGACCGCGTAGATCGAGCCGTTGCCGCCCGTGACGGAGCCCATGCGGGCCTCCCAGCCGCGCAGCGCCACCTCGAAGCGCCAGTAGGCGCCCTCGCGGTTCGTGCCGTCCGCCTGGCGCAGGCGCAGCCGGCCGCAGGCGTAGCCGACCCGGTCGTCGGCGAAGGGCCGCACGAGGCGGCGCAGCGCGTCCGGCTCCCAGGCGCAGTTGGCGTCCGAGAAGGCGAGCACCTCGGGCCAGTCGCCGAGCGCGCGCACGGCGGTGTCCTGCGCGTTGACCTTGCCGCCGCGGGCGGCGCGCACCAGCTCGACGCCACGGCTGGCCCAGCGCTCCACGATCTCGTCGGTGCCGTCGTCGGAGGCGTCCGAGGCCACGACGATCCGCAGCCGCCCGCCGGGGTAGTCGAGCGCGAGCGCGTTCTCGAGCTTGGCCTCGATCACGTCGGCCTCGTTGTGGGCGGCGATCACGAGCGCCACGCGCGGCTCGATGTCGGCGGCGCCGATCCGACGCGGTGCGACCCGAGACCACGCGAACGCCAGCAGCGGGTAGCCGACGTGCGTCCACAGGAGCAGGACGAGGGCGGCCCAGCCGATGACCTCGACGAGGAGCACGCGTGAAGGGTATCCGTCAGCGGGCCGGGGCGGTCCCGGCCTCCGGCTCCGGCGCGCGGGCCGGCTCGGCGCCGCGCTCGCCGACGAGTGCGGCGGGTGCGGCGATGATCAGGAGCAGCACCAGGTAGAAGGCACTGAAGATCATCGTCAGGTAGAAGACGTTGCCGGCGAGGGTGGCGGCGAATCCGGCGGAGAGCCCGGCCGCGGCGGCGAATAGCAGCCCGTCGTCGCCGGGCAGGGCGGAGCGGGCGCGGCCGGCGCGCAGGAGCGCGCGCAGGCGGCCCGCGACCCAGAGCAGCAGCGCCAGCCAGACGATCGCCCCGACGAGGCCCATCTCGGTCAGCGTCGCGACGATGAAGGAGTGGGGGCCGAAGTCGGCCCGGCCCGTCTGGAACTGGTAGTAGACGGCGAAGTTGTTGATCCCGATCCCGAACAGGGGCGAGGTCTCCATCATCGGCACGATCAGCTCGAAGAACTCGATGTGGGCCTGCGAGGAGCGGCTGTCGGTGGCGGTGCGCGATGCGAGCAGCTGGCCCAGCTCCTGCGTGCGGCCCGCCGCGAAGGCGCCTCCGAGGGCGACGAGGATGGCGAGGGCGACGACGACGTGCCGGTTGAAGAGGCGGCCGCGGTACCACCAGGCGAGGACCAGCACCCCGACGCCGATGCCGAGCAGGCCGCTGCGCGACTGGGTCAGGATGCCGGCGGTCAGGAGCACCATCCCGACGGCGGTGAGGAGCGTGCGGTGGCGGCGCGCCCAGCCGTCGCGCGCTCCCACGATCAGCGCCGTGACGAGGAGGAGCGGCACGCCCACCATCACGCCGAGGTGGTTGGGGTCCTCGCTGAAGCCCGTCAGCCGGTAGACCTCGGCCTGCCCCGTGACGCCGTACTGGTCGAACGACGAGACGACGCCGTAGAGGTTGGCGCCGAGCACGCGGGCCCCGGGGAAGACCGGGGCGAGCAGGACGCGGTCGAGCTCGACGCCGGTCGCCGTGCGCACCGCGGTCTGCACGATGCCGTAGGCGGCGCTGAGCGTCACCCCCGCGACGAAGGCGCCGGCCACCCGCCACCAGAGCTCGCGGCCGCGGCGGGCGAGGTGCGCGACCCCGCAGACGAGGAACAGCGCGAACAGGAGCCACTTGGCGAAGCCCTTCGACCACTGCGCCATCGCCTGGGTGGTGTCGAGGCCGAGGTAGCCGGCGAGGTGCACGGCGGCGAGCAGGAGCACGAAGCCGAGGGCGACGGCGGCGGCGGGGTGGAGGCGCGCATCGCGCCGCACCAGCCGGTCGATCGCGAACAGCGCGACGAAGGCGACCTGCAGGAGGTCGACGAGGGTGACGCGGCCCGCGGCCTCCCACGACATCTTCTGCCACGTGGCCGCCAGGGCGACCAGGAGCAGCAGCGCGTCGAGCAGGGTCAGGCCGCGGAGGAGGCGCATCGCCCCATTGTGTACCGCGTGCGGGCGCGCAGCCCTGCCCGCTACGGCGCGGCGGTGAGGGCGAGCGGGACGCCCGAGGGGTCGCGGACGAGCACCGCGCCGTCCGCCTCGGCGGTCTCGCCGCCCGCCGCGCGGACCCGGTCGACGACGGCGCCCAGGCGCCCGGCGGGCACGCCGAGCTCGGCACGCGCGAGGCGGGCGGTGCCCGGACCGGCGGGCGCGAGGCCCGCGCTGCGCCACGTGTTGGCGCCGATGTGGTGGTGGTAGCCGCCGGCCGACAGGAACGCCGCCTGGGGGCCGTAGGTGGCGACGAGGTCGAGGCCGAGCACGTCGCGGTACCAGGCGATCGTCGCCGGCACGTCGGCGACCTGCAGGTGGACGTGGCCCATCGCGGTGCCGGCGGGCAGGCCCCCGAACGGCTCGGCCGGATCGGCGAGGCGGAGCAGGTCGGGGAGGTCGAGCGGCAGCGTCGCCATCAGCCGGTCGACCCGGCCCTCCCAGATCCCGCGCGGCCGGTCCGCGTAGATCTCGATCCCGTGCCCGTCGGGGTCGCGCAGGTAGACGGCCTCCGACACGACGTGGTCGCTCGCGCCCTCGAGGGGCACGCGGCCGCCCGCGGCGTGCTGCGCCCAGCGGGCGAGGTCGGCGCGCCCCGGCAGGAGCAGGGCCAGGTGGAAGAGCCCGGCCTCGCCGCCCGCGGGCCGGGCGTCCGGCTCCTCCACGAGGCGCACGAGCGGGGCGTCGACGCCGAGCTCGGCGCGGGCCGGGCCGGCGGCCAGGACGCGCAGCCCGACGACGTCGCAGTAGAACGACGCGGCTCGCTCGAGGTCGGCGACGACAAGGTCGACGGGGCCGAGGGCGAGATCGGGGAGGCGGTCGTCCATGCCCCCGGCCGAACGCCCGCGCGGCCGCCGGCATTCCTGAGGATTCCCGCGCCCGGGGGCGAAAGTCGGGGCAGACTGGGCCCGTGCACCGCCGCCTGCCGCTGATCCCGCTCGTCCTCGCCGCCTGCCTCGCCGTGGCGCCCGCCGCCGCCGCGAAGGCGCCCGCGGCGGTCGTCGCCGACCCCGAGATCAGCTGGGTCCGGGTCGGTCTCGTCACGCCCGCCCCGGGCCAGCCGGCGACGCTGGCGAACCGCATCGTCGTGCGCGTGCGGGTCGTGCATCGCCCGCTCGGCGAAGCCGCGGCGGACGTGCGCACCGTCGGTGCGGTGACGGTCGTCCTGTCCCGCTTCGCGGGCGAGCGCGACTACACCGTCGGCGGCGGCACCGCCGCGCGCGTCCTGCCCGTCCTCGTCGACCCGGTCGGCGTCGTCTACCGCGTCGTCCTCAACCAGCGCCAGAGCGACGCCGTCCGGACCACCTCCGAGGCGGGCGACCTGCGCGCCCTCGTCCTCGTCGACCAGCGGGCCACGGCGAAGCGGCGGGCGCCCGCGATCGGCAACGCGCTGTCCCTCGCCGACGCCAAGGCCTACGCGGTTGGCGTGCCCCTGCCCGCCGACGCGCCGCCGCGCCTCGAGCGCCGCCGCGCCGAGGCCGTGATCGGCACCGACGCCGACGGGCGCGCGCTCGTCGAGCGCGTGCGGATCGGGCTTTCCGGCGGACGCGTGCTCGAGCTGCGGCCCGGCGATCCGCTCGACCCGACCGGCGCTCCGAGCCCCCTCGACGGCACGGCACGCGTGCTCGGCCCCGACGGCGCGGTCCTCGGCGAGGTCGCGGCGCCCGCGGGGTTCACGCTCGCCGTCCGTCCGGCCGGCGACCAGCCCGGCACGCTCGTCTGGCCCGCGCTCGAGGTGCCCGGGCTGGAGCCGATCGCCGCGGGCAGCGCGGCGCTCAGGGCGCCGTCGCCGAAGCGCTGATCAGCGCAGCTTGCGCAGCACGCTGACCGCCATCAGCGCGCCCGCGGCTGCGATCGCGATCGGGGCGAAGCGGCGGGCCGTGCCCGTGGCCTCGGCCCTGGCCGAGCCCGCGGCGGAGCCGAGGCTGCCGACGGCCTGGACGAAGCCGGCCTGGGCCGCCTCCGCCTCGGCGCGCGCGGCGGCGAGGTCCTTCTTGGCGCTCACCGGAGCTCGTCCTTGCCGTTCGAGCCGCGTCCGAACTCGGCGGGCGTCGCCTTGGCGATGCCGATCGCGGTCTCCGGGACGGGCGGGCCGACCTTCGCGAGGATCGCCTTGCCGGCCACGCCGCAGAGGCCGGCCAGGACGAGGAAGCCGATCGCGGTGATCAGCGCCGCGAGCCAGAGCGGCACGAGCGTCGAGATGCCCCAGATGATCGCGATCATCACCGCGAACAGGGACAGGAAGGCGAGCGCACCGGCGAGGACGAGGAGGCCGACGCCGGGCGCGGCCTGCTGCATCTTGAACTTGATCTCGGCCTGGGCGAGGGCGATCTCGGCGCGGACCAGGCGCTGAGCCTGCTCCGAGACCTTGAACGCGCCCTCCTGGAGGCGGTCGATGACGTCGCGCATGGAACGGATCCTACCCGTTCGCCGAGCGCATCGCCGCGGCCTCGGCCTCCTCCCAATCGCGCATCAACAGGCGCAGCTCCTCCTGGCGCTGGCTGTGCGCCTTGGCGGTCTGGGCGAACAGCTGGTGGTCGGCGCGCACGCTGGCGTCGGCCAGCTCGGCCTCGAGCTGCGCGATCGCGTCCTCCTTGGCGGAGACCTCCGCGGCGAGCTCCTTCGCGCGGCGCATCTCGGGCGTCGCCTTCGGGCGCCGGGCGGGCTTCGCGGCGGGCGCCGCCTTCTTGACCGTCTTCTCGCGCACGCCGCCGTCGGTGGCGGCGAGGAAGTCCTCGTAGTCGCCGTCGCGGCGGACGAGGGTGCCGCCCTCGATCGAGAGGGTCTCGTCGGCGAGGGCGTCGATCAGGGCGCGGTCGTGCGAGACGAGCAGGATCGCGCCCGCGTACGCGTCGAGCGCGGCCTCGAGCGCCTCGCAGGCCTCGACGTCGAGGTGGTTGGTCGGCTCGTCGAGGACCAGCACGTTCGCGCCGGACGCGACGAGGCGGGCGAGGAGGAGGCGCTTGCGCTCGCCGCCGGAGAGCACCTCGACCTTCTTCTCGACCTCGGCGCCGGAGAACAGGAAGCGGCCGAGCAGCGTGCGGCACTCGGAGGTGCCGAGGTCGCTGCCCGCGGACAGGGCCTCGAGGACGGTGGCCCGCTCGGGCAGGTCGTCGGCGTGCTGGGAGAAGTACGCGAGCTCGACGTTGTGGCCGAGCTTGACCGCGCCGGTGGCGGCGGGCCGGCCGCCGACGAGGCTCTCGACGAGGGTCGTCTTGCCCGACCCGTTCGGCCCGATCACGGCCATCGTGCGGCCGCGCTCGAGGACGAACGAGCCGTGCTCGAAGAGCACCCGGTCGCCGGCGGTGAGCGTGAGGTCGCGGGCCTCGATCACGTCGCGGCTCGGCTTCGGGGTCTTCGGGAACCCGAACGCGAGGCGCACCTCCCGGGCGGGACGCTCGAGCCGCTCGATCTTGTCGAGGCGCTTGCCGAGCGACTTCGCCTGGCGGGCCCGGGTGCCGGCGCCGAAGCGGGCGATGAAGCGCTCGAGGCGCTGGATCTCCTCCTGCTGGCGCTCGAAGGCCTCCACGGCCTGCGTCTCCTCGAGGATGCGCTCCTTGCGGTACGCGCTGTAGCGCATCGCGTAGGAGCGGGCCCGGCCGCGGCCGAGCTCGACGACGCCGGTGGCGACCGCCTCCAGGAACCAGCGGTCGTGCGAGACGACGAGGACGGCGCCCTTGAAGTCGGCGAGCTCGGACTCGAGCCAGTCGAGGTTCTTGAGGTCGAGGTGGTTCGTCGGCTCGTCGAGGAGCAGGAGGTCCGGGTTGGCGGAGAGCGTGCGGGCGAGCGCGGCGCGGGTCAGCTCGCCGCCGGAGAACGTGCGCAGCTCGCGCTCGAGGTCGGCGTCGTCGAAGCCGAGCCCGCGCAGCACCGACTCGAAGTGGACCCGCCACGTGTAGCCGCCGGCCTGGTCGTACGCGGCCTGCGTCGCCGCGTACGCGTGCATGGTGGCGTCCGCGTGGTCGCCATCCGCCATCGCCTGCTCGAGCTCGGCCAGTCGCCGCTCGATGGCCTCGACGTCGCCGAGCAGCTCGGCGACGTACGCGCCGAGCGTGCGGCCGTCGGCGCGCGGCGGGCGCTGGTCGTGGAGGGCGACGCGCCAGCCGCGCGGGATCCCGACCTCGCCCGCGTCGGGCGTGATCTCGCCCGCGACGATGCGGAGCAGCGTCGTCTTGCCGACGCCGTTGCGCCCGACGATGCAGAGCCGCTGCCCCTCGGAGACGCGCAGCGAGACGTCGTCGAGGAGCGGGCGGTCGCCGTACCCCTTCGTCACGCCGGCGAGGTGCATCGTGGCCATGCGGGCATCCTACGATCACGCCGTGGAACCCGACGCCAACGACCGCGCGTGGATCCGGGCGCGCTACCGCCCGCTGGTTGAGCTCTGCGCGGAGCGGGGCGAGGACCCGGGCCCGTGGGCCGAGCGGGTCGCGGCCGGGGCGCTGCCCGGCCCGAGCTACGAGCTCGACGGCGAGGGCCTCTACCCGCCGGGCTGGTTCGGGCTGGTCGACGAGGCGGGCTCCGTCGCCGCGCTGCGCGCCCACTTCGAGGAGCGCTTCGCGCTCGCGGCGGACGCGACGGGGGCCGTCGCCGGCCCCGACGAGCTCGACGAGGCCTGGGAGGAGTACCTGTCCGGGGCCTGGGGCCGCGTCCTCTTCGACCCGACGCCGGAGAGCGCCGTGCAGGCCAACCGCCTCGCCGGGTCGATCGCCGAGCTGCTCGACGCGCCGGCGCCGGGCGACCCGCACTGGTGCCGGCGGCTCGCCGCCCGCACGGCGGCGCTGGCGGCGCTCCTGCGGGAAGGATGCGCCGCGGATCGGGCGAACGGGGAGCCGCACCCGTGGGACCTCTGGGTCGCCGCGCCCCGGCGCGACTACGCTGACGTCATCGCGGACCCCGACGCAGGAAGAGCGCCCGAATGAGCTACGACACCCTCGCCCTGATCCACTCGATCGCCGCCTACGTCTGGTTCGGGGCGCTGTTCGGGTCGCTGGTCTTCGCGACCCTGTCGTCGCGGCGCAGCGCCGACGGCATCCTCGTCGGCGCCTTCGCGATGCTGCGCTTCTCGACGCGGGTCGGCCTGCCGGCGGCGATCATCCTGATGATCGCCGGCATCTGGATGATGACCGAGGGCGGCATCAGCTGGGGTGCGACCTGGATCTCGATCGGCTTCCTCGTCTGGATCCTCGTCGCCGTCGGCGGCAGCGGCCTGATGCACCCGACGGCGCGCAAGCTGCGCAACGCGACGGTCGGCTCGGACGAGGCGGCGGTCTACGCGAAGCGCATCATCTGGATCGGCGGCGCCCAGATCATCCTGATCGCGATCGCGATCTGGGCGATGAGCTCGCAGCCCGGGTAGGTCCCGCTGCGCTCGGACCCCCTGCTCCGCGAACGGGACGGGCGCCTGCTCCTCGGCGCCCAGGCGCTCGACGTCATCGGCGCGGGGGTCTCCTGGATCGCGCTGCCCTGGCTCGTCCTCGACGGGGGCGGGTCGGCGGCGTCGGCCGGGCTCGTCTTCGCCCTGTCCGTCGCGCCGTACGTCGTGTTCGGGCTCGTCGCGGGCGTCGTCGGCGACCGTCACAACCGGCGTCGCATCATGTGGATCGCGCACGCCACGCAGGTCGCCGCGGCGCTGGTCATCCCCGCCTGGTACGTCTTCGGGCACCCGCCGCTCGGCGTGGTGCTGGCGGCGGCGATCGCGATCGGCACGGCCCGGGTGTTCGTCGACGCCGCCGTGTTCGGGGCGATCGCCGCGATCATCGGCCGCGAGCGCTTCACCGAGGGGCAGGCGACCCTGTCGGCGGCCTGGGCGATCGGCTACTTCATCGGGCCGGCGCTCGGCGGCGTCCTGATCGCCGCCGTCGGCCCCGCCTTCGCGCTCGTCGCGGAGGCCGCGATGTTCGTCTGCGCGATGGCGATGATCCTGCTCGTGCGCCGGCCGCTCGACGCGGAGGACCGCGGCGCGCCCGAGTCGGCGACGGCGATGGCGCGGGAGGGCCTCGCGGTCATCTGGCACACGCCCCGGGTGCGCTCCTACACGTGGCTCAGCATCGCCTGGAACCTCGCGGCCGCGACGTCGGCGGCCCTGTCGGTGCCGCTCCTGCGCGAGTCGCTCGGCCTCTCGTCGGTCGAGGCCGGGGTGGTGCTCGCGATCGGCAGCTTCGTCGCGATCGGCGTGCCCGCGCTGCTCGGGCGGCTCGTGCCGCGGCACGGCCCGGGGCCGGTCGCGGCGGCGCTGACGGGACTGAGCGCCGTCTCGATCCTCGCCACGGGGCTCGCGCCGGGCTTCGCCACCGTCGCGGTCGCGAACGGGATCCGCAACCTCGCCGACTTCGCCCTGCTCTCGGCCATCATCGGCGAGCGCCAGCGCGGCGTGCCCGACCGCCTGCAGGCCCGGGTCGGCATCACCGGCCGCATGATCGCGGTGGCGGCGATCGCCGGGGGCGGGCTGATCGGCGCCGCCCTGGCGGACCCGCTCGGGGTGCGCGGCGTCTTCGTGCTGTCCGCGGTCGGCGTCGCGATCGCCTTCGCGATCACGATCCCGGGCGTGCTGCGCGCCGGACGCGGCTAGCCGAGCAGCTCGACGAGGGCGGCGACGAGGCCGTCCAGGTCGTGCTCCGCGGCCTCGGCGGCGACCGGGATCCCGAGCTCGCGCATCGCCGCGCTCGTGGCCGGGCCGATGGCGACGCCGCGCACGCCGTCGAGGTCGTGCCCGGCGAAGGCGGCCGCGAAGGCGCGCGCCGTCGAGGCCGACGTGAAGGCGACGGCGTCCGCGCCGAGTGCGGCGTCCGTGTCGGGCACGACGGGCACGGTGCGGTAGAGGACCGCGATCTCGACCTCGGCGCCCCGCGCGGCGAGGCCGTCGGGGAGGAGGTCGCGCGCCTCCTCGGCGCGGGCGATCAGGACGCGGCGGCCCGCGGCCCGGTCGGCGAGCAGGTCGAGCAGGGCCTCGGCGACGGCCCGCTCGGAGACGAGGTCCGCGACGATGCCGACCTCGCGCAGCGCCGCCGCGGTGGCCGGGCCGATCGCCGCCACCTCGACGCCGTGCAGCGCGCGGGCGTCGCCGCCGATCCGCTCGAGCAGGAGCGCGGGCGCGTTCGGGCTGGTGACGACGAGGATGTCGCAGGCCGACGGGTCGATCGGATCGCCGGGGACGGGCTCGGTGCGGATCAGGGGCGCCTGCACGACGCGGGCGCCGAGGTCGGCGAGGCGGCGGCTGAGGCCGTCGGCCTGGGCCCGCGGGCGGGTGACCGCCACGACGCGGCCGGCGAGCGGCAGCCGCTCGGCCCAGCCGATCGCCTCGCGGACCGCGACGACGTCGCCGACCACCGTGACGGCGGGCGACGCCACCCCGGCTGCCGCGGCCGTGGCGGCGATCGTGGCCAGCTCGCCCGTGGTCACGCGCTGGGTCGGGGAGGTCGCGCGCTCGACGATCGCCACCGGCGTCCCGGGGTCGCGGCCGCCGGCGACGAGCGCGTCGGCGATGCCCGCGAGGCGGCCGACGCCCATCAGCAGCACGAGCGTGCCGCCGGCGCGGGCCAGGGATGCCCAGTCGGTCTGGGTCTCGGGCTTCGCCGGGTCCTCGTGGCCGGTGACGATGGTCACGTGGGTGGCGAGGCCGCGGTGCGTGACCGGCACGCCCGCCGCGGACGGCGCCGCGATCGCGCTGGAGACGCCCGGCACGACCTCGTAGGGCACGCCGGCGGCGTGCAGCGCCTCGGCCTCCTCCGAGCCCCGCCCGAACACGAAGGGGTCGCCGCCCTTGAGGCGCACCGTGAGGCGCCCGGTCAGGCCGTGCTCGACGAGGCAGGCGTTGATCTCGTCCTGGGTCATCGCGACGCGCCCCGGGGCCTTGCCCGCGTCGACCACGAGGCAGCCCTCGGGCGCCTCGAGCGGCAGCTCGGGGCCGGCCAGGCGGTCGACGACGAGCACCTCGGCGCGGCGCACGAGGTCGAGGCCGCGAACCGTGATCAGGCCCGGGTCGCCCGGGCCGGACCCGACCAGGAAGACCGTCATGCGCCGGCCTCCGCGAGCAGCCGCTCGGCGCCGGCGGCGCGCAGCCTCGCGACGACGGCGTCCACGAGCGACGCGGGGTCGGGGCCGGTGGCCTCGGCGCGCGCCTCGGCCGCGCCGTCGGGGGCGGCGACCCAGCCCGCGAGGCGCCAGCCGCCCGCGACCGCGTGGGCGTGCGCGGCGACGGGCACGCGGCAGCCGCCGCCGAGGCGACGGGTGACGCCCCGCTCGGCCAGCACCGCCCCCCGCGTCTCGGCGTGGTCGGCCGGCGCGGCGCCGTCCTCCTCGCCCGTGCGGGTCTGCAGCGCGATCGCGCCCTGCCCCGCCTCGGGCACCAGCTCGTCGACGGCGAAGCGGAAGCCGATCTCGCGGTCGAGGCCGATCCGCTCGAGGCCGCAGGCGGCGAGCACGACGGCGTCGAGGCCGTCGGCCGCGCGGCGGTCGAGGCGGGTCTGCACGTTGCCGCGGACGGGGACCAGCTCGAGGTCGGGGCGCAGGCGCGCGAGCAGCGCGCAGCGGCGCAGGGACGACGTACCGACGCGGGCGCCGGCGGGCACCGCGTCGAGCGAGGCGGCCGCCCCGCACCAGGCGTCGCGCGGGTCGGCGCGGGGGAGGAAGGCGGCGAGGACGAGCCCGGCGGGCTGCTCGCCCGTCAGGTCCTTCGCCGAGTGGACGGCGACATCGACGCGGCCCGCGAGCAGCGCCTCCTCGAGGGCGCTCGCGAAGGCGCCCGGGCCGAGCTCGGCGAGCGGGGCGGCGGGGGCCTCGTCGCCGCGGGTCGAGACGACCACGACCTCGCTCTCGACGCCGGCGGCGCACAGGGCGGCGGCCGCGAGGTCCGCCTGGGCGAGGGCGAGCGGGGAGCCGCGGGTCCCGAGCCGGAGCGCGGCGCTCACGGCCGCGGCTCGCCGCCCTGCCCCTCGAGCTCGTCGAGCTGGCGCTCGAGCCGCCCGAGCTTGCGGCCGATGATGGCCACGTACAGCAGGATCACGACCCAGACCACGAGGTACGCGGCGGCGACGTACGGCACGGCGTCGCGGAGCGTCACGCGTCCTCCCCCCGGGTGGCGCGCTGGAGCTCGAGGACGCGCAGCGCCGCGCGCTTGCCGCGCAGCTCGACGGCCATCAGGAGCGCCATCAGGCTGAGCATCCCGGCGAGACCGATGAGGAAGGTGATGAAGAACGAGGAGGGCATCGCCGCGCCCGACGTGGTGAAGACGACCGGGTGGATCAGCGACTCGGCGATGCGCACGGCCAGGAACGAGAGCGGGATCAACCCGAGCCCGAGGAGCGCGTAGACGGCGGAGGCGGAGCGCCGCCGCTCGCCCTCGTCGAGGGAGAAGCGCAGCATGAAGTACGCGCAGTAGTAGAGGAACAGGATCAGGAAGACGTTGATCTGGCGGTCGCCCCAGTTCCACCAGACGCCCCACGAGGCCTTCGCCCAGATCGGGCCGGTCAGGAGCACCAGCGTGCCGAAGATCGTGCCGGAGTGGACGCCCACGTAGGAGCGCAGGTCCCACTCGGGGGTCCGGCGCCACAGGTACATCGCCGCGCAGAACGCGCCGTACGCGAAGGCGACATAGGAGGTGAACGCGATCGGCACGTGCAGGTAGAAGATCTTCTGGCTGAAGCCCTGGTCGACGTCCTCGCCCGTCCAGACGAAGGCGAGCACGACCGTCAGCGGGACGAGGATGAGGCTCAGGATCAGCGGGACGGTGGTGGAGGGGCGGCCGAGGGCGCGCACGTCAGTCTCCCAACAGGTGCTCCGATGTCCCCCACGCGAGCGCGAGGAAGATCAGGTCGTAGAGTGCCAGAAAGCCGAGGGGCCCGAGCGGTCCGAACCCGCCTCCCTTTTCGCCGAAGGCGCCGTACGTGGCCGTCACCCCGGCCAGGACGAGCGGGATCGCGAGCGGCAGGACGAGCACCGGCAGCAGCACGTCGCGGGTGCGGGCGCCGAGGGCGAGCGCCGCGGCGAGGGTGCCGACGAGGGCGATGCCGACGTTCGCGAGGAGCAGTGCGGCGATCACGGGCACGGGTGCCGGACCGTCCTCCTGGAAGAAGAGCAGCCACCACAGGGGCACGGCCACGAGCTCGACGACCACGAGGAAGCCGAACTGCGCGAGTGCGGAGCCGAGCCAGATCGCGGCCCGGTCGACGGGGGCCAGCAGGAGCGCGTCGAGGGCGCCCTCCTCGGCCTCGGCGGCGAAGGCGCGCAGGAGGCCGAGGACGGCGGTGAAGACGACGGCGGCCCACAGCATCCCGGCGGCGGCGCGGGGTCCGGCGCCCGCGTCGGCGCGGAGCGCGAAGTGCACGATCACGATCGTCGCGACGACGAAGAGCAGCATCGCGAACACGACCTCGCGCCGGCGCAGCTCGAGCAGGAGCTTGACGCGGGCGATGGCGAGGGCGGCGCCGATCACGCGATCCGCCCCCCGTCGAGGTGGACGGCGCGCGCGCCGAGGCGATCCGGCAGGTCGTGGTCGTGGCTGGCCACGAGCTGGGTGCGCCGGCCCCGGCCCGCGGCGAGGACGGCGTCGAGGAGGGCGCGGCCGTCCGCGTCGAGCCCGCTCGCCGGCTCGTCGAGCAGGAGCAGCACCGGCTCGTGCGCCGTCGCGCGGGCGAGGGCGAGGCGCTGCAGCATGCCGCGCGAGAAGCCGTCGATCCGCTCGTCGGCGCGGTCGGCGAGCCCGACGGCGGCGAGCGCCCCGTCGACGTCCAGCGCGCGCCCGTGGAGGCGCGCGTGGAGGGCGAGGTTCTCGTGCGCGGTCAGGCCGCGGTAGAGCTGGCTGCGGTGCCCGGCGTAGGCCATCCCGGCTCGCAGCGCGCGTGGCGCGGCGGAGGCGTCGACGCCGTCGATCCGGGCGTGTCCCGCGGTCGGGCGGAGCAGGCCCGCGGCGAGGCGCAGGAGGGTCGACTTGCCTGCGCCGTTCGGGCCGAGCAGGACCACGGTCTCGCCGGGCGCGACCGCGAGCGTCGCCTTGCGCAGGGCGAGGCGCTCGCCGAAGCGCTTCGAGCACTCCTCGAGGCTGACCGCGGGCGCCTGCACAGCGGGGAGGGTAGGCGACCTCGGGTGCAGTACCCTTCCGCCGGATGGCCGGCATCGTCCTGACGGGCAGCGATCTCGACCTCGCGGCGCTCGTCCGTGCGGCCCGCGAGCCCGGGCGGGTCGAGCTCGGCCCCGACGTCGTCGAGCGGATGGCCGAGAACCGCGCCTTCGCCGAGCGGATCGCCGCGCGCGGCGACGGCGTCTACGGCCTGACCCGCGGCGTCGGCTCGCGCAAGGACCGTGACGTGGCGGTCGCCGAGGCCGCCGCGTTCAACCGGCGCATGCTGCGCGGGCACGCGACGGGCCAGGGCCCGGCCCTGCCCGACGACGAGGTGCGGGCCGCGGCCCTCTGCCTCCTCAACCAGCTCGCGGCCGGCCGCACGAACGCGCGCCCCGAGATCGCCGTGGCGATCGCCGAGCGCCTCTCATCGTCGGCGCGCCCGCTGCCGCGCGTGCGCATGTACGGGGTCACCGGCATGGGCGACCTCGCGCCCCTCGCCGACCTCGTGACCGGCCTGCTCGGCGACGTCGACCTCGCCCCCGGCGAGGCGCTGCCCCTGATCGGGCAGAGCTCGTTCGTGACGGCGCAGGCCGCGCTCGCCGTGCACGACGCGCGCGCCCTGCTCGACTGCCTGACGGCCCTGGCCGCGCTCGACGTCGAGGCGTACGCGGCCAACCCGACGCCGTACGACCCGGTGGCGGGCGAGGTGCGGCCGCACCCCGGCTACCAGCGGGCGCTGGCCCGGCTGTGGGCGCTCCTCGAGGGCAGCCGGCTGCACGGCGAGGAGCCCCGCCACCTGCAGTCACCGCTCAGCTTCCGGGACGCGGCGCCCGTGCTCGGCGCCGCCGACGACGCCCTGGCCTACGCCGAGGAGCGGGTCGCGATCGAGCTCAACGCCCACCAGCAGAATCCGCTCGCCCTGCCGGAGCGCGACCTGATGCTGCCCGTCGCGAACTTCGACCTGCAGGTCGTGGCGACCGCGCTCGACCTCGCGCGGATCGCGCTCGCCCCGTGCCTGACGATGCAGGTGGAGCGCTCGGTCAAGCTGCTGCAGGCCTCGGAGACGGGGCTCACCACCGGCCTCGAGCCGCCCGACGACCGCGCTGGCCAGGCCTACTCGGAGATGGCGTGGCCCCTGCAGGGCATCGGCGCCGAGGCCCGCCTCCTGCATCAGCCGGTCAGCGCGGAGGTCGGCTCGGCGACGCAGGCGGAGGGCATCGAGGACCGCCTGACCATGGCGCACCTCGGCGCGCGGCGCACCCGCGAGATGGCCGCGCTGGGGTTCCGGGTCGCGGCGATCGGGGCGGTCTTCGCCTGCCAGGCGATCGACCTGCGCGGGGTGGAGCGGCTCGGGCCGCCGCTCGCGGCGCGCCACGCCGCCGTGCGGGCCCTCGTGCCGGGCCTCGGGCCGGGCGACCCGCCGCCCGACGACCTCGAGCCCCTGATCGCCGCCCTCGCGGGCGGCCTCCTGGCCTAGGCGCGCAGCGCCAGGATCTCGGCGACGCCCGCCGATGCGCGCTCAGTGGCCGCCACGGGCGCGTCGCCGGCGTCGAGCGCCGCCGCGAACAGCGCCGTGAACATGTCGCCCGCGCCGACGGTGTCGGCGAGACGCGGGATCCGACGGGGCGGGACCCGCACGGGCTCGGCGTCGCCCGCCCGCCAGACGTCGGCGCCCTGCTCGCCGTGGGTGACGACCACGATCGGCACGCCGGCCCGTGCGAGCGCCGTCGCGTCGAGCCCGCCGAGCAGCGCGTGCGCCTCGGCGTCGGAGAACTTGACGACGTCGACGCCGTCGAGCCAGTCGGGGTCGAGCGGCCCCGCCGGGACCACGGGGCCGAGCCCCGGGCGGGCCAGGCCCTGGGCGTCGAAGACGATGCGCCGGCCCGTGCGGTGCAGGGCGCGGAGCGCGTCGGGGCCGACGTCGTCGCGCCACTGCGTGCCCACCACGACGGTGGTGGCGTCGGCGAGGGTCGAGGCCGCCCAGCCCGTCAGGTCGGCGGCGCTGAACGGCGTCCCGAGCGCGGCGATCTCGTGGTCGCGGTGGCCATCGGGGTGCAGCACCAGCCGACTGACGAACGTGCCGCCGGACGGGCCCGCGAGTACGGGCAGCCCGGCCGCGGCGACGTCCCCGTGCAGGTCGTCGGCGCCGCGGGTGATGACGACGCCCGGGATGCCGGCGGCGCTGAGGGCGCGCGCGGCGAACACGGGCGCGCCGCCGCAGCGCACCTCGGCGGCGCCGTCGGCGTGCACGATCTCGTCGCGCACCGTCTGCCCGAGCAGCGCGATCACGGCCGCAGGGCCTGCCAGCCGAGGTACCCGTACGCCGCGAGCGCGATCGCCCAGCCGGCGACGGCCAGGAGGTCGGGGGCGGTGCCCGCGCAGCCGTAGGCGTCGCCCGCCGCGCAGAGGCCGTGCGCGAGGACCCCGAAGCCGCCCGCCAGGCCGGCGACGGCGAAGACGCCGAGCGCGAGCCACGTGGGGGCGTGGTCGCGCGAGCCGCCGTGGACGGCGAGGGCGCCCGCCGAGACGACCAGGGCGCCGAGCAGGCCGAAGGCGGCCACGGACCAGTGGCCGAACGCCGTCTGCACCGCCAGGAGCAGGATCCCGAGGGGCAGGGCGACGCGCGCGAGGCGCGCACCCGAGCCGCGGGCGAGGAGCACGACCACGGCGATCACGACTCCCGCCATGACGGCGGAGGCGATGGTGAACGCGAACTCCACGGCGGCGTGAGCGTAGCCGCCCGGCTCGGCCCCCGCGTTCCCGTTCGGTGGTAGCCTTCGCCGAGCAAGGAGGTCTTTCCTTATGCCTTTCGACTTCTCTCTCTGGCAGATCGGGATCGTGCTGGTCATCGGTCTGCTCGTCTTCGGCCCCAAGAAGCTCCCCGAGCTCGGCCGCGGCCTGGGCTCCGGCATGCGCGACTTCAAGCGCGGCCTGTCCGGCGAGCCCGACGAGGCGCCGGCGCAGCCGGTCGTCGTCCAGTCGACCACGCCGGTCGTCGAGACGGCCGCCGCGGCCGCCCCGGCCGCCGAGCCCGTCGCCGCCGCGGTTCCCGCCGCGGAGCCGGCCCCGGCCGCTGCGGAGCCGGTGGCCGAGCCGAAGCCCGCCGAGTAGGGCGCACGGCGAGGAGGCTGCGCCGATGCTGGCCGGGATCCGCAACGTCAAGCGCGTCGGGCACGACGAGGAGGTCCCGCTCACGGACCACCTCGAGGAGCTCCGCAACCGCGTCATCATCAGCCTCGTCGCGCTCGCGGTCGGCTTCATCCTCTGCTTCTGGCAGCACGAGCTGATCATCGAGTTCCTGAACCGCCCGCTGCCGGCGAGCGTGCCGGAGCCGATCGTGCTCAACGTCGCCGAGCCCTTCATGATCGCCCTCAAGGTGTCGATCGCCGGGGCGGTGATCCTGACCCTCCCGGTCCTGATCTACCAGCTGTACGCCTACGTGATGCCGGCCTTCGACCCGGACCACGACCGCAGCACCTGGCCGTACCTGACCGCCGCCTCGATGCTGTTCCTCGTCGGCCTCGCCTTCGGCTACTTCCTGATGCTGCCGGCGGCCACCAACTTCCTCGTCAACTTCGACGCCGAGCTCTACAACCGCCAGGTCCAGGCCGGCGACTACTACGGCTTCGCCGTCTGGATCCTGATCGGCTGCGGCCTGATCTTCCAGTTGCCGACCGGCGTCTTCCTGCTCTCGACCGCCGGCCTGATGACGCCGCAGTGGATGCGCAAGAACCGCCGCTACGCGATCTTCGTGATGGCCGTCGTCTCGGCGGCGCTGCCGGGCGGCGATCCGCTCTCGATGCTGATCGCCCTGGCCGCCCTGCTCGTCCTGTGGGAGGTCTCGATCTTCATCTCGGCCTTCGTCCAGAAGCGCCGCGGGGAGCTGGAGGAGCACGAGGGCGAGGGCCTCGAGCCCGTCGAGGACGTGTGACGCAGCTCTACGCCGCCGACCACGTGCTCCCGGTCGGTGCCGAGCCCATCCGAGGCGGTGCGGTCGCGGTCGCCGACGGCGTGATCCTCGCGGTCGGCGAACGGTCCGCGGTGCGCGCCGCCCATCCCGACGCCCCCGTCGAGGACCTCGGCGCCGCCGCGCTCATGCCGGCTCTCGTCAACGCGCACACGCACCTCGAGTACGCCGCCTACGGCGGCTTCGGGGACGGGCTGCCCTTCGCGGCGTGGCTGGCCGACCACATCGCCCGCCGCCCGCGCCAGGCACCGGGCGATGCCGAGGCGCAGGCCGACCTCGGCGCGCTGCTGTGCCTGCGGTCCGGCGTGGGCACGATCGGCGACGCCTCGTACGCCGGCGCGTCGCTCGCCGCCGCGACCGCGGCCGGGCTGCGCGGCACGGTCCACCTCGAGGCGTTCGGCGGGCCCGACGCGGATCCGGCGGCCGTCAGCGGCGCGCTCGCCGCGCGCCTCGATGCGCTGGCCCCCGCGGCGACGGGCCTCGTCCGCCTCGGCGTCTCGCCGCACAGCCCGTACACGGCGGCGCCGGCGGTGTTCGCGGCCCTCGTCGGCCTCGCCCGGGAGCGGGGGATGACGGCCATGGCCCACGTCGCGGAGTCGGCCGCCGAGCTCGAGGCGGTCGCCGACGGCACGGGCCCGATCGCCGACGCGCTCGCCGTCCTGACCCGGGTCGAGGCGACCGGCCGGCACCCCGTCGACCTGCTCGACGACGCGAGCCTGCTCGGACCCGGGCTGATCCTCGTGCACGCGGTGCAGCTCGACGCGGCGCAGGCGCGGCGGGTGGGAGTATCCGGCGCGGCGGTGGTCCACTGCCCGCGCTCGAACGCGCTCCTCGGCTGCGGCATCGCGCCCGTCCGCGCCCTCCTCGACGCCGGCGCCACCCTCGCCATCGGCACGGACTCGCCCGCGTCGGCCGGCGACTTCGACCTGTGGGCGGAGCTGCGCGCCGCCGTGCAGCTGGCCCGCGCCCGCGAGGGCCGCGCCGACGCCCTGACCGCGGCCGACGCCCTGCGCATGGCCACGCTCGGCGGGGCCCGCGCGCTCGGCCTCGAGGGTGCCGTCGGCGTCCTCGCGCCCGGCCTGCGCGCCGACCTCGTCGCGGTCGACCTCGCCGACGCGCCGTTCGACCCCGTCGAGGACCCCGCGGTGGCCGTGCTGATGGCCGGCTCACCGGAGCGGGTCCTCCTCACCATCGTGGACGGCGTCCTGCGCTACCGTAGGAGCGCCGACGCCCAGCGCCTGGCCGCGGCGGTCGCCGCGGCGGAGCCCGCGCGCCGGCGGATGATCGAGGACCGAGACTGATGGCACAGGGCAAGCGCACCACGAGCACGCGCAAGGGCGGATCCGCGTCGGGCCGCTCCGCGAAGCCGCGCCAGGAGGCGCCCGAGTCCTTCACGCCGACGCTCAACGAGCGGCTGCGCACGAAGGGCAAGTGGATCTTCGCCTTCCTCGCCGGCGTCTTCGCTCTCACGTTCGTGGTCGCGGGCGTGGGCACGGGCGGCCCCTCGTTCCTCGACATGCTGCAGCAGGAGCGTGCCGCCGAGGCGCCGGAGACCGCGGCCGCCGACGACGCCGTCACGTCCGCCCTCGCCGCGACGAAGGCGACGCCCGACGACCCGCAGGCCTGGCTGACGCTCGCCACCGCGTACGTCACCGCGGGCCAGCTCGACAAGGTCGAGGAGCCGGCCGCGAAGGCGGCCGAACTGGCCGGAGACGACGCGGAGCGGCAGTCCGCCGTCGCGGACGCGTACCTCGCCCTCGCCGCCGCGCTCCTGCAGAAGGCCCAGGACGCCTACGCGGGCGCCGAGGGCTCCGGCCTCGTCAACGGCCGGCCGGCCGTGCCGCAGACCGTGATCCCGGGCCAGTCGCAGGGCGCGACGCCGTTCCAGACGGCGCAGGAGGCGATCGCCAGCGCCGGCTTCTCGCAGGCCTCGGAGGCGGCGACGCCGTTCCAGACGCAGGCGAGCGAGGCCTACCAGTCGGCCATCGACGCCCAGGAGAAGGTCACGAAGGCCACGCCGGACGACCCGGCCGCCTGGTTCCGGCTCGGGCAGATCGCCGGCGCGGCGAACGACGGGGAGCTCGCGATCTCGTCGTACCGGACGTTCGTGGAGCTCGCCCCCGACGACCCGCTGGTCAAGCAGGTCGAGGAGGAGATCGACCGCCTCGAGGAGGCGTTCAACCCGGCCCCGGTGCAGTAGCCCCCGCGCACGACGCGACCGGGCGCGGGGTTCGGATAGGATCCCCGCCGCGGGCCGTTAGCTCAGCTGGCAGAGCAGGGGACTCTTAATCCCAAGGTCGTAGGTTCGATCCCTACACGGCCCATCCGCCGGGGCGCACCGCCGCCCGTCGCGGGGGTTCCGCCCGGCGGCGTGAGTGCTAGCGGTTGGCGGCCCAGGCCTCGGCCGAGTCGAGGTCGGCAAGCGGGCTGAACATCCCGAAGTCGAACTCCTCCAGAGCCTCACCGGCCTGGACCTTGGCGGGCCAGTCCGGGTTGGCGAGGGCCGACTTGCCCTGCGCGACGATGTCGGCGTCGCCGTGGGCGACGAGGCCGGCGGCGGTCGCGGGGTCGCCGAGGCCGCCGTTGACGATCACCTTCGCGTTCGAGTGCTTGCGGGCGAGGCCGGCGAGCGAGTGGCCCGACCCGAACACCTCGGCCGTCGCGTCGTGCTCGGTGATGTGGATGTACGCCATCCCGGCCGCGTCGAGCACGGGGAAGATGTCGGCCGCGTCCTGCTCGCCGCCGACCCACTGGTACTCGAAGTCGTTGACCTTGCTCTGCGACAGGCGCAGGCCGATCGGCACGGCGCCGTTCGTGGCCGCGATCGCCTCGCGGATGATCTCCTCGTCGAGGCGGATGCGGTTGCGCGCGTCGCCGCCGTACTCGTCGGTGCGCTGGTTCGTGTACGCCGTCCAGAACTGGTCGAGCAGGTAGCCGTTGGCGCCGTGGATCTCGATCAGGTCGAAGCCGGCGGCGACGGCGCGGACGCAGCTGTCGACGAAGGCCTGCTTGACCGCGGCGATCTCGTCGCGCGTGATCTCGCGCGGCGTGGGGTAGCCGCCCTCGCCGCGGTAGAAGGTGAGCATGGTCCCGAGCGGCTCGACGGCGGACGGGGCGATCGCGCCCTCCGCGTACGAGGGGTGGCGGCCCTGGTTGAGGGCGCCGGCGTGCACGAACTGCATGCAGGCCTTCGCGCCGCCCGCGTGGATCGCGTCGACCACCTTCGCCCACGCCGCGGCCTGCGCCTCGTCGGTCAGGCCCGGCTGGTGCAGGTAGCCCTGCGCGTGGAGCTTGTCGACGTAGGTGGCCTCGACGATCACGAGCCCGAACCCGCCGGACGCGTAGCGGCCGTAGTAGAGCGCCATCTGGTCGGTCGCCCGGCCGTCCTCGGTCGCGCTGACGCGCGTCATCGGCGCGACCGCCATGCGGTTGCGCAGGCCCACGGAGCCGATCGCGGTCTCCTCGAACAGGATTGATGTGTCGGTCACGGTGCTCTCCTCCTCCTCCTCCGCTCGGAGTCGCGGCGCTTCCCGCACGGGGAAACGCAGCCTATCCGCCGTGGCATTCCCGGCGCCGCGGTGGTGGATTGGTCCGACCGATCGTGGTACGAATCCCCGCATGTCCGAACTCCACTTCGACTTCACGGGGCGACGGCGTGCGAGATCCCGAGCGAGGCCTGGACGTCGGGGGGCAGCGGGCCGAGACCGACGATCTGGGGGCGCAGGGTCAGGGCGGCGAGGGACAGCCCGATCAGGAGCGGCATCCGCTCGCCGATGCGCGCCGGCGCGTCCGCGGCGAGGTGGCCCATCGCGCTAGCGCTGCGGGACGATCACGGCGCCCGCGGCGGTGAGGTCGCGGAAGCGTCCGATCGTCTCGGCGACGCCCTCGTCGAGGGGGTAGCGGGGGATCGCGCCGACGACGCGGTCGAAGCCGGAGGCGTCGACGGACGGCGGGAACGGCAGCTGCACGTCGTCGAGCGTGATCGCGGCGTCGGGCACGACCGCGCGGATCGCCGTGATGATGTCCTGCATCGAGACCTCGTCGCCCGGCAGGTTGACGACGGTGGCGCCGTCGTGGTCGCTGCGCGCCGCGGCGATGAACGCGCGGGCGGCGTCGCGGCCGTGCTGGTAGACGGCGCGGCCGCCGTAGCTGATGTGGAACGGCTCGCCCCGGGCGGCGGCCAGCATCGCCATGTTCGGGGAGGAGGTGACGCCCTGGTCGCGGCCGACGCCGTAGACGACGTACGGGCGCAGCCCGATCGACGAGAGGCCGCGGTCGGCGTGGTAGACGGCCGCCGACTCCTCGTTCGCGCGCTTGTAGACGCCGTAGAGGGTGTGCGGCTTGCCCTGCGGGTCGGCGGCGGCGACGCCGTCGACGGTGGGCTCGTCCTCGCCGCCGTAGGCGGCGACCGAGCTCGCGTAGGCGAAGACGCGGTCGGGCAGGTGCTCCGCCATCGCCTCGAGCAGCGCGACGGTGCCGACGACGTTGACGCGCGCCCCGCCGACCGGGTCGGCCTTGCAGAACGGCACCTGCAGCGCCGCGAGGTGGACGACGTGCGTGGGCCGGTGCTCCGCGAAGCAGGCCATCACCTGATCGGCGTCGGTGATGTCGAGCGCGACGCGGGTCAGGCCGGCCGGGCGCTGGCCGACGAGGTTGCGCAGGCGGTGGTCGCTCGACCCGAGGTCGGCGATGACGACCTCGCAGCCCGCGGCGAGGAGCTCGTGCGCCGTCCAGGCGCCGATGCAGCCGAGGCCGCCGGTGACGAGGAAGCGATCCGCCATGACGGTGGGGAGGATGGCAGACGCAGCAGGCCGCGGCGACCGGCCCGCCGCTCAGTCCGCCAGATAGCCCCCGTCGACCGCGAGGGTCGCGCCCGTGATGAAGGCCGCCGCGTCCGAGCAGAGGAACAGCGCGGCGCCGACGAGGTCCCGCGGCTGGCCCCAGCGCTTCATCGGGGTGCGGTCCATGATCAGGCGCGTGCGCTCCGGGTCGGCGCGCAGCGCATCCGTCAGCGGCGTGTCGATCCAGCCCGGGGCGATCGCGTTGACGCGCACGCCCTCCGGGGCCCACGCCGTGGCGAGGGACTGCACGAGCTGCTTGACGCCGCCCTTGCTCGCCGAGTAGCCGGGCACGAGCGGGCCGGCCGCCCAGGTCAGGATGCTCGCGATGCCGACGGCCGCGCCGCCGCTCTCGACCAGCTTCGGCTTGCAGGACGTCGTCGGGCAGCGCCGCGCGCAGCTCGGCGATCGCGTCGGCCGCGTGCCAGGTGCCCATCGGGTTGTCGGGGTTGGCGACGTAGACGACGCGCGCGCCCGCGGCCCGCGCCCGCGCAGCGAGCCCGGCGAGGTCCTCGCGGTCGTCCGCGTACGGCACCTCGTGCAGGACGCCGCCCGCGGCGCGCACGTGGAACATGAACGTGGGGTAGCCGCCGTGCGAGGTGACGACCGGCGTGCCCGGCCCCACGAACAGCCGCACCACAGTGCCGAGCAGCCCGTCGATGCCGACGCCGCAGACGACGTTCGCGAGGGCGGCGCCGTGCAGCTCCGCGATCGCGGTGCGCAGGTCGCGGCACTCGGGGTCGCCGTACATCCACGCCGCAGACGCGGCGTCCCGGATCGCGGCGAGCGCCGCGGGCGACGGGCCGAAGACGCTCTCGTTGGCCCCGATCCGGGCGGCGAAGGGCCGGCCCAGCGCGCGTTCGAGCGCCTCCGGCCCGACGAACGGGACGGTCCTCGGGAGCGCGCCGACGACGGCGGTGAGGGGCGGGGTCGGCCGCACGGGCGCATCCTGCCAGCCACGGCTACGATGCGCCATCGAGAGGAACCACGATCGGGAGGAGTGGCACGTGGCGGTGGCGGAGCGCCGGGAGGTCGATCGGGAGCGGCTGGGGGACCTGCTCGCGCGCGAGCGCGCGGCGTTCGCGGCGGCGCACCCCGTCTCGCGCGAGCTCGCGGCCCGCGCGGCGGAGCACATGATCGGCGGCGTCCCGATGCAGTGGATGGAGATCTGGGTCGGCCAGCACCCGGTGTTCTTCCGGACGGCCACGGGCAACCGCATCGCGGACGTCGACGGCAACGAGCTGCTCGACTTCTGCCTCGGCGACACCGGCGCGATGGCGGGGCACTCGCCCGCCGCGACGGTGGCCGCCGTCCAGCGGCGCCTCGGCGAGCTCGGCGGCGCCACGACGATGCTGCCCACCGAGGACGCGATCTGGGTCGCCGACGAGCTGGCGCGCCGCTTCGGCGTTCCGAAGTGGACGTTCGCGCTGACCGCCACCGACGCCAACCGCTGGGTGCTGCGCACCTGCCGCCAGCTGACCGGGCGGGCGCGGGTGCTGGTCTTCAACTACTGCTACCACGGCTCCGTCGACGAGACGATCCTCGCCCTCGAGGACGGCGTGCCGCGCCGCAAGCCCGGCAACGTCGGCCCCGCCGTCGACCCCGTCGAGACGACGCGCATCTGCGAGTTCAACGACCTCGCCGCGCTCGAGCGCGAGCTCGCGCACGGCGACGTGGCCTGCGTGCTCGCCGAGCCGGCCCTCACCAACATGGGCATCGTGCTGCCCGACCCCGGCTACTGGGAGGCCGCGACGCGCCTGATCCGCGACGCCGGCGCGTACCTCGTGATCGACGAGACGCACACCTTCTCGATGGGCTGGGGCGGCTGCACCCGCGCCTGGGGCCTCGACCCGGACGCCGTCGTGATCGGCAAGAGCATCGCCGGCGGCGTCCCGATCGGCGCCTACGGCGTCTCCGCGGAGATCGACCGCCTGATCCATGAGGACCCCGCGGGCGACTACGTCGACACGGGCGGCGTCGGCGGTACCCTCGCCGGCAACGCGCTCAGCCTCGCCGCCGCGCGCGGCACCCTCGAGCACGTCCTCACCGAGGCGGCCTTCGCGCGGATGACGGCGCTCGGGGCGCGCATGCTCGCGGGCATGCAGGACGTCATCGACCGCCACGGGCTGCCGTGGGTCGTCGCGGGCGTCGGCGCGCGGGCGGAGTTCCGCTTCTGCGCCGCGATGCCGCGTAACGGCGGCGAGTCGCACGCCGCCCACGACGACGAGGTCGAGGAGTGGCTGCACCTCGTCACCCTCAACAACGGGATCCTGATCACGCCGTTCCACAACATGTGCCTGATCTGCCCGGACACCACCGCCGACGACGTGGAGCGCCTCCTGGCGGTCCTCGACGCGGCCGCCGCGGAGCTGATGGCATGAGCGAGATCGACGTGCGCCTCACGGGCGTGACCAAGCGCTTCGGCGAGTTCACCGCCGTCGACGACATCTCCCTCGAGATCCCCCGCGGCTCCTTCTTCGCGATGCTCGGCCCGTCGGGCTGCGGCAAGACGACGACGCTGCGCATGATCGGCGGCTTCGAGGCGCCGACCGTCGGCACGGTAACGCTCGGCGACCAGGACGTCTCGAACCTGCCGCCCTACAGGCGCGACGTCAACACCGTCTTCCAGAGCTACGCGCTGTTCCCGCACCTGTCGATCGCCGACAACGTCGGCTTCGGGCTGCGCGAGCAGGGCGTGCCGAAGGCGGAGCGCGCGACGCGGGTGGGGGAGGCGCTCGAGCTCGTCGACCTGACGGGCTTCGAGAAGCGCAAGCCGCGCCAGCTCTCCGGCGGCCAGCAGCAGCGCGTCGCGCTGGCCCGCGCCCTCGTCAACCGCCCGCGCGTCCTGCTCCTCGACGAGCCGCTCGGCGCGCTCGACCTCAAACTGCGCCGCCAGATGCAGCTCGAGCTGAAGCGCATCCAGCAGGAGGTCGGCATCACCTTCGTGCACGTCACGCACGACCAGGAGGAGGCCATGACCATGGCCGACCAGATCGCCGTGATGCACGAGGGCCGGATCGAGCAGCTCGGCGGCCCGACGGAGCTCTACGAGCGCCCGCGCACCGCCTTCGTGGCCGGCTTCCTCGGCATCTCGAACCTGATCGCCGGCCGCCTCGACGGCGGCGACGTGGTCGTGGCCGACGGCACGCGCCTGGCCGTCGCCCCCACCGCCGCGCAGGGGCTGAGCGGGGCCGTGCGCCTCGGCATCCGCCCGGAGAAGATCTCCATCGCCGGCGGGGACGCCCCCGCCGGCGCCGCGCTCGCCGGCACCGTACGCGAGTACGCGTACGTCGGCGTGGCCACGCAGTACGTCGTGGACACCCCCGCGGGGGAGGTCCAGGTGTTCCACCAGAACGCGACGCCGGGCGTGCAGGTCGCCCAGCCCGGCACCCGGGTGACCCTCGCCTGGGACCCGCAGGCGACATTCCTCGTGGAAGGGGAGACCGCATGACCGAGATCAACCGACGACAGCTGCTCCTGCGCGGCGCCTTCGGCGCCGGCGGGCTGGCCAGCCTGCCCGCCATCCTCGCCGCGTGCGGCGGCAGCGGCGGCATCGAGGGCCAGTCGGCCGAGTCCGACGCGGCCCCCGCCTCCGTCGACCAGACGCTGGCCGAGAAGTTCGTGCTGTCGAACTGGCCGCTCTACATCGACATCGACGAGGAGACGAAGAAGTCCCCGACGCTCGAGGGCTTCACCGCCGAGACCGGCGTGCCGGTCGAGTACATCGAGGACATCAACTCCAACGAGGAGTTCTTCGGCATCGTCCAGGGCCCGCTCTCGCAGGGCCAGTTCGTCCGCGACATGGCGATCCCGACGGGCTACGCCGTCGTCAAGCTCAAGGACCTCGGCTACCTCGAGCAGTTCGACACCGCCTCGATCCCGAACCTCGCGAACATCTCGATCCCGGCGCCGCCGTGGAACGAGGGCTTCGCCTACGGCGTGCCGTGGCAGTCCTACATGACGGGCATCGCCTACAACTCGTCGAAGATCGCGGAGGCCCCCACCGTCGAGGAGCTGCTCACCGATCCGGCCCTGAAGGGCAAGGTCACGCTGCTCAACTCGATGAACGACACGATGGGCGTGCTGCTGCAGGCCCAGGGCTACTCGTCCGAGACGATCAACCCGGACGAGTTCGACGCCACCATCGAGGTGCTGCAGAAGGCCGTCGACGACGGCCAGATCCGCCAGTTCACCGGCAACGACTACACGGGCCCGCTCTCCAAGGGCGACCTGTTCGCGTGCCTCGCCTGGTCGGGCGACGTGATCCAGCTGCAGGCCGACGACCCGGGCCTCATGTTCTCCATCCCGGAGACGGGCGGCGGCATCGCCACGGACTACATGTGCATCCTCAAGGGCGGGTCGGTCTACACGTCGAGCGTGTTCGCCAACTACGTCCTGGATCCGGCGCGGGCCGCGCAGCTGTCGCTCGGGATCAACTACATCTCGCCCGTCGCCGCCTCGAAGGCGGAGGCCGAGAAGGTCGATCCGGACGTGGCGTCGAACCAGCTGATCTACCCGGACCAGGCGACGCTGGACAAGCTCCAGGAGTTCGACCCGGCGGTCGTCAACGACCCCGCCTACAACGAGAAGTTCCAGGCGGTGATCGGGGCCTAGACGGGACGTGGGGTACCTCAGACGGCATCCGCGGGCGGTCCCGTACCTGCTCATCGCACCGGGGCTGGCCTGGCTCGCGGTGCTGTTCGTCGTGCCCCTCTACTACCTGGTCACGACGTCCCTGCAGTCCGGGGACATCTACGAGGGCTTCTCGCTCACGTGGCGGTGGTCGAACTACGGGGACATGCTGTCCCAGTACCGGCCCCAGCTCGTGCGCAGCGCGCAGTACGCCGCGATCGCCACGATCGCGGCGCTCCTGATCGCGTACCCCCTCGTGTACTTCATCGCGCGACGGGGAGGGCAGTGGAAATCGCTTCTGCTCGTCCTCCTCGTCGCGCCGTTCTTCGTCACGTACCTGATCCGCACCCTCGCCTGGCAGACGATCCTCGCGGACGAGGGCGACGTCGTCGGGGTGCTGCGCGACGTCGGCATCCTCGCCGACGACGGGCGCCTGCTCGCCACCTCGTTCGCGGTGGTCGCGGGCATCACGTACAACTACTTCCCGTTCATGGCGCTGCCCCTATACGTGGCGCTCGAGCAGCTCGACGGGCGCCTGCTCGAGGCCTCGTCGGACCTCTACGCCAACCCCGTGAAGTCGTTCCTGCGGGTGACGCTGCCGATCTCCCTGCCCGGCGTCTTCGCCGGCACGCTGACCACCTTCATCCCCGCGATGGGCGACTTCGTCAACGCGCAGCTCCTCGGCACACCGAAGCAGTACATGATCGGCAACGTCATCCAGTCGAAGTTCCTGGTGATCGTCGACTATCCCCTGGCCTCCGCGGGCGCGGTGATCCTGATGGTGCTGATCCTCGTCGGCGTGGCGCTCTACGCGCGCGCCCTCGGCACGGAGCGGCTGACGGGATGAGGGGCGTCCGCCGCTTCGCCGGCCACCACCTGCTGACCCTGGTGGCGCTGCTCGGCTTCGCCTACATCCTCGCGCCGATCGCCGTGATCGCGCTGTTCTCGTTCAACGATCCGGCCGGCAAGTACAACTACACGTGGCAGGGCTTCACGACGCAGTACTGGCAGAACCCGTTCGACATCCCCGCCCTGCGCGACGCGCTGATCACGTCGATCCAGATCGCGCTGCTCGCCTCGGTCGTCGCCACCGTGCTCGGCACCCTGATCTCGCTGGCCCTGGTGCGCCACGCCTTCCGCGGGCGCGGCACCACCAACCTCCTGATCTTCCTGCCGATGTCGACGCCGGAGATCGTGTTGGGCGCGTCCCTGCTCGCGCTGTTCCTCAACCTCGGCGTGGCCACGGGCTTCGCGACGATCCTGCTCGCCCACGTCGTCTTCTGCATCGCCTTCTGCGTGGTCACCGTCAAGGCGCGCCTGGTCGGCTTCGACCGGCGCCTCGAGGAGGCCGCGATGGACCTCGGCGCCAACGAGGTGCGCACCTTCATGCGCGTCACCCTGCCCCTGATCCTGCCGGGCGTCGGGGCGGCCGCGCTGCTCTCGTTCGCGCTGTCGGTCGACGACTTCGTGATCACCAACTTCACGCACGGCACCGTCGTCACGTTCCCGCTCTTCATCTGGGGCGCGGCGCGCGTCGGCGTGCCCGTCCAGGTCAACGTGATCGGCACGCTGATCTTCCTCGTCGCCGTCGGCATCATGGCCATCGGCGTGCTCGTCTCCGTGGTGCGGGCGCGCCGCGACCGCGCGCTTGCGGCGCGGGCCGCCGAGCGCCCGGTCTGACCGCGCGCGTTCTGTCCCGGCGCCCGCCCTCCGCTAACGTTCCGAAGCAGGATACGAGGAGGGCACGATGGCCACCACCGACCGCGTCAGGATCGACCGCACGCACCTCGGCCGCCTCCTCGCGCGGGAGCGCGAGCTGTTCGCCGAGCGCACGCCCGGGTCGCGCGAGCGCTTCGCCGAGTCGAGCCGTTACCTGATCGGCGGCGTGCCGATGCAGTGGATGGAGATGTGGGTCGGCGGCCACCCGGTCTTCTTCGAGCGGGCGCACGGCAACCGCATCACCGACGTCGACGGCAACGAGCTCATCGACTTCTGCCTCGGCGACACCGGCGCGATGGCGGGCCACTCGCCCGAGCCGACGTTCGCGGCGGTTGCGCACCGCATGCAGGAGCTCGGCGGGGTGACCACCATGCTGCCGTCCGACGACGCGACCTGGGTCGGCCGCGACCTGGCCCGCCGCTTCGGGATGGCGAAGTGGACGTTCGCCCTCACGGCCACGGACGCGAACCGCTGGGCGCTGCGCACCTGCCGCGTCCTGACCGGCCGGCCGCGGACGCTGGTCATGAGCTACAACTACCACGGCTCCGTCGACGAGTCGATGATCGTCCTCGACGAGGACGGCCGCCCCGTCAGCCGGCCCGGCAACATCGGTCCGCAGGTCGATCCGACGGTCACGTCGCGGGTCGTCGAGTTCAACGACCTCGCCGCGCTCGAGCGCGAGCTCGCCCACGGCGACGTGGCCTGCGTGCTCGCCGAGCCGGCCCTCACCAACATCGGCATCGTGCTGCCCGACCCCGGCTACTGGGACGAGGCCCAGCGTCTGATCCGGGCGGCGGGCGCGCTCCTGATCATCGACGAGACGCACACCCTCTCGGCGGGGCCCGGGGGCTGCACGCGCGCCTGGGGCCTCGAGCCCGACCTGGTCACGCTCGGCAAGAGCATCGCGGGCGGCGTGCCGATCGGCGCCTACGGGGTCAGCGTGGCCGTCGCGGACCGGATCGCGGCCGAGATCGACACCGGCATGGTCGACACGAGCGGGATCGGCGGGACGCTGGCCGGCAACCCGCTCTGCCTGGCGGCGGCCCGCGGCACGCTCGAGCACGTGCTCACCGACGAGGCGTTCGCGCGCATGATCGAGCTCGGTTCGCGCTTCCACCACGGCGTCGAGGAGATCATCGACCGCCACCGCGTGCCGTGGACCGTGGAGGGGCTCGGGGCCCGCGCCGAGCTGCGCTTCGCGGCCGTGAAGCCGCGCAACGGCGGCGAGTCGCGGGCCGCGCACGACGCGGAGGTGGAGGAGTGGCTCCACCTGTACCTGCTCAACCGGGGCATCCTGATCACCCCGTTCCACAACATGTCGCTGATGTGCCCCGCGACGTCTGCGGACGACGTCGACCGCCACCTCGCCCTGCTCGACGAGGGCACGGCGGAGCTCGTCGCCGGCTGATCGCCGCGTCGGGCCGGGCCCGACCCGGGCTCAGACGATGTCGGGCGCGATCTCGGCGATCGTGTTGTCGAGCAGCTCGCGGCGGCCGTGCTCGATGTCGCGGCGCAGGACGCCCTGCTCGTCGACGCGGTACTGGCCGACCTCCATCAGGGGCGGCGAGTACGCGTGGATTGTGACCGCGGGCGTGCCCTCGCCGTGGGCGACGGAGTGGATGTAGCCGGACGGGCCCTCGCGGCGCACGCCGGGCCGGATCTCGACCTCGCTGTGGCCCTCGGGGAGCACCATCTGCTTCTCGATCGCCATGCCCTCGGCGCCGCAGACGCCGACGCCCGAGACGGCGTGGTCGTGGTAGCCGGTGCCCTGGCCGGGCATCCACATGATCACCCAGACGTCGACGCGCTCGTCCTCGTAGAGGAGGCGGTAGCGGCGGCGCTCGGGATCGGCGACGATCATCGGGCGCCACAGCTCCTCACGCTCGGCGATGGCCTGGGAGAGGTCGGCGAGCTGGCGGGTGGAGAGGGGCAGGCCAGCCGTGTCGGGCACGAACCCGGCGACGCCGCTGGCGATCTCGTCCGGAGGCGAGACCACCTCGGTCCAATCCTGGGGGGTGAGGATGTCAGCGGAAGCCATCTTCCACCGCCTTTCGCAGCGGCGCCGAGGGGACTCAGGGAGACCCCAGAACCAGTCAGAAGCATACCCCTCTTCGTGGAGCCGTACACTTCCGGCCGATGACGGACGTGCGCATGATCGACGTGGGCGGCAAGGCGGTGACGCGCCGGCGCGCGCTCGCCCGCTGCGAGGTGCGCATGCACGACGCGGCCCTCGCGCGGATCGAGGACGGGCAGGTGGCGAAGGGCGATGTGCTCGCCACCGCGCGCGTGGCGGGGATCGCCGCCGCGAAGCGCACGCCCGACCTCCTGCCCCTCTGCCACCCCCTGATGCTCGACCACGTCCGCGTCGACCTCGCCGTCGACCGCGCCGCGGGCTGCGTGCGCGTCGAGGCCGAGTGCGCGCTCGACGGCAAGACGGGCGTCGAGATGGAGGCCCTGACCGCGGTCGCGGCGGCCGCCCTCTGCGTGCACGACATGCTCAAGTCGACCGACCCCACGATCTCCATCGACGGCATCGCGCTGTGGGAGAAGGACGGCGGCAAGAGCGGCGCGTGGCGCCGACCGGAGGCGTGATGCGCGCCTGCGTTCTGACGGTCTCCGACGGCGTCTTCCACGGCGCGCGCGAGGACGGCTCGGGCGACCTCCTCGCCGCCAAGGCCGAGGCGGCGGGGTTCTCGGTGGTGGAGCGGGCCGTGGTGCCCGACGAGGCCGCGGAGATCGTGGCCCGGGTCGCGGGCTGGTGCGACGCCGCCGACGCGGTCGAGCTCGTGCTCGTCACGGGCGGCACGGGCTTCGCGCCGCGCGACGTTACGCCCGAGGCCCTGCGCGGCGCGCTCGAGCGGCTCGCGCCCGGCCTCGACGAGGCGATGCGCGCCTTCTCGATGCGGGCCAAGCCGCACGGGATGCTCAGCCGCGGCGCCTCCGGCATCCGCGGGCGCACCCTCGTGGTGTCGTTCCCCGGCAGCCCCCGCGCCTGCGACGAGCTGTTCGACGTGGTCGAGCCCGTCCTCGCGCACGCCGTCGGGCTCCTGCGGAGCGAGCCGACCGAGCACCTCTGAGCCGCTAGCCGCGGCGCGGCAGCCAGCGGAAGAAGCGCGCGGCCACGATCAGGCCGAGGACGCCCCAGGCGACGAGGAGGAGCACGCTCGTCCAGGGGATGTCCGGCTCGGCCGGGTCGTACGGCCAGGTGATGATCTTCACGAAGGGCGCGATCGGGAACACCGACGCGGCGGAGCTGAGCCAGTCGGGCAGGGACGCCACGGGCACGAACACGCCCGACACGAAGTAGAGCGGCAGGACCAGCAGGTTGGCGAGCGGGGGGCCGGCCTCCGACGACGGCGTGATCGAGGCGAGCGCCATGCCGAGGCACGAGAAGACGGCGGCGCCGATCAGGACCGACAGGACGAGCCACGGGACGCGGTCGATGGACACCTCGACGCCGTAGGCGATGCGGCCGACGAGCAGCATCACGACCACCATCGTGGTGCCGATCAAAAGCGACGTCACGCCCTGGCCGGCGATCAGGAGCCAGGCCGGCGCGGGCGTGCCGCGGACGCGCTTGAAGAGGCCCGTCTCGCGGCGGTTGACCATCGTGATCGCGAGCGACACGAAGCAGGCCGAGACGATGCCCATCGCCATGAAGGCGGGCACCTGCAGGGTCGACTGGGTGAGGGCGTAGTCGGACCCGGCGGACACCTCGATGTCGCCGAAGATCGCCTCGAACAGGACGAGGAAGATGACCGGCAGGAAGACCGTGAAGAAGAGGGTCTCGGGGCGCCGGCCGAAGGCGATCAGGTCGGCGCGCACCTGCTCGGCGAGCATCCTCACGACGCGGCCTCCGCGTGGTCGCCCGCGATCGCCAGGAACACGTCCTCGAGGGTGGGCCGCTCGACGGTGAGGTTGGCGAGCTCGAGCCCGCGACCCTCGGCCCAGCCGCACAGGAGCGCGAGGTCGCGGGTCGGGGCGGAGGTCTCGACGCGCACGACGCCGCCCGCGAGGTCGGGTGCGGCCGAGAGCGCGGGCAGGTCCGCCGCGCCGACGCCGGCGGGCAGCTCGAAGCGGATCTCCACGTCGCCGCGCAGGGCCTGCAGCTCGGCCGGCGTGCCGAGCGCCGCCACCCTGCCGTCGCGCAGGACGGCGACGCGGTCGGCGAGGACCTGCGCCTCGTCCATGTAGTGCGTGGTCAGGAAGACGGTGGTGCCGAGCTCGCGCAGCCCGTGGATCACGTCCCAGAACTGCCGCCGGGCGTCCGGGTCGAAGCCCGTGGTGGGCTCGTCGAGGAAGACGAGGTCGGGGCGCCCGATCAGGGCGATGCCGACGTCGAGGCGGCGCCTCTGGCCGCCCGACAGCCGGCCCGCGCGCTGGCCGGCCTGGGCGGCGAGGCCGACGAGGCCGATCACCTCGTCGACGGGCCGGGGACGGGGGAAGTAGGCGGCGTAGAGCCGCAGCGTCTCGCGCACCGTCAGCGCGCCGAGGGGCTGCGACTCCTGCAGGACGATCCCGAGCCGCGACCGCCAGGCGCTGCCCGCGTGGGCCGGGTCCTCGCCGAGCACCGACACGGTGCCGGCGTCGCGGGTGCGGTAGCCCTCGAGGATCTCTGCCGTCGTGGTCTTGCCGGCGCCGTTGCGGCCGAGGAACGCGAGCACCTCGCCCTCGCGCACGACCAGGTCGAGCCCGTCGACCACGGCGCGGTCGCCGTAGCGCTTGACCAGCCCCTCCACCACGATCGCGTCGGCCACGGTGCGCATCCTACCGCCGCGCCGGCCGGGGCCGGGGAGCGAAGATCCAGCCGTGGAGCCCGCCGCGATCCCCAGCCTGCCGCGCCGCCTCGCCAATCTCGTGCGGCTCGAGCACTCCGTGTTCGCGCTGCCGTATGCCTACGCGGGCGCGCTGCTCGCCGCCATGGGCCTGCCGTTCTGGTCGGCCCTCGTCTGGATCACGGTGGCGATGGTGGGGGCCCGCACGCTCGCGATGGGCCTGAACCGGCTGATCGACGCCGAGATCGACGCCCGAAACCCGCGCACCGCCGGACGCGAGATCCCCGCTGGGCTCGTTACCCGGGCGCAGGTCTGGGGGCTCTGCGCCGTCTCGCTCGCGCTGCTCCTCCTCGCCTGCTGGAACCTCGCGCCCCTGACCCGCTGGCTGTGGCCGCTCGTGGTGATCCCGTTCGTGGTCTACCCGTACCTGAAGCGCTTCACGCCGCTCTGCCACCTCTGGCTCGGGCTCTGCATCGGGCTCGCACCGGTCGCGGCCTGGGTCGCCGTCGCCGACGACCTGCCGCCCGGGGCGTTCCTCCTGCTCGGCGTCGTCGGCCTCTGGATCGCCGGCTTCGACATCATCTACGCCACCCTCGACGTCGGCTTCGACCGCGCCGAGGGCATCCACTCGGCGCCCGCCGACTGGGGCATCGGGCCCGCCCTGTGGGTCGCGCGCCTCATGCACGTCGGCAGCGTCGCCTCGATGGCCGGCGTCGGGCTCTGGCTCGGCCTCGCCTGGCCCTACTGGGTCGCCGTCCTCGCCTGCGCCGCGCTCCTCGCCTACGAGCACGCGATCGTGCGCGAGGACGACCTCTCGAAAGTCAACCAGGCGTTCTTCAACGTCAACGCGGTCCTCGCCTTCGCCTACCTGGCGGGCGTGGTCGCGGCGCTCGCCGTCGGCTGAGCGGCCGCCGGAGGCCGGCCCGCGCCCGCGCACGGCGCGCGCCGATGTGAAAGAATCGCCCGGGCCGCGACACGGAGCGGGCAGGCGGCCGACCCCGGCCCTGAACCGCAGGAGCCGAGATGCAGCGTACGCAGCGGGAGGAGCGGCTGGTGGTCATGGTCGACGCGCACGCTGCGCCGCTGCGCCGTTACCTGCTGCGCCGCGGCGCCGGCGACGACGCGGAGGATCTGGCCGCCGAGGCGCTCCTGATCGCCTGGCGGCGGCTCGACGAGGTGCCCCGGGGAGCCGAGCTGCCGTGGCTCTACCGTACCGCCTGGAACCTCCTCGCCAACCATCGCCGCCGGCTGCGCGCCGTGCCGGACCCGGACGTCGACGTGGCGGTCGGCGACTTCGCCGACGGCCTGATCGACGACCTCGCGCTGCGGGCGGCCTGGCGCGGGCTGTCCGAGCGCGACCGCGAGGTGCTGCGCCTCGTCGCCTGGGAGGGGCTCGACGGGCCCGCGCTCGCGGCGGCGCTCGGGATCGGCACCGGCGGTGCGGGGGCCGCGCTGTCCCGGGCCCGCGCGCGGCTCGCCGCCGCGTGGGCCGAGGAGGGCCGTGAAAGCCCGGCCGCCCCGGGCACAGAGACAGGGCGACGGGCGACCCCGACGGAGGCCGACGATGGACGCGCATGACGAGATGACCGGGGCGGAGCGGGCGGCGCTGGAGGCGCTGCGTGCCGCCGACCCCGCGCCCGCGGACGCCGACCTCGGCGCCCCGGCCGCAGTCGCCCGCATCCGCGCGAGCGTGGTGGCGGGCCGGGACTTCGAGCGGCCGCGGGGCGCCCGGCGGCGCCCGCGCCTGCTCGTGCCCATCGCCGCCGTGGTGCTGGCGCTCGCCGTCGGGGTCATCGGCGGGCGGCTGACGGCTCCGGCCGCCTCCGACGGAACCGCCCCTGGGGCGGCCGTCGGCGGCCCTGTGGCGGTCGGTGAGCCTGAGTTGGCCGGACCGGCCGGCGGGGTCGCGGCCGACGCCGGCAAGGTCTCGTCGGCGGTGGCGACGGAGGGGATCGGGATGCCGGGCTACGGCGGCATCGCTCTGCTCGAGCCGGACGCCGCGCTCGCCGACGCGACCGGCACCGCGACCGGCTACCGGGTCGTCGCCGACGGCGATCCAGCGGCGCTCGCGGCCGCGGTCGCGGCCGCGTTCGGGGTCGCGGGCGAGGCGCGCGAGGCAGGGGGGTCGTGGAGCGTCGGCGCGACCGACGGGTCGGGCCCCACGGTGACCGTGTTCGCCGGCCCGGGCGGGCTGCAGTGGTCGTACGGCGATCCGGCGGCCGTGCCGTGCGCGACGCCGCTGCCGGCTGATGCGGCGCGGGCGGAGCCGGCACCCGCCGAGGGCGCCGGGGACGCCGCGGTCGCCGAGCCGGTCGCGTGCCCGGAGCCGGCGGGGCCGGCGCCGACGGCGGAGCAGGCGCGGAGCCGGGCGGAGGCGGTGCTGGCGGCGGTCGGGCTCGACCCCGCGGCGCAGGCCTGGGACGTGCAGGCCGATGGGGCGAGCGCGTGGGCCTCGGCCACGGCCCTGGTCGACGGGCAGCGCGCGCCGCTCTCGACCTGGCTCTCGCTCGGGCCGGGCGGCCTCGTGCAGTCGGCGAGCGGGACGGTGGCCCGGCTCGTGCCCGTGCCGGGCTACCCGACCGTGGGCGAGCGCAGCGCGGTCGTGCGCACCCGGGACGCCCTCTGGGCGTCCCTGACGACGCCCGACTGGGAGGCGGTCACCGTGCAGGCGGCGGTCGAGCCCGGCGTGGTCGACGTCGACCCGCTGCCGACGGTCGACGGGCGCCCCGCCGCGGTCGCCTACGCCGCCGAGGCCGTGATCGCGTCGGCGGAGCCGGCGCTCATGACGGTCTACGGGCCGGACGGCGGCATCGCGCTCCTGCCGGCCCATCGGCTGGTCGCCGAGGACGGCCGGCGCTGGATCACGCCGGCGGTCACCGCCGACTACCTCGTCGTGCCGGACTGACGGCTACCCGATGACGGACGCCTCGAGCCGCGCCCGCAGGTCGTCCGGCAGGGGCCGCGAGGCGGTGTGCTCGGCGTTCGTGTGCACGAGCACGCCCGTCGCGCGCGCCGCGACGCGCCCGTCGGAGAGGGCGGTGATCGTCTCGCGCAGCGTGATCGACGAGCCGCCGACCTTCTCGACCTCGACGAGCACCTCGACCGCGCCGTCCTCCTGGGTCAGCTGCGAGACGAAGTCGATCGCGATGTGGCGCACCACGAACTCGGTCATGGTGGGCTCGCCGTCGCCGAGGGCGTTCGCGAGCCACGCGTCGCGGCCCTCCTCGAGGTAGCTGAGGAAGACCGCGTTGTTGACGTGGTTGAAGCCGTCGAGGTCGCGCCAGCGGATCGCCACCGTCTTCCGGCCCGGCTCGATCGGCGTGCTCACAGCTGGAACTCCCCGCGCGCGACGACCGCGCACTGGCCGCCGACCACGGGCGGCTGGCCCGGGGCGAGGTCGACCTCGATGCGGGACGGGCGCAGCATCTCGACGCCCTGCACCATCGTGATCCGGCCCGGCCCGACGACGCCGCTCGCCAGGAGGTGCGCGCCGAGCGCGCCGGCGGCCGAGCCCGTGGCGGGATCCTCGTTGATGCCGTCGAGCGGCGAGAACATCCGCGTCCTCAGCTCGTCGCCCGCGGGCGGGGCCCACAGGTAGACGGTCTCCACGTCGTAGGCGGCCAGGGCCCGCAGGTCGGGGCGCGCACCGGACACGTCGGCGACGGGGCAGAGCAGGTGGGAGATCCCGTTGGCGGCACGCACCGGCGCGCCGACGAGCGGCACGCCGAGGGCGTCGGCGAGGGCGTCCGCGTCGACGTCGGCCGGGCCGATCAGGGGCTCGGGCTGCGTCATCCGCGCGCCTACCAGCGTGCCGCCGTCGCGCTCGATCGCCACGGGGATCAGGCCCATGCCCGTCTCGAAGCCGATCGTGTGGATCGGCGTGGCCCGCGCCACGACCCAGGCCGAGCCCAGCACGGGGTGCCCGGCGAACGGGATCTCCGCGGCCGGCGTGAAGATCCTGAGGCGCGCGGTGCCGCCCTCCCTCGCGCGCTGTAGGAACGTCGTCTCGGACAGGTTCGTCTCGCGCGCAAGGGCCTGCATGACGTCGTCGGAGAGCCCGTCGCCGCCCGTGAAGACGGCCAGCGGGTTGCCCTCGAGCGGCGTCGCGGTGAAGACGTCGACGATCGTGTAGCGGAGGCTGCGCACGGAGGGAGGGTAGCCGGGGCGGTGGCGCGGATCACCGAAACCACCGGATGGCTGTACGCGGCACACGTTCGAGGCCGGATTTCACACGTGTGAAAACGAATATCGGTACCCTTTTTCGGGCAGCACATGCGTGCAAATCCAGCATCTCTCGACGCGCTCCCCCAGAGCCGTCTAGCCGCCGCATGCCGCGGGGCCCGCTCCGCGCTGCTCGCGCTGGGGCTCGTCGGCCTGCTCGCGGCGGCGCCGCAGGCCGCCCGCGCGGGCAACTCGGTCGATCTCGCGCCCGACTTCAACGGGTCGACGCACAGGGCCTACGCGACGGATAACGCGAGTCTGCGGCTGGGCCAGAACCTGACCATCGAGGCGTGGGTGCGTCCGACGGGCACCTGCGCGAGCGTGCCCTGCAACGTGATCATCCGCGAGTACGGCTACTCGATCTATGCCCTTGGGGGCAAGTGGTGGTACCGCGCCAAGACGTCGGCGGCCGCGGCGTGGAGCAATGTCGACACCGGGGTGCCGGTGCGCGTCAACGAGTGGGTGCATCTCGCCCTGGTGCGCGAAGAGACCTCGGGTCAGTCGGGGCCGATCACCGTCTACGTCGACGGCGTCGCGCGCCACGTCAACCCCGGCACGAGCCGGTGGGACACCGCCACAGCGGCGCCGGTGGGCATCGGCGGGTATGTCGGCGTCTCGACGCCGGAGAGAGAAGGAGAGACCTATCTGACCGAGCCCTTCCCGGGCCGCATCGACGAGGTGCGCCTGTGGAACGTGGCGCGCTCCGCGGCGCAGGTCGGGGCCGACATGCACACCTGGGGGCCGGCCAGTGCGAGCGGCCTCGTCGCCTACTGGGACTTCAACGGCGTCTCCGGCACCACCGTCCCGAATCGCGCCGCGTCGGGGGCGAGCGGCACCGACCTGACCATGGACGGCGAGCGCCCGCCGTCCATGGTCGACGTCAAGGAGACCACCCGCAACCCGTCGACCGGCTACACGGTCGTGCGCTTCCCGCGCTCCTACCTGACCGAGGCCGGCGGCTGGATCGCACCGCGCGGCGTGACGAGCGTCGACTACCTCGTCCTCGGCGGTGGTGGTGGCGGCGGCGCCTGGGTGGGCGGCGGTGGCGGTGGCGGCGGCGTGCTCACCGGCACGAGGTCCGTGACAACGACGGCCAACGCGATCACGGTGGGTGCCGGTGGCGTCGGCACGCTGTGGGGGACGGGTTCCACGACGACCGCCGCTCGGGCTGGCACGAACGGCCAGTCATCCGCATTCGCCGACGTGACCGTCCTCGGCGGCGGTCGCGGCGGCAGCTACAGCGACTCGACGTCGGCACCGCAGAGCGGCGGCTCGGGCGGCGGCGGCGGCAACGCGGCCGGGGGTTCGGGCACGGGGTCCGGCGCCACGCTGCAGGGGTACGCCGGCGGCACGGCGTCGGGCTCGTCGCCATACCCAGGCGGCGGCGGTGGCGGTGCGGGCGGTGCGGGCGGAGCTGGCTCGGGAACGGCGGGCGGAGCCGGCGGAGCCGGTGGGGCCGGCCGCAGCTCGTCGATCACCGGAACGGCCGTCCTCTACGGCGGTGGCGGCGGTGGCGGCGTGCACGGCCCGGAAGGCACCGCCGGCGCCGGCACGAACGGCGGTGGCAACGGGTCGAAAGCGACCACGACGAAGGCCGGCAATGGCACGGCCGGCCTGGGCGGCGGCGGTGGCGGTGGCGGCAACCCCAACTACGTGGTGTCCGAGGGCGGCGACGGCGGCTCCGGGCTCGTCATCGTGTCCTACGCCCAGACGCTCAACCCGAAGTCCCTCGCGAGCGGCGCGTCGGCCACCGTCACCGCCGGTGCGGCCACCGGCCTCGGCCTCGGCACGAGCCGCGTCTCGGGCTACACGACGGAGACCGTCCGGGCGACGCTGAGCACCACGACGGGCACGCTGTCGGCGACCGCGAACGGCACGACGCTGTCCGGCACCGGCACGGCGACGCTGACGATCACGGGCGCGCAGGACGCGGTCAACGCGGCGATCGGCTCCGCCACCCTCACCGCCACCGCACCGATCCCGACGCAGGTGACGCTCCAGATCGAGACGGCGCCCACCACGCAGATCGTCGACGGGGTGACGTGGACGCACTCGTCGTCGACGGGGCACTTCTACACCGTGGGGTCGACGGCCAGCGGGATGGACTGGCGCACCGCGCGCGGCCTGGCGGAGGGCCTGACGCTCGGCAGCGGCACCGGCTTCCTCGCCTCGATCACCTCGTCGGCCGAGAACGAGGCCGTGCGGACGCTGCTCGCGGCGAGCGGCGGCGCCGGGTACATCGGCGGTGAGCGCCGGAGCGGCACCCAGGAGTGGCACTGGACCGGACGCGACACGGCCCGGCAGTTCGGATCGGGGGGCACGGCGGTCTCCGGTCAGTACACGAACTGGGGGTCCGGCGAGCCCTCCGGGTGGGAGGAGATCACCGTGATGGCCAACACGACCGGCATCTGGTACGACTGCGATTACACCACCATCCACTGCTACGTCACGCGCTTCGTCGCCGAGGTCGAGCCGCCCGCCAGCCGGTCCACGCACACGGTCGGATTCCAGCGCTCGGGTGCTGTGGCGGCGCTGCAGGGCGGCACGAACCCGCTCGGCCTCGGCGCGAGCCTGATCGACACGGCCCGCTTCGGCTCGGAGTCCCTCACCGCCACGCTGACGGCGAGCGCCGGCACGGTCACGGTCACGGCGGGCACCGGCGTCACGGGATCCGGCACGGCGACGGTCACGATCACGGGGTCGGTCGCGAACCTCAACACCGCGCTCAACTCCGCCGCGGTGACGCCGTCGGGCACCGGGGCGAGCACCGTCACGCTCAGCTACGCCCCCACGGCGGCCACGAGCGGCAGCTACGTCTACCGCGACGTGGCGGGCGAGGAGCGCTTCTACATCAAGAACGCGAGCCTGCCCACGAGCACCGGCAACCTCAACTGGGCGGGCGCCTACAGCGGCGCCCAGACCCGCTACTTCGCGGGGCTGACGGGCTACCTCACGACCACGACCTCGAACGCGGAGCGGGAGTGGGTGAAGGCCAACGTCCTCGGCACCGCCGTCTGGATCAACGGGCAGGACAGCACGGCCGAGGGCCAGTGGCTGGTCGACGGGCGCGATGCCTTCGCCGTCGTCGCCGATGGGCCGTACGCGCTGCCCGGCCTGTACGCGCCGTGGGACAGCGGCCAGCCCGACGCCTCCGGCGATGGACTGGTCGGCAACTACCAGGGCCGTGACGTCTGGGATGACATGACCGAGACGGCGACCGCGGCGTACGTGGTCGAGTTCCAGCCGATCACCACGACGTACGCCATCGACGTGACCTCGACGGCGCCGAGCTTCACGACCGTCCCAGCCACCGATCGCTCGCGGCAGTTCGCGGGGTCACCGGCCGCGGTCGGGGTGCTCGACGCGAGCGCGCTCGACGTGTCCTCGGCGTTCACGCTCGAGGCGTGGGTGAAGCCGTCCGCCACCTCGGGTGAGGCCGTGATCGCCGCCAAGGAGAACGCCTACGCCCTCGCGGTCCGCAGCGGCGACCTCAGCTACGCGCTGCACAACGGCACGGGGTGGTCCTGGGTCTCGACCGGGATCACGATCGCCAACGGCACGTGGACGCACATCGCGTTCGCCAAGAACGGCGTCAACGTGGCGGTCCACATCAACGGCAGCGCCACGGCCGCTTACACGAACGCAAGCCAGCCAGCCACGCTCAACGACTCCGCGCTGCCGTTCACCGTCGGCGCACGCGGCGGCGCCTGCACGACCCTCAGCGGGGTATGCGGGACGGCGTACAGCGGCTTCTTCCCGGGCCTGATCGGCGACGTGCGGCTCTGGGGCAGCGCGCGCACGGGCGCGCAGATCGCCGGCTCGTACGACAAGCGCCTCGCCGCCGACGTCCTGACCTGGTTCCTGGACGAGGCCAGCGGCTCGGTCGCGTACAACAGCGCGATGGGCGGCGGGTCGGCCCTCAACGGCACCTACTCGGCGACGACCGCATCGACCGACGTGCCGACGCTCGCGACGCCCACGACGGTCGCCGGCAACGACTCCGCGACGTACTCCGGGTTCCTGCCCGGGTACGAGGCCGGGGGCGCCGTCACCTTCGCGGTCGGCAGCCAGGGCACCAAGGGCACGGTGGCGATCACCGCCGCCACGGGCGCCTTCACCTACACCCCGACCGCGGGCACCTCCGGGCTCGACTCGTTCACGTACACGGTCAGCCGCAACGGCGCCACCTCGAGCCCGCAGACCGTCGGGGTCAGCATCACCGACACGACCCCGCCGACGATGACGATCACGAAGGCGTCCGGAACCGTGGCGGGCGGCGGGACGACGACGGTGACGTTCACGTCGAACGAGGCGACGACCGACTTCACCGCGGCCGATGTGACGGCCACGTTCGGCACGCTGATCGGGTTCGCCGGGTCGGGTGCCGTCTACACGGCGACCTTCACCGGGACGGCGACCGCTCCGGGGACGGCGACGATCAGCGTCGCCGCCGGCGCGTACACCGACGCCGCGGGCAACGCCAACACGCAGGGCTCGACCACGATCTCCGTGACATCCGCGATCAGCGGCCGCACGTCGTTCCTCGGCAACGGCACGATCGGGACGAGCGGGACGACGTACATCGTGCAGCGCTTCCTGTCCGGGACCACGGCGTGGACCGTCCCGCAGGGCGTCACCTCGCTCGACTACCTCGTCATCGGCGGTGGCGGTGGCGGCGGCTCCCGCCACGCCGGCGGCGGCGGCGCCGGCGGCCTGCGCTCGAGCGTGTCGCCGACGGGTGGCGGCGCGTCCGCGGAGACGGCGCTGACGGTGACGCCCGGACAGAGCGTGTCGGCCACGGTCGGCGGCGGTGGTGCCGGCGCCGGGGCTAGCGGGGAGGGGGTCTCGGGCAGCCCCTCGACGCTCTCCGGGTCGGGCTTCACGACCGTCACGGCCACGGGCGGCGGCCGTGGCGCCGGCCACCTCTGGGGGGCCGAGGCCGGCGGCTCCGGCGGCGGGTCGAGCTCAGGCACGGCCAACTACGGCGCCGGGACGGCCGGTCAGGGGTACCGAGGCGGCCAGGGCATCGGCACGGGCAGCACCCCTCCCGAAGGCTGGGCCGGTGGCGGCGGTGGCGGTGCCGGCGGCCTCGGACAGGCCGCGTCGAACGTGTCGGGCGGCAACGCGACCGGTGGGGCCGGTGGCGCCGGCGTCCTGAACGCGATCACCGGCTCCAGCACGTGCTACGCGGGCGGCGGTGGCGGCGGCAACTACGGCACGTCCGCCGGCGCCGTCGGGGCCGGCGGCGGCTGCGGCGGCACGATCGTCGGCGGCAGCGGCAGCGGCCGGAGCGTCGTGACCGGGGGCTCGGGCGCCTCCAACACCGGCGCGGGCGGCGGCGGCGGCGGCTTCGCCTCCGCGG
>VGBM01000011.1 GCA_016870485.1 Actinomycetota bacterium
CAGCGAGCGCGTCGGGAAGGCGCGGTCGCAGCGGGCGTCGCCCATCCGCGTCGTCCAGTTGCAGCGCCGGCCCGGGTCGAGCCACATCATGTGCTGCGTCTGCATCGACGCGACGACCCCCTCCGCTGCGAAGCGCGGCAGGTCGGAGGCCTGCAGGGTCTCGATGTGCTCGATGCGGTGGCGGAGGCCCGGCGCCGCACCGGCCAGCTGGTAGGCGTCGAGGGCGTAGCGGACGGCCATGTCGCCGCAGGCGTGGGTCGCGCACTGGAAGCCCGCGCCGGCGAAGCGCTTGACGGCCCGCTGGTACTTCTCCGGCTCGGGCCAGAAGGGCGTCAGGCCGTCGCCCATGGTGTCGGGCTCGACGAGCCAGGCCGTGCCCGTGTCGATGACGCCGTCGATGAAGAACTTGGCGACGCCGCCGCGCCAGCGCCGGCCGCGCGCGTCGCGGTGCGGAACGTACTCCTCCCACTCGGCCTCGGGCATGTCCGGCATGAACCAGAACGGCATCGTCAGGCGGGTGATCAGCCGCCGCGAGGCCTCGAGCTCGCGCAGGACGTCGAGTGTCTCGAGCGTGCCGTCCATCCCGTGGATGCCGGTGATCCCGACCTTCGCGAACTCGCGCATCTGGCGGTGGTACATGTCCAGCTTCTGCGCGTGGGTCAGCGAGGGCATGGCGGCGTCGACGATCGCGATCGCCCCCCACTCGCGCAGCTCGCCCGTCGGGACGCCCGCGGCGTCGCAGACGACCTCGGCGTTCTCGGAGAAGGCGACGGGACCGTGGATGCCGGCGAGGTCGAGCGCCCGCTTGGAGGCGAGCACCGTGTGGAAGTCCATGAACTTGAGGTAGGTCGGGCGGCCGCCGGCGGCCTCCTCGATCAGCGCGTGGTGGATCTCGCGGCCCTCGAAGGCGTCGTAGAGGAGGCCCCAGCCGACGACCCACTCGTCGGGCCCCTTGCCCTCGGCCTCCCTGCGGATCCCGGCGAGCACCTCGTCCCACGTGCCGGCGTCGAGGAGGTCGGCGCCGACGGCGTCGAGCGCCCCCATCAGGGGGTGGACGTGGCTGTCGGTGATCCCCGGCACGAGCGCCGCCCCGTCGAGGTCGATCAGCTCGGCGGACCCGGCCAGCTCGCGGATCTCCGCAACGGAGCCGATCGCGAGGATCGCGCCGTGGCCGACCGCGACCGCGGTGGCGTGCGGATTGCCCGGGTCCATGGTGCGCACACGCGCGTTGACGATGACGGTCTCGATGGGAGTGTGCATGCGGGGGTTGTATCACGCGCCCTATCTACGGCCCCACCGTGCCGGTACCATCGACCCATGCGCCGATTCCCGCGCACGCGCCGCTGGCTGGTCGCCGCCGCAACGCTGGTCGCGGCGGCGCTCGCCGCCGCGCCCGCGGGCGCGGCGGTTTCCTGCTCGTCTTTGACGCCGACGCTCAACGAGACGGTCACCTGCACCTACCGCTCCGGCGACCCGGCCGTGATCACCATCCCCGCGGGCACGGGAACCATCTCGATCGATCTGTACGGCGCAGGCGGGGGCGGCGGCGCAGCCCACCAGGTTCCCGCAACCGCCGGATCGCCAGGGGGGAGCGGCGCCCGCGTGACGCTGTCCACGACCGCCACCGCTCTGTCGTCGATCACCGTCGTCGTCGGCGCCGGCGGCACCGCGTCCAGCGGAGGTGGGGGTGCGGGCGGCGGGTACAGCGCGCTCTACGCCGGCAGCACGGCCATCGCGGCGAACGTCATCGCGGTGGCGGGGGGCGGAGGCGGCGGTGCCGGATCGAACGGCGCCGGTCGTGACGGCGGCAACGGTGGGACGGGCGCGGACGGAAGCGGGCAGACCGCCTCCGGCGGGGGCATTGACGGCCGCGGTGGGGTCGGCGGAGGAGGTCCGAACGGCCCCGGGGGAGCCGGCGGTTGCGAGAACCCGGTCGGCTGTGGTGCCAACGGCGCGAGCTGGAGCACCGGCGGTGCCGGCGGCGGGACCGCCAACTCCAGCGGCGACGGCGGGAGTGGCTACGGCGGCGGCGGCGAGGGCTTCGCGGCCGGTGGTGGTGGCGGCGGCTCCTTCGCGGATCCCGCCCTCACGATCGGCAGCGCCACGTACGCGCCCACCGGCGGCGCCGGCGGTACAGCCGGCACAGTCACGCCGTCCGCTAGCGCCACCGCAGGCGCCAACGGCTTCGCCTCCATGACGTTCCACCCCCAGTCGCTGACCGTCACCTACGCCGGCAACGGCGCGACCGGCGGCAACGCGCCCGCCGCGGCGACGCAGAACTACGGCAGCACCGTCACGGTCGCCACCGCGGGGACGCTCGCCCGCACCGGGTACGCGTTCGCCGGCTGGAACACCAGCGCCGACGGCTCCGGCACCGCCTACGCCGCGGGGGCGACGTTCACGCTGACCTCCGGGCAGACCCTTTACGCGCAGTGGCGGAGCGAACCGGCGGCCGGCGGCTCGGCCGCGGCGAAGCCCGCGGCCGTCACGCTCGTCACCACCGCCCCGCGCGTCACCCCCGCGGGCCCCAAGGTGTCCTTCACCGCGACCGGACCGGGCACCGCCCGGATCTCGGGCACGACCACCGCCCGTGCGGACAGCGCCATCTGCAGCGGCGTGGTCAAGGTGCTCAAGGCCCGCCGGGTGAGCATCGTGTGCCGCCTCACCGCGACCGGGCGGCGCCTGCGCGCCAAGGCCCCCCTGACGATCGTCCTGACGACGACCTTCACGGCCACGAGCGGCACGGTCCACCGGGCGACGCGCACGGTCGTCCTCCCGCGCCGCCCCTGACGGCCGGGTCCCGGGCGGCTGCGATATGCCGGGCGGCCAACCAGGAGGACCCCCATGGCGCACCCGCAGGACGGCGACCCCGCCCCCGACTTCGAGCTCGACGGACCCGACGGCCCGTTCCGGCTGTCCGACCACCGCGGGCGGACGGTCGTGCTCGCCTTCTACCCCGGCGACGACACGAAGGTCTGCACAAAGCAGCTGTGCGAGTACTCGTCGCACCTCGACGAGCTGACCGGCCTCGGCGGCGCCGTGGTGGTGGCGATCTCCGCGAAGGACGTCGCCTCGAAGGAGCGCTTCCGGGACAAGCACGGCCTGACGATGCCGCTCCTCGCGGACCCCGACCGCCGCGTCGCCGCCCTCTACGGGGCGAAGGCGCCGGTGATCGGCACGAAGCGCAGCACCTTCGTGATCGACGCCGCGGGCGTGGTCCGCTGGCGCCACGACTCGGCCCTCGGGATCTCGTTCGTCCCGGTCGCCGAGCTGAAGGCCCAGGTCGCCGCCGCCGGGGCGGCGGGCGCGCCCGCCTGACGGACTAGTGTTGAGGGGGCCGGATGACGCCCCCCGCCCCCACCGCCGATCGGTCCCTCGCCTGCATCGTGATGGCCGGTGGGAAAGGCACCCGCATGCGCTCGGCGACCCCCAAGGTGCTGCACCCGATCTGGGGCCGCCCGCTGGTCGGCTGGGTGCTCCACGCGGTCCGCGCGGCCGGCGCCGAGCGCGTCGTGGTCGTCGTGCCGCCGGACGCCGCGGAGGCCGTCGGGGCCGCCGTCGACGGCGCCGAGACGGTGGTCCAGGAGGTGCAGCTCGGCACGGGGGACGCGGTGCGCGTGGCGATGCCCGCGCTCGACGGCTTCCCGGGTGACGTGCTCGTCGTCTCGGGCGACACGCCGCTGCTGACCGCCGAGCTCCTCGGCGGCCTCGTCGCCGCCCACCGCTCCTCCGGCGCGCAGGCGACGCTGGCCACCTTCCGGCTCGACGAGCCGGGCGGCTACGGCCGCGTGATCCGCGCGGACGGCTCCGTGCGCATCGTCGAGGCGCGCGACGCCACGGACGACGAGCTCGCCGTGCGCGAGGTCAACGCCGGCCTCTACGTCTTCGCCGCCGACGCGCTGCGCCCCGCCCTCGCCGGGCTCGGCCCCGACAACGCCCAGGGCGAGCTGTACCTGCCCGACGCGATCCCCCTGATCGCGCAGGCGGGCGGCCTCGTCGACGCCGCCGAGATCGCCGACCCCGCGCTGCTCCTCGGCGTCAACACGCGCGTCGAGCTGGCCGAGGCCGCGGCGCTCCTGCGCGCGCGCATCCTCGAGGACCACATGCTGGCCGGGGCCGGCATCGTCGACCCCGGCTCGACCTACGTCGACGCGGACGTCGAGCTCGCGCCCGACTGCCTCGTCCACCCGGGCACCGTCCTGCGCGGCGCGACCCGCCTCGCGGCGGGCGCCGAGGCCGGCCCGCACAGCGTGCTCGACGGCGCCATCCTCGAGGCCGGCGCCGTCGCCGGCCCCTTCGCGCACCTCCGGCCCGGCACCGTGCTGCGCGCCGGTGCGCGGGTCGGGGCGTTCGCCGAGACGAAGAACGCCGACGTCGGCGCGCGCTCGAAGATCCCCCACCTCTCCTACGTCGGCGACGCCGAGATCGGCGAGGACACCAACATCGGCGCGGGCAACATCACCGCCAACTACGACGGCGTCGACAAGCACCGCACCGTCATCGGCAGCCGCGTCCGCACCGGCTCGGACTGCGTCTTCGTGGCCCCCGTCAGCGTGGGCGACGACGCGACGACCGGCGCGGGGTCCATCATCACGGATGACGTCCCGCCGGGGGCGCTCGGGATCGCCCGGGCCCGGCAGGTCGTGAAGGAGAACTACGCGCAGAGGAGGCGCGATGACTGACTCGAAGCTGTTCGACGTCCCGGCCGAGCTCGGGTCCCCCGCCTCCTGGCAGGAGCGCACGCCGTCCAAGCGCCTGATGATCTTCTCGGGCCGCTCGAACCCGGACCTCGCGCAGCGGATCGCCAGCCGGCTCGACGTCGGCCTCGGCCAGGCCACCCTCAAGACGTTCACCAACGGGGAGATCTACGCCCGCTTCGAGGAGTCGGTGCGCGGCGCCGACGTCTTCCTCGTGCAGTCCTGCGTCAACCCGGTCAACCGCAACCTGATGGAGCTGATGATCATGGCCGACGCGGCCATGCTCGGCTCGGCGAAGCGCGTCACCGCCGTCATCCCGTGGTACCCGTACGCGCGCCAGGACAAGAAGAGCGCGCCGCGCGAGCCGATCACGGCGCGCCTCGTGGCCACGCTCCTGCGCTCCTCGGGCATCGACCGCGTTCTCACCATGGACCTCCACGCAGGACAGGTGCAGGGCTTCTTCGACGGCCCCGTCGACCACATGACCGCGCTGCCGATGTTCGCGCGGCACTTCCGCGACATGGGGCTGTCCGGCGAGGGCACCGTCGTCGTCTCGGGCGACGCGGGCCGCGCCAAGCTGGCCACCCGCTTCGCCGAGATGCTCAACGCCGACGTCGCGATCATCGCGAAGCTGCGCCCCGAGCACGGCAAGGCGCGCGTCGCCGCCATCATCGGCGACGTCGCCGGCAAGCAGGCGATCATCTCCGACGACATCATCGACACCGCCGGCACGCTCTGCGCGGGCGCCGAGGCCGTCAGGAACGCGGGCGCGACCGAGGTCTACGCCTGCGCGACCCACGCGATCTTGTCGGCCCCCGCACTCGAGCGGATCCGCGAGTCGGTCCTGCACGAGGTCGTCGTCTGCGACACGGTGCCGATCGACCCGCGCGCCGCCGACAGCCGCGTGCGCGTCCTCCCCGTCGACGGCATCCTCGCCCAGACGATCGACGAGGTCTTCCGCGAGGGCTCCGTGTCGAACCTGTTCGGCGGCGAGAACCAGCTCTTCTAGGCCGCGCCCCGCTGACGCCCCGCGCGCGCGTGTCGGCTACAGTGCCGCGCGCACCGAGACCGGAGCGCGAGCGATGTCCGACACGACCATCCAGATCACGAAGCGCGAGGCCGCCTCCACGCGCGCCAACCAGCGCCTGCGCAAGCAGGATGTGATCCCGGGTGTCCTGTACGGGCAGGGCCGCGAGCCGCTCCCGATCCAGGTCGAGCGCGTCAAGCTGCGCGCCGCCTTCGGCGGGGAATCGGGCCGCAACGCGATCCTCTCGCTCGTCATCGACGGCGAGGCGCAGCCGGTCAACGCGATCCTGAAGGCGATGGAGATCGACCGCGTGCGCGACCGCGTCACGCACATCGACCTGATGGCGATCTCGATGACCGAGACGATCACCGCGCCGGTGCCGGTGCACCTGGTCGGCGAGGCCGAGGGCGTCAAGCTCGACGGCGGCATGATCGAGCACTCCCTGCACGAGGTGCTCGTCTCGGCGCTGCCGGGCGCGGTGCCGACCGAGATCCTCGTCGACATCTCCGCGCTCAAGATCGGCCAGTCGCTGCACGTCTCCGACCTCGTCGCCACGGGCGACTACGCGTTCGCCGGCGACCTCACCGCCACCGTCTGCTCGTGCGTCGTCACGCGTGCCGCGCTCGCCGACTCCGGCGGCGAGGACGGCGTCGAGGGCGAGGAGGGCGTCGAGGGCGAGGAGGGCGTCGCCGAGGGCGGCGAGGCCCCGACCGCCGAGGCCGACGCGTCCGAGGGGGACGCGGGCGGCGACGACGCCGGCGAGTAGCCCGTGGCCTACGTCGACGACCTGGTCGTCGGACTCGGCAACCCGGGCGCGCGCTACGCGCGCACGCGCCACAACATCGGCTGGATGGCCGCGGAGCGGCTCGTCGCCGACCACGCGGCGTCCTGGCGCGGCCGCTTCAGCGGCCGCTACGCCGAGCTGCGCCTCGACGGCGCGTCCGTCGGGGTGCTCGCCCCGGAGACCTTCATGAACGACTCGGGCCGCAGCGTCGGCGCGTGCGTGCGCGAGCTGAAGGTGCCCGTGGAGCGGATCGTCGTGGTCTACGACGACATCGAGCTCGACCCGGGCGTCGTGCGCGCCCGCCGGGGCGGCGGCCTGAAGGGCCACAACGGCCTGCGCTCGCTCGCCGACGCCCTCGGCTCGCCCGACTTCCTGCGCGTGCGCTGCGGCGTCGGCCGGCCGGGCCGGGGCGACCGCCGCGACGTCGCCGCCTACGTGCTGAGCGCCTTCGAGGCGGACGAGGACCCCGACACCCTCGCCGCGGAGGCCGCGGCCTGCGCGGCCGCGATCTGCACGGAGGGCATCGACGCCGCGCTCGCGCGCTGGCCCTGAGCGGGGCATGGCGGGCGCCGGGCGGCGCGGGTAGGATTCCGGGCGTACGCACCGCAACGCATCACGGGAGGGCCGGATGGCCGCCATCGAAGATCGGACCTTCAAGCGCCAGGACGGCAAGGACAAGGTGACGGGGCTCGGCCGCTACACGGCCGACCTCGAGCTGACCGGGCTCGTGCACTGCAAGTTCCGCTACGCGGGCATCGCGCACGGGCGGATCCGCTCGATCGACACGGCCAAGGCCGAGGCGCTGCCCGGCGTCTTCGCCGTCGTCACCCACGCCGACGTCCCCGACGTCGCGCACGGCGGCTTCATCCAGGACCGCCGCCTCTTCGCCAAGGACTACACGCGTTTCGAGGGCGAGATCATCGCCGCCGTCGCCGCCGCGACGCCGGAGATCGCGGAGGCCGCCTGCGACCTGATCGAGGTCGACCTCGAGCCCCTGCCCGTCGTCAACGACATCGAGGAGTCGCTCGCCGAGGGCGCGCCGCTCGTACACGCCGACTGGCAGTCGTACGGCGACGCCTTCGACATCGTCCGCGCGGGCAACGAGGCCTGCCACAGCTCGATCGTCCACGGCGACGTCGAGGCCGGCTTCGCGGAGGCCGACGAGGTCGTGCGCGAGCGCTACGTCGCCGACATGCAGCACGCCGCGCCGATCGAGCCGCGCGCCGTGATCGCCGAGTGGCACGGCGACCAGGTCACGATCTGGTCGTCCACGCAGGTGCCGTTCAACGCCAGAAGCGGCGTGGCGCACTGCCTCGGCATGCCCGAGAACGCGGTGCGCGTGATCGTCCCCCACCTCGGCGGCGGCTTCGGCGGCAAGTGCGAGTTCCACTTCGAGGCCCACGTCGCCGCCGTCGCCCGCAAGGCGAAGCGGCCGGCGAAGCTCGTCTTCTCGCGCCGCGAGGAGTTCATCGCCCCCGACCACCGCCGCGAGGGCATGGTCGTCGAGCTCGAGACGGGCGTGAAGCGGGACGGCACGATCACCGCGCGCCGCGCGCGCATCCTGATCGACAACGGCGCCTACACCGCCGACGCGGGCTTCTTCCCGCAGCTCGCCGGCATGCACGCGATCGGCCCGTACCGGATCCCGGCCGTCGACGTGCAGGCCCACCTCGCCTACACCAACCACCAGCCGTCCGGCTCGGTGCGCGCCCCCACCGCCCCGCAGGCGAACTGGGCGCTCGAGTGCCACATGGACGAGCTGGCGCGCGCGGTCGGCATGGACCCGCTCGCCTTCCGCCTCCACAACGTCGTGCGCGACGGCGACCAGACGGCGACGGGCCAGGTGCTCGACCCGCACGGCGCCCCGCAGTGCCTCGAGTCCGCGGCCGAGATGATCGGCTACGGCCGGGACCTGCCGGCCGACGAGGCGATCGGCATCGCGATCGGCTGGTGGCCGTCCTTCGGCTCCTCGTCGGGCGCGTACGTGAAGTTCAACGGCGACGGCTCGGCCACGATCGTGACCGGCGCGCAGGAGTGCGGCTCGGGCGCGGTGATGGGCCTGCCGCGGCTCGCCGCGCAGGAGCTCGGCATGCGCCCCGAGGACTTCTCGATCGTCTACCAGGACACCGAGGCCGGCCCGTGGGACATGGGCTCGTCCGGCTCCCAGACCACCCTCAACAACGGCCGCGCCGTCGTCGAGGCGTCCCGCGTCCTGCGCGAGCGCCTGCTCGACATGGCCGCCGACAAGCTCGAGGCCGCCACGGGCGACATCGAGCTCGGCGGGGGCGCCGCGTACGTCAAGGGCTCGCCCGACAAGAGCGTCACGATCGCCGAGCTCGCCGGCGAGGCCGCGGGCGGCGACCAGCTGATCGCCACGGGCTCGGGCACGCCGCCGTCGGCCCCCGAGGTCTCCGGCTCGGCCTGCGTCGGCCGGATGGGCATGGACTCGTGGGTCGCCCCCACGTTCTTCTGCCACGCCGCGCACGTCAAGGTCGACGCGGAGACGGGCGTCGTGCGCGTCCTGCGCGTCGCCGCGGCGCACGACTCCGGCACGATCGTCAACCCGATCGGGGCCGAGGGCCAGGTCGAGGGCGGCGTCGTGATGGGCATCGGCCAGGCGCTGCTCGAGGGCTCGCAGATCGGCGAGGACGGCACGATCCTCAACCCGGGCCTGCTCGAGTACAAGCTCCAGACGATGGCGGACGCCCCGCCGATCGACATCGCCTTCGTCGGCCCCGCGGCCGTCGACGGCGGCCCGCACGGCGTCAAGGGCATCGCCGAGCCGCCGAGCGTCCCGACGCTCGCCGCGATCGGCAACGGCATCCGCACGGTGACGGGCGCGCGCGTCCGCCAGCTGCCGATGACGCCGAACCGCGTCTGGGACGCGATCAACGCGTGAGACGGATCGTGCGCGGGCTCGCGGTGCGGCTGCCGTTCGGCGGCCCGCGCCGCCCGCCCGTGCGCGGCCTCGCAGCGTTCGCGGACGCGCCCTGCGCGCCGACGCCTACTCCCCGGTGATGCGCCGGATGCGGCGGCGGTTGCGCTTCGCGCGCTCCCGCTTGCGGCGCGCGAGGTCCTTGCGGTACTCGTTCTCGCGCGGGGCGGCGTTGATCACGAGCCGCCCGGTCATGTCGCCGTAGAGGTTGCGGAAGACCAGCGCCGCGATCGGCCAGAGGAACAGCATCGTCAGCACGATGCGCAGGTGGTCGCCGACGGGGCCCGTGATCACGAAGGCGATCGTGGTGAAGCCGATCCACAGCGCGACGGCCACGATCACGACCCCGAACACGCAGGCGTAGGCGCGCCGGAACCAGCGGCCGCTGGCCAGCACCCCCGCCCAGACCGCGCGCAGCCCGCCGGCGTCGCCGGAGACGGCGATGATCGGCGGGAACAGGACCAGGGGCAGGATCGGCACGAGCGCGAGCGCGGACAGGTTCCAGACGACGAGGCTCGCGGGGATCGCGGTGATCACGCAGGCCGCGGCGACGGCGCCGGTGCGCCCGCGGATGCCGCCGGCCACGAGCGCGGTCGCGGCCGCCGTCAGGACGACGAGGCCGAAGGCCAGTAGCGTCCCGCGGATCAACAGCTGCAGCTGGGGGTCGACGCCGCTGCCGCCGAGCGTGAACTCGGCGACCGCCCACGGCAGGCCGCAGGCCACGGTCAGGAGCAGGTAGCCCCCGAAGTTGACGCCGAAGCGGCGGAAGGCCGACTCGAAGTAGGCGCCGACGGGGTGCAGGGGCCGGCCGGTCGGGCCGAGCGGCCCCGGCTCCTCGTCGTCGGGGCCGGCGTCCGCGGCGGCGAGCCCCGCCTCGGGGTCGAGGTCGAGGTCGTCGTCAGGCCCTGCGGGCCCGGATCCGCGGCGGAGGAGGCCCATGGTCAGGCGACCGCCTGCAGGGCGTCGACCCGGAAGGCGAGGGCGTCGCCCGACTCGTCGACGTCGCAGACGATGCGCGCGCCGTCCGCGATGTCGCCCTCGAGCAGCCGCAGCGCGAGGGGGTTCTCGAGCAGGCGCTGGATGGCCCGGCGCAGCGGGCGCGCGCCGTACGTCGGGTCGTAGCCCTCGCGGCCGAGCAGGTCCTTGGCGGCGTCGGTGACCTCGAGGGCCACGCGGCGCTCCTCCACCCGGCGGGCGAGCCGCGCGATCTGGAGGTCGACGATCTCGCGGATCTCCGCGGCGGTGAGGCGCGTGAAGATGACGGTGTCGTCGATCCGGTTGAGGAACTCCGGCCGGAACTCTTGGCGCAGCGCGCCGTCCACGCGGGTGCGGATCTCGTCGAGCGAGAGGTCCCCCGTGATGTACTCGGCGCCGGCGTTCGAGGTCATGATCAGGACCGCGTTCGTGAAGTCCACGGTGTGTCCCTGCCCGTCGGTCAGGCGGCCGTCGTCGAGGACCTGCAGGAGGATGTTGAAGACGTCGCCGTGGGCCTTCTCCACCTCGTCGAGCAGGATCACCGAGTAGGGGCGGCGGCGGACCGCCTCGGTCAGCTGGCCGCCCTCCTCGTAGCCGACGTAGCCCGGGGGCGCGCCCACGAGCCGCGAGACGGCGTGGCGCTCCATGTACTCGGACATGTCGATCCGCACCATCGAGCGCTCGTCGTCGAAGAGGAGCTCGGCGAGGGTCTTCGCGAGCTCGGTCTTGCCGACGCCGGTCGGCCCGAGGAAGAGGAACGAGCCGATCGGGCGGTCCGGGTCGCCGAGGCCGGCGCGCGAGCGGCGGATCGCGTCGGCGACGGCGCTGATCGCCTCGTCCTGGCCGACGAGGCGCTCGTGCAGGCGCTCCTCGAGCTGGACGAGCTTCTGCATCTCGCCCTCCATCAGGCGGGCCACGGGGATGCCGGTCCACGCGCCGACGACCTCGGCGACGTCCTCCTCGTCGACCTCCTCCTTGAGGACCGAGCCCTGGGCCTGGACCTCGGCGAGGGCCGCCGTCTCGGCGGCCAGCTCGGCCTCGTAGGCCGGCAGGTCGCCGTAGGTGAGCTTGGCGGCACGCTGGAGGTCGGCCTCGCGCTCGGCGCGCTCGGCCTCGGCCTTGACGTCCTCGATCATGCCCTTGAGCCGCCGGATCGCGTCGATGTGGCGCTTCTCGACCTCCCAGCGCTCGCGCATCCGGCCGGCCGACCCCTGCAGCTCCTCGAGCTCGTTGGCGAGGGCCTCGCGGCGCTCGGCGGAGGCGGCGTCGGTCTCCTTGGCGAGGGCGGCGTCCTCGATCCCGAGGCGCACGATGCGGCGCTCGACCTCGTCGAGCTCGGTCGGGCGCGAGTCGATCTCGATGCGCAGGCGGCTGGCCGCCTCGTCGATCAGGTCGATCGCCTTGTCGGGGAGGAAGCGGTCCGCGATGTAGCGGTCCGACAGCATCGCCGCGGCGACGATGGCGGAGTCCTGGATGCGCACGCCGTGGTGCACCTCGTAGCGCTCCTTGAGGCCGCGCAGGATGCCGATGGCGTCCTCCACGCTCGGCTCGCCGACGAGGACGGGCTGGAAGCGCCGCGCCAGCGCGGCGTCCTTCTCGACGTGCTTGCGGTACTCGTCGAGGGTGGTGGCGCCGATCGCGCGCAGCTCGCCGCGCGCCAGCATCGGCTTGAGCAGGTTGGCGGCGTCGACGGCGCCCTCGGCGGCGCCGGCGCCGACGACGGTGTGCAGCTCGTCGATGAACAGCACGATCTGGCCCTCGGCGGCGGTGACCTCGCCGAGCACGGCCTTGAGGCGCTCCTCGAACTCGCCCCGGAACTTCGCACCGGCGAGCAGCGCGCCCATGTCGAGCGCCCAGATGCGGCGGCCGCGCAGGCTCTCGGGCACGTCGCCCTGCACGATGCGCTGGGCGAGGCCCTCGGCGATCGCGGTCTTGCCGACGCCGGGGTCGCCGATCAGGACGGGGTTGTTCTTCGTGCGGCGCGACAGGACCTGCACGACGCGGCGGATCTCGTCGTCGCGGCCGATCACGGGGTCGACCTTGCCGGCCTCGGCGGCCGCGGTCAGGTCGCGCGCGTACTTCTCCAGCGCGCCGTAGAGGTCCTCGGCGTTCGGGTCGGTGACGCGCTGGCCGCCGCGCACGGCCTTCAGGGCCTCGAGCAGGGCGTCCTTCGTGACGCCGTGGCGGCGCAGGAGGTCCTTCGCCTGCCCGGACTGCTCGGCGAGGGCGATCAGGAGGTGCTCGGAGGCGACGAACTCGTCGCCCATGCCGCGCGCCTCCGCGTGGGCGCGCTCGAGCGCCTCGCGCAGGGCGAGCGCCGCCTGCGGGGCGGTCGCGGCGCCCCGCATCGCGGGCAGCGTGGCGAGGGCGTCGTCGGCCTCGCGGCGCAGCGCGGCGGTGTCGGCGCCGGCGCCCTTCAGCAGCATCTCGGCCACGGCGCCCTGCTCGTGGAGCAGGCCGGCGAGGAGGTGCAGCGGGGTCAGCTCGGGGTTGCCGGCGACGCGGGCGCGCTCGGCCGCGGTGGCGAGCGCCTCCTGCGCCTTGATGGTCATCTTGGTGGGGTCCATCGGGGATTCTCTTCCGGTCTTTCGGGGGGATGGGGGGTTGGGGATCAGGCGCGGGGCCGGCGGCGGCGGATCACGATCTCCGCGCCGGGCGGGGCGTACGGCACGACCTCGCGCCGGTACGAGCGGTGGACGCTCTCGACCTCGGCCTGCATCGCGCGGGCGGCCTCGTCGAGGGCGGCGGACAGGTCCTGGACCTGCTGCTCGAGCCGGCGGATCTCGTCCTCGAGGCGCAGGACGTGCTCCACGCCCTGCAGGGACAGGCCGAGCCCGGAGGCGAGCTCGGTGATGCGGCGCAGCCGCTGCAGCTCGAGGTCCGAGTAGAGGCGCGTGCCGCCGGCGGTGCGGCGCGGGCGCACGAGCCCGCGCGACTCGTACATGCGCAGGGTCTGCGGGTGCATGCCCACGAGCTCGGCGGCGACGCCGATCATGTACTTGGGGGTGGTCTCGTTCACGCGAACAGCTCCGCGCGCGGGTCGGACCCGCCGTCGAGGGCCGCGAAGCGCTCGAGGGCCTCGGCCTGCTGGGTCGACAGCTCCGCCGGCACGACGACCTTGAGGCGCACGAGCAGGGAGCCCGGGTCGCCGCCCTCGACGGGAGCCCCGTGGCCCTTGACCCGCAGCATCTTGCCGTCCGCCGAGCCCGGCGGCACCTTCACGCGCACGCGCTCGCCGAGCGGCGTCGGCACGTCGATCTCGGCGCCGAGCGCCGCCTCGGGGAACGTGACGGGCACGTCGACGACGATGTCGGTCCCGCGCCGGGTGAAGCGCTCGGAGGGCAGGACCTGGACGACGACCCAGAGGTCGCCGGGCGGCCCGCCGCCCTCGCCGTCGAGGCCCTTGCCGCGGACGCGGATGCGGGCGCCGTCGGCGATGCCGGCGGGGATCCGCACCGTGTACTTCTTGGTGCGGCGCTGGCGGCCCGTGCCGCGGCAGGTCGAGCAGGGCGTCTCGACGACGCTGCCCTGGCCGGCGCAGCGCAGGCACGGCTCGGAGATGGCGAAGAAGCCCTGGTTGACCTGGCGCTCCCCCGCGCCGCCGCAGTCGGGGCAGGTGACGCGCTGCGTGCCGGGCGCGGCGCCCGTGCCGGCGCAGTCGCGGCAGGCGACGTCCTTGTCGACGGGGACGGTCACGCGCGCGCCACGCAGCGAGTCGTCGAAGGACAGGGTCACGCGCGTCTCGAGGTCGACGCCGCGGCGCTGGCGCGCGCGCCCGCGGCGGCGCCCGAAGAGGTCGCCGAAGAGGTCGGAGATGTCGAAGCCGCGGTCCTGCGCGAAGTTGCGGAAGGCCGTCGGGTCGAAGCCGCCGGCGCCCATGCCGCCGGACGCCCCGAACTGGTCGTAGGCCTTGCGCTTGTCGGGGTCGGAGAGGGTGTCGTAGGCCGCGGAGATCTCCTTGAAGCGCTCCTCGGCCCTGGGGTCGTCCGGGTTGGCGTCCGGGTGGTTCCTCCGGGCCAGCTCGCGGTAGGCCTTCTTGATCTCGTCGGCCGACGCGTCGCGGGCGACGCCCAGCACCTCGTAGAGGTCACGCATCGCGCACCTCCCGCACGAAGGCCGCCGGGTCGGCGGGCGAGACGACGACGGGCGCGGCGCCGACCCGGACGAGCGCCGAGCGGCGCAGGTCGGTGGCGATGGTGCGCGCCCAGCCGCCGGTCGACATGCGCGCCCGGCCGCGCTGGCCGTAGATGCCGCCGGTGCCGAGCCGCAGCCCGAGGGTGGCGCCCTCGTCGTGCGGGCGCACGGCGCCCGGGAGGCGGGTCTGCCCGCGGCGGCGCTCGACGACGAGCGCGTCCGGCTCGATCCGGTAGGCGACGGGCTGGCCGCCGCGCAGCCACAGGGCGAGCAGGGCGACGAGCAGGGCGGCCGCGATCATCGCGCCGGCCTGGACCAGGTCGCCGCCGGACAGGCCGACGCCGAAGCCGAACCAGGCGAGCGCCACCACGGCCCAGAGGATCGCGGTGGCGGCCTTCTCGCCGCCGCCCAGCGGGGCCGCCTCGAAGCTGCGGGCGTCCCCGCTCAGGAGCCACCCCCGGCGACGACCACGCGGGCGGGCCGGAGCACGCGGTCGCCCAGCAGGAAGCCCTTCTGGATGACCTCGATCACGGTGCCCTCGGGCTGGTCGGACGGCTGCGACAGGAGCGCCTCGTGGCGATGCGGGTCGAAGGCCTCGCCCGACGGGTCGAGCTCGGCCACGCCCTCGCGCTCGAGCAGCGTCCAGAGCGCCCGGTGGACGAGGGCGACGCCGTCGGCGATCGCCTCCTTCTCGGACGTCTCGAACGCGGCCAGCGCCCGCTCGAGGTCGTCGAGCACGGGCAGGAGGTCGTGAAGGAGCCGCTCGGCGGCCCGCTCGCGCAGCTCCTCGTGCTCGCGCGCGACGCGCTTCTTGTAGTTGTCGAACTCCGCGGCGAGGCGGCGCAGGGTGTCGAGGTGCTCGTCGCGCTCGCGCTCGGCGCGGGCGAGGGGGTCGAGCTCCTCGGCCGCGGGCTCGCCGGAGGCGGCCTCCCCGCCGTCTTCGGCGGGGAGGGCCTCCTCCGTGGGGTCCTGGGTGCTCACGACCGGGCCGTCGCGTCGGGATCGACGACCTCGGCGTCCTCGATGATCTCCTCGTCGGACTCGTCGTCGGTGGCCGCCTCGGGGCCGGCGCCGGCGCTCCCGCCGGCGGCCTGCTGGGCGTCCTTGTAGACGTGCTCGGCGAGGGCGTACGAGGCCTGCTGGAGGGCGTCGGACTTGCGCCGGATCGCCTCCGCGTCGGAGCCCTCGAGGACCGTGCGCAGGTCGGCGGCGGCGGACTCGATCGACGCCTTGACCTCGTCGGGCACCTTGTCGCCGTGCTCGGCGACGGTCTTCTCCGTCTGGTAGAGCAGCGCCTCGGCCGTGTTCTTGGCCTCGACCAGGTCGCGCGCGGCCTTGTCCTCGTCGGCGTGCGACTCGGCGTCCTTGACCATCTGCTGGATCTCGTCGTCCGAGAGGCCCGAGCCGCCCTCGATGCGCACCTGCTGCATCTGGCCCGTGCCCTTGTCGGTCGCGGACACGTTGAGGATGCCGTTCGCGTCGATGTCGAAGGTGACCTCGACCTGCGGCATGCCGCGCGGCGCCGGCGGGATCCCGACCAGCTGGAACTTGCCGAGCGTCTTGTTGTAGCCGGCCATCTCGCGCTCGCCCTGGAGCACGTGGATCTCCACGCTGGTCTGGCCGTCCTCGGCCGTCGAGAAGACCTCGGACTTGCGGGTCGGGATGGTCGTGTTGCGCTCGATCAGCTTGGTCATCACGCCGCCCTTGGTCTCGATGCCGAGGCTGAGCGGGGTGACGTCGAGCAGGAGGACGTCCTTGACGTCGCCGCGCAGGACGCCGCCCTGGATGGCCGCGCCGATGGCGACGACCTCGTCCGGGTTGACGCCGCGGTGCGGCTCCTTGCCGGTGGTCTCCTTGACCTTGTCCTGGACGGCCGGCATGCGGGTCATGCCGCCGACGAGGATCACGTCGTCGATCTCCGACGGCGACAGGCCGGCGTCGGCCAGCGCCTGCTTGGTCGGGCCGACGGTGCGCTCGACGAGGTCGTGCACGAGCTCGGTCAGCTTCGAGCGGCTGAGCTGCATGTCGAGGTGCTTCGGCCCGGAGGCGTCGGCGGTCACGAACGGCAGGTTGATCTGCGTCGTCTGCGTCGAGGACAGCTCGATCTTCGCCTTCTCGGCGGCCTCGTAGAGGCGCTGCAGGGCGAGCTTGTCCTGGGCGAGGTCGATGCCCTGGTCCTTCTTGAACTCGGCGGCCATCCAGTCGACGATGGCCTTGTCGAAGTTGTCGCCGCCGAGGTGGTTGTCGCCGGCGGTCGCCTTGACCTCGAACACGCCGTCGGCGAGCTCGAGGACGGAGACGTCGAACGTGCCGCCGCCGAGGTCGAAGACGAGCACCTTCTGCTCGCCCTCCTTCTCGACGCCGTAGGCGAGCGCCGCGGCGGTCGGCTCGTTGATGATGCGCAGCACGTTGAGGCCGGCGATCCTGCCGGCGTCCTTGGTGGCCTGGCGCTGCGCGTCGTTGAAGTAGGCGGGCACCGTGATGACGGCGTCGGTAACGACCTCGCCGAGCTTGGCCTCGGCGTCGGCCTTGAGCTTCTGCAGAATCATGGCGCTGATCTCCGGCGGCGCGTACTCCGTGCCGTCGGCCATGACGCGGGCGTCGCCGTTCGGGCCGGAGATGACCTCGTACGGGACGATCGTCATCTCCTCGGAGACCTCCGAGGACTTGCGGCCCATGAAGCGCTTGATCGAGAAGATGGTGTTCTCGGGGTTGGTGACGGCCTGCCGCTTGGCGGGGCTGCCGACGAGGCGCTGGCCGTCCTTCGTGAACGCGACGACGGACGGCGTGGTGCGCCCGCCCTCCGCGTTCTCGACGACGGACGGCTCGCCGCCGTCCAGCACGGCCATGCACGAGTTGGTGGTTCCGAGATCGATGCCGATGACACGGCCCATGGCGATCCTCCGTGGGGATGGGGTTCGGGTGTGGTGCAAGCGGACGCCGCGGGAAACGCGGGCGGCGCGTGCCCGCACTCTACAATCTCAGTCTCTCAATATCAAGTTATCTTTTTCGAGGGATTGATATCCCCGTGAGGCCGCCCGCAGACACGCGCCGCCCGAGCGGCTAGGATCCGCCCATGCGCCGCGCCCTCGCCGCCCTCGCGCTCGCCGCCGCGGCCCTGATGCTGGTCGCCGGACCGGCCGCCGCGCAGAAGCGGCTGACGGCGAAGCAGGTCGCCACCGCCCTGCAGGCCCGCAACGCCTTCGTGCAGCCCGGCATCTCGCCGACCCCCGACGCGGCCGCCCTCTCGGCGGTCGCCAAGGAGGCGAGCTCCTTCTACCTCGTGATCCTCAAGCGGCCGGTCAAGGGCGCCGCCAACGCCAAGGGCTCGGCCCGCCTCGTGCTCGAGGCGCTCGAGCCCACCGACCCGAACGCGACCGTCGGCCTGATCGTCAAGGGCCGCCTCAACGGCGCGTCCCTGTCCTACCCGCGAGAGCGGATCCAGAAGGCGATCGACGACACCGGCGCGACCGCGGCGACCGACCCCGTCGGGACGCTGGCGAGCTTCACGCAGGCCGTCGCGAAGCCGAACATCGACGACCAGGCCGTCGCCCAGGACGACGGGGGCGGCGGGACGCGCTGGTGGATGTGGGTCGTCGTGGCGGCCCTGCTCGGCGGGATCGCCCTCGTCGCGCTGCGCATGCGCGCCCGCTCGCAGGAGCAGCGCCGCCGCCGCCGCGGCGGCTCGATCTGGACGGCGCGCGAGTTCCAGACGGACCGGCTCGAGGCGCTCGCCGCCCGCCACGCCGCGCTGACCGAGGAGACGACACGCGAGATCGAGGACCCCGAGGCGCTCGAGCACCTGCAGACCGGCGGCGCGCGGATCCTCGCGCTGCGCCGCACCCTCCCCACGCTCGCCTCGCCGCGCGAGCTGCGCACCTTCGCGGGCGAGCTCGACGCCGTCGAGTGGGAGATCCTCTGGGTCGAGCACCGCCTCGCCGACCACGCCCCGCCGGCGCCGATCGCGCCCGGCTTCCCTGGCCTCTGCTTCTTCTCGCACGAGCACGGGCTCGGCACGGAGCCGATCGAGCTGCGCCGCCCCGACGGCACCGTCGCCACCGTCTACGTCAGCCCGGCCAACCGCCTCGCCCTCGAACGCGGCGACACGCCCGAGGTCTCGATGGTGCACGTCTCGACGAAGATGGTGCCGTGGCCGGCCGCGCCCTCGTGGTACGGCGCCTACGGCTGGAACCCCGACGACCTGCCCGGCCTCGAGCACGAGGGCGAGCAGATCTGGGGCCTCGACGGGCCCGAGCGCGAGGGGGACCCGTTCGCGGCCGAGGCCGCTGCGGAGGCGGGCGCCGACGCCGCACCCGGAGCCCCCGCGACCCGCGAGGACGAGCTCGGCGAGACGGGCGAGCGCGCGGGCGGCTGGGAGCCGCCCGCCGACGAGCCGACGATCGGGTCCGAGCCCACCATCGGCGACGAGCCGACCGTGGCCGAGCCCGAGTCGCCGCGGGCCCTGCCCCCCGAGGACACGGACTTCGAGGAACTCGAGGCGGCGGCGCCCGCCGGCCTCGTCGAGGACGCCGGCGACGACGCGGCGGACGACCCGCTGCGGACGCCGCCACCCGGCGATGGCGAGGACACCATGGACCGCCCGCGCGCGGCCGGCGAGTCGACCGTCGAGTGGGATCCGTTCGACGGCGACGACCGCACCCGGTGAGCGCCGCGCACACCCGCTGGTACTGGGGCGTCGTCGTGCGCGTGGACGGGGCGCGCGCGCTGCTCGAGGACGCGACCGGCCTCGTCGCGGACGAGGGGGTGCGGGTCCAGGACCCGCGCACCGGGCATATCACGCTGTTCTACGCGCCCCTGCGCGGCCGGCGCGAGGCCCCGGAGCTCGCCGAGCGTGCCCGCGCCGCGGCCCAGGCGAGCGCGCCGTTCGACCTCGTCTGCGCCGGCTTCGGGGAGTTCGCGTCGCCCGAGCGCCCCGTCGCGTGGCTCGGGATCGCCGCGGGCTCGCACCACCTCACGGACCTGCGCAGCTCGCTCTGCGCCTGCGACGAGGACCGCCACCGGCACGCCTTCGTGCCGCACCTGACGCTCGCCTACGGCGACGACCCGGCGGCCTACGCCGCCGTGCGCGAGCCGCTCGCGCACCTCGCCGGCGGGGCCCGCGTGGCCGCGCGGATCGAGGACGTCTGGGTCGCGGGCTTCCCGCAGAGCGGACATCCGGCACGCGACCTGCGCTACGTCGAGCGCATCCCGCTCGGCGGATCCTGACCAGAGGCCCGCGGGCGCGTACACTTCCGCCACGGTGCCGACCCACCCGCCCCTCACCGACTCCTTCGAGCGCCGGATCGAGAGCGTCCGCATCTCGATCACGGACCGCTGCAACTTCCGCTGCCGCTACTGCATGCCGGCCGAGGGCCTGCCCTGGCTGCAGCGCAGCGAGGTGCTGACGTTCGAGGAGATCGAGCGGCTCGCGCGCATCCTCGCCGCGATGGGCGTCAACCACGTGCGCATCACCGGCGGCGAGCCGCTCGTGCGCCGCGACGTGCCCGACCTGATCGAGCGCCTCGTGCGGGTGCCCGGCCTCGACGACCTCGCCCTGACCACGAACGGGGTCGCGCTGCGCACCCTCGCCGGGCCGCTCGTCGACGCGGGCCTGCGCCGGATCAACGTCTCCCTGGACTCGCTCGACCACACGCGCTTCGCCGAGGTCACGCGTCGCGACATGCTCGACCGCGTGCTCGAGGGGCTCGAGGAGGCCGAGCGCTACCCCGAGCTCCGGCCGATCAAGGTCAACTGCGTCGCGATGCGCGGCTTCACCGAGCGCGAGGTGGTCGCCTTCGCCGAGCTCGCGCGCCGCAGGCCCTACGTCGTGCGCTTCATCGAGTTCATGCCGCTTGACGCCGACCGCACGTGGTCGAAGGACGATGTCCTCACCGGCGACGAGATCCGGGCGATGATCGAGGCCGTGCACCCCCTCGTGCGCCTGCCCGCCCCGGCCGCGTCGACCGCGGAGCGCTGGGCCTTCGCCGACGGCACGGGCGAGGTCGGATTCATCAACCCCGTGTCGCATCCCTTCTGCTCGTCGTGCGACCGGATCCGCATCACGGCCGAGGGCGCGCTGCGGACGTGCCTGTTCGCGCTCGAGGAGACCGACCTGCGCACGCCGCTGCGCGCGGGCGCCGACGACGCCGCGATCGAGGACCTGATCCGGACGGCCGTGCTCGGCAAGCGGATGAAGCACGAGATCGGCGAGCCCGGCTTCGTGCGCACCGCGAAGTCGATGAGCCAGATCGGCGGGTAGCGACCCGCCCCGCAGCGCGGCGCCGCGCGGCGGCGGTACCATGGCGTCCGTGGGTGACGAGACGGTGAACCCCCTGCGCCGCGCCGTCGACCGGGTCGGCGGCCTGCTGCCGCACGGCTGGCGCGACTTCTGGCTGCAGTTCGCGATCTTCTGGTCGTTCTACGTGGCCTACGAGGGCTCGCGCACGCTCGCCGAGGGCGACCGCTACGTCGCGATGCGCAACGCGCTCGACGTGCGCCGCGCCCAGGACCTGCTCGGCATCAACTGGGAGCGGGCGATCCAGGACTGGGCGCTGAACGGCCCCGACATCGTGATGGCGGTCGCCAACTGGACGTACTTCAACTGCCAGTTCACGATCACCTACGCGCTGCTCCTGTTCATCTACTTCCGGCGCAACCACGCCTTCTACTTCATCCGCAACGCGCTCCTGACGACCAGCTTCGCCGGGCTCGTCGGCTACATCCTGCTGCCGACCGCGCCGCCCCGGATGATGGGCGGCCTCGGCTTCGTCGACACGCTCCAGCAGACGTCCGTCAACCACCAGTCGAGCATCATCTCGTTCTTCTCGAACCCCTACGCGGCGATGCCCTCGCTCCACACCGCCTACGCGATCATCATCGGCTGCGCCGGCGTGCTCGTGTTCGCCCACCCGCTGATCCGCGTGCTCTGGATCGGCTACCCGGCGCTCGTGATCTTCTCGATCGTCGCGACCGCCAACCACTGGGTGCTCGACGCCGCCGTCGGCGCCTTGGTGGCGCTGTTCGCGCTGCTCTTCGCCTTCGCCGCCAACCGCGGGCGCGTCCCGACCCTCGCCACCGCGCGCGCCGGCGACGCGTGGCAGCCGGGCCTCTTGGCCGGGCCGTTCACGCCGGCCCGGGCCTGAGGCCCGATGCGGCCGCGCTCCGACCCCGCGCTCCTCGCGCACTGGGCGGCGGTGCGCACCGCCCTCGACCTACCCGTCGACGCCGCGTGGACGGCGATGCCGTTCGCCGAGCCGGACGAGGCCGTCGACGGCTTCGACGCCGCGGCGATGGACGCGCTCGCGGACCTCGCGGCCCGCTCCATGAAGCGCGGCACCTGCCACCTGCTCGAGCAGTTCCACCGGGACGGGTTCCCGCTGCGCAGCCCCGGCGACCACTGGACGGTCCTGCGCGCGGACGGCGCCCCGGCCTGCACGGTGCGCCTGATCGCCGTCGTCGTCCTGCCGTACGCGGACGTCGGCCCGGCCTTCGCGGCGCTCGAGGGGCCCGAGGGCGGCGTCGCCCCGACCCTGGCCGCCTGGCGGCGCGGCCACGGCGCGTTCTTCGCGGGGCAGTGCGCGCGCTGGGGCATCCCGTTCGACCCGTCGCTCGAGGTCGTCTGCGAGGCCTTCGTGACCGTCCACAGCGACGCCTGGCCCGTGACGCTCGACCCGGACGACCGCTGGTCGGCCGGAAGCGACCGCTCGTAGGACCCCGCAGCCCCGCCGCGGGCCCGCGGCCTACGGTGCGCGCGTGGGAGTCGAGCGCCTGCAGCAGGAGTACACCGACGGGACGCGCCGCGTGATCGCGGGCGTGATGGACCGCGCGACCCGGATCCCGGTCAGCGCGAACCAGGTCACGGTCGCCGGCTTCCTGATCAACGTCGTGGCCGCCGTCCTCGTCTACCGCGAGGCGTTCATCGCCGGCGGCGTCGTCTTCCTGATCGGCTCGATCCTCGACATCTTCGACGGCGCCGTCGCCCGCGCCCGCGGCGAGGCCGGCCCCAAGGGCGCGATCATCGACTCGGTCCTCGACCGCTTCTCCGAGGCGATCATGTTCGTCGCGCTCGCCCTCGTGTTCGCCCGCGACGGCAACGAGGTCGCCGTCGCCGCCGTGATCATCGCGCTCGCCTCGTCGCTCCTGACCTCGTACCTGCGCGCCAAGGCCGAGTCGCTCGGTCTCGACGGCACGCACGGCCTGATGGCCCGCGCCGAGCGCGTCGTCCTGATCGCCGCGGCGCTCCTCTTCGCCCCGCTCGGCGCCCTGCCGTGGGGCATCATCCTGCTCGCCATCCTGTCGACCATCACCGTCCTGCAGCGTGCCCGGCACGTCCTGCGCCAGCTCTAGCACCGCCTACCACCCGGAGGATCCTGATCGTGGCAGCTTCGAAGAACGGCAACGGCCATCGCCCGAGCGGCGGCAAGGTCCGCGTTGCCATCGTCGGCGTCGGCAACTGCGCCTCGTCCCTCGTCCAGGGCGTCGAGTACTACAAGAACGCCTCCCCGGACGAGGAGGTGCCCGGGCTGATGCACGTCAACCTGGGCGGGTACCACATCCGCGACATCGAGTTCGTCGCGGCGTTCGACGTCGACAAGCAGAAGGTCGGCAAGGACCTCTCCGACGCGATCTTCTCCGGCCAGAACAACACCGTGAAGTTCGCCAACGTGCCGAAGACGGGCGTCAAGGTCCACCGCGGCATGACGCACGACGGCATCGGCAAGTACCTGTCGCAGGTGATCGAGAAGGCGCCGGGCGAGACCGCCGACGTCGTCGGGATCCTCAGGCAGACGAAGGCGGACGTCATCGTCTCGTACCTGCCCGTCGGCTCCGAGGAGGCGACGAAGTGGTACGTCGAGCAGGCGCTCGCCGCCGGCGTCGCGTTCGTCAACAACATCCCCGTCTTCATCGCCCGCGAGCCCTACTGGGCGAAGCGCTTCAAGCAGGCGGGCGTGCCGATCATCGGCGACGACATCAAGAGCCAGGTCGGCGCGACGATCGCGCACCGCATCCTCGCGACGCTGTTCGAGGACCGCGGCGTGCACCTCGAACGCACGTACCAGCTCAACGTCGGCGGCAACACCGACTTCCTGAACATGCTTGAGCGCGAGCGCCTCGAGTCGAAGAAGATCTCCAAGACGAACGCGGTCACCAGCCAGATCGACCACGACATGGGGGCGGACAACGTGCACATCGGCCCGTCGGACCACGTGCCGTGGCTGACGGACCGCAAGTGGGCGTACATCCGCCTCGAGGGCCGCGCCTTCGGCGACGTGCCCCTCAACTGCGAGATGAAGCTCGAGGTCTGGGACTCCCCGAACTCGGCCGGCATCGTGATCGACGCCGTGCGCCTGATCAAGCTCGCCCTCGACCACGGCATCTCGGGCCCGCTCGAGTGGCCGTCCGCGTACCTGATGAAGTCGCCGCCGGTCCAGCACCGCGACGAGATCGCGCGCGAGGAGGTCGAGGCCTTCATCCGCAAGTACGGCAAGAGGGGCTCGACCGCCCGGCGCACCGTCAAGACCGCGGTCAAGGCGGCCACCAAGGCGAAGGCCAAGGCGACGCCGGTCGCCAAGGCCGCGGCGAAGGCCAAGCCGCGCGCCAAGCGCTAGCGGCGCCCCGCACGACCGCTCCCCCCGACGCGGCAGGCGGCCCGGACCACGGTCCGGCCGCCCGCCGCTCGTCGTTCGCGGGGAGCGCTACCGTGAGGGCCATGCGCATCTGCGTGATCGCGCCCACCGCGCTCGACCGCCCCGATCCCGCGGCCACGGCCGCGCACGCCCTGGCCGAGGCCCTCGCCGACCTCGGCGTCGAGGCGCTGCTCGTCGGGCCGGCCCGCCACCCGGACCTCCTGACGGAGGGCCGCCTCACGGTGCGCGCCCTCGAGCGCTCCGGTCCCGCGGCGCTCGCGCCGACCGGCCCGGGGCCGCGCACGGTCGCGGTCGGCCTCGCGCGGCCGCGCACGTGGGCCGCGGACGCCGCCCTGCGACGCATCCTGCGCGGCGGCGGCCTCGACCTCGCCGTCCTCGTCGGCGACGAGGAGGGCTGGGTCGCAGCCACGGCGCTGGCCGCCGCGCCGACGCTCGAGCGCGTCGGCACGACGGCCCCGAAGCGCACCGCGAAGGCCATGGCGGAGTTCGCCCGCGGCGAGGCCCGCGCGCCGTCCCCGCTCGCGCCCGCGGATCCGATCCTGGCTGACTTCCACCTGCACAGCGTCCACTCGCACGACTGCTCGACGGGGATCGACGAGCTCTGCGAGCGGGCCCTCGCGCTCGGCCTCGGCGCCCTCTGCGTGACCGATCACGACACGGTGGCCGGCGGCTACGCGGCCCGTGCCCACGTCGAGGCCCACGGCATCGGCCTCGAGATCGCGCCCTCGAGCGAGGTCAAGAGCCGCACGGGCGAGGTGATCGGCATCTACCTGCCCGAGGACGTGCCGCCCGGCCTGCCGTTCGCCGACACCGTCGAGGCGCTGCGCGACCTCGGCGCCTTCGTCTACGTGCCGCACCCCTTCGCCGGCTTCCACGCGATCCCCGACGCCGCGCTGCTCGAGCGGCTCGCGCCCCTGATCGACGCGCTCGAGGTCACCAACGGCCGCCTCGCCCGCGAGTCCTTCAACGACCAGGCGCTCGCCTTCGCGACGCGCCTCGGGCTGCCACAGGGCGCGGGCTCCGACGCGCACGTGGCGGCGGGGCTCTTCACCGCCGGCCTCGAGCTGCCGGCCTTCCACGACCCGGCCTCGCTCGCGCTCGCCCTCGGCGGTGCCCGCGTCGTTCGCCACCCCCGCAGCTTCCTCGCCCTGCAGGCCCGCAAGTGGCTGCGCACAAGGAGGACCCCCGCGCACGCCGAATGACGGCCCAAGCGCCGTGGCTGACTCCGACGAGATCTCCGAGCGGTACCTGGCCCGCGCCATCAAGGCGCTGAACGCGCTGAACGACGACATCGCCGACGCGGGCGACGACGACCCCGCCGACGGCCCCGTGGTGGGGTCGGGCGTCCCCAACGCGGACATCATGCTGCTGAAGGCGCGCCCGCGCCCGTCGGAGATCGCCGAGGGCGTCGCCTTCTTCGGCCGCGCCGGCGCCGCGATCCTCAAGAGCATCACGCGGGTCGGCATCGACCCGCTCCTGATCTACGGCACCAACTGCGCCAAGCGGGCCTCCGACGACCTCACCCGGAAGGACGGGCCACCGGCGCAGTTCCTGCTGCGCGAGATCCAGATCATCGAGCCCAAGATCATCGTCTGCCTCGGCGAGGAGACGGCCGAGTTCGTGAACCGGATCCGCGTGCCCCTGGCCCAGCCGCTCGACCCGGAGCGCCTCGGCGAGGTGCAGGAGCTGACGCCGACGATCGAGGCCCTCGTGACGCCCGACATCGACGAGTCGCTCGACGACGAGTCGGCCAAACGGCGCTTCTGGCGGGCGTTCCGAGAGCTCGGCCGCTGGCACGACGCGCTGCCGCCGTACTGAGCGCGAGGGATCAGGCGCGCACGAACCGCGCCACGCACTCGACGTGCGGCGTGTGCGGGAACATGTCGACGGGACGCACCGACTCGAGCCGGTAGCCGCCCTCGACGAGCAGGACGGCGTTGCCGGCCAGGGTCGTCGGGTTGCACGACACGTACACGATCGCCTCGGCCCCGAGCTCGAGCACGCGGCGCACGGCCTTGGGGGTCAGGCCGGTCCGCGGCGGGTCGACGACGACGAGGTCGGGCAGCGGCGCGCCCGCCTCGACGAGCGGCGCCACCGCCTTGGCCACGTCGCCCGTGATGAACTCCGCGTTCGCGATCCCGTTGCGCGTGGCGTTCGCCTGGGCCCCCTCGACCGCCTCCGGCACGACCTCGATGCCGACCACGCGGCCCGCGTCGCGGGCCAGCGCGAGGCCGATCGAGCCGATCCCCGAGTAGAGGTCCCAGACGACCTCCGCACCCGTCAGGCGGGCCTCCTCGATCGCGATGCCGTAGAGGCGCTCGCACATCACGGTGTTCGTCTGCAGGAAGCCGTTCCACGGCACGTGCAGCTCGAGCCCGAGGATCTCCTCGCGGTGGTGGTCGCGGCCGTGCACGACCTCCGTCGGGTGGCCGCGCGTCGCCTCCGCCATGCCGCTGTTGCGCTGGTGCAGCAGGCCCACGAGACCGGGCACCCGCTCGACGAGCTCGTCGACGAGGTTGGCGCGCCGCGGCAGGTCGACGTCGGACGTGACGAGCACGAGCAGCACCTCGCCCGTGCGCTCCGAGTGCCGGATCACGAGGTTGCGCAGGTGCCCCTCGTGGAGGCGCTGGTCGTAGGCCTCGAGCCCCGAGGCCCGCGCCCAGTCCTGCACCGCGTCCTTGGCCGCGTTGGGGGCGTCCCCGACGAGGAAGCAGCGGTCGACGCCGAGCACCTCATCCCAGCGCCCCGCGCGGTGGTAGCCGAGGGTCGGGCCGAGGTCGGGGTCCTGCGTGAACGTCAGCTCGACCTTGTTGCGGTAGCCGAGCGTGTCGTCCGCGCCCGAGATCGGGGCGATCGGCACGTCCGGCAGGTGCGCGATGCGGTCGATCGCGTCGCGCACCATCCGCTCCTTCTCGACCAGCTGCGCCGGGTAGGCGAGGGCCTGCCAGCGGCAGCCGCCGCACGCGCCGACGTGCGGGCAGGTCGGCTCGACGCGGTCGGGGCCGGGCGCCAGCAGCTCGAGCACGTCGGCCTCGCCGTGGCGGCGGCGCGCCGAACGCAGCCGCACCCGCACGCGGTCGCCCGGCAGCGCGCGGTCCACGAAGACCACGTAGCCGTCGATCCGGGCGACGCCGCGCCCGCCGGTCGCCAGGGACTCGATCGCCACCTCGGCCGTATCTCCGCGCGAGGGACGGTCCGCCACGCGGGGGATCCTACGCGAGCGGCGGCTCGGCGGATCCGGTGATCGCGTCGAAGGCGCGGTCGAGGTCGAGCCGCTCGGCGACCGCCTCGGCCGAGCGGGCGAGGTCGCCGGCCGCCGCCATCAGGGGTCCCGGCGGCACGGGATGCTCGGGGACCGCGCCGCGCACGGCCAGGGCGGCCTCGGCGACGCGCCGCCACAGGCCGGCCTCCGCCGCCGCGCCCGCGGCCGCCGCGGCCTCGTTGACGGCCGCATCCGCGGACGCCACCAGGACGACGAGGTCGACCGGCGGCGACCACGTCTCGGAGAGGTGGAGGGCGAGCGCGTCACGCGCCATCAGGGCGGCGGCGCGCCGCTCGGCGAGGCTCGCACCGGGACCGGTCAGCACGCGCCGAGGCTAGCACCCCGGCGCGTGCCGCACGGCTTTAGCCCGCGGTCTTCGGCTTGCTCTTGCCCATGATCAGCAGCACGATCAGGGCGATGAGCGGGAAGAAGAACCCCAAGATCGCCCACAGCGGCTGGCTGCGGTCGCGCGCCCCGGCCAGGTTCCAGCACACGGCCGCGAAGACCAGTGCGATCACCAGGGCGATGAGATAGGACACCCATTCCATCGTTACCCGTCCTCCTCGGGACTGCGCCGCGGCTGCGGCGCACCCGCAGGCTACGCTCCCGGCTGGACGAACCCCTGGGCCTTCTGCTTCTTGCCGATGATCAGCCGAACGATCAGCGCGAGGATCGCAAAGAAGAAGCCGAGGATCGCCCACACCACGCGGTGGCGGTTGCGGCGCCCGACGAGGCTCGCTCCGGGCCGCCGGACTGTACGCCCACGGGCGGACGGACTACTGGATCGTCGGCTCGGCGGGGGCGGTGACGACCCGCCCGTCGACCCACTCGGCGTTGGCGTACAGCGTCTCGGCCCGGGGAACGAGCCGCCCGTCCCGACCGGGCACCAGGTCGTGCAGGTCGAAGCGCCGGGCCACGAGGTCGATGTCGACGCGGTAGTCGCGGACGCCCTGCGGCCACGAGAAGGCAATCAGCACGGGGCGCGGCAGGTCGGCGCCGACGACGTCGATGCGCACGCCGGGCGTGCCGTGCAGGCCGACGAGCAGGCCGATCGTGGCCGCCTGCGGCGAGCGGTTGAAGACCTCGGCCGCGATGCCGGCCAGGTAGACCTCGTCGGCCTCGCGGCGGCGCGCCCGCAGGATCGCCTGCTGCGCGGTGCGCGACTCCTCGAGGTCGTGCAGGGCCTGCTCGCGACGGCGCTCGGCCTCGGCGAGCGCGGCGCGCAGGGCGGCGCCCTCCGCCTCGGCGTCGGCGAGGCGGGCGGCGAGCGTCTCGAGCTCCGTCTCGCGCTCCGTGGTGTGCTCGCGGGTGTCCTCGAGGGTGTCGATCGTGGTGGTCAGCTGGCTGCGCAGGGTCGTCACCTCGGCCTGCAGGAGGCGCACCGCCCGGTCGGCGTCGTCGGCGCTCTGCGCCGCGACCGGCGCCGGGTCCTCATGTCGCTCCCAGCCGCTGCGCTCCGCGCGCTCAACGCAGAGGGGGCAGACGGGGACGGGCCCGTTGCGCGGGTCCTCGAAGCGCGCGGGGCGCTCGCCGGTGAGGAGGTGCCGCCGGCAGAGGCCGCACTGGATCTCGTCAGAGCCGGGCATCTGCGCCGATCCTATCGGATGGCCGACCCCCGCCCCCGCCCCGCAGGCAGGAATCGGGCGCCGGACGCCGTAGGGCTCCACGCCCCGTCCCCGCACTGCCCCGTCTCCTTGGAGGAAGCACACACATGGGCACCACCGAAGTCACCCTGCTCGGATTGATCCAGATCGTCGGCTGGATCATCGTCGGCATCCGCCTGATGAACTCGTGCAACGTCGTCGGCGTCTCGAACGGCTGGCTGGCGTTCATCCCGATCGGCAACATGACCCGCTGGGCGCGCCTCGCCGGCGCGAACCCGTGGCTCGTGCTCCTGTTCATCATCCCGATCGTCGGGCTGATCATCTCGATCGTCTGGCTGAACCGCATCTCGGAGTCCAACGGCACGAAGTCGCCGTGGCTGTGGGCCTACGTCGTGTCGCTGGTCATCGCCTACATCGGCGCGCTGGCCTTCGGCGGCACCGGCATGCTGCTGATCACGATCGTCGGCGTGCTGGTCGGCGTCGCCGCGCAGTGGATGATCTTCGACCCGGAGAAGCCGATCCGCGTCGGTGGCGCCGCCCCGGCCGCCGCCTAGACCCGCGCCGACCGATCACCGCACGACCCGCGGGGGCGGCGCTCCGGCGCCGCCCCCTCCGTCGTCCTCAGGCGTCCTGCTCGCGCGCGTAGTCGGCCTCGAGCCTGAGCTCGCGGGCCCGGTGCGGGAAGCGGACGAGGGCCACGACGAAGCCGACCGCGACCAGCGCGGCGGCCACCGCCACCCCCCACGCCGATCCGGTCCCGAACGCCTCGCGCGCGCCCTGCAGGATCGCGTCGGCGTACGTCGGGTACTGCTCGGCCAGGACCCGGGCGCCGCCGAGTGACCGGCGCAGGACGGACGCCGTCTGCTCCGTCACCTCGTCGCGCGCGGCCGCGGGAGCGGCCGCCAGCTGGCGGTCGACGGAGGCCCCGTACTGGACGGTCAGGACCGCGCCGACGAGCGACTGCATGATCGCGGCGCCCAGGTCGCGCTGCAGATCCATCATCCCGGAGCCCATGCCGGCGCGGCGCTCGGGCACCGAGGCCACGATCGAGCGGGACGCGGGGGTGCCGGCCATGCCGATGCCGATGCCGATCACCGCGTCGGCGAGGCCGACGGGCAGGTACGACGAGTCCGCGCGCCACGTGAACAGGAGCAGGGTGCCGGCGAGCACGACGACGATGCCGGCGCTGAGGGTGGTGCGCGTCCCGAGCCGCGCGATCATGATCGCGGCCACGGGCGAGATGAGGATCGTCGTCGCGGCCATCGGCAGCGCGGACAGGCCCGCCTGGAGGGTCGTGTGGCCCATCACGTTCTGGACGTACTGCTGCCCGACGAACATCGCCCCGATCAAGGAGCCGAACACGATCGTGCCGGTCACGCCCGCCACCCAGAAGGTCGGCCGCGCGGCGATCGCGAGGTCGAAGAGGGGGTTCGGGGCGCGCAGCTGGCGTCAGGCGAAGAGCGCGAACCCGACCGCGGCCACCCCGAGGGCGACGAGTCCGACGGCGAGCTCGCCGGGCACGGAGACGAAGTGCAGCCCCAGCGTGACCGCGCCGACGGCGACGACGGACAGGACGCCGCCGAGGTGGTCGACGGGGCGCGTGTCGCGCGGCAGCCCACGCGGCATTACGGCGACGACGAGGACCAGCGCGAGGGCGGCGAGCGGGATCGTCATCAGGAACGCCCAGCCCCACGACCCGACCTCGAGCAGGTAGCCCGCGGCCGCCGGGGCAAGGGCCGACGCGCCGCAGCCGATGCCGGTCCAGAGCGCGATCGCCCGGGTCTTCGCCGCCCCGGAGAAGCGGTCCGCGATGATCGACAGGGTCGTCGGGAACGCCATGCCAGCCGCGATGCCGCCGACCAGCCGGCCGAGGGCGAGACCCTGCACGTCCCGGGCGAGGCCGGCGATCAGCGCCGCCGGGATCGAAAGGGCGAGCCCGCCGATCAGCATCCGGTAGCGCCCGTAGCGGTCCGCGACGGCGCCGAGGCACAGGCCGGACGCGGGGAGCCCGAGCGTGAAGCCGACGGCGACGAGGTTGAGGGCGGTCTGCGACGCCTCGAGGTCACGGCCGATCGTCGGCAGGGTCGCGTCCGAGACCGCGAGGTTCATGTTCGCGACGGCGGCGCTCGCGATCAGCGTCCCCAAAATGAGCCCGGCGCGTGGCGGGGACTCGGGCTTCGCGCTCACCCCGCGGCCGCGCCGGCCGCGGCGGCGATCCGGCCGCCGCGGATGGCCTCGACGAGGACCGCGTGGTCGGCCTCGGCGCGGTCCGCGTAGGCAACCGCGTACTCCTCGAGCGCGTCCTCGAAGTGCTCCGAGGACCCCAGGTAGCCGGCGATCGCGACGCGGTCGCCGGAACGCGCGTGCGCCTTGGCGAGCGTCCAGCCGCACAGCATCCCGTACAGCCCGAGCAGCTTGGCGTCCATCCGGTCGATCTCGGCGGAGCCCTTCCAGTCGCGCAGCTGGCGCCAGTAGTAGTGGCGGCCGAGCGGCCCGTCGGCCCAGCCGAGGAAGGCGTCGCTGGCCGACTGCATCAGCCGCTGCCCGGCGACGACCCGCTGGCCGGGGTGCGCGTACGCGGAGCGGCCGAGGTGGGGCTCGAGCGCGGACGCGGTCGCCTCCTTGACCTGCAGGAACAGGAGGTCGCTCTCGTCCGCCCCCTGCAGCAGCACGATCACGCAGCGGGTGCCGACCGATCCGACGCCGACCACCTTGACCGCCGAGTCGACGTACGTGTAGCGGTCGAGCAGCACCCGCACGTCGTCGCGGACGGAGTCGCGGTAGGTCAAAAAGACGCTGCGGATCAGCCCCTCGACGTCGTCGTCGGGGAGCAGCTCGACGAGGTCGCGCAGCGGCACGATCAGCGGCGGCTCGGCAACGATCCGCCGCCGCCCGTCAACGACCTCCGTGAAGCGGGCGACGGCCTGGTGGTGGTCGTTGCCGCGGGCGCGGTCCGCGACCCGCTGGGCGTAGCGGCGCCAGTCCTCGTCGGCGATCGCCGGGATCCGCGCGTCCACCTCGATCTGGGCGTGCCACGACTCGAGCGCGGTCTGCTCCGCGAACTCGGCCATCGCGGTCCGGTAGCGCTGCGCGGCGAGCCGCGCCACCTGCCGCTGGCGCCTCGGCTTGAGGCCGCGGCTGCGGGCCGCCAGCACCATGCTCGCGGCGAGGCGCCGCACGTCCCACTCGAAGGGGCCCGGGAGCGTCTCGTCGAAGTCGTTCAGGTCGAACACGAGCGCGCGCTCCGGCGATCCGAAGACGCCGAAGTTGAGCAGGTGCGCGTCGCCGCAGAGCTGCACGTCGAGGCCGCTGCGCGGGAGCGCGGCGCAGTCGTGGGCCATCAGGTCCGCCGAGCCCCGGAAGAACGCGAAGGGGTCGGCGGCCATCCGCCCGTAGCGGATCGGCACGAGCCACGGCAGGCGGCCGGCGTCCCCGGCGGAGACGATCGCCACGGGGTCGCGCTCGGCAAGGCCCATCTCGGCGAGCCCGGCCAGCGGGAGGGCCTCCCGGGCGGCCTTGCCGGCGGCCCGACGCTCGCCCCGCGTCGCGTGCCGCGGCCAGCCCGTGCTGGTGGTCGCCTCCTCCACGGCGCCAGTCTACGGGCGGCGCGGGGCCCGGGGTACACTGGCCGCATGGTCGTCGACCCGAAGCACGCGATCCGCCTCACGTACTGCGTGCCCTGAGGGGCGGCGCCGAACGCCGCGGGTCTCGCGGCGCGGATCATCCAGGGCTGGGGCCCCGTTCTGCGGGAGCTCGTGATCGTGCCCGGCTCGGGCGGCGTCTTCGACGTCGAGGTGGACGGCACGATGGTCTTCTCGAAGCACGCGCTCGGGCTACGCGCCTACCCGGAGCCCGACGAGGTCCTCCCCGCCCTGCGCACGGCGATCGGCGACGAGGGCGCCTAGGAGGCCACCGGCAGGGCGCGGGCGCCGTCGAGCGTCTCCTCCCCCGGCGTCCGCATCAGGGACAGATCGATCTCGAGCGCGACGGCCTCGCCGACGAGGATGCGGCTCGGGACGCTCTTCGCCCCCAACCACGGCCGCGCCGTGGACCTGATCGACGTCCGACTCGACCGTGCCCGAGAAGTCGGTGAAGCCCCCGCAGCGTCGTGATCTTGCGGTGGCGGATCGCGAAGTTGATGCTCGAGTGCTCCGGGTCGATCGTCCAGCGCCCCGCGGGCACCATCGCCCCGACGACGGTCGACGGCCGCGCACCAAGCCGGGTCTCGGAGGGATCCTGCATGCCGCCATCGTCCGGGCGGCCCGGACCGGGCGTTCGGTGCGATCCCGCTCAGGTCGTGCGGGCCTCCCGCACGTGCAGCCGCCCCCGGCCCTAGCCGGGCATGGGGCCGACGTAGTCGACCTGCGGGCGGATCAGGCGCGGGTAGGCCATCTGCTCGAGCATGTGCGCCGTCCAGCCAGCGGTGCGGCTGACCGCGAACGTCGGGGTGTAGAGGCCCGGGTCGAGGTCGATGGTCTCGAGCACGGCGGCCGCGTAGTACTCGACGTTCGTGTAGAGCCGGCGGTCGGGCTTGTACTCGTGCAGGAGGCGCAGGGCGGTCTGCTCGACGTGGCGGGCGAGGCCGAGGCGCTCGTCGTCCGACCCGAGGCGCTCGGCGACCTCGCCGAGGGCGCGGGCGCGCGGGTCGTACGTCTTGTAGACGCGGTGCCCGAAGCCCATCAGCCGCTCGCCGGCCTCGATCTTCTCGCGCAGCCACGGCTCGGCGTTGTCTATCGTGCCGATCTCGTCGATCATCGAGGAGACGTGGCTCGGCGCGCCGCCGTGCAGCTTGCCCTTGAGGGCGCCGATCGCGCCGACGAGGCCGGAGCCGAGGTCGGAGGCGGTCGACACGATCACGCGGCCCGTGAAGGTGGAGGCGTTCATGCCGTGCTCGGCGGTCAGCACGAGGTAGGCGTCGAGGGCGCCGACCTGGGCGTCCGTCGGCTCCGTGCCGCGCATGACGCGGAGGTAGTTGCAGGCGAGCGAGTCCTCGTCCTTGATCGCGCCGGGCTCGACGCCCGCGCGGCGCGCGCCGAGCAGCGCGACGGCGCCGGCGATGGCGCCGAGGGCGGCCTGCGCGTCGGCGGGCGTCCCGCCCTCCTCGAGGTGGCGCGACTGCGCCCACATGCTGATCGCGGAGCGCACGACGTCCATCGGCAGCGCCGTGGGGTCGAGGGTCGCGAGCGTCGCGGGCTCCTCGGCGACACGACGCATGCTGGCGTAGACGGTGGCGCGCAGCGCGGCGAGCTCCTCGGCGCTCGGCAGGCGGCCGGTCCAGAGCAGGTGGGCGACCTCCTCGAAGCCGTGCTCGCGCACCAGCACCTCGGCGTCGTGGCCGCGGTAGATCAGCTGGCCGTTCTCGCCGTCGACCAGCCCGATATCGGACGGGCCGATCGAGATGCCCTCCAGACCGGTGCCGGGGTGCATGCGGGGGTTCGTGTCAGTCGCCATTTCGTCCTGCCTCCGTGGGTGACGGAACCCTAGCCGCACTCCGGGCCTCGTACCGTCGCTCCACCGCCTGATCGCATTCGACGGCCCGGGAGACGGACGACGGCGGTGCGATGGAGCCAGGCGGGCTCGAACCGCCGACCCCCTGCTTGCAAAGCAGGTGCTCTCCCAGCTGAGCTATGGCCCCGGGTGCGGCGCGCGTCCGCAGGCGGATTGTGCCAGCCGCGCGGCACGGGCCGCGCTGGCCGGGCTAGGACTCCCAGTCGAACTCGCCGGAGGCCGTGGTCTCGGACCAGCCGGGCTCCTCGGCCGATCCGCCGAGCGTGGCCTCGTCCTCCCAGTCCAGGCGGACGGCGGGGTGCTCGCCGGTCTCCTCCTCCTCCTGCCGCGCGTCCTCCTCGGTCTTGAAGAGGGCGTGGTTCTCGAAGGGGTCGGCGGGGATGAACTCCTCGAGCGGCATGTCCTGCTCGAGCTGCGCGTTCCGGCGCTTGAGGGCGAGGTGCTCCTCGATGACGGACGCGAAGAGGGTCTTGTCGTCGGACATGTCGTGCGGGCCTTCCGGTCGTGACGTGCGGGGACGCCGGGGACGATTGTAGTGCAGTCCGAGACAGCCGATCGCAGTGCACTGCGGCGCGGCCGACCCGCGGGTACGCTGTTCGGGTGGTCCCGGACGCCCCCCTGCCCGCGGAGGAGGTCGAGCGGATCGCCGCCGATGCCGCATTGCTGTGCGGAATCCCCGCCCCCACGGGCCATGAGGGGCAGCGCGCGCAGGCCGTCCTGGAGCGCCTCCGGGAGCTCGGCCTCGAGCCGGCCTCCGACGCCGTCGGCAACGTCGTCTGCCGGGTCGGGCCGCCCGGGCCCGCGCTCGCCCTGTGCGCCCATCTCGACACCGTCTTCCCGTCGCTCGAGCCCCAGCCGGCGGTGCGCGACGGCGCGCGCCTGGGCGGCCCCGGGGTCGGTGACAACGCCCTCGGCCTGGCGGCGCTTTTGGCCGTCGCGCGCGCCCTCGCCGCCGATCCGCCGACGGGGCCGGTGCTGCTCGTCGCGACCGTCGGCGAGGAGGGCCTCGGCGATCTGCGCGGCGTCACGCACCTGCTCGACGCGGAGCCCGTCCGCGCCCTCGTCGCGATCGAGGGGCACGGCGTCGACAGCCTCGCCGTGGGGGCCGTCGCGTCGGCCCGCGTGCGCGTGACGTGCTCGGGGCCGGGCGGCCACTCGTGGTCCGACCAGGGCCGGCCGAGCGCGATCCACGCCCTCGTCTCCGCCGCCGAGCGGATCCTCGCCGCGGCGCCGCCCGCCGTGGCCAACGTCGGCGTGATCGAGGGCGGCACCGCGGTCAACGCGATCGCCGAGCGCGCGTCGCTGGTGCTCGACCTCCGCCACGTCGACCCGGCCCTCGTCGAGCAGGCGCTGGGCCGCATCGAGCGCGCCGCGCGCACGGCGCCCGTCGCCGGCATCGCGACGGCGGTCGAGGTCGTCGGCCGCCGGCCCGGTGGCGACGGCACCGTCTCCGCGGCCCTCGTCGAGCTGGCCCGCGAGGCGCGCGACGCCGTCGGCCTCGAGGCGGCCGAGGAGCACCCCGCCTCCACCGATGCGAACGCCGCGATCGGGCGCGGCATCCCCGCCCTCGGCGTCGGCGTCAGCCGCGGCGAGGACGCGCACACCGAGCGCGAGTGGATCGCGGTGCCCCCGATCGCCTACGGCGCCGCCGCCCTGCTCGGCCTCGTGCGACGCGCGGACGAGCGGATTCCCGTCTGAGCCACTACCATCGGGGTACACGCCGCCCCGGAGGAAGACCGACGTGACCATCGCCCTGATCGTGATCGGCATCATCGCCCTCGTGGCGATCATCCTGATCGCCGTCTACAACGGCCTCGTCCAGGCCCGCAACAAGTGCGACGAGGCCTGGTCCGGCATCGACGTCCAGCTCAAGCGCCGCCACGACCTGATCCCGAATCTCGTCGAGACGGTCAAGGGCTACGCCTCCCACGAGCAGGCCACCTTCGAGAACGTGACCGCCGCCCGCACCGCCGCGATGGCCGCGAAGACCCCGGCGGAGGCCGCCAAGGCCGAGGGCGTCCTCGGGCAGGCGCTGACGGGCCTGTTCGCGATCGCGGAGGCCTACCCGCAGCTGCGCGCCGTCGAGTCGTTCACGCAGCTCCAGGCCGAGCTGACGAACACCGAGGACCAGATCTCGGCGTCGCGGCGCATCTACAACGGCAACGTCCAGATCTTCAACACCAAGGTGCAGCAGATCCCGGGCAAGTTCCTCGCCGGCCCGTTCGGGTTCGTGATCAAGGAGTTCTTCGAGCTCGACTCGGAGGCCGAGCGCCAGCCGGTCAAGGTCGACTTCTCGGGCTCCGCCGCCGCGGCACCGGCGGCCCCCACCGCGCCGGCGGCCCCCGCCGCGCCGGCCCCGCCGCAGGACCCGCCGCCGACCACGACGGGCGGCTAGGCCGCCCCTGGTTTTCGGGTATCGTCCCCGTCCACGGGCCCGTGGCGCAGTTGGGAGCGCGCCTGGATCGCACCCAGGAGGTCGGCGGTTCGAATCCGCCCGGGTCCACTCCCCCGCCGGCAGGCCGCCGGCGGGTCACAGGAGGGTGAGGGGATGGCCGACCTGATCGAGGGCGCCGACGTCGGGCTCGACCTCGCGCGCCGGATCCTCGACGAGGTGGTCGTCGCGGCCGAGCGCGACGGGCTGCGGCTGTGTGCGGTCGTCGCCGACCGCGCGGGCAACCCGGTGGCCTCGATTCGCATGGACGGCGCGCCCCTCGGCTCCTACGCGATCGCCGTGGACAAGGCCTTCTCGTCGGCGGTCTGGGACGACCGCACGGGTGCGATGGGCGAGATCGCCGGGCCCGGCGGCGAGGACTTCGGCATCGCGGGCCTGCTCGGCGGCCGCATGGTGGTCTTCGCAGGCGGCGTGCCCGTCCACTCCGGCGGCCGCCAGGTCGGGGCGCTCGGCGTCTCCGGGGCCCGCAGCCCGGAGGACGAGGCCGTGGCGCTCGCGGCGCTCGCCGCCTGCGGCCTCGAGGGGTAGGGACCCGGTGGAGCTCCTGCTCGTCCGCCACGCGATCGCCGACGAGCGCGACCCCGTCCGCTACCCCGACGACCGCCTGCGGCCCCTGACGGACCACGGCCGCGAGCGCTTCCGCCGGGCCGCCCGCGGCCTCGCCTCCCTCGTCGACCCGCCGGAGCGGGTTCTGGCGAGCCCCTACGCGCGCACCTGGGAGACGGCGACGATCCTCGCCGACGCGGCGGGCTGGCCCGACCCCGAGCCGTGCGAGCCGCTCGCCGCCCACCACGGCGCCGAGACGGCGCTGGCCATGGCCGCGGCGCTCGACGCCGAGGGCCGCGTGGTGCTCGTCGGCCACGAGCCGACGATGACCCTGCTCACGCGGCTCCTCGTGGCCGCGCCCGACCGTGCCCGCGTGGACTGGTTCCGGAAGGGCGCGGCCGCCCTGGTGGACTGCGCCGGCCCGGCCGCCCCGGGCGCGGGCCGCCTCGTCTGGATGCACCAGCCGCGGACGCTCAGGGCGCGGGCGGCGGGCTGAGCCCGCCGACCCAGCCGGGCACGCCCACCTCCGCCGGCGCCTCGACGGCGAGGGCGTGCAGCGCGGAGGCGAGCGCCGCGAGGCCGGCCGGCGTGTGCGGGAAGCGGCCCGGCACCACCAGCACCAGCCCGCCGTGGTCGCCGAGGTCGTCGTGGCGCCGCTTCAGGAGGCGCCCGAAGTCGCCGCGGTCCTCGGTCACGATCGCCCGCCCCTCGACGCGCATCCGGCGCAGGAGCTCCGCGTCGGCGCAGCCCCTTCGGTCGGGGCGCTCCTGCACGCCGACCGCGTCGCAGCCGAGGGCCCGCAGCCGCTCCGCGAGTCGCGCCGGGTAGTCCTCGTCGAGGAGGAGCCTCACGCCCCGCCGACGGCCGTGCGGCGGAGCGCGTCAGCCGCCTCGGCGGCCGCGGCCCGCTCGCGCAGCTGCGCCACCGCCTGCTCCTCCCGCCCGCGGTGGGCCGCGTGGTACGCGGCGCAGGCCTCGACGGCGCCCCACGGGATGCCGAAGTCCGCGGCGACGCGCGCGACGTCGCCGTCCGCGCCCGCGAGCGCGTCCACGACCCGGTGCACGTCGATGCGGTGCCCGACGAGGGCGCCGATCAGGACGCCGTGGGCGTCGCGGCGGCGGATCAGCGGATGCTCGTCGCGCTCCATGCCCTCGAGGATGTAGCGCTCGACGAGCGCCGTGCGCGACACGCCGAGCTCCCGGGCGCGCGCGGTCACGCGCGCAAGCTGCGCGGGGTCGAGCCGGAGCGAGACGACGGCACGCGGGGGGCGGGCGGGTTCGGACGCCCGGCCCATCCTGATACGCCGTAATACGGCCTGCGGCGAGGCGGTGCGGCGCCCGCGCGGGGCGCCGCACCGGCCGCGCCTAGAAGACGTCCCAGGTGATCTGCTTGGTCTCGCTCATGGCGTCGAGGATGAACGTCGAGAGCTCGCGCCCCGCGCCGGACTTCTTCGCGCCGCCGAACGGGGCCATCTGGTCCCAGTAGTTCGTGGTCTCGTTGATGTGGACGGTGCCGTGGCAGAGCTCCTCGGCGTAGCGCCAGGCGGTCCGCAGGTCCTCCGTGAAGACCGCCGCCGTCAGCCCGAACTCCGTCGCGTTGGCGATCCGGATCGCCTCGTCGTCGTCCGTGAAGGCGATGATCGGCGCGACGGGCCCGAACGTCTCCTCCCGGGCGATCCGCATGTCCTCCGTGACCCCGGTCACGATCGTCGGCTCGTGCAGCCGGCCCTCGGCGCCGCCGCCGTGGACGACGGTGGCGCCCTTGGCGATCGCATCGGCGACGTGCTCCTGCGTGCGCACGAGATTCGCGTCGGTGCAGACGGGCCCCATGTCCGTGGCCTCGTCGAGCGGGTCGCCCAGCTTCAGCGCCTTGGTGCGCTCGACCAGCAGCTCGACGAAGCGGTCCTGGACGTCGCGGTGGACGAGGATCCGCTCGGCGGCCGTGCAGCACTGCCCGGCGAGGTAGAAGCAGCCCGTGATGGCGGCGTCGGCCGCCTTCTCGAGGTCGGCGTCGGCGCGCACGATCTGCGGGCCGTTGCCGCCCAGCTCCAGCACGCGGTTCTTGAGGCCCGCGTCGCGCGCGACCTGCTCGCCCGTGGTGACGGAGCCCGTGAAGACGACGCTGCCGACGTCCTCGTGGCGGACCAGCTGGCCGCCGAGGTCGCCGTGGCCGTGCACGAGGTTGACGGTGCCCGCCGGGAAGCCGGCCTCGTGCAGCACGTCGACGAACATGTTGGCGCAGATCGGCGCGAGCTCGGACGGCTTCCAGACCAGCGTGCAGCCGAGCGCGAGCCCGTACACGATCGGGATGCCCGCGATGTCGACGGGGAAGTTCCAGGGGGTCACGCAGGCGACCACCCCGATCGGCTCCTGCACGACCATGATCCGCTTCGAGCCGGCCCGCTCCTGCGTCGACGGCAGGACCTGGCCGCGGTAGCGGATCACGTCCTCCGAGGCGCGCCGGAAGTGGTCGACGGTGAACTCGACCATCTCCTCCTCCGCCTCGCGGATCGTCTTGCCCGTCTCGCGGCTGATCATCTCGGCGATCGCGGGCGAGCGCTCGAGGCAGACGTCGTACGCGCGGCGCAGGAGGTCGACGCGCTGCATCAGCGGCGTCCGCCGCCAGGCCGGGAACGCCGCCTTCGCGGCCGCCACGGCGGCCTCCAGCTGGGCGTCCGTCGCCACGTTGACGGTGCCGACGAGCGACCCGTCGTAGGGGCTGTGCACCTCGATCGGCGCGCCGTCGCCCTCCTGCCATTCGCCGCCGATGAACGCGCCCGGGTGCGTCGCCGTGGTCGCCATGCTGCTCGCCTCCCTCCGGCCGGGGGCCGGTCCGTTGAGCGCAGGCTAGCCGACCGGGGCGGGCCGCGGGAGGCGGGGGCCCGGGCACGCGAAAGGGGCCCCTGCGGGACCGGCCGGAGCCGGCCCCGCAGGGGCCCTGACGGAGCGTCCGGGCTAGTCGCCCGAGGTGCGAGCCGGGGGCGTCTGCCCCATCAGCTCGTAGACGTGCGCCGCGGGCTCCTCCTCGGACTTGTCCCTGAAGGAGAACTTCCGGCCGACCTGCTTCTGGCCGATGATGTACCCGACGATCGCGACCACCATCGTACCGACGAAGATCCCGATCGCGAGGCTGCGGTACCCCGTGACGTCCTCGCCCTTGACGAGGTAGCCGGTGTACTGCATGTTAGCGACCCCGACGACCGTGCCGACCGTGTTGACCGTGAGGCAGACCCAGGCCGCCAGGATCCAGAAGGACCCGAGCTTGAGCGGACGGGGCCAGGTTGGCCGGTCCCGGCGCAGGAGCAGGAAGCCCGACAGCGCGAGGATGTGTGCGAGCACGTAGCCGATGTTGCCGGCGAGCAGCGTGAACAGCAGCGACGGCATGAAGAACAGCAGGAACAGGTTCAGCACCATGTCGAAGGCCATGGCCCGGCCCGGCACACTCTCCTTGTTCAGCTTCGCGAGCCACGTGACGGTCAGGCCCTCCTTGGCCATGCCGTACAGGGCACGCGAGCCGTCCATCGTCGCCGTGTTCATCGAGAGCAGGAGCCCCGCGCAGATGAACACGGTGAACACCGCGCCGAGGAACGTTCCGACGGTGTTGTTGAGCGCGGTCGTCAGGTAGGCGATGTAGGTCAGGTCACCGGCGATCACGTCGAGGCCGACCGCCGCCACGACGCTCAGCGGGAGCAGCAGGCACAGCACCACGCCCATGATCGACGTCGCGGCCACGGCGAGGCGCGTGTCCTCCTTCGTGTCGTGGTACTCGGGGGCAAAGGTCGCGGGCGCCTCGGGGAAGTACGAGGACCACGCGATCACCCAGAACCACACGATGCCGAGGATGATGGCCTGCGTTAAGCCCGGCGTCCCGCCGTAGAACTCCACGTTCGCGTTGATCGTCGCGGTGTTCCAGGCGAAGTCGACGGTGCTGAGCTTGCCCTGGATGATCGGGATCAGCGCCAGCGATGCGACCGGGATCACCATCATCAGGGCCGTCGCGTACGAGAACCACACCGCCGGCCGCATCCCGAAGTAGTTGAACAGGAAGCAGGCGAGGATGCAGACCGCGCCGATCAGGCGCGGGTACGTGATGTCGAAGCTGAAGAGCCCGAAGCTGAGGACGTTGACGGACCAGTCGAGCGCCCCCGGGTTGAACCGGGAGAGCAGCAGCGTGCCGATGATGCCGCCGTAGATGGCGAGCACGGACGACCACGCGAACCAGTAGCCGAACGTGGCGATCGGCCCGGCCAGCGAGAAGTGCTGGCGCCAGCCCTCCTTGGCGAACATCGACAGACCGCCAGACTTGTCGGGAAACATCGCCGCGGGCTCCGCGTAGATGTACGCCGCGAGGCCGCCGACGATCGCCGACATGAACCAGATCGTCGACGCCCAGATGGGCCCGAGGGTGATGACGGACCCTGCGATGCCCGCGAGGATGAATCCCGGGCCGGCGAGCCCGATGACGAACCCGTCGTACCACCGCATGGTCTTGATCAAACCAACCTGATCGAGCGTTACCTCCGCTCCTGGCATGACTCCTCCTACTCCCGACCCGGCTCTGCTTCCGGGCTCACCGCAACCGTACAGATAGCGGTTGCCGTTGCATGGAGATACGGCAACAATGAGCCGATGCCCGTCGCCCCGATCGTGGTCCGCTGCCCCTGCGGCGTCGAAACCCGCGCCGACGCGGGCGACGCCGTCACCTGCACGGGCTGCGGTGCGCGCTACGACACGGCGGCCGAGGCGAAGACTCTGAACGTGCTGGCCAATCGCACGCAGCGCCAGTTCCGCTACCTGTCGCGGGCGGGGCTCGGCGCGGTCGGCCTGGCCGGTCTCGCCGGGCTCTCGCAGTTCCAGGTCCCGGGCCTCGTGGTCGGCGCCGGGGTCGTCGCGTTGGGGTGGTACGTGCTGCTGATGCCGTGGATGAAGCGGCGGCTGCTCGCCAAGGCCGCGACGCTCTTCACCCCGGTCGTCGCGCCCAAGCGACGATGAGCACCGCCGTCCGGGACCGCGCGCCGGCCGCCCCGGCGGCCCCCGAGCAGACCGAGCGCCGCCCCGTGATGCTCGTCTCCCTCGACATCTCGTTCGACGAGGAGCTCGTCCGATCCGCGATCGAGGCGGCGATCGAGGCGGGCTCGGAGCTCCTGATCTGCCTCGCCGTGACCCTGCCGACGGCCAACGCGAACGCGGCGGCGCGGCGCACCATGGGCAACCCCGTGGTGCGCGAGGAGATGCAGCGGATCCGCGATCGGGCCCGTGACGCCGGCGCGAAGGCCAGGACCGTGCTCTACAGCTCGCCGCGGCCCGTGCAGGCCCTGTTCGGGGTCGCGGAGTCGCACGGGATCGGCCTGCTCGTGTTCGGGCCGGACCGGCGCCGCTACGGGCGGCTGCGCTTCCGCTGGCACCTGCACCGCATCAGGCGCAACACGACCTGCCTCGTCCTCCCGCTCGAGTAGCGGCTAGTAGCGGGCGGGCACGCCGACGAGCGCGCGGCGCACGGCGTCGTCGAACGACATCCGCCCCTTCGGCACGAGCCGGAGGATGTCGTCGTTGAGGCAGATGGTCTCGTTGCGCAGGCCCTCGACGAGCGGCCGCGCGATCTTCGTGTCCACATCGGTGACGAAACCGCACCAGAGCGACGAGAGCTTGGGCGAGAGGACGGGCACGGGCAGGATCATCGGCTTGCGGCGCCCCGCGAGGACAGCGGTCCGCTCCATCATCTCCTGGAAGGTCATGATGTCGGGCCCGCCGACGTCGAGGGTGCGGCCGAAGGCCCCCGGCAGGTCGCAGACGCCGACCAGGTAGTCGCGCAGGTCGGCGAAGGCGATCGGCTGCGAGCGCGTCGTCACCCAGCGCGGCGTCACCATCGCGGGCAGCCGGTGCACGAGGTCGCGCATCATCTGGAAGGAGGCGCTGTGCTGCCCGATCACCATCGCGGCCCGGAGCGTCGTCACCGGCACGCTCCCCTCCGCGAGGACGGCGCCCGTCTCGTGGCGGCTCTGGAGGTGGTGCGAGAGGTCCGGCTCGTCGTCGCCGAGGCCGCCCATGTAGATGATCTGGCGCACGCTGGCCTGCGCGGCCGCGGCGGCGCAGTTCGCGGCGGCCCGCCGGTCGAGCTCGGCGAAGTCGCCGCCCGACCCCATCGAGTGCACGAGCCAGAAGACGACCTCGAGGTCCGCGAACGCGCGGTCGAGCGACTCGCGGTCGAGGGCGTCGCCGGGCACGACCTCGACGTCGCGGACCCGCTCGAGGTCCGCGTTGGGGCGGCGCACGATCGCCCGCACCGTGGCGCCCTGGTCGCGCAGCTCGGGCACCAGCCGGCGGCCGATGTACCCGGAGGCGCCGACCACGCCGACGCGCACGCCCTCGAGGCGCCCGCCCGTGTCGATCGGCGGCGGCGCGACGGGGATCGGGTCGATCACGGCCGCGATGCGGCGCAGGCTGCGCGTCGTGACGAAGCGGTGCACGAGGTGCTGGACGAGGGTGTACGGCGCGGCGATCGGGAAGGTCGTCGCCTTGAGCCGCTCGAAGCGCGGCCGGTAGCCGTCCACCACGACGCCGAGGCGGACGCGCTCGCCCTCGACGGCGGCGACGATCCTCAGCTCTCCGGCCGCCCCGGAGCAGGCCTGGCCGCCCGTGATCGGGAAGCCGACCTCAATGCCGCCTGCCACCTCGTCGACCTGGGCCTCGGCGAAGCGCAGGATCTCGATTCCCGAGCGGGCCACGACGAGGCGGATCGGCCCGAGCGGGTCGCCCTCGGCCCGCACCGCGCCCTTCAGCGACTCGACGAGGCTCGTCCAGTAGGCGGCGGCGATGGCACGCGCCGACGCGGGCGTCGGCGGCACCACGGGGTGCAGCGGGCGGAGCCAGTACTCGCTGTGCTGGTTGGCGACGCTCGTCCAGTACTCCACATTTACGACTTCGCACGCGGCGGTCCCGCGGCGCGTCAGGCGCGCGCGTCGGCGATCCGCTCGAGGTGGTGCTCGCGGGCGACCCGCGTCAGCTCGGCCATCCGCCGGGCGCGGTCGGGGTCGACGCGGTTCTGGGTCTTGCCGTCGACCTTCAGCGAGGTGCCGACGATGATGCCGTCGGCGGTCTCGAGGATGCGCTCGGCCGTGTCGTGGCGGACGCCCGTGTTGGCGAGGACGGGCAGGTCGGGGCAGGCCGCCTTGGCCTCCTCGAGGTCGGCGAAGCGGAACGCCGAGCCGGCGCGCGGACCGGAGATCAGCGCGGCCTCGCAGCCGAAGAAGCGTGCGCCCTGCGCGCGGTCGGCGACGGTGCGCGAGCCGAGCGGCGACGCGAACTCCGGCGTCAGGTTCGTGAAGACGGCGATGTCGTCGGCGCCGATCGAGTGCCGGTACGAGAAGGCGGCGCCCGGGTCGGGGCGCAGCTGGCCCATGTCTGACTCGTACACGCCGACGAAGACCTCGCGCACGAAGCACGCGCCCACGGCGCGCCCGACGGCGAGCGTGGCGAACGGGTCCCACAGCATGTCGATGCCGAGCGGCCGCTCGAGCTCCGGCTCGATCTCGCCGACCACGGCGGCCATCGCCGTCGCCTGCTCCATCGTCACCTCGACGCGGTACGGCAGGTCGCCCTCGTTGCAGAACAGGATCGCGTCGACGCCGGCGTCCTGGCAGACGAGGGCGTCGTGACGGGCCGCCTCCACGATCGGCCGCATGCCCGCCTCGCGGTCGAAGGCGGGCGAGCCGGGCAGGGCGAGCAGGTGGACGACGCCGATCAACGGCTTCGGCACGCCGAAGACCCGCTCCATCGCCATGTCCGCGGGCATGCCCGTCCCCTCCATGGCGTGAGGGTACCCGCCGCGCGGGGGGCACCGCAACCGGGAACCCCGCAGCCGGGCGCGCTCCCCGGCCCCGCGGCGTGGCAGACTGCCGCCATGTCCGAGCTGCTCGAGCTGCCCGACGGCGCCGGCGCGGTCGACCCGGCCGCGCACGGCTTCGCGTGCGGCGCGATCCGCCTCGCCGTCGTGGGGGCCGAGGGCCACCCGCTCGACTTCTCCGCCGACCCCGTGCGGGCGGCGATCGCCGGGGCGCTCGCGCCGGACCCGCTCGACCCGTTCCCCGCCGACGCGCTGCGGCCGTTCGCACCGGCCGCCCTCGCCGCCCTCGACGCGGCGGTGCCCGGCCACCCGGAGCTCGACCGGCTCGCGCCGATCTGGCGGCCGCGCCTCCTCGCCCTCGCGGGGCGCCAGGCCGAGCTGACGGGCGAGGAGGCCGTGATCCTGCGCTTCGAGGAGCGCCTGCGCGAGCTCGAGCGCGGCATGGGCGAGGCGCAGGCCGCGGGCGACGAGGACCGCCGCGAGGCGCTGCACGCGAAGTACATCGAGGTCGGCACCACCTACGCCGGGCGGCTGGCGGCGCGTGGCGGCTGACGTCGCCGACCGCATCGCGGCCCGCGGCGCGGCGCTCGGCCTCGGCCCGGGCGCGCCCGTCACGGCGCTCGTGTCGGGCGGCGCCGACTCCACCCTGCTCCTGCTCGGCCTCGTCGAGCTCGGCTGCGCGGTGCGCGCGCTGCACGTCGCCCACGCGCTGCGCGGCGACGCCTCCACGGCCGACGCGGACGCCTGCCGCGCCCTCGCCGCCCGCCTCGACGTGCCCCTCGCCGTCGTCGACGGCGCCGTCGCGCCGGGCGGCAACCTCGAGGCGCGTCTCAGGGACCGGCGCCGCGCCGCCGCCCTCGAGCACGCCGGGGCGGACCCGATCGCGACGGGCCACACCCTGTCGGACCGCGCCGAGACCGTCCTCTACCGGCTCGCCGCGTCGGGCTCGCCGCGCGGGCTCGCCGCGCTGCCGCCCCGTGACGGGCGCTGGCTGCGCCCCCTGATCGACTGCTCACGCGACGAGGTCCGCCGCGAGCTCGCGCGGCGCGGCGTCCCGTGGCGCGACGACGCGACCAACGCCGAGCCGGGCCCGGCCCGCAACCGCATCCGCCTCGACGTCCTCCCCGCCCTCGCGCTCGCCCACCCGGGCGCCGAGCGCAACCTCGCCCGTGCCGCCCTCCTCGCCGACGACGAGCGGGCGCTCCTCGACGAGCTCGCCGACGGCCTGATCGACCCCGACGGGTCGCTGCCGATCGGCCCCCTCCTCGCCGCGCCGCCCGCGCTCGCGCGCCTCGCGCTGCGCCGCGCGGCGGCCCGCCGGGGGCTCACGCTCGGCCACGACGACGTCGAGGCGCTGCGCACGTCCCCCCGGCGCCGTACGCTGCCGGGCGCGGGCATGGCCGACGTCGACCCCCACCGGCTCCGCTTCCTGCCGCCCGGCGCCGGCCGCGGCGAGGGCGCCGCGTGAGCGCGCGCCACCCGGCCCTGCGCGAGCCGCTCGTGACCGAGCAGCAGATCCGCGAGCGCGTCGCGGCGCTCGGCCGCGAGATCTCCGAGGCCTACGCGGGCCGCGAGCTGACCATCACCTGCGTCCTCAAGGGCGGCTTCATCTTCCTCGCCGACCTCGTGCGCGTGATCGAGGTGCCGTGCACGATGGACTTCATGGTGATCTCGTCGTACGGGATGGGCACCCGCTCGTCCGGCGTCGTGCGGATCCTGAAGGACCTCGACGCCCCGATCGACGGCAAGGACGTCCTCGTCATCGAGGACATCGTCGACTCGGGCCTGACCCTGTCCTACCTCCTGCGCAACCTCCAGACGCGGCACCCCGCCTCGCTCGAGGTCTGCTCGCTCCTGTCGAAGCCGGGCCGCCACGCCAACGACGTGCCGCTGCGCTTCGTGGGCTTCGAGATCCCCGACGACTTCGTCGTCGGCTACGGGCTGGACGCCGGCGAGCGCTTCCGCGAGCTGCCGGAGATCTGGACCGTCGACGAGGCGCGGCTCTAGACGAGCGCGAGGTGCGCCGCCTCCCAGGCGGACGCCTCCTCGTCGAAGTAGCGCAGGCGCGTCTTCTTGAACTCCTTGACGGAGTAGAGCACCGCGTACTCCTCGAGCCCGGTCTCCTCGGCGAGGGCGGCGAGGACGGCCTCGCACTCCTCCTTGTCGCGCCCGTGCGTCATCGAGAAGAGCCGGTACGGCCAGTCCGGGTAGACGGGCCGCTCGTAGCAGTGGGAGACGCCGCGGTAGGCGGCCATGATCCGGCCGGCCTCCTTCACGCGGTCCTCGCCGACGATCCATACGCCCATGCCGTTCTGCAGGAACCCGGCCTTGCGGTGATTGAGGACGGCGGCGAAGCGGCGCATGCGCCCGTCCTCCAGCATCTCCCGGCCGAGGGCCAGGAGCTCGTCGACGGTGAAGCCCTGCTCCTCGGCGAGCGGCGCGAGCGGCTCCGGGATCGCGGGCAGGTCCTGCTGCAGGGCGCGCACCGCAGCGACCTCGCGGTCCGTCGCCGGGCGCGACGGCGCCTCGAGGGTGGGCGCGCGGCGCGCCTTCTTGGCGGCCGGGTCGCGCCCGCCGACCATGTCGAGGTCGACGCCGATCTTGAAGAAGCGCAGCGCGGGCAGCGGGCGGATCGACTCGACGTCCGCCATCCGTCCGAGCAGCTCGATCGTGCCCTCGAGGCCGATCTGCGTGTCGGGCGGCACCGCCAGCGTGAACCAGAGGTCGAAGGCGTGCTCGCGCTCGTAGTTGTGCGTGACGCCGGGGTGCGCGGAGAAGACGTCGGCCGCGAACTGCTGCTGCCCCGGCTTCGAGCGGGCCGCGACGAGGCTGGAGCGGTAGCCGAGCCGCCGCGTGTCGAAGATCGCCGAGATCTGCCGCACGACGCCCTCGCCGCGCAGCCCCGAGATGCGCTCGAGCAGGTCGTCCTCGGGCATCCCGATCTCGTCGGCGAGCGCCGCCCACGGCCGCTCCACGAGGGGCAGTTCGTGCTGGAGGCGGTCGAGCAGGCGGCGGTCGGCGTCATCCATACCCGTAGCGTCGGCGGCCTTGCGGCCCGTGTCAAACCCCGTGCCTTCCCGCCCGGTCCGTGATAGCCTGCTCGCAGACAGATCAGGGACCCGATCCCCCGAGCAAAAGGTCTCACTCGCCATGCACACGCCCCGCCTCCTTCTCCTCGCGATCGCCCTCGGCGCCCTCGGCATGGGCCTCCTGACCGCCTGCGGCGGTGGCGACACGGAGGCCTCCGGCACCATCGGCGGTGAGATCACGATCGGCACCGGCACCGACGGCACTCCCGTCGACGATGGCGAGGCGGCCGACGGCGGCGAGGCCGCCGCGACGACGGCCGAGGACGCGGATGGCGAGACCGTCGCAGCGGCCGCGGAGGGCGACGCGGCCGCGGGCGCGGGCGTCTGGGAGACGGCGGGCTGCGGCGGCTGCCACGCGCTGGCCGCGGCGGGGGCGAACGGCGCGGTCGGGCCGAACCTCGACGAGCTGATGCCCTCCTACGACCAGGTGCTCACCATCGTCACGAACGGCAAGGGCGCGATGCCGTCCTACACCGGCCAGCTCTCCGAGGCCGACATCCAGAACGTCGCGGCCTACGTGTCGCAGAGCGCCGGCCAGTAGTGCCCCTGCCCGACGGGCTCGACCCGCTCGGGATCGACGCGGTCTTCGTCGACCTCGACGGCACCGTCGTCCACGAGGCCGAGCTCCTGCCCAGCGCGCAGGCCGCGGTGGGCGCGCTGCAGGAGACGGGCGTGCCCGTCGTCGTGGCCACGGGCCGGATGTTCCAGTCGGCCTGCCGCTTCGCGGACCTGCTCGACGCCGCCGACCCCGTGATCTGCTTCCAGGGCGCCCTCGTCGGGCGCCGCTCAACCGGCGAGGTGCTGCACCACGAGCAGCTCGACCCCGAGCACGCACGGCCGATCCTCGAGGCGATCGTCGCGTCGGGCGAGCACGTGAACGTGATGACGGGCGACGCCTTCTTCGTCGCCGACGACAACGCGGAGGCGCGCCGCTACGCGACGAGCGCCCGCGTCCCCGTCAACGCCGTCGGCGACCTCGTCGCCTGGCTCGACCGGCCCGTCACCAAGCTGGTCGTCTCCGGCGACCCGGCGCGCATGGACGCCCTGCGCGACAGGCTCGTGCCCCGCTTCGGCGACCGCGCCTTCATCGCCAAGTCGCTGCCCTTCTACCTCGAGGTCGCGGCGCCCGGCGTGCACAAGGGCGCGGGCTGCGCGGTCGTCGCCGACCTGCTCGGCCTCGAGCGGTCGCGCTGCGTCGCGATCGGCGACGGCGAGAACGACCTCGAGCTGATCGACTGGGCCGGCTACGGCATCGCCGTCGGCGGCGGCCACCCCGACCTCGTCGCGCGGGCCGACTGGGTCGCGCCCGCGATCCACGAGGACGGCGTGCCGCGCGTCCTGATGGCGATCGCCGAGGCCAGGCGCGGCGCGTGACGCCCCGCCGCGGGTAGGGTTCGGGGCATGATCGACCTGCGCCTCGTCCGCTCCGACCCGGAGGCGGTGCGCGCCGCCCTCGCCCGGCGCGGCGACGAGGGCCTGCTCGACCCGGTGATCGCGCTCGACCAGGAGCGCCGCGCCCTGCAGGCTCGGGTCGACGACCTGCGCGCCGAGCGCAACCGGGCGTCCGAGGCGATCGGCGAGCTCAAGCGCGCGGCGAAGGACGATCCGGCGCGCGCCGCCGAGGCCGACGCGGCGTCCGCGTCGATGCGCGGCCTGAAGGACGAGCTCGACGGCCTCGAGGCCTCGCTCAAGGCGCTCGACGAGCGCCTCGGCGACGCCCTGCTCGTGGTCCCGAACCTCCCCCACCCCGACAGCCCGCTCGGCGCGACCGAGGAGGACGCCCGCGAGGTCAGGCGGGTCGGCGAGCCGCCCGCCTTCGCCTTCGCGCCGCGCGACCACCTCGAGCTCGGCGGCGCCGGCATCGACATGGAGCGCGGCGCCCGCACCTCGGGGTCGCGCTTCGGCTACCTGACCGGCGACGTCGCGCGGCTCTGGTGGGCGATCTCGCGGCTCGCCCTCGCCACCCTCGAGGAGCGGGGCTTCACACCCGTCGTGCCGCCCGTGATGGTGCGCGAGGAGGCGATGTACCAGACGGGGTTCTTCCCGACGGACCGCCAGAGCGTCTACCAGCTCGCCGACGACGACCTCTTCCTCGTCGGCACCAGCGAGGTGCCGCTGGCCGCCCTGCACGCCGGCGAGATCCTCGCCGAGGCGGACCTGCCGCTGCGCTACGCCGGCCTGTCGTCGTGCTTCCGCCGCGAGGCGGGCGCCGCCGGCAAGGACACCCGCGGGATCTTCCGGCTGCACCAGTTCGAGAAGGTCGAGATGTTCGCCTTCACCCGCCCCGAGGACTCCTGGGAGGAGCACGAGCGGCTGCTCGCGATCGAGGAGTCGATCGCGCAGGCCCTCGGGCTCGCGTACCGCGTCGTCGACATCGCCGCCGGCGACCTCGGCGCTTCCGCGGCCCGCAAGTACGACATCGAGGTCTGGCTGCCCGGCCAGGGCCGCTACCGCGAGCTCACCTCCTGCTCGAACTGCACCGACTACCAGGCGCGCCGCCTCGAGGCCCGCTACCGCCCCGCGTCCGGCGGGCCCCAGCCCGTGCACACGCTCAACGGCACCGCCGTGACAAGCTCGCGCAGCGTGATCGCCGTGCTCGAGCAGCACCAGCGCGAGGACGGCTCCGTGGCCGTCCCGCAGCCGCTCCTGCACTACGGCGCCCCGGCCCTGATCGGCCCCGCCGCCTAGACGCGGCGGGAGCGGAAGCCGGTGCGGCCGGCCTCCAGCACCCGGGCATGCCGGCGCGCGAGCTGCGCGGGATCGGGCCGCCGCCCGCGCCCGAGCAGGGCCAGCGCGAGGGCGATCCCGAGCGTGATCGCGGTGACCGGTCCGAGCCGCTGCCAGACCAGGGCATCGGCAACGAGCGCCGGCGCCACGATCAGCCAGCGGCCGCCGGGGATGCGCACGTGCATCTCGCGCTTGCGGATCACCTTGTCGACCTTGGCCAGCTTGAGCAGCTTCTGCACGAGCAGGAGCGCGGGCGTCAGGCCATCGAGGTCGAAGCGGTCGAAGACGATCGCGAAGCCGGGGAAGGCCGCGACCAGGATGAAGGCCATCAGGCGGTGGTAGCGCAGGAACGCGACACGGTCCGGGGTGACGACGAGCAGCACGGCCATCTCCACGGCGAAGACGGCCCAGATCAGCCAGTCCGCCACCGTGGTGATCTGCTTCGCCGCCGGGTCCGACCACACGACGGGCAGCAGGAACACGGGCAGGCAGACGAGCGCGGCCACCGTCGTGGGCCAGCGGAAGGCGTCCTCGAGCCGCGCCGCGCGGGCCGCCCGCGCCTCGAACCGGGTCGTATCCACGTACGGCATTGTGGAGCAGGAGACGGCGCCCCCGGTCGGTAGGGTGGCGGGATGAGCGCTCCGAGCACGAGCGGGTCCACGCGGCGCGGCATGGGGATCCTGGCCCTCGGCGTCGCGATCATCTGCTTGCAGGACCCGATCATCAAGGCGGTGATGGCCGAGTATGCCGTGACGGAGGCGATCGTCGTGCGCTCGCTCGCCGCCCTGCCGATCTTCGCGGCGCTCCTGTGGATCGCCCGCGACGTGCGCGGCGTCTGGCGCGGACGGCCCTGGATCCTGGTCCTGCGCGGCGTCATCTTCATGGTCTCGTACACCTGCTACTTCCTCGCCTTCCCCGAGATGCCGCTCGCCAACGTCGTGGCGCTCTACTTCACGGCGCCCCTGTGGGTCGTCGCGCTCTCGCCCCTCGTCCTCGGCGAGCGGCAGGCCCCCAGCCGCTGGCTCGCCGTCGCGATCGGCTTCGCCGGCGCCGTGGTGATCGCGCAGCCCGTCGGCGGCGGCCTCGGCTGGGCCGCGCTTCTGCCCTTCGCGGCCGGCGCGTTCTACGCCATGGGCCAGCTCGTGGCGCGCCGCGTCGGCGACGCCGCCTCGGCCACCGTGATGTCGTTCCACCAGAACACCGTCTACCTGATCGGTGCCTCCGCCTTGGCGCTCATCGCCTCGCCGTGGACGGCCGCGGGCGGCGAGGGCGCACTCGGGTTCCTCCTGCGCACGTGGCAGTGGCCGGCCCCCGAGGCGCTGCTCCTGATGGCGCTGACCGGCCCGATCGCGGTCGGCGGCACGATCCTGCTGACCAAGGCGTACCGCGAGGCGCCGCCGGGCGCGGTTACCACCATCGAGTACACCGCGCTTCTGTGGGCCGCGCTGTGGGGCTACCTGTTCTTTGCCGAGGTCCCGGACCTCGCCACGGTGGTCGGCGCCGTCCTGATCGTCGGCGGCGGCGCCTACGCGATGACCCGGGCCGCCGCCGGCCGGAGCCCGGCTTGATCGCGCTCCCCACGACGCGTGACGCGGACCGCCCCGCGACGGCGTCACCCGCTGACGGCGAGCCGGTCGCGTCGGCACTGCCCCCGAAGATCGGGACGAGGCGGCGTCCCGCTCCCGCGTAGCTCTCGACGAGGCTCCGAGGGCTAGTGGGGAACGTGCCGGTTGTCCCCCCGCAGGGATGCTGGTCGGGCGAGGTGGTGATTCGGGTCAGATGGCGCCGTAGGCGTCCTGCAGGCGCCGGCGGGCCTGCGCGGCGCAGGCCGCCCCGGAGGGTCGCGTCGCCGCGGCGGTGCCCCCGGCCAAACCGACCAGGATCGGCGCTCCGGCCACGTCCTCATGGGCGTAGAACGCGGTCCACCGGCGCGCTGCCGGACCATCGCCTTGGGGGACGGCGCCGAGGACGCGCCGCCCCCGCCACCACGCCCGCTCGTAGCGGAGGACGATCTTCTCAAAGCGGCCGGTCACGAGCGCGGCGAGCGCGGTGCGGGTCGCTTCGGGCAGATCCTCAACGACGGGCAGCCCGGCCTGCATCAACGCGAGCGGCACGGCCACGACCGCGCTATCGGCCGTCTCGACGACCCCATCCGCCCGGGTCACCTCGACGCCGTCCGGGCGGGCGGCGACCCGGGCGACCGGGGTGCTGAGGACGATGTCGAGGTCACGGGCGAGCAGGGCCGGAACGCGGTCGTAGCCGCCGGCGATGAGATCGTCACCACCCCCGAGCCAGAGGCCGCCGGAGACCGCGCGCACGCCGAGCTGGTCGGCGTCACGGGCCCATTCCTGCTCGACCGCCGTCGCGGTGGCCCAGGCCTCGGATCCGGACCGGCTCCAGCCCCGTTCGCCGAGCCAGTCGCTCACGCTCTGCTCCACCGCCGGCGGTGGGCTGGCGGCGCCGAGCTCGTCGAGCAGGCCGTGCAGGCGGTCGAGCGCCGTCGCGGCGGCCGGGTCGTCGCGGCCGTCCGCACAGCGGCGGACGCTGCGGTTGTCCCAGTCGCACGGGATCAGCTCGAGCCCTGCCTCGCTGGCGAGGGTCACGAGCGGATTGCCACTCGGGCCGTGGATCCAGGAGGCGCCGAGCTCGACGGGCACGCCGAGTCGGCGGCTCGTCAGGATCCGCCCGCCGATCCGCGGACGTGCCTCCAAGACGCGCACGTCGATCCCCCAGTCGGCGAGTTGGCGGGCCGCGCCGAGGCCGGCCATGCCGGCGCCGACGACGATGGCGCTCGAGCCGCGACCCGCGGCGATCAGCGCGGCCGCGGTCCGTCCCGAGTCGTAGGCCCCGTTGGCGGTCGACGGGTTATCCGGATTGGCGTACTCACCGGCCAGGGCGATGCGTCCGGCGACGATCGTACGGGCCAGGGTGTCCCGCACCGCCTCGTCAACGCCCGGTGGGATCGCCGAGTAGGAGCCGCGGGCCCACGGATCGGAACCCCAATCGGTCGACAGCCACTGCGGGTGCGGTGTCCCGGAGATAGTCGCGAAGGTGCCGACACCGAGGACGGCGGCTCCCCCCACGGCGAAACCGGCGGCAAGCAGGGAGCGACGGGTCAGCTTCGGAGGTGGGACCACACGATGATCATGACTCATCGACCGCTGCGTTGCCTGTTCCTTTCCTCGGTAGTAAGGTCCTCATATGGAGAGGCCATGGTACGCGAGGCGTATCGGCGGCATCGCCCTGGTTCCCCTCGTGACCCTTGTGCTCGCTGCCTGCGGCGCGGGTGGTGAAGGGTCGGAAGCGCCGGTGACGGTCGCCGAGACGGTGACGGCCACGGAGCCGGTGGGTCCGGTCTTATCGGTACTGACCCTCAACGTCGAGTACGGGGGCCGTCTCGTGTCGTTCGACAACGTGATCGCGGCGATCCGCCTGAGCGGCGCCCAGATCGTCGGCATCAACGAGGCGCAGGGCTCTACGGCGGACGTGGCCGCCGCGCTCGGCTGGCGCCACTACGACCCACGCTCGGGCATCGTCTCGCAACTACCACTCATCCCCGCAGGTGGCGACACGCGCCACGTGTTCGTCGAGGTCGAACCGGGCCGTGTCGTCGCCGTGGCCAACGCGCACCTGACGTCCGACCCGTACGGACCGGATCTGGTGGCGGCCGGGGAGGACGTCGCTGCCGTGCTCGCAAACGAGATGGATCTGCGGGTACCCGAGGTGGAGGCGGTGCTGGCCCCTCTCGAGGGACTCGACCCCGAACTTCCGCGCCTGCTGATCGGAGACCTCAACTCCCCGTCCCACCGCGACTGGACGGCGGCGGCGGTGGGGATCCGACCACAGGTCCGCTACCCCGTCGCCTGGCCCGTGACCACCATCGTGGAGGCCGCAGGATTCGTCGATACCTACCGCGCCCTCTTGCCCGATCCCGTCGCCGACGCCGGACTGACCTGGCCGGCCGGCCGCCCGGCGCTGGACGAGGGTTGGAACCCGCCCGCCGATGCACCGGTCGACCGGATCGACTACGTGTTCAGCGCCGGCCCGATCGAGCCGATCGCGGTGCGCATCGTGGGCGAGGTGGCGCCTGATGTCGACGTCACGGTCGACCCGTGGCCGACCGACCATCGCGGGGTCGTCGTCGACCTGCGCCTGACCGGAAGGGCGATCGCCGCGCCGCCGACCGTGGCGCCGGAGCGCCTCGTGGTCCCCGTCGGCGATCCACTCGTCGTACGTGTGGCTTCGGCCCCCGCCGGGGCTCGGCTCCGCGTGGAGGCGGAAGACGGCGCGGTGCGCGCCGAGACGAATGTCGCGGACGGCGCGCTGCTCGAGATAGCGACGACGGGGTGGGCGCCTACGGAGCATCGGCTCCGTCTCCTGGGCGACGATGGGCGGTCGATCACCGACTCCTCCGTTTGGCTGACGGCCCCCGGCGCCGGCGTGTCGCTGACCAGCACTCAGGCCGTCTACGCGGCAGGGTCACCAGTGCGGATCGGCTGGTACGGCGCACCCGCCAACCGCTGGGACTGGATCGGCATCTATCCGCGCGGTGCGGATCCCACGAGCGCCGACTATCTGACGTGGTCCTACACCGGGGCGTCCGTTGCGGGCGAGGTGGTCCTCGACGGCGCGGCCAAGGGGACCTGGCCGCTTCCAGCCGGTCGCTACAGCGCCTACCTCCTGCTCGACGACGGGTACGAGATCGCGGGACGGGTCGACTTCGCCGTGAAATGACTTGGCCGTGGCCCGCAAACCCGCTGAGGGCCCGACGCGCGTGGTGCCACCCCAACCCTGATCGAGACGAGCGCGATGACGGCGCTTAGGAACAGCGATGCGATCTGCTTCCCCGTGGTCTCCCCCTCCCGAGGCGATTGGGATGCGTGAGGCTCGCCCTACCTACGTCAGTCTCATGGCCGCGGCCGGGACTCGCATCGAGGATCTCCCTCGATCCATGGGACACGCGAGCCCGAACATGACCTTCAAGCGGTATCGACGAGCAGCGCAAGCGAGGGCCGCCGGCTCAGCCCGATCACTGTGGGGGAACGATGTCCTTTCCGTGGCCGCTGGAGCTCTCCGGTCCGAAAGAGCCCGCGCTCGCGCGAGTGCCGTGCTCGGTGAGACGACGAACGCAGACTGCGACTGCACGGCCGGCATCCGGGCCAAGGAGCGGATCGAGAACGGACTCGCAGACGGCGAGCCGGGCGCGCGCTAGGCTGGTGATTCCGTTTTTCCTCTGGGACACGAACGATGGGCAAACCGTTCGCCTCAACCGAAGGGAACCACATGAGACAGCTTGACCGTAAGGGCTTCCTGGCCCTCTCCGGCACCACGGGCCTCGCGGCCTTCATGGCCGCCTGCGGCGGCT
>VGBM01000012.1 GCA_016870485.1 Actinomycetota bacterium
TGCCGGCGCCGCGGCTGACGGGGAGGGGGTCTCGGGCAGCCCCTCGACGCTCTCCGGGTCGGGCTTCACGACCGTCACGGCCACGGGCGGCGGCCATGGCGCCGGCCACCACTGGGGGGCCGAGGCCGGCGGCTCCGGCGGCGGCGGGTCGAGCGCAGGCACGACCAACTACGGCGCCGGGACGGCCGGTCAGGGGTACCGAGGCGGCCAGGGCATCGGCGTGGGCAGCACCACTGCCGGCGGCTGGGCCGGTGGCGGCGGTGGCGGTGCCGGCGGCCTCGGACAGGCCGCGTCGAACGTGGCGGGCGACAACGCGACCGGTGGGGCCGGTGGCGCCGGCGTCCTGAACGCGATCACCGGCTCCAGCACGTGCTACGCGGGCGGCGGTGGCGGCGGCAACTACGGCACGTCCGGCGGCGCCGTCGGGGCCGGCGGCGGCTGCGGCGGCACGATCGTCGGCGGCAGCGGCAGCGGCCGGAGCGTCGTGACCGGGGGCTCGGGCGCCGCCAACACCGGCGCGGGCGGCGGCGGCGGCGGCTTCACCTCCGCGGGCAATCTCGCGGGCGGCTCGGGCGGCTCCGGCCTCGTCGTGGTCCGCTACGCGATCCCCGCGGTGTCCGTGCCCGATCTCGATGCCGCCTCGGACCTCGGCTCGTCGTCGACGGACAACATCACGAGCTCGACGACGCCGACCTTCACGGGCTCGGCGCCGGTCGGTGCGTCGGTCCAGCTCTACGTCGGCTCGACCGCGACGGGGTCGCCGTGCACGGCCGACGCGACGACGGGCGCCTGGTCGTGCACCACGGGCACGCTCGCGGCGGGCACGCACGCGATCAAGGCCGTGTCGACCACGGTGGTCGACCAGACGGTGACCTCGGAGTCGTCGGCCCTGTCGGTCACAGTCGACACGACGCCGCCGACGGTGTCGTCGTTCACGAGTGCGCAGGCATCGCCGACGAACGCCGCGAGCTTCACGTACGCGTTGTCGTTCTCGGAGGCGGTGACGGGTGTGGCGGCGGGTGATTTCTCGTATACGGGCACGGCGACGGGTTGCGTGTTCGCGCCGGGGGCGGATTCGGGGAGCTCGCGGACGGTGACGGTGTCGGGCTGTTCCGAGGGCACGGTGACCCCGCGCTTCGCCGCCACCGGGGCGGCCGATGCGGCGGGCAACACGGGTCCGGCGTCGGCGGAGACGGCCACGACGACGATCACGCGTGACGTGACGGCGCCGACGGTGTCGAGCTTCACGAGCGCGCAGGCCACCCCGACGACGGCGACGTCGTTCACGTACGCGTTGTCGTTCTCGGAGGCGGTGACGGGTGTGGCGGCGGGTGATTTCTCGTATACGGGCACGGCGACGGGTTGCGTGTTCGCGCCGGGGGCGGATTCGGGGAGCTCGCGGACGGTGACGGTGTCGGGCTGTTCCGAGGGCACGGTGACCCCGCGCTTCGCCGCCACCGGGGCGGCCGATGCGGCGGGCAACACGGGTCCGGCGTCGGCGGAGACGGCCACGACGACGATCACGTACGACGTGACCGCCCCAACCGTCTCGTCCTTCACGGAGGTGACGCCCAGCGGCACGTCCGCGGTCTACTCGGTGACGTTCTCGGAGTCCGTGACGGGCCTGACCACGAGCGCGATCTCGGCGTCGGGCACCAGCACCGGGTGGACGGCCGCAACCGTGACGGGCTCCGGCGCCGGGCCGTACACGATCACTCTCTCGAACGCGAACGCCCCGGCGGGCACGGTGCGGCCGTTGATCGCCGCCGCGACCGTGCAGGACACGGCCGGCAACGCCTACGCGGGCGGCAACGGGCCGATCCGGACGATCCACCCCGTCGACCGTGCCCTCGGCCTGAACGGCACGAGCCAGTTCGGCTCGACCTCGAACGCGCTGTTCGGCCAGCGCACGAGGTTCACGATCGAGGCCTGGTCGAATCCGACATCGGCGACGTGCCCGACCACCGCGCGCTGCGAGATCATCGGGCGCGACGGGGACCTCAATCTCGCGATTCTCGCCGGCACGTACCAGTTCGTCGCGTACTGGGGGACGGGCCTGTACACCGGCTGGGTGGACTCCGGCGTCCCCGCCCGCGCCGGCGAGTGGACCCACACGGCGGTCGTCCGCGACGGCACGTCCGTGACCCTGTACGTGAACGGCGTCGCGGTGAAGAGCGCGACCCTCAGCGCGAACACGGCCGCGCCGTACGCGATGGCGTCCTACCCGTTCCGCGTCGGCTATATCGGCTACGGCAGCCACTACTTCCCCGGCCAGATCGACCAGGTGCGCTACTGGGAGACGGCCCGCACCGCCTCCGAGCTGGCCTCGGGCATGCACGCGTGGCTCCCGCCGAGCACGACCGGCCTCGTCGGCTTCTGGGACTTCAACGACGGCTCCGGCGCGACCGCGGCCAACCAGGCCCCGAACGCCGCCGCCAGCACGGACCTGACGCTGACCGGCTCGCCGACGTGGCCGGAGGCGGTCTCGTCGACGACGGACGCGGGCGGCCGCACGACCGTCACCTTCAGCCGCACCTACCTGTCGATCAGCGGCGGCTGGACCGTGCCGAGCGGTATGGCGAATCTGGATGTCCTCGCGGTCGGCGGCGGCGGCGGTGGTGGCGACAACGCGGGCGGCGGCGGTGGTGGCGGTGGCTCGTCCGAGGCCGCGGCCGAGCCCGTGACGGCCGGTGGCCTCGTGGCGGTGACCGTCGGCGTCGGCGGCCGACCGGGCGGGTCGGTCCTCTCGTCGTCTGCCGTAGACGCCCTGCGCAACGGCGGCGCGGGATCGGCGAGCACCTTCGGGTCGGTGACGGCGAACGGCGGCGCCGGCGGGGCCGCGCACTGGTCGAACGACATCTGCGCCGGGTCGGCGACTGTCACGGGCACGGGCGGCGCGGGCGGCACCGGCAGCTCGGCGACCGGCGGCGCCGGCGGGTCGAACACCTCGGCCTCGGTGGGAGCCGGCACCGCGGGCGGCGCGGGTCGCGCGTCGACGATCACCGGCACGAGCGTCACCTACGGCGGAGGCGGTGGCGGTGGCGGCTGGTCCGCCGCGGGTGGCGCCGGCGGCAGCGGCGGCGGCGGCGCTGGTACCAACAACGCCGTTGGCACCAGCGGCACCATCGGCCTGGGCGGCGGCGGTGGCGGCGGCGGCGCCGGCTGCGCCCGGGGCGGTTGGGGCGGCTCCGGCATCGTCATCCTCGCGCACGACGTGACGGCGCCGTCGGCGCCGACGATCGACCTGCAGGCGGGCTCCGACACGGGCGCGTCGAGCACCGACGACCTGACGAGCGACACGACGCCGACCTTCGCCGGGTCGGGCCTCGAGGCGGGCGCGACCGTCGTCCTGACGGCGACCAGCGGCTCGTCGACGTCGACCTGCGCGATCGCCGCGGCGTCGATCGTCTCCGGGGCCGCGACCTGCACCTTCTCGCCGGCCCTCGCGGCCGGGACGTGGTCGGTGACCGCACGCCAGACGGATCAGATGGGCAACCAGTCCGCTGCCTCGACGGCCGTCTCGATCACCATCGACGCGTCCGCCCCGACCCTCACCCTCGCCGCCGCGGCGGCGAGCGCGACGGGGACCGCGCTCTCCTTCACCCTGACGGGCGACGAGGCGATCACCTGCTCGACGGTCTCGAACGCCGCCGGCACCGACTTCACGCTCACGGGCATCACGTCGCTCGGCACCATCGCCCAGACCTCGTCGACCCTCTGCACGATCCCCGCCACCTCGCCGGCGACGGTCGGCGAGCGGCTTGACGCCGTCCTCACCGCAGCCGGCACGTTCTCGGTGCAGGACGCGGCCGGCAACGCGCAGACCGTCGTCGCGGGCTCGCCGGCGACGACGGTGGTCAACCGCTCGACCGGTGCGACGCCGTCCTACCCGGGCGCCACGGGCGGCGCCCCGGTCAGCGCCGGGGCCGGCACCGCGACGGCGATCGGCTCGGCGTACGACATCACCGACCCGGGCGGCGTCGGCTGGTCGAGCGTGACCGCGACCGTGACCACGACGGCGGGCACGCTGACGGCCGTCGCCGGCGACTCGGGCGCCACCGTGAACGTGGCGTCGAACACGATCACGATCTCCGGCACGATCGCCAACGTCGAGAAGGTGCTCAACAGCACCGGCACCGCGTACGCGCGGATCAGCGCGACCTCCGCCGGCTCCGCGACGGTGACGGTGACGGTGGAGCCCACGGCGACGCACACGATCGGGGGCACGACGACGTACTTCTCGTCGGCGACTGGCCACTACTACCGCCTGCACGAGACCGGGATCAGCTGGGACGCGGCGCACCTCGCCGCCCGCCAGGACACCGTGGCGGGCGCGGGTGGCTACCTGGTCACGATCCGCTCGTCCGCGGAGGACGACTTCGTGCGCGGCACGGTGACGGGCGGGTACAGCTCGGGCTACTTCCTCCTCGGCGGACGCAAGTGCGCGTCGACCCCCGCCGCGGGCGCCCTCTGCGCCTCGAACGGGACGATGCAGTGGGTGCCGGGCGCGAACGCCCCGGATGCCGACACGACCGCCGTCCTGCCGGCGTCCGCGGCGACGCCGACGACGTGGGCGCCGTGGGCCGCGGGCCAGCCGAACGACGGCACGTCGGCCTCGCTGCTCCTCGAGTACGTGTGGGTCGACTCCGCCTCCCGCTACCGCTTCAACGACGCCGCGCGGACGAGCGGCTACTCCATCCGCGAGTACGGCAGCAACACCGCGTACACGGCGGCGACGACCACGGCGGCCTTCACGTTCACCGACGCCTCCGTTCCCACCTACGGCCCGATCGGGAAGACCGGCGCGGAGGACACCACGCTGGCGTTCACGCAGAGCGACTTCACGTCGACGTACGCGGACGTCAACACCTCGGCGCCCGTCAGCGTGACGATCGTCTCGCTGCCGGCCACCGGCACGCTGCGCCTGGCGGGCGTCGACGTCACCGCCGGCCAGGTCGTGCCGTACGCGGACCTCGGCGGCCTGACGTACGTGCCGGCGGCGAACGCGAACGGCGCGATCGCGTTCCTGGTGCGGGCGAGCGACGGCACCAACCTGTCGTCGCCGGCGACGACCCTGACGATGACCCTGACGGCGGTCAACGACGCCCCGACCCTGGCGACGCCCACCGCCGCCGCCTACACGGACACGTCCGCGAACGACGCCTTCACGGACGCCACCGGCACGCTCGGCGGCGCCGACGTCGACACCGGCGCCGTCCTCGCGTACGGCATCCAGGGCGTCACGCCCGGCGTGGGGGCGCTGACGGTGTCGAGCACCGGCACCTACGGCACGCTGACCGTGACCCGCGCGACGGGCGCGTACGCGTTCGCGCCGAACCGCACGGCCATCAACGCGCGCACGGCCGACGCGTCGGAGACCTTCACCGTCACGGTGTCCGACGGGACGTTGTCGGCGAGCGCCACGTACACGGTCTCGATCACGGCCGCGAACGACACGCCGGCCCTCGCCACGCCGACCGCGATCGCGATCGCGGACACGGCGGCGGCCGACACGTTCCCCAACGCGACGGGCACCCTCGCGGGCACCGACCGCGACGCGGGGCAGACCCTGACGTACGCGCTGCCGAGCGGCGCCGCGCAGAGCGCCACCGTCGGGAGCGTCGCCTACGACGTCGCGCAGACGGGCACGTACGGCACGCTGCGCCTCGTCGCCGCCGACGGGCGCTACGTCTTCGTCCCGAACGCGGCCGCGATCAACGCGCTCGGCGCCGACACGTCGGAGTCCTTCTCCGTGCGGGTCTCCGACGGGACGGCGACGGCGACGGCCACCCTCACCGTCTCGATCACGGCCGCGAACGACACGCCGGTCCTGACCGCGCCGACCGGCGCGAGCCTGACCGACACCGCCGCCGCGGACGCGTTCGCGAACCAGACGGGCACGCTCGCCGCGACCGACGCGGAGGGTGCGACGCCGGCGTACGGCATCCAGGGCATCACCCCGGCGAGCGGCACGTCGACCCTGCGCGGCACCTACGGCACCCTGACCGTCACCGCCGCGGGCGGCGGCTGGACGTACGACCCCGACGACGCCGCGATCAACGCGCTCTCGGCCAACGCCACCGACGCCTTCACGGTGACGGCGTCGGACGGCGCGACGGCGGCGACGGGCACCGTCACGATCACGATCACCGGCGCGAACGACACCCCGACGATGCCGGTGCCGCTCGGCGCCACGATCGTCGACACGGCGGGCGCCGACACCTTCACCGCCGTGCAGGGCGCGCTCAGCTCGGCCGACGCGGAGGGCACGGCCCGCACGTACGGCATCACGGGCGGCACGGGCGCGGGCACCGTCACGAAGGCCGGCACCTACGGCACGCTCGTCCTCGACGCCACGGCCGGCACCTGGACCTACACGCCGAGCGCGAGCGCCGTCAACGCCCGCAGCGCTGACGCGACCGACGACTTCACCGTCACGGCCTCCGACGGGTCGCTCAGCACGAGCCGCACGCTCGGCTTCGCGATCACGGGCGTCAACGACACCCCGATCCTCGCCCTGCCCACGAGCGGCGTGGTGCGCGACTCGGTGGCGAACTCCGGCAGCCTCCCGAACCTCACCGGGTCGCTGTCGGCGACCGACGCGGAGACCGCGTCCGCATCCCTCGTCTACGGCTTCACCGGCGTCACCCCGTCGGCCGGCAGCGCGGTCTACACCGACCCGAACGGGTACGGCACCATCACGCTGACCACCGCCACCGGCGCGTGGACGTTCGACCCGGCCGAGGCGGCCGTGCGGGCGATCCCGAACGGCTCCGCGCAGACCGTCTCCGTGACCGCCACGGCGACGGACGGCGGCAGCCCCGCCCTGACGGATACGAAGACGCTGCAGATCCGGATCGAGGGCTCGAACAACCGCCCGATCATGAGCGCCCCCGTCGGCGGCTCCCTGACCGACACGAGCGGTGCCGACGCCTTCGCGGCCGTGACCGGCGCCCTGGTCGCGTCCGACTACGACCTCGGCAGCACCCTCACCTACGGCATCACCGGCGGCACGGGGACGACCACGATCACGAAGGCGGGCACGTACGGCACCCTGGCGGTCGTCGCCGCGACCGGCGCGTGGACGTACACCCCGACGGCGAGCGCCGTCAACGGCGCGGCCGCCGGCCAGACCGACGACTTCGCGGTCACCGTCACCGACAGCGACTCGCCGCCCGAGAGCGTGACGCGGCAGCTCTCCATCACGATCGCCGGCACGAACGACCGGCCGCTCCTGAGCGCCGTCACGGGTCCGACGTTCACCGACACCGCCGCCGCCGACGACTTCCAAGACGCGATGGGCACCCTGACCGCCACGGACGCGGAGGGCACGGCCCGCACCTACGCCATCGAGACGGCGTCCGGCGCGGTGCAGACCCTCGCCGGCGCCTACGGCACCCTCACCGTCGTCTCCGGCTCGGGCGCCTGGACCTACGCGCCGAACGACGCCGCCATCAACGGGCTCGCCCAGGACGCGACCGACGTGTTCACCGTGTCGGCGTCGGACGGGGCCCTGAGCGCGACGCGCACCCTCACGGTGGCGATCACCGCCGCCGACGACACGCCCACCCTGGCCGCCCCAGCCGCCGTGAGCCTGACCGACACCGCCGCCGCCGACACGTTCGGGCTGCAGGCCGGGGCGCTGGTCGGCGCCGACCCGGAGAGCCGCCCCCTCGAGTACGCGATCACCGGCGGCACGGACCAGGGCGCCACCGTCGAGCGGGTCGGCGCGTACGGCACCCTCGCCGTCGCGAAGTCGACGGGCGCCTTCGTCTTCACGCCGAACGCGACGGCGGTCAACCAGCTCGCCGCGAGCACCAGCGAGAGCTTCACGGTGCGCGTCACCGACGGCGCCCTGACCACCACGCGCCCCCTGACCGTCTCGATCACGGCGGTCAAGGAGACCCCGGTCGTGACGTGGGCCGACCCGGCCGCGATCGTCTACGGGACGGCGCTGTCGGGGACGCAGCTCAACGCCGCGGCGAGCGGCTTCGCGGGGGCGGTGGCCGGCACCTTCACCTACGCCGAGGGGGCGACGGCGCGCGCCGCGGGCGACGTGCTGAACCGCGGCGCGCACTCGATCGTGGCCACGTTCACCCCGACCGACGCCGCGGTTTACAACGGCACGACGGACACCTCCACGATCACCGTCACGCCGGCCGCGCAGACGATCAACGTGGCGGCCGCGTCGACGAGCCTCGTCTACGGCGGCACGGGCACGACCCTGTCGCACTCCTTCACGGGCCCGAACGGCGGGGCCACCCCGACGTTCGCCCGCGTCTCGGGGCCGTGCACGGTGTCCGGCGCGAACGTGGCCGTGACCGGCGCCGGCGACTGCGTCGTCACCGCGTCCGTGGACGAGGACGACAGCACCGGCAACTACTCCGACGCGACCTCGGCGCCCCTGACGATTGGGATCGCCAAGGCGACGCTGACCCTGACCGCGCAGGACAAGCAGAAGCGCGCGACCAACGCCGACCCGGCCCTCACGTACCTCGTGGCGGGCTACGTCGGCTCCGACACCGCCTCGGCCATCAACACCTCCGGCCTCGGGCTGACGCGGGCGGTGGGCGAGGTGGCCGGCACGTACCCGATCACCTTCACGGGCGCCGCGACCGCCGCCAACTACGACTTCCAGTACACGGGCGGCACGTTCACGATCACCGACCGCGACGTGCCCGTCGCGACCTGGGCGACGCCCGCCGGCATCACCTACGGCGACCCGCTCACCGTCGGCATGCTCAACGCGTCGGCCGCCTTCGGCGGCAGCCCGGTGCCGGGCGCGTTCGCCTACTCGACAGGCGGCACCCCGGTCGCGGCCGGCACCGTGCTCGGCAACGGCAGCCACGTCATCACCGCCACCTTCACCCCGACCGACACGTCGCAGTACGCGCCCGGCTCGACCGCGCAGGTCACCGTCACGGTGGCGCGCAAGGGCCTCACCGTGAGCGGGGTCGGAGTCCTCGACAAGGACTTCGACGGCACCGCCACCGCGACGCTCGACCTGGCCGCCGCGGCGCTGGTCGGCGTCGTCGGCTCCGACGCCGTCACCCTCGACGCGAGCGCGGGCATCGCGACCTTCCCGTCGGCGGAGGTCGGCACGGGCCGCGCGGTCACGGTCTCGGGCCTCGCGCTCGCCGGCGCCGACGCGGGCCAATACGCGCTCACGCAGCCCGCGGCGACCGCCACGATCCGGGCGGTCCCGCCCGGCCCGCCGACGACGGTGACCGCGTCGGCCGGCGATGGCCAGGCCATCATCGAGTGGTCGGCGCCGGCCTTCACCGGTGGCCAGCCGATCACGGGCTACACCGTCACGTCGTCGCCGGGCGCCCGCACCTGCTCGTGGACCAGAGGGCCCCTGACCTGCACGATCACGCGCCTCACGAACGGCAACGCGTACACGTTCACGGTGACGGCGGCCAACGCGGTCGGCACCTCGGCCGCCTCCAGCGCGTCCAGCCCCGTCACCCCGGCGGCGCCGCCGGCGACCGTGGCGAGCGCGCCGACGCCGGCCCCGACGGCGCTCGACGACGGGGCCACCGTGGAGCGGGACGGCTCCGCCACGGTCCAGGTCGGCTGCGCCGCCAGCGCACGCGTCTGCTCGGCCACCGTGACGATGTTCGTCGGCTCCACGCCGATCGCGACGTCCCGCGAGCAGATCGCAGCGGGCGAGACGCAGGACGTCGCCCTCGCCCTGCCGCTGCGGCTGCAGCGCCAGCTCGCCGAGGAGGGCGTCCTGCGGGTCCGCGTCGTCACCGTGATCGACGTCGACGGGTCGAAGATCACCGTCGAGTCCACGATCGACCTGACCGCGCCGCCCGCCGAGGCCCTGATGCGCCCGCGCCTCAAGGCCGCCGCCGACGGCACGACCACGATCACCGGCGACTGCCAGGGCACGGCCGTCACCCGCTGCGACGGCACCGTCACGCTCTACGCCTCGGCCGAGCAGGTCGAGCGCGCGGCCGGCCGGGCCGCCGAGCGGATCGTCGTCGGCCGCAGCTCGTTCGCGGGGCCGGCGGGCCGGCAGGTGGCGACGCGCACGAGGCTGACCGCCGCCGGCCTCAAGCTCCTGCGCGACAAGGGCGCGATCCGCGTCACGCCGCAGGTGACGATGAAGGGCTCGACCCGCGTCGGCGGGGCGCTGCCGTCCTTCGTGATGACGCGCATGACCCAGGAGGAGTGGCTGCGCCGCGCGCTGTCGACCCTGTACGTCGGCGGCCGGCCGCGCGCCGACCTCAACAACCTCCTCGACCAGACCAAGCGCGGGGTGGTGGACCGCCGGACGGCCGCGTCGATCATCGAGCGCGACATCATGGACGCGCGGCGCAAGGCGCGCGCCCGCGCCGCCGCGCTGCCGACGCCGCCGCGCAGCTTGCAGCCCATCGCCACGCTGCTCCTGCGCGCGTTCGACCAGTCCCTCGCGGCCAACCGCGCGTACGTGCTGTGGCTGCGCTCCGACCGCGTCGAGGACACGCAGGGGTGGCGCCTGAGCCGCCGCGCGTCGGCCACGAAGGCCGAGCTGATGGCCCGCTTCGCGGAGGCCGGACGCCCCTACGGCATCGCCGTGCCGCGCGCCTCCACCCTGTGGCCGTAAGCGGTGCTCCCGGGGGCGGTGTGCCCGCCCACGGAACCGCATCGTTGAGCGGAATCTCCGCACACCCGTAGCGGGTTCGGACCGGTGGCCTCGGGTACAATACCCGTAGTGGTAACGACCGTTACCCAACATCGCCAGGCTCGGTGCGGGGCACCCGCACAGCGCAGGTCCCCGACCCTCCGCTCCGCGCTGCGCGCGATCGGCCTGACCACCCTGATCGGCCTCGCGGCGCGCGCGTCGAGCGCTGCGCGGGCGTCCTGTCCCTCTACGCGGAGCCCCTGACGGTGCAGCCGAACGCGCGGGCCAAGGCCGACCGGGTGCTGCTCGCCACGCGCGACTTCGGGGCCGCGGCCGGCACCGAGATCGACGCGCTGGCGCGGCTGACCCCCGAGGGCCGCGCGTTCGTCGAGCGCCACGGCGCCGTCCGGGTCGTGCCCGTCCTCACCCTGCGCGGCAAGACGAAGCTCAAGGGCACGCTGCCGAAGCCGTACGCCATGACCATGCTGACCCCCGAGCAGTGGCTGCGCCGCGCCGTCGACACGCTGTCGGTCGGCGGCCGTCCGCGCCTCGACCTCAACCTGCTCCTCGACGCGCACCGGGCCGATCGCGTCTCGAGCGCCGACGCGGCCCGTGCGATCAGCCGCGAGATCATCCCGCGCCGCGAGCGCGCCCTGCGGCGCGTCCAGGCGCTGCCGATCCCGCCGCGCGAGCTGCGCCCGATCGTGGTGCTGCTCGAGCGCTCCTTCGCGCAGTCGCTCGCCGCCAACCACGCCTACGTGCGCTGGCTGCGGAGCGGCGTCCGCTATGACGACGTCGCCTGGCGGCACAGCGCCAAGGCCACCCAGACGAAGGCGGCCCTGATCGAGCGCCTCAACCGGGCGGGGCGCCGCTACGGCGTACGGGTGCCGGCGCCGACCGGGCTCTGGCCGTAGGGCGGGCGCCGCGCGCATTCTGCTACTTTTCTGTACATGTCGTCGGTGGGCATCGCGGAGCTGCGCCAGAACCTGAGCGCCTACCTCGTCCGCGTCCAGGCCGGCGAGCGGCTGACGGTGACCGACCACAACCGCCCGGTTGCGGCGCTGGTCCCGCTCGCGGACGTCGCACCGGACGGGCCGACGGCACGGCCGCGCCTCGCACCGCTCGTCGTCGACACGGGCGGGGCGTCGCTCACGGACGCCCTCCTCGAGCTCCGCGGCGACGCGTGAGCGCCCCGGACGCCCTCGCGGTCTACCTCGACGCCTCGGCGCTCACGAAGCTCGTGGTCGAGGAGTCCGAGTCCGCGGCGCTCGTCGCGTACATCGGCGGCCGCATCCCGATGTCCTCCGACCTCGCCCTGGTCGAGGTGCCGCGCGCGGTGCGGGCGGTCGCCGCGCGCAGCGCGGAGCCGCTGCCCCTGCGCGCGGTGATGGAGCGCGTCGACGAGCTGTTCGGCGACGTCGGGTTCGTCGCGGCCGATCCCGAGACCCTGGCCGACGCGGCGATGCTCGACCCCGCGACGCTGCGCACCCTCGACGCGATCCACATCGCGGCGGCGCGGTCGGTCGGGTTCTGCGACTTCGTGACCTACGACCACCGGCAGGCGGACGCCGCGCGGGCGGCGGGGCTGCGGACGGCGTCGCCCGGCGCCTGAGCCGGCGCCCGGCTCAGGCGAGCGCCAGCCGGTAGCGCGCGCCCGTCTCCGCGGCCACCACGTCCTCCGTGGCGCCGTCGAGGAGCTCGACGAGCGCGAGGCCGGCCGCCTCGACCCGGAACACCGCGTGCTCGGTGATCACGCAGGAGACGGCCGCGCGGGCGGTGAGGGGGAGGGTGCACTCCGCCACGAGCTTGGGCGCGCCCTCGGGGGTCGTGGCCGTCATCGTCACGATCACGCGGCGCGCGCCCGTCACGAGGTCCATCGCGCCGCCGACGCCGAGCGCCTTGCCACCCGGCACCTGCCAGTTGGCGATGTCGCCGCGCTCCGAGACCTGCAGGGCGCCAAGCACGACCGCGTCCACGTGGCCGCCGCGGATCATCGCGAAGGACGCCGCGGAGTCGAAGGCCGCCGCGCCGGGGAGGAGCGTGACCGGCTGCTTGCCCGCGTCGATCAGGTCGGGGTCCTCCACGCCGGCGGCGGGGCGCGGGCCGATGCCGAGGAGGCCGTTCTCGGTGTGCAGGACGACGTCGACGTCCGGGGCGAGGAAGGCGGGGATGCGGTTGGGGATGCCGATCCCGAGGTTGACGACCTCGCCGTGGGCGAGCTCGAGGGCGGCGCGTCGCGCGATCACGTCGCGGGGGTCCGTCACGCGCCGTCCCCGTGGACGTCGCCGATCGCGAGGGTCGCGTCGACGAGGCGGTCGACGTGGAGGTGGGGGGTGTGGACGGACTCGGGCTCGAGCCCGCCGACGGGGAGCACCTCGACGGCCTCGGCGATCGTGAGCGCCGCGGCGCTGGCCATCGCCGGGTTGAAGTTCTGCGCGCTGAGGCGGTAGCGGAGGTTGCCGAGCGCGTCGGCCCACTCGGCCCGCACCAGCGCGACGTCGGCCCGCAGGGGCGCCATCAGGACGCACGGCACCCCGTCGATGACGCGCTCCTCGCGTCCGCCCGCGAGCTCCGTGCCCGCCCCGACCGGCGTATAGAAGCCGCGGATGCCGGCGCCGCCCGCGCGGATCGCCTCGGCGAGCGTGCCCTGGGGCAGGAGTTCGTAGGCGATCGCGCCCGCCATCGCCGCCTCGACGGCCTCCGGGTTGGAGGTGAAGAAGGAGGCGATCGCCTTGCGGATCCGACCCTGGCGCAGGAGCAGCCCGAGCCCGCGGCCCGGCTCGCCGATGTTGTTGGAGATGATCGTGAGGTCGCGCGCCGCGGACTCGTGCACGAGCGCGTCGATCAGGGTCAGGGGCGCGCCGACGAGGCCGAAGCCGCCCACCATGACCGTGGCCCCGTCGGGGACCTCCCGGATCGCCTCGGCCGCCGTCGTACGGGTCGCCGCCATGGCGGGATCATCGCACGGACGCGGTCCGGGGCAGTGGGCGTACCTGGGTTCGAACCAGGGACTTCTCGCGTGTGAGGCGAGCGCTCTACCGCTGAGCTATACGCCCGGAGCGGGGACAACGGTAGCGGACCGGCGGCCCGCCCGGGGCGGGCGGGCCGCCGTCGTCCGCGCCGCTCAGCCCGCGCTCTGGTCCGCGCCGGCCGCCTGCATCAGGGCCTCCTCGAAGGCGCCCTGGTCGACGGTGTCGAGGGCCTTCTCGCCGTCCTGCTCGGCGACCTTCATCTGCACCTCGATGCCCTCGCCACCCGGGCCGTCCAGCGTGCAGGTGAACTCGGTGGCGGGATCGACCGAGTCGGGGCACGAGATCGTCACGCCGAGCTCGGCGAAGGCCGTGTTGGCCTCCTCGAGGGCCGGTCCGGTCTCCATCTCAGACGAGCCGCACGCGGCGATCGCGAGGGCGATCAGGCACACGGCGAAGGCTGCGGCGGCGGTGCGGATGGCGGTCGTGAGTCCTCCCCGGACGGATGTTCGGGGAGCGTACACCGCGGAGGCGGAGCGGGGGGGATTCGAACCCCCGAGACGGGTCAACCCCGCCTACACGATTTCCAATCGTGCTCCTTCAACCACTCGGACACCGCTCCGGGCGCGCGCAGGATACCGGGGGCCGGGCGCCTCGGCGCCGCGCTGCCTAGACTCGCCGCATGGAGACGATCGGCCAGGTCGGCGTGTCGGACCCCGAGGCGCGCCCCGGCCGCTGGGGCGTGGTGGTCGCCGGGGCGGGCGCCGGGCTGATCCTGTCGGCCCTCGTCTGGTGGCTGATGGCCGACTGGGCGTTCTGGTCGGGGCCGGCGCTGCTCGGCGGGGCGGTGCTGCTCGTGGGGCCGTTGCAGCTGGCGCGCCGCAACGCCCAGCGGCGGCGCAACCGTGACGTCCTGACGGCGTGGGGCGGGCCGCGCGGGCTGGCGTACGCGCCCGGCGCCGGCAACCCGTCGACGACGCCGCTCCTGCAGCGCAAGGGCGACCTCGGCCCCGCGCTCGTCGGCAGCGTGGGCGGCGATCCGGACGGCGTCCTCGCGCACTACACCTACACGGTCGGCACGGGCAAGAACCAGCACACCGTCAAGGTGTCGCTCGCGCTGGCGCGCTTCACGGGTCGCGAGGGCCTGCGGGTCGTGGTCCGCGACGGCCGGCAGTTCGGGTTCGACGGGCTGTTCGACGACTGGTCGGCGTTCGACACGCAGTCGGCGGAGGTCGACGACCGCTTCGAGATCGAGGTGCGCGAGGGCCACGACCCCGTGCAGGTCACCGAGCTGCTCGACCCCGTGGTGCTGGCGTCGCTCCTCGAGACGGGCGGCCACCCGCTCGTCGAGGTCGACCGGGGCACGCTGGTCGTGGCGATCGGCGGGCACGTCGGGATCGACCCGGGCGTCGAGGACCTCGCCTGGTTCGAGTTCCTGCGCGCCCGCGCCGACGAGTGGGGGGCGCGGATCGCGGGGATCTGAGGAGGGCGCTGCGTAGGATCGCGGCATGCGCCGCCTCGCCCTCCTGATCGCCCTCGCCGCCCTCGCCCTCGCGCCGGCCGCCGCCCACGCCGCCAAGCCGCCCGACACGAGCGCCCTCACGGACCGCCGCGCGAGCGGCCTCGCGCTGATGACCGCCTACTCGGACCTCCTGATCCTCAAGGACCGGGCAAAGCTCGGGCGGGTCCTCGACGACGCCTTCCTGATCCAGCGCACCGACGGCTCGTGGGCCGACAAGGCGCGCTACCTCGCGAAGCTCCCCGACCTGCGCGACTACGCCTTCGACCAGGCGCAGGTGCGCCGCGCCGGGCGGATGCTCACGTTCCGGGCCACGGCCACGTCGGTCCTCACCGTCAACGGCGAGGCCTACGCCCCGAGCCCCGCGCCGATCATGACCGTCTGGCGCTGGACGGGCGAGCGCTGGCTGCTCGTGGCCCAGGGCAACTTCAACGTGCCGCGGTCCTAGCCGCGGGTGTCGTTCAGTCGGCGGGGACGCCGACGCCGACCGGGCAGGCGACGCCCGTGCCGCCGAGCCCGCAGTAGCCGTTCGGGTTCTTCGTGGGCGCGAGGTACTGCTGGTGGTAGTCCTCGGCGTAGTAGAAGTCGCCGAGCGGCGCGATCTCGGTGGTGATGTCGCCTTGGTGGGCGGCGCGGAGCGCCGCCTGGTAGGCCGCGCGGGTGGCGTTCGCGGCGGCGAGCTGCGCGTCCGTCGTCGTGTAGACCGCGGAGCGGTACTGCGTGCCGACGTCGTTGCCCTGGCGGTTGCCCTGCGTCGGGTCGTGGCCCTCCCAGAACGCCTTCAGCAGCTGCTCGACGGGCAGGACCGCCGGGTCGTAGACGACGAGGACGGCCTCGGTGTGGCCCGTCCGGCCCGTGCAGGTCTCGCGGTAGGTGGGGTTGCGGGTGAACCCGCCCGCGTAGCCCACGGCCGTGGTGTAGACGCCCGGCAGCTGCCAGAGCTTGCGCTCCGCGCCCCAGAAGCAGCCCATGCCGACCACGATCGACTCGAGCCCGTCGGGGAACGGCCCCTGAAGCCGGGAGCCGAGCACCTCGTGGCGCTCGGGCACCGGGATCGCCTCGTCGCGGCCCGGCAGGGCCGCGGCCTCGTCGGGGTGCTCATGCGATGCGCGCGAGAAGATGCCCATGCCCGCATGGTAGTGGCGCCGCGCCGCGTCCGGGGGGCCTGCGATACACCACCGTATGCCCGAGCGCACGCCCCTCGCCGACCGGCCGCTGACGGAGCCGCACCCCGCGCGGCTCTCGCCGACGCATCCGGCGCGCGACGAGATCCTCGCCGAGCACGCCAAGGCCCTCGCCCGCGGCGAGATGGGCTACCTCGATCCCGTCACCGGGCTCTTCGTGATGACGGCCGCGGTGCACGCGGAGCGCGGATGGTGCTGCGAGCGGGGATGCCGGCACTGCCCGTACGTGGTGTAGGAACCATCAGCGCGGGGCGGGGCGGCCCGGAGGTGGGTGGAACCGTCGCGACGAGGTGATGATGACGGCTCCCGCTGCACACATGTGCAGCGAACGCTCCTCTTGCGTGCACCCATTGGATAGATTCTCAAGTCAGCGGCACCGGGTCGCCGTTGAGGTATCCGAAACCCGGTCGATTCCCGTGTGGAGGTCTGTTGTGAAGGTCAGAATGCTGCTCTTGGCGATCACTGTACTGTCGGTGGCCGCGTTTCCATCACTCGCGTCCGCCGGAGCATTCAGCGGAACCAACGGGTGGATTACGTACAAGACGAGCTCTGGTTCCTGGCCGGTGAGGACGTTCGAGCTCAAGGGTGTGAAGCCTGACGGAACGACGACCACCTTTGCGAGTTGGACGACTACGAATCCGACGACGGCGGTCGACGAGGTTCCGTCGTGGTCTGCTGATGGATCGAAGGTCGGGTGGTACGCCGGCAGCGGGATGAGCCAGATCTTGACGATCTCGAAAATGGATGGGTCGGGCGCGCAGAGCCTGGGGACCGGTGGCTTTACGTCCGGGCTCGCCCCGTCGATCTCATCTGACGGCACGAAGATTGCCGTCGCCCTTGACTGCGACATCTACCTCGTCGACGCTGCGAGTTCGCAGACAATCGGGTCGTCGACGAAGGTTATTGATGGCGCCTCCCCCGCGACGTGTGCACGGGCACCGGCGCTGTCCTCAACCGGTGCGATCGCCTACACCCGTGAGGGCAGCTGTGGGAAGGATGACGTCTGGGTGCTCGACAACCCCTCGCCCGGGACCCCGTCCTTCGGCCGTGAGCTCCGCACGACCTGCAACGCCGGCGACGGCTCGGCCACGTACCCTTGGGACCGTGTTCGCGGGGGACCAACTTGGAGCCCTGACAGTTCGAAAATCATCTACGCGGTTGATACATACTTAGCCGCGGACTCCATCTACGCCGTGAATCCGGACGACACCGGCAAGACCGCGATCTACACAACCTCGAGTGCCTCCATTACACTCGGAGTGTCACCGGCGTACTCGCCTGACGGCACGAAGATCGTTTTCACGGAGAAGCCCGCTTCCGGGTTCGACTACCCCGTGAAGTACATGAACGCCGATGGGACTGGCGTCACGACGACCAGTGCTACCACGTCAGATACGGATAGCGTCAGCTGGGGCCCGCTTACGGCCTCTGGTGGAAGCGGGTCCAACTCTGGTGGAAGCGGGTCCAACTCAAGTTCCTCTGCGACGACCACGACCACGACCACGACCGGCAAGCCCGCCCCCGGCCCGGCTCTGAAGGTGTCGGACATCCCCGCCGAGATCACCCTCGATCTTGGCTCGTCGACGGGTAGTTCGGCGGACCAGCCGATCACCGCCGAGGTGCCGTGCAACGCGCCTGAGGGTCAGCTGCTGGACCGCTGCACGGTGAACGTGACGGCGCCCGAGTACGTGCTGCTCGGCCAGGGTGACGGCATCAACGTCCGCTCGGACAAGGTCATCTCGATCGGCAAGGCGACGGTGAGGGCCAAGAGCGGCAAGAAGGTCATCGTCGTGAAGGTCAAGATCAACCAGCGGGGCCGCAAGGCGCTGCGGATCAACACGAAGATCACCGCGACGGTCGGCCTGACGGCGATCACCGTGTCGAACCTGAAGTCGACGGGTGATGCGGAGACGACGATGCGGCTGCCGACGCAGCTGATCTCGCCTCAGGCGGGCATCTTCGACTCGAACTCCACGACGCTCAACAAGGCGGGCGTGGCCTTCGTGAATCGCCTCGCGGCGCTCCTGCCGAAGGCGCCGAAGAAGATGGTGTTCATCGGCTTCACGGACAGCACGGGCGTGCCGGGTGACAACCGCTGGCTCAGCGATCGCCGCGCGAAGGCCGTCCGCGACGCCCTGGAGGCGAAGGGCATCGATCCGGCCACGTCGTCGATCGAGGTCAAGGCCGCGACGTCGCCGCGCGATGACAATGCGACCGAGCAGGGACGCGAGCGCAACCGCCGCGTCTCGATCCGGATCACGTACTGATCGGGCGTAGGGCCGGGTCACGCGGGCGCCCGGCCCTACGCCTCGAAGTCGTACGGCCGGGTCACGCGCAGGTACTCGAGCACGGCGGTGACGCGCGGGTCGTCGCCGGGGTATCCGCGATACCGGGCGACAGCGTTGCGACCGTGACATGGTCTCCACCGTCATCGGACGGTGGAGCAACGATCACCGGGTATACCGTCACCGCAAGCCCCGGCGGGCGCACCTGCACCACCACGACGACGAGTTGCATCGTCACCGGCCTGACCAACGGCACCGCCTACACCTTCACCGTCACCGCCACGAGCGCAGCTGGTACCGGGCCGGCCTCGAGCCCGTCGAACTCCATCACGCCAACAGGTAGCGCCACGCCAACAATGCCAAAGAAGACCCAGTGGTCCAAGGCATCAGTATCGAAACCACTCACAGCAACGTTTACGGCCACTTCCGGGACGACCTACACGATTCGCGCCACCCTTAAGGGCAAGACCGTGACGGGGAAGTGCACGGTAAAGGGCAACGCGACAACGTGCAGGATCTCGCTGAAGACGCCGGGTACGTGGGCCGTTGCCATCACGCCTTCTCGTGGTGGCGTGAAGGGTAAGCCTGCGACGAAAACCGTGAAGATCGGCGCTCGCTAACTCACAGCACACACGCCAAAGGCTGGAGCGCCTCTAAGGGCCCCTCTGCGCGCCGATTTCTCAAGGACGGTGTCAGCGCCGGATCAGCAGACGCCGCCGGCCGCGGCGGCGGAGAGCGGGGTGAGCGTCCACGTGCCGCTCGTGCCCGGGAATCCGCTGGAGGCGATCAGCGTTGCGTTGCCCGTGGACGACGACACCGGGCTGCTGAGGATGCTGGTGGGTACGGTGACCGTGAGCGCCGGCCCGTTGACGACATTCGCGTAGCCCGTGGGCCAGGTGTCGTAGTAGGAGCCCTCCGTGATGGTGCCGGAGGCAGGCACGGCGGACAGCGCTGCGCCGGCCTGCGTGGCCGGAATCGTGTAGCCGACGTTGGAGTTCGGGGTATTGATCAGGATGTTCTGCCACGAGGGGTTCTCATAGCCGGTCGTGCCCCAGAAGGCCACGCAGATCAGCGCTTCCGACGCGCCGTCCCACAGTGAATCGCCGGTGCCGCCCTGCCACACCTCGAATCCCACGGGCGGGGCGGGCGGCGCGGGAGTGGGCAGGAACGGGCACGGCACCGGGAAACCATCGTCGCCGCCCTGAAGTTCGGCGCACAGCTCCTGCCGCCAGCCACGAGTGGATGCGCGGCGGGCGAACCCGGGGTCGACGCGATCGAGCCAGGCCGACGCGCGCAGCGTCTTCCTCGTGCCGAGCTGCCTCGCATCGGAGGCCGGGATCGTGATGTGGAACGCCACCTGCACACCGCGGTGATGCGATCGCGAGAGGCGGATGGAGTCGTGCGCCACGAGGACATGGCCGTTGCCGTGGAGGGCGACCGTAAGCAGACCGAGCGCCCCTTGGCTGACTCGTCCGCGGGCCCCCGCGACGGCGCGGGTGTAGTCGGCGCGGCCTGTGATCACGATCGAACCGCGCCCGGCACCGGCCGTGTCGCGGTAGATCTTCAGGTCGGTCAGCTCCGGTGCCTTCGCGGACGCGGTGGCGCTGGCCACGAGCAGGGCCAGCAGAGCGGTGGCGATCAGGAGTCTGCGCATGCGGGGGAATGTACACACCGCGAAATCATGGGATACTCGCTCAACGAGTTCATGTGGCGCAGGGATTCTCGATGGCTCGGGCCGTTCCAGGACCTGGTCGACGCGGCGCGGCGCCGTGCCGCCGCGCGCGGCTAGCCCCGCTTGACCTTCGACCCGCCGACGATGTCCTCGGACCCGTCGACCCAGCGCACGAGCGCCTTGTGGCCACCGTCGTAGTCGGGGCCCCAGACGAGCAGCGTGGCGGGCTCGCCCCAGGCGGTGACGGGCTCCTCAAGCGCCGGCTCCTCGCCGCGGAAGTGGCGCACGAACGGGTTTGAGGCGCGCTCCGTCCCGATCGTCGTCGGCACCGTGTGGCCCGGGTGCACCGCGACGGCGTCGTCGAGCTCGAGCAGCCGGTCGAGCGAGGCCCGGAGGTCCGCGAGGTCGGTGTGGCCGGGCGCGCGCGTGCCGCCGACCGTGCCGTTGAAGAGGACGTCGCCGGTGAAGACGTCGGTGCCGTCGACGAGGAAGGCCAGGTGGCCGCCGGCGTGGCCCGGCGTGGGGATGCAGCGCACCTCGAGGCCGGCGAGCTCGCACGTCGCGTCCTCGGCGAGGACGTGCTCGACCGGGCCCGTGTAGTGCCCCTCCTCGCGGATCAGCTCGATCGCGCGGGCGCTCGCCCCGACGGGAACGCCGTAGCGCTCCATGACCTCGTCGAGGTCGTAGATGTGGTCGATGTGGTGGTGCGTGAGCAGGATGCCCTCGACCGTGAGGTCGTTCTCCTCGACGAAGCGATGGAGGTCGTCGTGGGCGCCGTTGCAGTCGATCCAGATGGCGGGACCGCCGGCCTCCGCGGCGACGACATAGGCGTCAGCCATCCACTGGGGGTCCTGGGTGTGGTGGATCAGCATCACGGCTCCTCGCGGTAGCGGTTGGTTATCGGCATGCGGCGGTCGCGGCCGAACGCGATCGGATGCACCTTCAACCCGGGCGCCCCCTGCCGCCGCTTGTACTCCGCCCGGTCCACGAGGCCCGCGATCCTGCGCGCCAGCTCCAGATCGCACAGGCCCGCAGCGGCGATCTCGCGCGGCCCCATCCGCTCCTCGATGTACGCGTGCAGCACCGGATCCAGCACCTCGTACGGCGGCAGCGACTGATCATCACGCTGATCCTCGCGCAGCTCCGCCGTCGGCGGCCGCTGAACCGTCGACCACGGGATCACCTCACGCCCCTCACGCTCGTTCAGATGCCGCGACAGCGCATGCACCAGCGTCTTCGGCACGTCCTTGATCGGCGCGAACCCCCCCACCGAGTCCCCGTACAGCGTCGAATACCCCGTCGCGACCTCCGACTTGTTACCCGTCGTCAGAACCAGCCACCCATGCTGATTCGACAGGCTCATCAGGATCACGCCCCGCAGGCGCGCCTGCAGGTTCTCCCCCGCCAGCCCCTCCACCTCCGGCAGCAGATCATTGAACGCGAGGCGCAGATGCTCAATCGGCAGCTCCCGGAAATCAACCCCCAGGTTCTCCGCCACCACCCGCGCATCCGACCGCGTCTCCGCCACGTTGAACCGCGTCGGCATCGACACCGCATGCACCCGCTCCGCCCCCAGCGCATCCGCCGCCAGCGCCGCCACCAGCGCCGAGTCGATCCCGCCCGACACCCCCAGCAGCACCCCGGGAAAGCCGTTCTTGAGCACGTAATCGCGCAGCCCCAGCACCAGCACGCCCCACAGCTCCTCCAGCTCCGAGCCGGGCAGGGGCTTCGTCTCGGCGGCGACGGACTCGGCGGGCGCCCCGACGGGGAGCTCCGCCGCGATCGCGATCGCCCCCGCCCCGCGCCCGCTCGGCAGGTCGAGGTCGCAGACCACGAGGTCCTCCGCGCAGAAGGCCCCGCGCGCCAGCAGGTCCCCCGCGGCGTCGAAGACGAGGCTGCGCCCGTCGAACAGGAGCTCGTCCTGCCCGCCGACGAGGTTGGCGTAGGCCACCGTGCAGCCCTCGTCGGCGGCGAACGCGCCGATCAGCTCGTCGCGCTGGCGGCCCTTGCCGAGGTGGTACGGCGACGCGGACAGGTTGACCACGAGCGACGCCCCGCCGCGGGCAGCGGCGTGCGCCGGGCCATCCGCGACCCAGATGTCCTCGCAGATCGTGACGCCGACCAGCGCGCCGCCCGCCTGCACGAGCAGCGGGCCGTCGCCCGGCCGGAACGTGCGCTGCTCGTCGAACACGCTGTAGTTCGGCAGCGCCATCTTGTCGTAGCGCGCCACCACCGCCCCGCCCTCCAGCACGAACGCGCTGTTGCGCACCCCGTCGGGTCCGGCCCACGGCGACCCCACGATCACCGGCACCGCCACCTCGCCCGCCAGCCGCGCCACCGCCGCCTCGCACGCCCGCACGAACGACGGACGCAGCACCAGATCCTCGGGCGGGTATCCCGAGACGACGAGCTCCGGCGCCACCACCAGATCCGCCCCGAGCTCCGCCGCCCGCGCCGCCGCGGCCGCCACCAGATCGACGTTGCCGGCGAGATCCCCGACCGTCGGGTTCAGCTGGGCCAGCGCGATGCGCACGCGGTGCAGTTTACTGCGGTGCGGCGGCCCGACCCGCCTGGCGGGCGAGCGCCGTCGACACGGAGGCGTCCAGCGCGATCGCCCCGTGCACGCAGGCCGCCTCGGGCGTCCGCTGCTGGTCGGCGTCGATGCAGTGCAGGACGGCCACGACCCGCTCGCGCGGCGTGCCGAGCCGCTCGGCGGCCTGCTCGATCCGGCGCGTGCTGAGGCGCGGGATGCCGAGCAGGCGCCCCTCCTCCGACGGCTGGAGCACCGGCCCCGGCACGAACGCGTCGGCGGCGCCGACGGCGAAGAGCAGGCTCGCGCAGCCGACGACCGATGGGTCGAGGCGCGGATGCAGGAGCGCGAGCTCGCGGCACGCCGTCGCCACGCCGACGGTGTGCTGGAGCGCGCCCCCGGCGTAGGCGTGATGGTGCTCAACGCTCATCGGCGCGGCCCGGAACGCGGCCCGCAGCGGCTCGTCGGCGAGGACGGCGGCAGCCAGCCCACGCAGCGGCGCATCGGGGATCTCCTCGACCAGGAACTCGAGGAAGCCCTCGAGGTCGTCGACGTCGCGGCGGGCACCCGGCACGAAGTCGAGCGCGTCGGCCTCGGCCTCGACCCGCTCGAGGGAGCGCACGACGATCTGCGGGCGCCCCCGGAACGACTCGACGGAGCCGAGCACCCGAACGACGTCGCCGGCCTCGAAGCGCCCGTCGAGGATCGGGGCGTCGTCGAAGACCGTCGCCCGCACGCGGCCGGTGCGGTCGGCGAGCTCGAGCGCGAGGTACGGGCTGCCCGTGCGGGTGCGCCGGCGGTCCTTGCGCAGCACCGCGAACGTCGAGTCGACGAGCCGGCCCTCGACCAGCTCGGAGACGGACGTGCGGGCGTCGGCGGCCATGCCGTGAGTCTAGGCGGCTGGCAGGGCGGATGGGCGAGCGCCGATACCATGCCGTGTCCCATGGGCACTCCCGCCGAGACCCTCCACGTGCGCCCGTTCCGCGGGCTGCGCTACGACCCGGCCCGCCATCCGGCGTTCTCGGTGGTGGCGCCGCCCTACGACGTGATCACGATGGCCGACCGCATGCGGCTCGTGGCGCGCTCGAACCGCAACGTCGTGCGCCTGATCCTGCCCGACGTGGGCCGCGCGGAGAACGCCCGGCGCCTGCTCGACGAGTGGCGCGCCGACGGCACGCTGCTCCAGGAGGAGGTGCCGTGCCTGTACCGCACGGAGGAGACCTTCATCGGGCCCGACGGCGTCCAGCGCGTCCGCGAGGGCATGATCGCGCTCGTCGGCCTGCCCGCCCGCGACGGCACCATCCTCCCCCACGAGCGCACGATGCCGAGCATCGTCGAGGACCGCCTGCGCCTCCTGCGCGCCACGCATGCGCAGCCCTCGCCGATCCTCGTCACCTACGACGACCCCGACGGCGAGATCGACACCGCGCTGCGGGCCGGCTCGGAGCCGACGCCGGCGATCGACCTGACCGACGACCACGGCACCCACCTGCGCATGTGGCGGGTGCCGGAGTCCGACATCACGGACCGCATCCACGCCACCCTCACCGAGCGGCGCCTCTTGATCGCCGATGGTCACCATCGCTACGCGACCGCCCTCGCCTACCGCGACGCGCACCCCGAGGACCCCTCGGCGAACGCGATGATGATGTACCTCACGAACGGCGCGAGCCCCGGCCTCGTGATCTTCCCGATCCACCGCGTCGTCGGCGAGATCGACGCCGCCGAGCAGGAGGCCCTGCCCGACCGGATCGCCGCCGCCGGGTTCGAGGTGCGGGAGGCCGGCGACGGCGTCGTGCAGCTCGAGCAGGCGATGGCCCCCATCCCCCATGACCACGGCGTCTTCGGCCTCGTGCGCCGGGACCATCCGCCCCTCCTCGTCTCGGCCCCGCCCGAGGAGCGGGCCCGGACGCCGCTGGAGCGGATCGACGCCGTGCTGCTGCAGGACCGCATCCTCGGCCCGCTCCTGGGGCTCACCGCCGAGGTCGTGGCCACGACGGACCGCATCCGCTACACCGCCTACTCGGACGACGCCGCCGCGAAGGTCGAGGAGTCGGGCGACGTCGCCTTCATCCTGCGCGCCCCGAGCGTGCGCGAGGTCGAGAACGTGGCCCTCGCGAGCCAGGTGATGCCGCAGAAGAGCACCTACTTCTACCCCAAGACCCTCGACGGCCTCGTGATCCGCACGCTCGACGGCCCCCAGCCCCGGAACGGGTAGCCTTCGGGCATGGCGATCACCGAGGAGCAGGTCCGCGAGGCGCTGACCCGGGTCATCGACCCCGAGCTCAAGCAGGATCTGGTGACGCTGCAGATGGTTCGCCAGATCGCGATCGGCGAGGCGGGCGACGTCACCGTTGGGGTCGCCCTCACGATCCCGGGCTGCCCGCTGAAGGCGACGATCGACCAGGACGTGCGCCGTGAGGTCGGCTCCGTGGAGGGCGTCACCTCCGTCCACGTCGATTTCACGAGCATGAGCGAGGACGAGCGCGCCCAGCTGGCGACGCGCCTGCGCGGCGGCCGCCCGCCCCAGCCCGCCGGCGAGCTGTCCGTCTCCCCGAGGACCCGCATCATCGCGGTGGCCTCCGGCAAGGGCGGCGTCGGCAAGTCGTCGTTGACGGTCAACCTGGCGATCGCCTTCCAGGGGCTCGGCCTCGAGGTAGGCGTGATCGACGCCGACATCTACGGCTTCTCCGTGCCGGGGATGCTCGGCATCCAACAGCGCCCCGTGACGGTGGACAGCATGATCGTGCCGCCCGTCGCGCACGGCCTCAAGACGATCTCGATCGGCTACTTCATGGACGAGGGCGGTGCCGTCCTCTGGCGCGGCCCGATGCTGCACAAGGCGATGCAGCAGTTCCTCTCCGACGTCCACTGGGGCGAGCTCGACGTGCTCCTGATCGACATGCCGCCGGGCACCGGCGACGTCGCGATCTCGCTCGGCAGCCTCCTGCCCAACAGCGAGGCGGTCATCGTGACCACCCCGCAGGCCGCCGCCCAGCGTGTCGCCGAGCGCGCCGCCGCCGTCTCCGAGCGCGTCAACATGCGCGTCGTCGGCGTCGTCGAGAACATGGCCTACCGCGTCTGCCCGTGCTGCGGCGAGCGGGACGAGCTGTTCGGGTCGGGCGGCGGCGCATCGCTGGCCGGCCACCTCGACGTGCCCCTCCTCGCCCAGATCCCGCTCGAGCCGGCGCTGCGCGAGGGCGGCGACGTCGGCGTGCCGTTCACGGTCTCCCGGCCCGACTCCCCCGCCGCCGCGGCGATCCGCGAGCTGGCCGAGCGGTTGCACACGATGCGCACGCAGGACCCCGTGCAGCGCATCAGGAAGCCGCTGAAGATCGTCTAGCGGAGCAAATGCGCGAGGACGACCGGGTCAATGCGGTCACCACCCCACCAGCGCCCATCGAGGTTCTCGTCGATGACCCACGCGCGAAGCGCATCCTCGAGTTCGCCGTCGAACGCCCCGTCAGCGGGGAGACCGGGCACTCGCGTGCGGAGTGCAGCCCGGATCCTCGCGGCCGTGCTCGCATCGACGGGAACCCAGTCCGCTTCCGGCGTCGCCCCGAACACCAGGCCGTGGATATCGAGCAGGCGTCGGAGTCCCGGCACGGGATCGACGTGATCGTCCACGCGCAGGTCTATCAGCTGGCCGGTTGCACCACCGTATCCAGCACCAACGCGCTGGACGATCAGCGCCGCGGACTGCCGGCCGCGGCGGTCGCCTCCGGCTCGGTCCCCCGCCTGCAACGCGCCGACCAGACGATCGCCCAGCGCCAGACCGACTCCATCCAACCATGCTGACTCCATGGCGGCGATGACGTCAGCGCTCGCAAGGATGTTCCCCTGGATCGCATACCCCTCGCCGACAAGCCCGCCCGCCCACTCGAGGCAGTCCGTGCCCGTAAAGGAGAATGCGGATCCGCCCGCATCGACGATCCCAAGCTGCCGCACCGCGCGTTCGTCGTCAGGATCGGTGAGCCGACGCACGACCGCATCTGGCGAAACGCCACTCTGGAGGAGCGCCATCCCGTCGGGCCGGTAGCGGGCATTGACGAACGACTGCGAGGCGATGGCCCCCACTCCGGCGAGCACGGCCGGCACGACGGCACCGACGGCCGGGAACTTGGAGGCGACCGCGCAGCCGAGGTCCCCGGTATCGGCGTCCCGTGCGACGATCGAGAAGGTCATCGGCCTAGAGGGCGTCACCCGGCACGAGGCGGTGCACGGCCACCTCGCCGAGGCCGAGCGCGGCGAGCTCTGCCTCGAGCTGGTCGGGGGTGCCGGTCAGTGCGTCGAAGGTGCCCCAGTGCGAGCCCAGCACGTGCTGCACGCCGAGCAGGCGCACGGCATGGGCGGCCTGGTACGGGCCCATCGTGTAGAGGTCGCCGATCGGCAGGATCGCCAGGACGGGCGCGTACAGCTCGCGGATCAGCGCCATGTCGCCGAAGACCCCGGTGTCGCCGGCGATGTAGATGCGCTGGCCCGACTCGAGCTCGAGCACGTAGCCGACCGGGTCGCCGCCGTAGCCGCCGTCGGGCAGGCTGCTCGAGTGGAAGGCCTGCGTCATCGTGACCTTGAGGCCGCGCACCTCGACGCTGCCGCCGGTGTTCATGCCGATGGCGTCTTGAACGCCCTGCTCGCCGAGCCAGCCCGCGATCTCGTACTGGGCGATCACGGTGGCCCCGCCGCGCTCGGCGACCGCGGCCGCGTCGGCGATGTGGTCGCCGTGGCCGTGCGTGACGAGCACGACGTCGCCCGCGAGGCCCTCGGCGCTCGGCGGGCTCGCCGGGTTGCCGCCGATCCAGGGGTCGACGACGACGTGCACGCCGCCGGGCGTCTGGATGCCCCAGGTGGCGTGGCCGTACCAGGTGATGGTGGTGTTCTCGGGCATGGCGCTCCTCCGGCGTTGTCGCGTCCCGCTGCGGATCCTAGGCGCTCGCGGCGGGTCTAGCGGCCGGCGGCGAGCACGCGGGCGGCCTCGCCGGCCCAGTCGATCCCGATGCCCGGCAGGGCGCCGCCGGCGATGACCAGGGCGAGGCAGAGCGCGATCGCGATCGAGACCGAGGCGAGGCCCGGCGCCCCGGCTGCGTGCACGCCGCTGCGCGCCGAGCGGTCGTACAGGGCGAGGATCACGCGCAGGTAGTAGGCGATGCCGATCACGGAGCCGATCGCGCCGACCACGGCGAGCCACGCCCAGCCCGACTCGACAGCGCTGCCCGCCACGAGGAACTTGCCGAGGAAGCCCGCGGTCAGCGGGAAGCCGGCGAAGCCGAGCAGGAAGACGACCAGCGCGAGGCCGGCGAACGGACGCTCGAAGCCCCACGCCCGGATCGACTCGAGCGTCGTGACGCCGCGGTGGTCGCGCTCGTGCAGCGTGATCACGGCGAAGGCGCCGATCGCCATCGGCGCGTAGGCGGCCAGGTAGAAGAGCAGCGCCCGCGAGCCCGCCTCGCCGCCGACGATGATCGCGATCAGCCCGAAGCCGGCCGCGGCGATCGACGAGTAGGCGAGCATCCGCTTGACGTTGTCCTGGACGAGCGCGGCGACGTTGCCGACGACGATCGTGGCCACTGCGACGACCACGAGGACCGGCTCCCAGGTGTCGCGGACGGGGGCGAGCGGCTCGGCGAGGACGCGGGCGAGGGCCACGAAGGCGGCGATCTTGGTCGCGGCGGCCATGAAGCCGGTCACGCTGGTCGGGGCGCCCTCGTAGACGTCGGGGACCCACATGTGGAAGGGCAGCGCGCCGATCTTGAACAGGAGGCCCGCGAGCACGAGCACGACGCCGAGCGCGACGAGCCAGGCGCCCGGCTCGGCCTCGGCGAGGCCGGCCGCGACCCCGTCGAACTGGAACGAGCCGGTCGCCCCGTAGAGGAAGGCGGCGCCGTAGACGAGGATGATCGAGCCGATCGTGCCGAGCACGAGGTACTTGAAGCCGCTCTCGAGCGAGGCCTTCGACGAGCGGTCGAACGCGCACAGGACGTACAGCGAGATCGAGAAGAGCTCGAGCGCGACGAACAGCGTCAGGAAGGAGTTGGAGCCCGCGATCAGCGTCATGCCCGTCGCCGCGAACAGCAGGATCGCGGCGTACTCGGCGCCCGCCTCGCGCATGCGCGGCCAGCCGAGCGCCACCAGCAGGGTGAGGAGGCCGCAGCCGGCGACGAGGATGCGCACGGCCTGCGTCAGCTGGTCGACCTGCAGCGCCTCGGCGACGGTGACGACCGGCGGGTCGCCCCAGGCCGCGATCGCGAAGCCCCCGCTGACCGCGAAGGCGGCGATGCCGAGCAGGACGCCGATGCCGCGGTCGCGGCCGCGCAGGAAGGCGGCCACCATCAGGACCAGCGACGCCCCGACGAGCAGGCTGATCTCCGGCGCGATCGCGAGGACGACGACGTTCGGGGCCTCGATCACCGCGCCTCCTTGTCCGCGAAGGCGCCCGCGACCATCATCTGCGACGAGGGGTCGACGCGCTCGGTGAGCTGGGCGGGCGCGACGCTGAGCGCGATCAGGGCCAGCGCGAGCGGGAGGACCGCGAGCAGGGCCCCGCTGCGCAGGTCGGGCGGGCGCAGCTGGCCGACGAGGTCGCCCTCGCGCTCGTGCAGGACGGCGGAGATCCAGCGCAGCATGTACATCGCGGCGAGGACGATGCCGAGCGAGGCGATCGTGCCGAGCCACCAGGCGTCGGCGAAGGCGGCCAGGAGGATCAGGAACTCCGAGGCGAACACGCTCGAGCCGGGCACGGCCAGCGCGGCCATGCCGAGGACGAGGGCCACGGTGGCGAGGATCGGACGGCTGCGGGCGAGGCCGCCGAGCCGGCGGAAGTCGCCGGAGCCGGCCTGCGACTCGAGCCAGCCCGCGAGCAAAAAGAGCGCCGCGGAGACGAGGGCGTGGTTGACCATCTGGAACGTGGCGCCCGTCGAGCCCTGCGCGTTGAGCAGGAAGATGCCGAGCACCACGAAGGACATCTGCGCGATCGACGAGTAGGCGATGACGCCGCGGCCGTCGGGCTGGCGGAAGGCCAGGAGCGCGCCCCAGAGGAAGCCGATCAGGCCGAGCGCGATGAACAGCCATGCGTAGCGCGCCGACTGCTCGGGGAAGAGCGGCACGAGCACGGCGAGGAAGGCGAAGCCACCCGCCTTCGAGGCCACGCCCGAGAGGACGGCCGCAACCTCCGGCGACGACTGGCGGTAGGCGGGCATGACCCAGCCGTGGAAGGGGAAGAGCGGCGACTTGATCGCGAACGCGAGGGCGAACGCCCAGAACACGAGGTCGTTGCCGCGGCCGACCGCGGCGGCCATCGAGAAGTCGGGGCCGTCCGGGGCGGTCAGGCCGAGCCAGAGGATCGCGACCAGCATCAGGAGCGTGCCGAAGGCCGTGTAGGCGACGACCTGCACGGTCGCCTTGCGGCGCTCGTCCCCGCCCCACACCGCGAGCAGGACCAGAAGCGGGATCAGCATGCCCTCGAAGCCGACGTAGAACACGAACAGGTCGCGCGCCGCGAAGACGACGAACAGGAACGCCTCGGTGATCAGGAGCAGCCCGAAGGTGGCGTGGGTGCGGTCGCGGCGAGCCCACAGGCCGTAGCCGATCGCGCAGGCCACGACCAGCGCGGTGACCGCGGCCAGCGCCAGGCCGACGCCGTCGAGGGCGACGCTCCAGCGGATCCCGAGCTGCGGGATCCACTCGGCGTCGTCGCCGAACTGGTAGCCCGCCATCGGCTCGAAGCGGTACACGAATCCGGCCACGGCCCCCACCATCCCGAGCGCCACGAGCAGCGCCAGGTAGCCGGCGAGGCGCTGGGCGAACGGCACGATCAGGATCACGATGCCCGCGATCAGCGGAACGGTGATGAGGGTGGTGGCGGTGATCATCCGGCGCGCACCAGGAGGGCGAGCAGGAGCCCGGCCATGCCGAGGGCGATGACCAGCGCGTACGAGCGCACGACGCCGTTCTCGATCACGCTGACGCTGCGGCCGAGGAAGGCGGTCAGGGTGCCGAGCCCGTCCGTGGGCAGCCAGCCGGCGACGGGGCGGTCGACGTCGCGGCGCAGGACCGCGGCGAGCCACTGCGCGGGCCGCTCGAAGGCCACCGCGTAGAGGTCGTCCCAGTAGAGCCGGTGCTCGAGCGCGTGGTCGACGAGGCGGCCGCGACCGAGGCGCATCCGCTCGGTGGCGTCGAACTCGCGCAGGTAGAGGTGACCCGCGATGGCGATGCCGGCGACGCCGATCGAGACCGCGACGAGCGTGGTCAGCCACTCCTGCGCGGCGCTCGGCTCGACCATGCCGGCCGGGGCGATCGGCTCGAGCCAGTCGAAGAAGACGTGGGTCAGGCCGGGGACCTGCAGGAGGCCGACGACGGCGGCGCCGAGCGTGAGGATGTAGACCGGCCACAGCATCGAGCTCGGGCCCTCGCCGTGGTGCTTGACGGCCGTCGGGGCGACCGCCTCCGCGTACGGCGACATCCGCCGGTGGAAGACGAGGAACATCAGCCGGAACGTGTAGATGCCGGTCAGGAGCGCGCCGGCGAGGCCGCCGATGTAGGCGACCCAGGCCAGGGGCGTCCCGACCTCGAGCGCCGACGCGAGGATGGCGTCCTTCGAGAAGCCGCCCGACAGCGGGAAGATGCCGACCAGGGCGAGCGCGCCGATCAGCATGCAGAAGTACGTCTTCGGCATCACGGAGCGCAGCCCGCCCATGTTGCGGACGTCCTGCTCGCCGTGCAGGGCGTGGATCACGAGGCCCGCGCCCATGAACAGCAGCGCCTTGAAGAAGGCGTGCGTGAAGAGGTGGAAGATGCCCGCCCAGTACGCGCCGAGCCCGACGCCGACGAACATGTAGGCGATCTGGCTCATCGTCGAGAAGGCGATGATCCGCTTGATGTCCGTCTGGACGAGCGCGATCGCGCCGGCCATCAGCAGGCCGAGCACGCCGATCACGACGATCGTCTCGAGCGCGTACGGCGCCGCGTGGAAGAGCGGGTTCATGCGGGCGATCAGGTAGACGCCCGCGGTCACCATCGTGGCCGCGTGGATCAGGGCGGAGACGGGGGTCGGGCCCTCCATCGCGTCGGGCAGCCAGGTGTGGAGCGGCAGCTGCGCCGACTTCGCGACCGCGCCGACGAGCAGGAGCAGCGCCGCGATGGTGGCCGTCCACGAGTCGAGCGAGCCCGCGCCGGCGAAGACCCCCGTGTAGGCCGTCGTGCCGAGCTCGATGAACAGGAGGAGGATGCCGAGCGCGAGGCCGACGTCGCCGATCGCGTTCATGACGAACGCCTTCTTGGCCGCCTTGATCGCCGACGGCTTCTGGTGCCAGAAGCCGATCAGGAGGTACGACGAGAGCCCGACGAGGCCCCAGCCGGCGAGCAGCAGCACGAGGTCGCCGGACACGACGAGCAGCAGCATCGAGAAGACGAACAGGTTGAGGTAGGCGAAGAAGCGCCGCTCCTGCTCGTCGCCCCTCATGTAGCCGATCGAGTAGACGTGGATCAAAAAGCCGATGCCGGTGACCACGAGCAGCATCACGGCCGTCAGCTCGTCGAACCAGAGCTCGAGGCCGACCTGGAAGGAGCCGGCCGTCAGCCACGTCCAGGCCGTCTCCACGACGGCGCGCTCCTCGTGCGGGCGGCTCGCCAGCATGATCGTGGCGATCGCCGAGCAGACGAACGCGACGAGCATGACGAGCGACGCGAGCCAGCCCGCGCCGCGCGCGGGCAGGCGCGTGCCGAGCACCGCCAGGACGGCGGCGCCGGCGAGCGGCAGGGCGAGCGCGGTCCAGACGAGGCCGGTCATCCGCTCAACGACCTCAGCTCGTCGGTGTCGAGGACCATCTCGCGGCGCGTCATCGCGACCACGAGGCCGAGGCCGACGACGACCTCGGCCGCGGCGATGCCCATCACCACGAGGGCGAAGACCTGGCCGTCGGAGCCCCCGACCTGGCGCGAGAAGGCGACCAGGGTGAGGTTGACCGAGTTGAGCATCACCTCGAGCGACAGGAGCGTCGTCAGCGGGCTGCGGCGCAGGAGCACGCCGACGAGGCCGATCGCGAACAGGATCGCGCTGACCGAGAGGTAGAACGGCAGGCCGACGGACATCAGCGCACCTCTCCCGGCTCGGCCTCGCGGGCCGCCTCGATCGCCGCGCGCGACGCGGCGCGGCGGCGCGCCTCCGCCTCGCCCTCCTTGGCCATGACCTGGTCGGTGGTCAGGCGCTTGGGGCGCGGGCCCGCGCCGAGGATGACGCCGGCCACCGCGGCCATGAAGAGGATCACGGAGACGCCCTCGAAGGCGAGCAGGTAGTCGGTCACGAAGGCCTGGCCGACCGCGCCCGGCCCGCCGAACGCCTCGTCGACGGAGGCCGGCTTGCCGAAGTCGGTCGTCCACACGACGAGCACGATCTGGATCAGGACGAGCAGGCCCGCCACCACGGCGAGGACGACCTGCCACGGCTTGCGGGTGCCCGGGCCGATCTCCCCGCGCGGGCCCACGTACGCGATCACGAACAGGAACATGACCATGATCGCGCCGGCGTAGACGATCACCTGGGCGGCGGCGACGAACTGCGCCTCGAGCAGCAGCATCAGCGTGGCCAGCGAGACGAGGTTGCCGAGCAGGCCCAGCGCCGAGACGAACGGGTTCTTCTGGGACACGACCGCGAGGGCGGAGACGATGGCCAAAAAGGCGGCCAGGAAGAAGACGACGATCCCCACTACTCGGCGCCCTCGGGGTTCGTGGCCGTCGTGATGTCGTACATGCCGAGCACGCGCTCCATGTCCTGGGCGGGCACGTCGTACGGGTCGACGGCCTGCGACGGCGTGCGCAGCGCGGGCTTCTCGAGCAGCATGCTCTTCGTGTAGACGAGCGCCTCGCGCGAGATCTCCGACAGCTCGAAGTCGTTGCCGAGCGTGATCGCGTCGAACGGGCAGGCCAGCTCGCAGTAGCCGCAGAAGATGCAACGCGCCATGTTGATCTCGTAGATGCGCGCGTAGCGCTCGCCGGCCGAGACGCGGTTGTCGGGCGTGTTCTCGGCGGGGACGACGCGGATGCAGTCCGACGGGCACGCGGCGGCGCAGAGCGAGCAGCCGACGCACTTCTCGAGGCCGTTGTCGTGGCGGTGCAGCTGGTGGCGCCCGCGGAAGCGCGGGTAGACGGGGCGCTTGTACTCCGGGTACTGCTGGGTGATCGGCTTCTGGAAGAGATGCCGGAACGTCGTGGAGAAGCCCTTGACCTGGTCGAGCATGGCGGCGGCTCCTAGAGGTACACCACTGCGACGGCCGTCAGCAGCAGGTTGAGGGTGGCCGCGGGCAGGAGGACCTTCCAGCCGATCTTCATCAGCTGGTCGAAGCGGACGCGCGGCAGGGTCGCCCGGATCCAGATCAGCACGAACAGGAAGGCCCCGATCTTGATCAGCATCCACAGCGGCCCGGGCAAAAACGGGCCGTTCGGGCCGCCGAGGAAGAGCACGGCGCCGAGCGCCGACAGCGTGATCGCGTTGATGAACTCGGCGGCCGCGAACATCGCGTAGCGCATGCCGCCGTACTCGGTGTGGTAGCCGGCGACGACCTCGCCGTCCGCCTCGACGAGGTCGAACGGCGGGCGGTTCGACTCGGCGACGGCGGCCACGAAGAAGACGAGGAAGCCGAGGAACTGCGGGATGATGAACCAGAGCGGCACCTGCGCGTCGGAGATCGCGACGAAGGACAGGGAGCCGGCCTGGATGATCACGCCGATCACGGCGAGGGTGAAGGCGACCTCGTAGGAGACGAGCTGCGCGATCGCGCGCATGCCGCCGAGCAGGGCGTACTTCGACCCCGACGCCCAGCCGCCGATCATCAGCCCGTAGAAGCCGAGCGAGCCGATCGCCGCGACCACGAGCAGCGACACGCCTGTGTCGGCGATGTAGAGGTGGAACTGGTAGTCGACGAACGGGATCGTGGCGACGCCGCCGAACGGCATCAGGCCGAAGGCGCCGATCGCGCAGGTCATGGCGATCAGCGGCGCGACCATGTACAGCTTCACGCGCGAGCCCTCGGGGACCATGTTCTCCTTCTGCAGCATCTTGCCGAGGTCGGCGATCGGCTGGAGCAGGCCGAACGGGCCGACGCGGTTCGGCCCGTAGCGGACCTGGAAGCGGCCGATCAGCTTGCGCTCGACCCACGTCATGAAGGCGAAGAACGCCATCAGGACGTTGACGAGCACGAACGACTTGATGATGGTTGCGAGGACGCCGTCGACCATGGTGGGGGAAGGGGCTAGCGGGCCTCCACGGTGGCGCTCGCGCCCGCGGGGGCGCCGCGCCAGTTGATGCGGACGCTGCCGGGCAGCTGACGGCGGGAGATGCGGACGGGGCCGGTGTGCTCGCCGGCGGCGTGGCGCACGGAGACCTCGTCCCCGCGCGCGACGCCGAGGCGCTCGGCGTCGGCGTGGGCGAGCGACACCCACGGTGCGCGCTGGTGCGACAGGGTCGGGGTGCGCTCGACGGCGGCGCCGCTGAAGAGCGGGCGCGGCGCGATCAGCCGGAACGCCCCCTCGGCCGGGGCCGCGGGCGGCGCGGTCGGCGCGACGGCGGGCGCGGGGCGCGCCGCGGGGCGCTCGAGGTGCAGCGGGGCGCGGTCGCCGAGGCCGCCCCAGCTGAGGCCGGCGAAGGCGGGGTTGCCCTCCGCGAGCAGGGCGAAGGCCTTCGCGGCGCTCGGCGCGGTGGCCACGTCGAGGAAGCCGGCGAGGCGGCTCGTCCACTCGACCAGCGGCACGCCGCCGACGGGGGCGAGCGTCGGGCGCACGCGCTGCACCCGCCCCTCGAGGTTGGTGACGCTGCCGTCGCGCTCGTGCTCCGTGTCGAGCGGCAGGACGATCTGGGCCTGCGAGGTGACGCCGTTCGTGAAGGCGGCGACCGCGACCACGACGGGCGCCTGCGCGAGGGCCATCTGCCAGCGCTCCCCCTCGGGCCCCTCGACCACCGGGTCGCAGCCGACGAACGCGATCGCGGTGATCTGCCCCGCCTCGAGGGCGGGCAGGATCTCGTCCCAGCCCCCGACGAGGCCGACGGCGCGCTCGCCGCGCTCGTTGGCGCCGACGGGCAGGGGCAGGATGCCGCCGTCCGCGGCGCGGTCGAGGCCGAGGGCCCAGCCCGCGTGCGCGAGCTCGGCGGCGGCCAGCGGGTCGGTGACGACGAGGACGGGGCGCTCCGCGTGGCCGAGCGCGTCGCCGAGGGCGCGCACGGCGGCCGCGTCGGCGCCGGCCAGGCCGGCCAGCTCCTCCACCCCGCCCGCGGCGCCGGCGTCCGGGCGGACGCGGTCGCCACCCGCCTCGAGCGCGGCCGCGACGAGCGCCGCGAGGACCGCGGAGCCCGCCCCGGGGACGGTGCGGAGGAACGTGCCGGCGTCCGGCTCGAGGCTCGTACCGCCCGGGCCGACGATGGCGAGGTGCGCGCCGTCGCGGCGGGCCTTGCGGATCCGCAGGTCGATCGTGCCGGCGCGGTCGGCGGGCTCCTGGTCGCCGATCACGACGACGAGGTCGGCGCCCTCGAGCGCGGCCAGGGTGGCGGCGCACGGGTCGACGAGCTCGAGCGCGGCGGGCGCGGCGAGCGGCGCCGAGGCCGTACGGGCCTTGAGGTCCGCGGCGATCCGGCTCCAGGCCAGCGCCTCCTCGTTCGTCAGGTTGCCGCCGGTCAGGATCGCCACGGCACCGGGGCCGTCGGCCGCCGAGTGGTGGCGCAGGCGCTGGGCCACGGTGCGCAGGGCGTCGTCCCAGGCGGCGGGCGCGAGGCCGGCCGGACCGCGCTCGAGCGGCTGGGTGATGCGCTCGTCGCGCGGCTCGTAGCGGGCAAAGCGGCCCTTGTCGCAGAGCCAGCCGCCGTCCACGTCGGGGTGGTTGCGGGACAGGATCCGCTCGACCTTGCCCTCGCGCAGCGTCGACCACGTGTTGCAGCCGGTCGCGCAGCCCGTGCAGACCGTCGGCACGTTGACGATCTCCCACGGGCGGGCCTTGAAGCGGTAGGCGGTCGGCAGGAGCGCGCCGACGGGGCACAGCTCGGTGACGTTGCCGGAGAAGGCGTTGCCGTACGGCTTCTCGTCGAAGGTGGCGATCACGCTCTGCGCGCCGCGCTCGCGGGCCACCAGCTCGCCGTCCTCGGCGACGTCGCCGGAGAAGCGGGTGCAGCGGTAGCAGAGGATGCAGCGCTCGCGGTCGAGGACGATCGACGGCGAGATCGGCAGCGGCTTCTCGTAGGTGCGCTTCGGCAGCGTCATCCGCGTCGAGCCCGGCCCGTAGCGGAACGTCAGGTCCTGCAGCGGGCACTCGCCGCCCTTGTCGCAGACGGGGCAGTCGAGCGGGTGGTTGAGCAGGATGAACTCGAGGACGGCGTCCTGCGCCTCCTTGGCCTGCGCGGAGGCCTCGGCGGTGCGCACGACCATGCCGTCCGCGCACGACAGCGTGCAGGCGGCCTGGAGCTTCGGGGCGCCCTCGATCTCGACGAGGCACATGCGGCAGGCGCCGATCGGCGGCCCGAGCCGCGGCTCGTAGCAGAACACGGGGATCTCGACCCCGGCGCCCTCGGCGGCGGCGACGACGAGCGGCGTGCCCTTCGGCACGGTCAGCTCGCGGCCGTCGATCGAGAGGGTGACGGTCGCCACCGTCGGCTCGGTCGTGCTCACGTGGCGGCCACCATCGGCAGGGGCGCGCGCAGGAGCGGCGGGTAGAGCTCGCTCATCGGCGCGTCGTCGGGGTAGGGGCAGCGGCCGAGGCGGCAGTGCTCCTCGAACTCCGCGCGGAAGTTGCGGATGTGGCTGCGGACCGGCATCGCGCAGGCGTCGCCGAGCACGCACAGGCAGTTGCCCTCGACGCGGTCGCAGATGTCGAGCAGGAGGTCGATCTCGGCGCTCGAGCCGAGCCCGGCCTCGAGCTTGCGCAGGAGCTCCGTGATCCAGCGGGTGCCCTCGCGGCACGGCGTGCACTTGCCGCACGACTCGTGCATGTAGAACTCGGCGGTGCGCAGCGCGAAGCGCACCATGCAGGTGCGGTCGTCGACGACGATCACGGCGCCCGAGCCGGCCATCGAGCCGGCGGCCACCACGGCCTCGAAGGAGAGACCCGTGTCGAGCTGGTTCGGCATCAGGATCGGCATCGAGGAGCCGCCCGGCACGAACGCCTTCAGGGAACGGCCCTCGGGCAGCCCCCCGCCCCGGCCCTCGATCAGGTCGCGGTACGTGGCCGACAGCGGCATCTCGTAGTTGCCGGGGTTGCGGACGTGGCCCGACAGCGAGAACATCTTCGTGCCCGTCGACTGCTCGGTGCCGATGCCCGCGTAGGCGGCGCCGCCCATCCCGATGATCACGGGCACGGTGGCCACGGTCTCGACGTTGTTGAGCAGGGTCGGCTTCTTGAAGGCACCCGACACGGCCGGGAACGGCGGCTTCGCCGTCGGCTGGCCGCGGTCGCCGTTGAGCGACGACAGCAGCGCGGTCTCCTCGCCGCAGATGTACGCGCCGGCGCCGCGGTGGACGTAGATCTCGGGCACGTAGTCGGTGCCGAGGAGCGGCGCCCCGACGTAGCCGGCCGCGCGGGCCTGCGCGATCGCGCCCTCGAGGATCGCGGCCTCCTTGAGGTACTCGCCGCGGATGTAGATGTAGGCGGCGGTGCCGCGGATCATCCACAGGTAGATGAGGATGCCCTCGATCAGCATGTGCGGGTTGCGCAGGATGATCTCGCGGTCTTTGAACGTGCCCGGCTCGGACTCGTCCGCGTTGATCACGAGGTAGCGCTCGCCGCCCGGCGCGAGGAACGACGCCTTGCGCCCGGCCGGGAAGCCGGCGCCGCCGCGGCCGCGCAGGTTGGAACTGATCATCTCCTCCACCAGCTGCTCGCCGGTCATGCCGACGGCCTTGCGCAGGGACCCGTAGCCGCCGTGCGCCTCGTATTCGGCGATCTCGCGGCGCGTGCCGGCGAACGGCAGCAGGATGGACTGGTCGGTCGGGGGCGCGAAGGTTGGTGCCTCAGGCATGGCTCTCAGTGGGTCGGGAGGCGCGCAGCCGCTCGCAGAGCGGGCCGACGTCCTCGGGGTTGAAGTGCTCCTGGTACTCCTCGTCGACGGACACGACCGGGCCCCAGCCGCAGCCGCCAAGGCACTCGACGCGGCGCAGCGTGATCGCGCCGTCCTCGGAGGTGCCGGGGGCGCGCACGCCCAGCTCGTCCTCGAAGCGCCGCAGCACGGTGTCCGAGCCGACCAGCGCGCAGGAGAGGTTCGTGCAGACCTCGACGACGTGGTCGCCGACGGGCTGCAGGAAGAACATGTCGTAGAACGAGGCGACGGCGACGCAGCGCGCGGGCGACAGGTCGAGCCCCTCGGCGACGGCCTCGATCGCCTCCGGCGACAGCCAGCCGTAGTGCTCCTGCGCGTGGCGCAGCGCGGGCAGGATCGCGCCCCGGCGGTCCGGGTACTTGGCGATCTCCGCCTGGATCTGGTCGTAGAGGTCGGCCATCAGCGGTCGACGTCCCCCAGGACGGGGTCGATGGAGGCGAGGATCGCGATCAGGTCGGCCAGGTAGACGCCCTGGCAGAGCGCCGCGAGCGACTGCAGGAGGACGAGCGACGGGCTGCGCAGGCGCACGCGCCACGGCTTCGAGCCGCCGTCGGCGACGAGGTGGAAGCCGAACTCGCCACGGGCCGACTCGATCGGCGCGTAGACCTCACCGGCCGGGACGGTGAAGCCCTCGGTGACCAGCTTGAAGTGGTGGATCAGGGACTCCATCGAGGTGTGCAGCTCGTGGCGCGGCGGCAGCACGACCTTGCGGTCGTCCGCGATCACGGGGCCGGCGGGGATGCCGTCGAGCACCTTCTCGATCACGTCGAGCGAGGCGCGCATCTCCTCGATGCGGACGCGGAAGCGGGCGTGCGTGTCGCCGGCCGGCTCGGTGACGGGCGTGTAGCCGATCTCCCGGTAGGCGCCGTAGCCGCCGTTGGCGGAGCGCAGGTCGTACGGCACGCCCGAGGCGCGCAGGTTCGGGCCGGTCATGCCCATCTGCAGCGCGAAGTCGGGCGGCAGGACGCCGATGCCCTTGGTGCGCTGGAGCCAGATCGGGTTGGCGGCGATCAGCTCGTCGTACTGGTCGACCTGGTCGCGCATGAAGGCGATGAACTCGCGGCACTTCGGCTCGAAGCCCCGCGGCAGGTCCTCGGCGACGCCGCCGACCTGGCAGTAGCGCGGGTGCATGCGCTGGCCCGTGACCATCTCGAACAGGTCGAGCACCTCGTCGCGGGCGCGGAAGCAGTAGAAGAGCAGCGCGATGCCGCCGAGGTCGACGGACCCCGTGCCGAGGAAGATCAGGTGCGAGTGCAGGCGCGCGAGCTCCTGGAAGAGGACGCGGATCCACTCGGCGCGGCGCGGCACCTCGAGCTCGAGGGCCTTCTCGACGGCCATGCAGAAGGCGGTCTCGCCGCTGAAGAAGGACAGGTAGTCCATCCGCGGCACGTACGGGATCGCCTTCCAGTACGTCTTCTGCTCGATGTTCTTCTCGATGCCGGTGTGGACGTACCCGATCTCGCACTTGAGGCCGACGACGATCTCGCCGTCGAGCGTCGTCACGAGGCGCAGCACGCCGTGCGTCGACGGGTGGTTCGGCCCGAGGTTGATCTCGAGCAGGTCCGGGTTGTCGGTCGCGGGGTGCAGCTCGCTGGGCACGGGCCGCAGGACGTCGAGCTTCGGCCAGGTCCTGGGGGCCTCGGTCGCCGCCATCCCCTACACCTCGTCCGAGAACTGGACGGGCTCGCCGCCCAGCGGGTAGTCCTTGCGCTGGGGGTGGCCGCCCCAGTCCTCCGGCATCAGGATCCGGCGCAGGTTCGGGTGCCCGGCGAACTCGATCCCGAGCATGTCCCACGCCTCGCGCTCGTGGAAGTCGGCCGACGGGTAGACGCCGGTCAGGGTCGGGACGGCCTCGCCCTCGTCGACCCAGACGCGCACCCGCAGGCGGCGGTGGTCGCCGTCGGTCACGGTCAGCACCTTCGCGAGCGCCACGGACACGCCGAAGCGCTTGGGGCCGGGCGCCTCGGGCACGGCGCGCTTGCCGGCCGACGCGGAGCGGTTGAGGTCGCGGCCGTCGGCGCCGCCGCCCCAGTAGCCGGCGACCTCGCCCTCGTAGCCGAGGTAGTCGACACCGGTCACGGACGACAGGAGGTCGTAGCCCTCGTGGTCGCGCAGGTGGCGGCAGACGTCGGGGAGCCGCTCGACGGGCACGTCGAGGGTGAGCTCGCCGCGGTGCTCGACGCGGCGCTCGACGACGCCCGCGCCGAGGGCGGCCTCGAGGCGGTCGGCGGCGGCCTGGTCGGGCGCGCCCCAGGTGGGCGAGTTGACCTGCAGGAGGGCGTCGCTCACGACTGCGTCTCCTGCTGCAGGGAGGCGGACGGGATGCCCGACTTGATGCGCTGCTGCAGCACCATCAGGCCCTCCATCACGGCCTCGGGGCGCGGCGGGCAGCCGGGCACGTAGACGTCGACGGGGACGATCTTGTCGACGCCCTGGAGCACCGAGTAGTTCGAGAACATGCCGCCCGTCGACGAGCAGGCGCCCATCGCCATCACGTACTTGGGCTCGAGCATCTGCTCGTAGAGCTGGCGGATCGGCTCGGCCATCTTGTGGGCGACGCGGCCCGACACGATCATCAGGTCGGACTGGCGCGGCGTGGCGCGCACGACCTCGGATCCGAAGCGGGCGACGTCGTAGCGGGCGCTGGAGATCATCGCGATCATCTCCATCGCGCAGCAGGCGAGCCCGAAGCCGAAGGGCCACATCGAGTTGGCGGTCGCCATCTTGAAGACCTTCTCGACGGTGGTCGTCATGACCACCGAGTCGAGGTCGGTCGAGCGCAGGGAGCGGCGCACCTGCGCGGGCGGGATCACGACGGCGCCGCGCGGGGGCGTCGGCGCGGCCGGCGCGGCGACCGGCCGGTCGTGCGGCTCGTCGGGCCTCAGTGCCACTCGAGGGCCCCCTTGCGCCAGATGTAGACGTAGCCGATCGCGAGGATCAGGACGAACAGCGCGAGCTCGATCAGCCCGAACACGCCGAGCATGTCGAGGTTCACGGCGATCGGGTACAGGAAGACGATCTCGATGTCGAAGACGATGAAGAGCATCGCTGTCAGGTAGTAGTTGACGGAGAAGTTCGACGGCTGGAAGGTGCCGTCGGAGACGCCGGACTCGAAGGCGCGCGACTTGTTCGTGCCGGGCCGCAGGCGGCGGTGGAAGAAGCGCGACCACGCGAGCGAGCCCGCGAGGAGACTGCCGGCGATCGCTGCGGCGAAGAGCAGGTAGATGAGATAGGAGGCCCAGTCTCCGAGCACGGTTCTCCGGCGGTCGCGGTCACGGCCGGCGCCACATGCCACCGGCCTCACAACCGTAGCAGGGGCGCCGCTGCTGTTACAAACCCCGCCGGCCCGTGATCGTGCCGAATGCCGCAAGGCCGCGCCGCTACGCCACTCGCCGGCCCGACACCCCCCTCCCCACCCTGTCACAAGCGCCCCTGACGGGAATGCCGGGTGCGCATGGCGCGTTGGCGGGGATGCAGGCACAATGCGAGGGCCGGCGAAAACCGCAGGCACCCGCCGCGCGAAACGAACCAGGCATATGATCACCATCACCGAGAAGGCCGCCGACAAGGTCCGCGAGTTCCTCGCCGCCGAGGACGATGCCGAGTTGACCGCGCTGCGCGTGGCCGTCCAGGGCGGCGGCTGCTCCGGCTTCCAGTACGCGCTGGGCTTCGACACGGGCGCCCAGGACGGCGACGAGGTGATCGAGGCGCACGGCATCACCGTGCTCGTCGACCCCTTCTCCATGCCGTACCTGCACGGCGCGGACATCGACTTCGTCGACGGGCTCAACGGCACCGGCTTCTCGATTACGAACCCGAACACGGTCGCCGGCTGCGGCTGCGGCTCCTCCTTCCAGCTCAAGGAGGGCGAGGAGGCCGGGGACGAGGAGGCGGTGACCGCCTCCGCGGGCGGCGGCTGCACCAGCTGCTCGCACGGCTAGCCGCGTGCGCGACGTCGAGGTCCGCCCCGGCGGGATCGCGCTCGGGCAGCTCTTGAAGTTCGCCGGGCTCGTCGACACGGGCGGCGACGCGAAGGCCCTCCTCGCCGCCGGCGACGTCGCCGTCAACGGCACGGTGGAGACGCGTCGCGGCCGCACCCTGGTGGCCGGCGACGTGGTCGAGGTGGCGGGCCAGGAGCCCGTCCGCGTGGCCGGGGACTGAGGTGCACGGCCTACCCGACGGCTTCGGCGAGCGGCTGGCCGCGCTCTGCGCGGTCGACGCCCAGACCGGCGACCACGCCGGCCTCGTGCGCTCCGCGGACCTCCTCGCCGGCTGGGCCACCGACGACGGCCTCGCCGTCGAGGTCCGCGCCACGCCCGAGGGCCCGCTCGTCATCGCCTCCACCCGCGGCGCGGGCGCGGACCGCACGCTCCTGATCGGCCACCACGACGTCGTCTACCCCGCCGGCACCGCCGCCGCCCGCCCGCTCGCGGCGCGCGACGGCCGCGTGCTCGGCCCGGGCGTCGCCGACATGCGCGGCGGCCTGCTCGTCGGGCTCGCCGCCCTCGCCGGGCTCGCCCGCGACCCGCAGGGCCCCCACGGCGCGGCCGAGCTCTGGATCGTCCCCGACGAGGAGGCGCGCTCCTGGGCCCCGGCCTGCCTCGACGAGTGGCGCGGCGCCGACCGCGCGCTGTGCCTCGAGTGCGGCCGCGCCGACGGCGCGATCGTCACCGCGCGCAAGGCCTGCACCTGGCTGACCCTCGAGGCCGTCGGCCGCGACGCGCACGCCGGCACCGAGCGCGACGAGGGCCGCTCCGCCCTGATGGCGCTGGTGCGCGAGGCGGTCCGGATCGAGGACGAGCTGCACGGGGGGCGGCCGGGCGTGCAGGCCACCGTCACGCAGCTCAACGGCGGCTCCGGCATGAACACCGTGCCCGGGCACGCCACCGCCTCCGTCGACCTGCGCGCCGACACCGCCGCGGACCTCGCCTGGGTCGTCGCCGAGCTCGGGCGCTTCGCCGCCCACGACGACATCGCCGTGACCCGCTCCGACGAGCCGGGCTTCCCGCCGCTCGACCGCGACGCGGCGCTCGCCGAGCACACGCTCGCGCTGCTCGCCGCGGTCGACGCGCCCGCCAGGGAGCAGACGGCGGCCGGCGCCTCCGACGGCTCGTGGTCGTCGAGCATCGGGGTCCCCACCGTGGACGGGCTCGGCCCGATCGGCGGCGGCGACCACGGCCCCGACGAGTGGATCGACCCGGCCTCCGTCGCCCCGCGGATCGAGGTGGTCCGCCGCCTCGCCGGCGGGCGCTAGGCGCCGGGTAGGCTTCGCGCATGGCCACCGGCGCCCGCGAGTACAGCCCCGCGATCGAGGACTACCTGAAGGCGATCCACCAGATCGCCGAGGCCACGGGCGGCGCGCCCGTGCAGACGCAGGCCCTCGCCGACCGGCTCGCCGTCTCGACCGCCTCGGTGACCGGGATGATGAAGAAACTCGACCAGGCGGGCCTCGTCGAGCACGCGCCCTACCGCGGCGTCATCCTGACCCGGAAGGGCGAGGCCGTCGCGCTGGAGATCCTGCGCCACCACCGCCTGCTCGAGCTCTACCTCGTCGAGGAGCTCGGCATGTCGTGGGAGGAGGTGCACGCCGAGGCCGACCGCCTCGAGCACGTCATCTCCGAGGGCCTCGAGGAGCGCATCGCCGCCGCCCTCGGCGACCCGCACCGCGACCCGCACGGCGACCCGATCCCCGCCCGCGACGGCACCGTCCCGGCCGATCCCTCGTGCCGCCTCGCCGACGCGGCGCCCAACGCCGAGGTCAAAATCCTGCGCGTCTCCGACCGCGATTCGCGCCTGTTGCGCTACCTCGCCGAGCGCGGGCTCGTGCCCGGGGCCGCGGTGCGCGTGGCGGCGGTCGACGAACTGGCCGGCACCATCACGCTCGTGGTCGGCGGCGCCGACTGCACCCTCGCCCTGGCCACGGCCGGCGAGATCGACGTGCGGGCCTGAGCCCGCCGCGGCGTTACGCCGCGATCCAGACGCCCATCACGGCCCAGCTCGCGATCGCGACGGCGCCGAGCAGGACGCAGGTGAGGAAGCCGCGCGTCGGCCGGCCCTTGGCCTTGCCGGCGACCGCCGCGAGGACGGCGATGGCGATGGAGGCAACGCCGAGGATGGCGGCGATATCGAGCAGCGCCCCGCCCCGGACCACGGCGACCAGCGCGACCAGGATCGCGGCGATGCCCGCGAACAGGCCGAAGCCCATCATCGTGCTCGCGTTCGGCTTCGCCGGCGCGGCGTGGTGATGGTGATCAGCGTGGTCGGCCATTCGGGGTCCTCCAGGCGGCGTTCTGCCGGTATCGTGGCACAGCCGGCGCCCGCGCGTCAGGCGAGGCCGCGCACCGCCGCGGCGACGGCCTCCGCCGTCATCCCGAGCTCCGCGCCGACGGTGCCGCCGGGCGCCGACGCCCCGTAGCGGTCGATGCCGATCGCCGCCCCGGCGGACCCCGTCCAGCGCTCCCAGCCCTGCGTCACGCCGGCCTCGACGGAGACCCGCCGCGTGACCGCGGCGGGCAGCACGGACTCGCGGTAGGCGGCGTCCTGCGCGGCGAAGAGCTCCCACGACGGCATCGAGACGACGCGCAGGGCGATGCCGTCGGCGGCGAGCAGGTCGCGGGCGGCGAGCGCCAGCGACACCTCGGAGCCCGTCGCGATCGCGATCGTGTCGGGCGCGCCCGACGGGGCGTCGGCGAGGACGTACGCGCCACGGGCGAGCCCCGCCGCGGGGGCGAGCTCGGCGCGGTCGAGGGTGGGCAGGTTCTGGCGCGAGAGCACGATCGCCACCGGGCCGGCGCGGTGCGTCTGGGCGACGCGCCACGCCTCGACGGTCTCGTTGGCGTCGCCGGGGCGCAGCACCACGAGGTTGGGCATCACGCGCAGCGCCATCAGGTGCTCGATCGGCTGGTGCGTCGGGCCGTCCTCGCCGACGTAGACCGAGTCGTGCGTCCAGACGTAGGTGACGGGCAGGCCCGACAGGGCCGCGATCCGGACCGCGCCGCGCATGTAGTCGGAGAAGACGAGGAACGTCGCCCCGAACACCCGCAGGCCGCCGTGCAGCGCCATCCCGTTGAGGACCGCGCCCATGCCGTGCTCGCGGATCCCGAAGTGCAGGTTGCGGCCGCCGAAGTCGCGCTCCGAGACGCCCAGCCCGTCGGCGATGTGCGTGTTGTTCGACGGGGCGAGGTCGGCGGAGCCGCCGACGAGCTCGGGGATGCGGGCCGCCAGCGCGTTGATCGCCTTGCCGGACGCGACGCGCGTGGCGATCCCCTTGGGGTCCGCCTCGAAGACCGGCAGGTCGGCATCCCAGCCGTCCGGCAGCTCGCCGACCAGCACGCGCTCGAGCTCGGCCGCGAGCTCGGGATGCGCGTCGCGGTAGGCGGCCATGCGGGCCTCCCACTCGGCCTTGAGCTCGTGGCCGCGGGCCGTGGCGTCCATGTGCGCGGCGACCTCGTCGGGCACCAGGAACTGCTCATGCTCGGGCCAGCCGTAGGCGGCCTTCGTGAGGCGGACCTCCTCCTCGCCGAGCGGGGCGCCGTGCGCCTCGGCCGTGTCCTGCTTCGTCGGGGCGCCGGGGGCGATGTGGGTGCGCAGCACGATCAGGGACGGCCGGCCCGTCTCCGCGACCGCGGCGTCGAGGGCCGCGCGCACGTCGTCGAGAGTCCAGCCGTCCTCGAGGCGCTGCGTGTGCCAGCCGAGCGCGGCGAAGCGGGCGGCGACGTCCTCGGAGAAGGCGAGGCCGGTGTCGCCCTCAATCGTGATGCGGTTGTCGTCGTAGACGAACGTCAGCTTGCCGAGCCCGAGGTGGCCGGCCAGGGATGCGGCCTCCTGGGCAACGCCCTCCATCAGGTCGCCGTCCGAGCAGATGCCGAGCACGCGGTGGTCGACGATCTCGTGGCCCGGCCGGTTGTAGCGGGCGGCCAGCATGCGCTCGGCGAGCGCGAAGCCGACGGCGTTGCCGATGCCCTGACCGAGCGGGCCCGTGGTGGTCTCGATGCCGGGGGTGTGCCCCGCCTCCGGGTGGCCCGGCGTGATCGAGCCCCACTGCCGGAACGCCTTGAGGTCGTCGAGGGAGATGCCGTAGCCCGCGAGGTGCAGCGCCGAGTACTGCAGGATGCAGGCGTGCCCGGGCGAGAGCACGAAGCGGTCGCGCCCCGGCCAGTGCGGATCGGCGGGGTCGTGGCGCAGGTACTCGCGGTAGTAGAGGTACGCGATCGGCGCCAGCGCCATCGCCGTGCCCGGATGGCCCGAGTTGGCCTTCTGCACGCCGTCCATCGCGAGCGTGCGGATCGTGTCGATGGAGCGCTCGACGGTGCCGGTCACTGGGGGTCTCCGGGCTTCGGGTCGGGATGGTGGCGGAACACGGTCCCGCGGGCCGCGCGGCGGCGGTAGATCAGGTGGCCGAGCAGCGCCCCCGCCACGCCGCCGATGGCGGCGGCGAGGTAGCCCCCGAGCCCGAGGCCGTAGATCCAGATGCCGGCCCCGACGATCGCGAGGCCGATGGGGAACCAGACCTGCCTGATGAACGCGCCGAGCGCGAGGAAGGGCAGCGCCATGAAGACGCCGAGGCCGATCCAGATCGGCAGCATCTCGCTGGTCTCGCCCATCGGCTGTCAGCCTACCCGAGGCCCCCTTGCCGCGCGGGGCCCGGTGCGCGAGCCTGTGCCCCGATGAGCGACCTCTTCGCCAGCGCCGCGGACGACCACCGCCGCCTCGTCGCGCCCCTGCCGGAGCGCCTGCGCCCCGACGACCTCGACGCGATGGTCGGGCAGGCGGACCTGATCGGGCCGGGCCGCCCGCTGCGCCGCGCGATCGAGGAGGACCGGGTCGGCTCGATGATCCTGTTCGGGCCGCCGGGCACCGGCAAGACGACGCTGGCCCGGATCGTCGCCGCCCGCACGGGCGCCTCCTTCGAGGAGCTGTCCGCCGTCGACGCCGGCAAGGCCGACGTGCGCGCCGTCACCGAGCGCGCCCGCGACCGCCTCGCCGACGGCCGCCGCACGATCCTCTTCCTCGACGAGATCCACCGCTTCACGAAGGCGCAGCAGGACGCGCTCCTGCCGCTCGTGGAGTCGGGGCTGATCATCCTGATCGGCGCGACCACCGAGAGCCCGCACGTCGGCGTGATCGCGGCGCTGCTGTCGCGCTGCACCCTCTACGAGCTCCGCAGCCTCGACGACGCCGACCTCGGCGCGATGGTCGACCGCGGGGCCGACGCGCTCGGCGTCGCGCTCGAGCCCGCGGCCCGCGACGCGATCTGCCGCGCGGCGGGCGGCGACGGCCGCGCGTCCCTGAGCGTGCTCGAGGCCGCGGCGTCGGCGCGGCCCGCGGGCGACGCCCCCATCACGGAGGAGCTCGTGGCGCAGGTCGGGCGGATCCCGATCCGCTACGACCGCGAGGGCGACCTCCATTACGACGCGATCAGCGCCTTCATCAAGAGCCTGCGCGGCTCCGACCCGGACGCGGCGCTGTGGTGGATGCACACGATGCTCGAGGGCGGCGAGGACCCCCGCTACGTCGCGCGCCGCATGATCGTGTTCGCCTCCGAGGATGTCGGCAACGCCGACCCGCGCGCCCTCCCCCTCGCCGTCGCCACCCAGCAGGCCGTCCAGGAGATCGGGATGCCCGAGGGCCGCATCCCCCTCGCCCAGTGCGCCACCTACCTCGCGCTCGCCCCCAAGTCGAACGCCGCCTACGCGGCGGGCGACGCCGCCCGCGCCGCCGTGCGCGAGCACGGCACGAAGCTCCCGCCCGACCACCTCCGCGACGGCTCGCACTCCGGCGCGAAGGCGCTCGGCCGCGGCGTCGGCTACCGCTACCCGCACGCCGAGGGCGGCTTCGTCGCCGACCAGCGCCACCTGCCGGAGGCCGTCGGCGACGTGCGCTTCTACGAGCCCACCGAGTTGGGCTTCGAGGCGCGGCTGCGCGAGCTGCTCGACGAGCTGCGGCGACGGCGAGGCGACGCCTGACCGAACGTCACGCGTGCGCAGTCGGCGATTCCGTGCGCCCGCGCGAAGGAGCAGGGCGTACGCATCCCCCGCGACGAGGAGAGACCCGTGCCCGAGATCGGCGACATCGCCCCCGACTTCAGCCTGCTGGAGGACTACGACCAGCGCGTCACCCTGTCCGACTACCGCGGCACGAGCAAGGTGCTCGTCTTCTTCCACCCGTTCTCGTACACCGACATCTGCGAGGGCGAGATCTGCGAGCTGCGCGACGACAAGAGCCTCGTGCCGGAGGGCGTCGAGATCCTCAACATCGCCTGCGACGCCTGGCCGATCCGCAAGGCCTACAAGGAGCAGCTCGGCGCCAACGGCCGCTTCCTCGCCGACTTCTGGCCGCACGGCGAGGTCTCGAAGGCGTACGGCGTCTTCGACGAGGACTGGGGCACCTGCATGCGCGGCACCTTCCTCGTCGACGAGGACGGCGTGATCACCCACAGGCTCGTCAACATGGGCATCGCCGACCGCCGCGACCAGGCGGTCTACAGGGAGTGGCTGGCCGAGGGCTAGCCCCCGGATCCTCACCACTGTGCCCCGGTGCCTCCCCTAGGCTCCGGGGCGATGGAGAGGCTGTCCGCCCCCGAGCTCCTCGAGCGCGTCCTCGCCGGCAACGCGCGCTGGGCCGCGGGCGACACCGAGCGCGACCTGCTCGGCGCGCCCGCCGATCCGCTCGAGCACCTGCCGCCCGTCGCGGTGATCGGCTGCTCCGACGCGCGCGTGCCGCCGGCGGCCGTCCTCGGCGCCGCGGAAGGCGCGATCTTCACGGTCCGGCTACCCGGGCAGTACGTCGACATCCCGGTCGCGTCCGCGATCGGCTTCGCGATGACGGCGCTCGACACGCGCCTCGCGATCGTGCTCGCCCACGAGGACTGCCGCGCGGTGCACGCCGCCTACGAGGAGTACAAGACGGGCGAGCCGCCGAACCTCGCGCTCGCCCCGCTGACCGGCGCCCTGGCCGCCGGCCTGTACCGCGCGGGCGGCGCGTCCGGTGCGGACGAGGCGATCGACGTCAACGCCCGCGTGACGGCGCAGGCCCTGATCACGGAGTGCCCGTCCCTGCGCAAGTCGATCGTCGAGGGCGACGCCCAGCTGTGCGTCCTGCGCTACTCGCCCCGCACCCGGCTCGTGACGGTGCTCGAGGAGCGCGTCGTGCCCCACGCCGGCGTGCTCTAGGCGTCGTCGAGGTCGAGCGCCGGCGCCACCGTGCGGGCGAAGCGCTGCTCCGCCACCGGGTCCGAGAAGTAGGCGATCGGCCCGTGGCGGATCACGCCGTCCGCGTCGATCTCCTTGAGCAGCTCGATCGCGAACGACTCGAGCAGCCACTCGCGCCCGGGCGGCACGGCGCCGCGCGCGGCGATGCGGGTGAGGCTGCCGAGCGCCTCCTCCTCCTCGATCTGGAGCGACGACGAGAGCAGGTGCATCGGGCCCGAGGGCAGGAGCGTCGACAGCCGCCCGAACAGCGCGCGCCCGGCGGCGGCGTCCGAGACGTAGGCCTCGAGAACGATCTCGCGGATGCCGTTGCGGGCCACCCGCACGCCGTACATGTGCTGGTTGTGGATGCGCAGCGACTCGCCGCCGAGGCCGCGCAGCTTCGTGCTGCGCAGCGTGATCGACTCGACGACGCCGCTCATCCCCCACGGCTCGATCGTGATCGCGTCGCCGACGTCGAACCAGCGCTCCGACACCACCATCGTGCCGGCGATGACGTCGCGCAGGACGCTTTGGGCGGCGAAGCCGATGATCGCGATGAAGAGCGACACGCCGAGCACCGTCGAGCCCGCGCCGGGGAAGGCGAAGATGAAGAGCGCGAGGATGCCGGCCACGATCGCCGCGTAGCGCGACAGGGAGCGCACGACCGAGAGCAGGGTGTCCGCGCGCTTGGCCCGGCGGTGCACGTCGATGTCGCCGGAGCGGCGCCCCTTGAGGCGGCGCGACAGGAGCGCCACCGCGATGCGCGGAATCAGCCAAGCCGCGATCACGGCGCCGACCAGCACGGCGACGAGGCCGAGCCAGTTGACGCCCTGGGCCTCGAAGGCGGAGATGTCGGGGAGCGTGATCACCGCCCGCCCATGATGCCGGACGGCCTCAGGCGCGGGCCGTGCGCAGCCGCCGCTCGGCCAGGGCGCGCTCGGGGTGCGAGACGGCGGCCGCGAGGCGGGCGAGCGCGCGCTCCGCGTCGTAGGCGGTGCGACGCAGCTCGACCGCGCCGTCCTCGATGACGGCCCAGGCGGCACGCGGGTCGCCGTCGAACGGGAAGCCGACGGAGCCCGGGTTGACGACCTCGAGGCCGCCGATCCGACGGCGGTGCTGCAGGTGCACGTGGCCGTGGAGGAGCGTGGGGACCTCGACGCCGGCGACCATCGCCTCGGCCTGCGGGTCGGGAGTGTCGGGGAGCAGCCGCTCCTCGTCGCCGCGCGGGGTGGCGTGCACGAGGAGCGCCGCGTGGCGCGGCAGATGCGCCTGCCCGGGCAGGCCGCCGAGCCACGCGACGCGCTCGGCGCCGAGCCGGTCGGCCGCCCAGTCGCCGATCGCGTCGCCGCCCTCGGCGATCATGCGGTCGGTGTTGCCGCGGATCGCCACGGCGGGCCGGGGGTCGTCGCGCAGCCGGTCGACGCACGCGGCGGGCGCCGGGCCGAGGAACGCGTAGTCGCCGCCGAGGATCAGGCCCTCGCAGCCGAGGGCGTCGGCCTCGGCGAGGACCGCCTCCAGGGCGTCCACGTTGCCATGGATGTCGAACAGGACCGCCTCGCGCACGCCCCGAGCGTAGGGCAGATCCGGTTGCGAATGGGTTACGCCGCAGCGGCGGGGGTCGCGGCCCGCGGTGCCGTCCGCATCCGCTCTACGCTGCCCGCGTGACCACGGTGCTCGTGATCGGCGGCGGGATCATCGGCTGCTGCATCGCCGACGCCCTCGCGGAGGCCGGCGTCGCGGTCGAGGTGCTGGAGCGCGACCGCATCGCGTCGGGATCGTCGGGGCTCGCCGTCGGAGTCGTGGAGTCGCAGTACACGGACCCCGGCTGGATCGACCTGCGCGTGTTCGCCCGCCGCGCCTTCGACGTGCTCGCCGCGGAGGCCGAGATCGGCTTCGTGCGCTCCGGCTACCTGCGGCTCGGCTACACCGCGGACGACGTCGAGCGGTTCGCGGGCAGCGTCGCCCACCAGCGCACGCTGGGCGTCGAGGACGCTCGCGTCGTCGACGTCGACGAGATCCGGGGGCTGGTGCCGGCGCTGCGCACCGACGACGTCGCCGGCGGGCTGTGGTGCCCGAGCGACGGCTACGTCGACCCGCACCTGGCCACCGTCGCCTTCGGCGAGCGGGCCCGCGCCCGCGGCGCGCGCATCGTCGAGGGCTGCGCCGTCACCGGCGCCGACCGCGCGGACGGCGTCTGGCGCCTTGCGACCACCCACGGCGAGCGCCGCGCCGACGTCGTGGTCAACGCGGCGGGCCCGTGGGCGCCGCAGGCCGCCGCGCTGCTCGGCGCCGCGAGCGACGTGTCGCCGCAGCGGCGCTCGGCGATCCAGGTGCACCTCGCCGAGCCCCTCCCCTACGTGCACCCCTTCACGATGAACTACATCCCCGGCGTCAACCCGTACGGGGCGTACGTGCGCCACGAGTCGGCCGACCGGCTGATCTGCGGCCTGCACTCGGAGGACCTGCTCGACCCGCCGAGCAACCCCGACGACTACCCGCGCGGCGTCACGCAGGACTGGCAGGAGCAGCTCGCCGGGCAGCTCGCGGTCCGCTTCCCCGGGCTCGCGGACGGCATGGCGTTCGGCGAGGGCTGGTCCGGGCTGTACCCGTGCCGCCCGTCGCGCGAGCCGTCGATCGGCTGGCGCCGCGACGCGGACGGCGTGATCGACGCCGTCGGCTTCGGCGGCGGCGGCCTCCAGTCGGGCCCGGCCGCGGGCGCGATCGTGCGCGACTGGCTGCTCCACGACGCGCCCGTCGCGATCCCGAGCGCCGCGTCGCTCGCCCCGTAGCCGGGCTCAGGACGCGAGCGAGCGCTGGTAGTCGGCGACGTGCCGGGCCATCGCCGCGCGCGCCAGGTCCGCGTCGCCCGCGACGATCGCGTCGACCACGGCCTCGTGCTGGGCCATCACGTCGCCGAGCGCCTCGGAGCGGTCGAGCAGGACGTTCCAGCGCCGCAGCACGTGGCTGAACAGCCACTCCAGGGTCTGCTCGAGCATGCCGTTGCCGGTCATCGCCCAGATCTGCCGGTGCAGCTCGCGGTCGAGCGCGATCAGGG
>VGBM01000013.1 GCA_016870485.1 Actinomycetota bacterium
CTCCGCGTGGCAGGGCCTCGGCTACAACCGCCGCGCCGTCAACCTCCATCGGGCCTGCCGGGTCCTGGCCGACGAGGGCGTCCCCGACGACATCGCCGGCTGGCGGCGCCTGCCCGGGGTCGGGCCGTACACGGCGGCCGCGGTCTGCGCGATCTGCTTCGACCACGACGTCATCCCCGAGGACGTCAACGTGCGCCGCATCGTCGACCGCGCGCTCGGCGGCGGCGCGCTCGTGCCGCCGCCCGGCCGTGCCCACGACCTGACCCAGGGCCTCTTCGACCTCGGCGCCACCGTCTGCCTGGCGCGCATCCCCCGCTGCGAGCGCTGCCCGCTCGCCGACGGCTGCCCCGGCCGCGGCCTGCGCTACGCGCCCGAGCGCCGGCAGGCGCCCTTCGAGGGCTCCCGCCGGCAGGCCCGCGGCCGCCTGCTCGACCGCCTGCGCGAGGGCCCGGTGCCCCTCGCCGAGGCCGACCCCGAGATCGCGGGGGCGCTCGTCCGCGACGGGCTCGCCGCGGAGCGGGACGGGATGCTGGCCCTGCCGGGCTGAGCGGACCCCGGACGGGCGCTGCGGGGCTGTACGCTTGGGGCGGCAGGCGGCCACCCGGGCCGCCCGCCCTCCCCACGCGAAGAGCAGCCTGACCCCATGAGCACCACGGTCCTGATCCTGATCATCGGCGCGGTCTTCCTGATCGTGCTCGTGTGGCTCGTCCTCACCTACAACGGCCTCGTGCGCCTGCGCAACGAGGCCCAGCAGGGCGAGTCCTCGATCGACATCCAGCTCAAGCGCCGCGCCGACCTGATCCCCAACCTCGTCGAGGCCGTCAAGGGCTACGCCGCGCACGAGCAGGAGGCCTTCGAGCGCGTCACCGCGGCCCGCGCCCACGCCCTCGAGGCGCGCTCCCTCGGCGACAAGGCCGCCGCCGACGGGGAGACGCGCTCCGCGCTCGGCGGCCTCCTCGCCGTCGCCGAGGCCTACCCCCAGCTGCGCGCCGTCGAGTCGTTCACGCAGCTGCAGGCCGAGCTCTCCGACACCGAGGACAAGATCGCCGCCGCGCGGCGGTACTACAACAACGTCGTCCAGCGCTACAACACGAAGCAGCAGTCCTTCCCGGCCAGCGCGATCGCCGGGACGTTCGGATTCTTGCCGCGCGAGTTCTACCGCATCGAGGACGACGCCCAGCGTGACCCGGTCAAGGTCGAGATCGGCGGATGACCCTCCAGGAGCAGATCCGCTCGGCGCGCCTGCGCACCGTCCTGGTGCTGGTGCTGTTCATCCTGCTCGTGGCGCTCGTCGTGGCCGCGGTCTACGTCTTCTTCGGCCAGGGCTTCGGCCTGATCATGGCCCTCGTCGCCGTCGGGTACGGGATCTTCGCCTACGTCGCCGCGGGGTCGATCGTGGCCTCGGCGAGCGGCGCCCGCCCCGTCTCCAAGGAGGAGGCCCCGGAGCTCTACCGCACCGTCGAGAACGCCGCGATCGCCGCCGGCCTCGCGAAGACCCCCGACATCTTCATCATCGACGACCAGGCGCCCAACGCCTTCGCGGCCGGCCGCACCCCCGAGAAGGCCTACGTGGCCGCCACCACGGGCATCCTCGCGCTGCTCGACCGCCGCGAGCTCGAGGGCGTGATGGCCCACGAGATCGCCCACGTCCGCAACCGCGACGTGCGCCTGATGACCCTCGCCGCCGTGATGGTCGGCGTGATCTCGATGATCGCCGACATGCTGCTCTGGGCCACCGTCTTCGGCGGCGGCCGCAACTCGAACAACCAGAACCCGATCGGCGCGATCATCGCGATCGCCGCGATCATCCTCGCCCCGATCGGCGGCGCGCTCCTGCAGATGGCCCTGTCGCGCCGGCGCGAGTACCTGGCCGACGCCACCGCCGCCGAGCTGACCGGCGACCCCGAGGGCCTCGCCCGCGCGCTCTACAAGCTCGCCGTCGACAGGCACCCCCTGCAGCACGTCAACCGCGCCACCGCGCACCTCTGGATCGAGTCGCCGCTGCGCGATCACCACGGGCTGCGCTCCTCCATCGGCGGCCTCTTCGACACCCATCCCCCGCTGCAGGAGCGGATCGACCGGCTGCAGGAGATGGGCGGCTTCCAGCTTCCGCCGATCCCGGCCGGCGGCGCGGAGGCCTAGCGCTCGATCAGGACCACGCCCTGCGCGGCGATGCCCTCGCCGCGCCCCGTGAAGCCGAGCCCGTCCGTGCCCGTGGCGCGGATCGACACGCGGTCGGCCGTGGCCCCCATCGCGTCCGCGCAGGCGGTGCGCATCGCCTCGACGTGCGGCGCGAGCCGCGGCGCCACGCAGACCACCATGCAGTCGGCATTGACGAGCCGCCAGCCCTGCTCGTCGATCGCGGCGGCGGCGCGGCGCAGGAGGTCGATTGAGGCCGCCCCCTCCCACTCCGGCGTGTTCGGGAACATCCGGCCGATGTCGCCGATCCCGGCGGCGCCGAGCAGCGCGTCCGTCAGCACGTGGCAGACCACGTCCGCGTCGGAGTGCCCCTCGAGGCCGAGCTCGTGCTCGATCGCGACTCCGCCGAGGACGAGCGGGCGGCCCGCGACGAGCCGGTGGGCGTCCACCGCCGTGCCGACGCGCAGGTCAGCCAAGCGGCACCGCCCGGCGGTCGCGGCCCGAGAACTCCATCACCTCGGAGTATCCCGCCTCGGCGGCCGCGCGCCGCGCCTGGTCGAAGGCGAAGCCGACGTTCTCGGGCTCGTGGGCGTCGGACGACAGCACCACGGGCACCCCGCGGGCGCACAGGCGCGCCAGGAGGCCGGGGCCCGGGTAGATCTCCCGGGCGGCCTTGCGCAGCCCGGCGGTCGAGATCTCCGCGCAGCAGCCGGCCTCGGCGAGCGCATCGGCGATGTCGTCGTAGGCCTGCTCGAGGACGGCCGGCGCGGGCAGGGGCCCGAACGACTTCGGCAGGTCGGCGTGCGTCATCACGTCGAACTGCCCGCTCAGCGCGGCCCGCGCGTAGCGGTCGACGTAGCCACGCCAGAGCGCGTCCGGCTCGATCACGTCGAAGGCCGAGTAGAGGTCGTAGTCGACCGCGCCCTCGTGGACCCAGTGGATCGAGCCGAGGATCACATCCCAGGGGCGGCCGGCGAGGGCGTCGACGAGGACGTCCTGGTGCTCGGGCAGCCAGTCGCACTCGATGCCGATCCGCAGCGGGAACCCGATCTCCTTGGCCTCCGCGAGGGCCTCCCAGTAGGCGTCGATGTCCCACTCGGCCTGGCCCTGCCAGTAGGGGTGCTGCCAGGCCGGCTTGGCGACCCGGAAGCGGTAGACGTGCTCCGTCACGCAGACGGCGTCGAGGCCGCGGTCCATGGCGGCGGCGACGTGCGCGGTGATCGTCTCGACCGACAGCACCGCCTCGTCGAGGGCGTCGTCGTCGGGCGCGAGGTGCGTGTGGTGGTCAACCATCGAGGCGCAGCTCCAGTGCGCGCTCGAGGTCGGCGCGGGTCGTGACCTTGAGGCAGCGCGGGTCGCCCGGGACGACGCGGACGTCGCCGCCCGCGCGCTCCACGAGGCTCGCGCAGTCGGTCCCGCTCGACCGGTCGGGCGCGGCGAGGGCGCGGCGGAGCACGTCCGCCCGGAAGCCCTGCGGCGTCTGCACGGCGCGCAGCTCCGCGCGGGGCAGGGTCTCCGCGATCCGCCCCGCCGCGTCGACGCGCTTGACGGTGTCGGCGACCTCCAGCCCCGGCACGACCCCGTCGGGGCCGTCGACGAAGCCAGCGAGGACGCGGTCGACGAGGTCCGCAGGCAGGTTGGGGCGGGCGGCGTCGTGCACGAGGATCAGCGCCGCCTCGGCGGGCACCTCGGCCACCCCCAGCGCCACGGAGTCCGAGCGGGACGGGCCGCCGGCGACCGCCACGGCGACCTTGCCGGCGCCGATCTCGTCGCACATGAACGTCGCGCGCTCCTCCCAGCCCTCCGGCACGACCAGCACGATGCCGTCGACCGCCGGGTGCTCGTCGAGGGCCGCCACCGACGCCGCCACCAGCGGATCCTCGCCGAACGCCACGAAGGCCTTGGGCTGCTCCGCGCCCAGGCGCTCACCGGACCCGGCCGCGACGACGACCGCCCAGACGGCGACCGCGTCACCCATCTGCGCCTAGGCGGAGCGGGCGGCGCGCGCCTCGGCGCGGGCCGCCGCGAGGTCGGCGAGCAGCTTGTCGAGGTGCTCGTTCGTCTCGTCCTCGTCCTTGTCGAGCACCCAGCGGAGCTCGGACGAGAGGATGCGCTTCGCCTGCGCGAGCAGCTGGCGCTCGCCCGACGAGAGCGGGCGCTCGGAGTCGCGCAGGGAGAGGTCGCGGATGACCTCCGCGATCTCCCTGACGTCGCCGGAGCGGATCTTGTCCTTGTTCATCCGGAAGCGCCGGCTCCACGAGCCGGTGTCCTCCGTGACGTCCTCGGCGAGGACGGCGAGCACCGCGTTGGCGCCCTTCTGGTCCATCACGCGCCGGAGCCCGAGCTCATCGACGCGGTTGACGGGGATGCGCACGACGAGGTCGTCGGACAGGATCCTGATCGTCAGGTACTCGACCTCCTCACCCAGCACCGTGCGCTTCTCGATCCCGTCGATGACGCCAGCTCCGTGCTGGGGATAGACGATCCGGTCTCCGACCTTGAACACTCGGCGCTCCTCCCGTGCGTGGACCGGAAGGATAACCGGTCTCGGCATCGAATGGCGGAGGTTTGGCGTCAGCCGCGCAGGTGGCGGTCCTGCAGGCGCCGCAGCCCCTGCTGCACCTCGCCCGCCCGGGCCGGCGGGAGGCCGTCGACGGCCTGGAGTTCGCGCAGCGTGGCGCGCATCAGGGCCGCGTACGTCGGGAACGCCGCCACGACGCAGTCCGCCTCGTCGTCCGTCAGGGCCGGGATGCGGGCCAGCGCGCGGTAGCCGCCCGGCCGCGGGTCGGGCTCCGCGCCGTCGGCGAAGCCCATCGCCCGGCGCACGCAGGCGAGGTCGACGAGCTCCGAGTAGCGCAGGGCCGCGAGCCGGTCGAGGACCTCCTGCGGCCCGCCGGTGGCGTCGTCGGAGCGGTAGTCGCGGATGATCGCGAGCCGCTCCTCCACCACACCCTCCGCGAGCTCGGCGAGCTGCATCGCCACGAGCCGCCCGTCGAGGCCGAGCTCGGCCACGTTGCGCGCGATCTCGTCGATCATCCGCGCGGCCATCTCGGCCCGCTGGAGCACGTTGAGGACGTCGTCGATCGCGACCTCGCCGCGCAGCTCCTGGATCGTGAGGTCGTCGGCGCCGCGCTCGAGCTGCTCGCGGTGCCCCTGGAGGGTCGCGAGGCCCTGCGTCGCCTTGGTCAGGAGCTCAGGGATCGCGTCAAGCTGGTAGCGCGACCCGCCCGTGTAGACGTTGACCGTGTCGCGCTCCTGCGAGATCGCCACCACGATCGCCGCGGTCTGGCGCGCGACGCGCTCGGCCGTGCGGTGGCGGGTGCCGGTCTCGGACGTCGGCAGCTCGGCGTCCGGCATCAACTGCACGTTGGCGCGCAGGATGCGGTCGAGCCCGCGGTCGACGACGATCGCGCCGTCCATCTTCGCGACCTCGTAGACCATCGCCGCCGAGAAGGGGATGTCGAGCTCGAGGCCGCCCGAGCAGAGCGGCGCAATCTCGTCGGGCTCGACGATCACGAGCAGGGCGCCGAGGCGGCCCTTGATGATGTCGTCGATGCCGAGGCGCAGCTCCGTGCCGGGAGCGAGCAGCTCGAGGGCCTCGATCAGGCGGGGGTTGCGGCGGGGATCGAGCATGACCGGACGGGTATGGTAGCCGTGTGGCGAGGACCGGGCCCCTGTTGATCGTCGACGGCGATGCGCTCGCGCACCGCGCGTGGTTCGCGCTCGGCCACGTCACGGGCCGCGACGGCCGGCCGGTCGGCCTCCTGCAGGGGACGATCCAGATGCTGGTCGGGGCCTGGGACGCCTTCGGGCCGCGCGCCCTCGCGGTGGCGGTCGACAGCCGCGAGCGCTCCGAGCGGCACGCGCTCGTGCCCGTCTACCAGGCGCAGCGCGACGGCGAGCCCGACGACGCCCTGATCGAGCAGCTCGACGCCCTCCCCGCCCTCGTGCGCGCCTTCGGGTTCCCCGCGGTCTGCGTGCCGCCGTGGGAGGCCGACGACGTCTGCGCGACGCTCGCGACGCTCGAGGAGGCGGCGCGCGGGACGGCGCTCGTCCTGACCCACGACCGCGACGCCTACCAGCTGGCCTCGGCCCGCACCACGATCGTGCGGCCGGTGTCGGGCGTCAGCGAGGTCGAGCACGTCGACCCGGCGGGCGTCGAGGAGCGCTACGGCGTGCGTCCCGACCAGGTGCCCGACCTGATCGCGCTGCGCGGCGACCCCTCCGACAACATCCCGGGCGCGCGCGGCATCGGCGCCAAGACCGCCGCCGAGCTGCTCGTCCGCTACGGCGACCTCGAGGGCGTGATCGCCCACGCCGGCGAGCTGACGCCCGCCCGCTCCCGCGCCGTCCTCGACGCCGCCGACGACCTGCGCCGGTACCGGCGGATCGCCGTCATGCGCCGCGACCTGCCCGTCGAGCGCCCGGCGAGCGCCGAGCCGGACTGGGCGGCCGGGGCCGAGGCCTGCGACGAGGCCGGCATGGGCCGGCTCGCAGTGCGGATCGCGGCCCGCGCCGGCTGAGCGCCGCTAGCCGGTCGGGTCGGCACCGAGGGCGAGGGCCAGCGCCTCCCCCACGGACCCCGCGCTGCGCGCGACGATGCCGGGGACGGCGGGCGCGCCGGGCGGCACGATCGCCTGCCCGATGCCGAGCCGGGCGGCCTCCTGCAGGCGCCGCTCGACCTGCGCGACGGGGCGCAGCCGGCCGGTCAGGCCGATCTCGCCGATCGCCACCACCGGCCCCGTCGGCGTCCCCCGCGCCGCCGAGGTAACGGCGAGCGCGACGGCCAGGTCGACGGCCGGATCGTCGACGCGCACGCCGCCGACCACGTTGGCGAAGACGTCGGCCGAGCCGAGCGCGAGCCCGGCGTGCCGCGAGAGGACGGCGAGGAGCATGGCCAGGCGGTTGCGGTCGATGCCGTTCGCGAGCCGCCGCGGCTGGGGCAGCTCGGACGGCGAGACCAGCGCCTGCACCTCGAGGAGCAGGGGGCGCGAGCCCTCGAGCGTGCAGGCCACCACCGACCCCGTGGCCCCGAGCTCGTCGCGGCCGAGCAGCGCCGAGGGGTCCTCGACGGCCTCGAGGCCGCGTCCCGTCATCGTGAACACGCCGAGCTCCGAGGTCGCGCCGAAGCGGTTCTTGGCGGCGCGCAGGACGCGCAGCTCGCCGCCGCGGTCACCCTCGAAGAGCAGCACGCAGTCGACGAGGTGCTCGAGCACCTTCGGGCCGGCGACGGCGCCGTCCTTCGTGACGTGCCCGACGAGGATCACGGCGACGCCGTGCTCCTTGGCCACGCGCAGGAGGCCACCCGCGGCCTCGCGCACCTGCGCGACCGAGCCCGGTGCGGAGCCGAGGTCGGCCGTCCAGAGGGTCTGGACGGAGTCGACGACGCAGACCGCCGGCCGCTCGTGGGCGATCGTGGCGCAGACGGCGTCGAGGTCGGTCTCGGGGACGATGCGGATCCGGCCCGCGCCGCCGATCCGCTCGGCGCGCAGGCGCACCTGCGCGGCCGACTCCTCCCCGGTCACGAGCAGGGCGGAGCGGTGCTCGGCGATGGCGGCCAGGGCCATGGTCAGGAGCGTCGACTTGCCGACGCCGGGCTCGCCGCCGAGGAGGACGAGCGACCCGGGCACGATGCCGCCGCCGAGCACCCGGTCGAGCTCGCCGATCCCGGTCGGGATCCGCTCGGCCTCGTCGGCGTCGACGTCGGCGAGGGCCACCACCGGCACCGGCGGCACGGCCTCGCGGCCCCGCGGCGACAGGGTCGCCCGCTCCTCCTGCACCGACCCCCAGGCGTCGCAGGCCGGGCAGCGGCCCTCCCACTTGGGCAGGGTCTCGCCGCAGGCGGTGCACGAGTAGCGGGTGGCGGTGCGCGCCATGGTGGTCAGGCTAGTTGCGGGGTCGGCGGCGACGGCACGCGGATCCGTCGCGGACCCGGGCACGGTGCTTACGCCGTGCCTGCGAGCCCGCACACCAACGCGCGGGACACGTCCTCTCCGGCTGATGGGTTCGCCGCATGGAACCGACCGACACCTCCCCCGACCAGCCGGTGATCAGCCGCGGCGGCGTCATCCTGGGCGCCGCCGGCCTCGCCGGAGCCGCCGCGCTCGCCGCCGTCCCCGGTGCCGCCCGGGCCGCCAGCGACCCGCCCGCCGTGCCGGGCCTCCTGCACGCCGAGCCCGACGTCGCCGTGCAGCGCCACCACCCGCACTACCACCGCTCGAACTTCGACCGCGCGAACGCCATCGTGACCCTCGCGAACGGCGAGCAGTCCATGACCTGGCGCGTCGTCGACGTGCAGCACCTGCGCCACGCCGAGGGCGCCCGGCGCGGCTCGAAGGACTGGGCCGGCGGCTTCTCGATCCTGCTGCAGCGGACGAAGGGCGCCAAACTCGGCCACGGCGTCTTCACGGCCACGGCCAACGGCAAGACGTTCCCGCTGGCGATCTCGGAGGTCGCCCCGGACGTCTACCAGGCGATCGTCAACCGCTTCACGCCGGTGGGGTCGTAGGCGATGGGCACCGACGACTACATGGCCTCGATCGGCCTCACGGCCGGATCCTACGCGCCGCTGCACACCGCGCTCTGTCAGGGCCAGCTGATGTACGTCAGCCAGAACACCGCGCTCTTCTCCCTGCTCAACGTGACGTACGGCGGCAACGGCACGAGCACCTTCGCCCTGCCGAACCTCGCCGGGTCGACCGTGGTCGGTACCGGCCCCCAGCCCGGCATCGGCACAAACTGGCAGCTGGGACAGGTCCAGACCCCGCTCACGCCGCTCGCCTGGCCCGGGGGCAACCCGGCGGCCACACCGGCCGGCGGCTCGCCGACGCTCCCCATCGCCACCGGCCCGGCGGGACTCGCCCTGCACTGGGCGATCACCCTGATCGGGTACTTCCCGCCGAACCCCAACAGCTGACCGTGGAGAACGATCCCTACATCGGCTCGGTCGGGCTGACCGCCGCGATCTACGCCCCGCGCGAGACGGCGCTCTGCTACGGCCAGCTGGTCCCGATCGGCCAGAACATGGCGCTGTTCTCGCTGATGGCGACGACCTTCGGCGGCGACGGGATCCAGACCTTCGGCCTCCCCGACCTGCGGGGCACGGCACCCGTCGGGACCGGCTCCGCCCCGAGCGGGGCCGAGTACGAGGTGGGCGAGCAGTTCACGGCCCTGACGAAGCTGGCCTGGCCGCAGGGCTGGCCCGAGCGGTCGTCGGCCGACCGGCCCGCGACGGTGCCAACCGCCTCCGGGCCCAGCGGCGTCGCGCTCAGTTGGGCGATCGCCCTGTACGGCCTGTTCCCGCCGAACCCGAACTGGTGAGGCGGCCGCCGGCGAGCGGCGACTAGCGCGCGCTCGCCGGCGGCCGCAACACCGCGGCGAGCCACGAGACGAGGAACAGCCCCGCGAGGCCGACGGCGACCGCGGGGCCGGCGGCCAGGCCCGTGTGGTAGGAGACGACGAGCCCGGCTGCGCCCACGACCGCGCCGATCAGCGGGGCGGCGGCGAGCAGCGGTCCGACCGAGCGCACCCATGGGCGCAGGATCGCCGCGGGCCCGATCAGGAGCGCGGTCCCGAGCAGCGCTCCGAGCACCGGCAGCGCCGCCGTCAGGGCCAGCGCGGCGCCGACCAGGATCCCGAGGTCGACGAGGCCGACGCGCACGCCGGCCGCGAGCGCCCACGAGCGGTCGAAGAGCGCCACGGCGGCGCTGCGCCAGCCGGCGGCGACGGCGACCGTCAGCGCCACCGCCGCGACCGCGAGCGGAGCGATCTCGCCCGCCGCGACCGTCAGGACATCCCCGAACAGCACGGCGAGCGCCCGCTGCGGCGGCGCGGTCAGCGCCAGCAGGATCACCCCACCGGCCAGCGCGACCGCGAAGACGAGCGCGACGGCGACGTCCTCACGCTCCCCACGCGCGCGCAGGAGCAGCGCGACCGCGACCGCCGCGGCCAGCGCGCCGGCCGCGGCGCCGACGCCGGCGGCGAGGCCGAGGGCCACGGCCGCGGCCGCGCCGGGGACGAGCGCGTGCCCGAGCGACTCCCCCGCGTACGCGAGCCGACGCAGGGACACGAGCGCGCCGACCGGCCCGCAGACGAGCGCGACCAGGAGGACCGCCACGAGCGCGCGCTGCATGAACGCGAACTCCCAGGGCTCGACGAGCGCGCTCATCCGCCCTGGCGGCCGTGCCCGTGGTCGTGGTCGTGGCAGTGGTCGTCCGCCACGGCGACGGCGTCATCGTCGAGCATCAGGAGGCGGCCGCCGTACGCGGACCGCAGCCGATCGGCGGCCAGCGCCTCGGCGGGCGGGCCGAAGGCGTGCGCGCGCCCGGCGAGCAGGAGCACGCGGTCCGCCCGCTGCGTCGCGAACGCGAGGTCGTGGGTGGCCAGGAGCACCCCCACCCCGCGTGCGCGCTCGGCGTCGATCGCCTCCAGCATGGCGGCCTCGGACGGCGCGTCGACGGCGGAGAAGGGCTCGTCCAGGAACAGGATCGGCGCGCGGCCGGCGAGCGCGCGCGCCATCAGCACGCGCTGGCGCTGACCGCCGGAGAGCGTGCCGTACGGGCGCTCGGCGGCATCGGCGAGGCCGACCTCGGCGAGGGCGGCGTGGGCCGCCTCGCGCGCCCGCCGGGGCACGCGCCAGAACGGCCTCGGCGGGGCCGCGCCCTGCAGCGCGACGCCGATCGCGGTGATCGGGAAGTCGGGGTCGACGGGCCCGTGCTGTGGCACGTGCGCGCACGGGCCGGCGACCTCAAGGCGCCCCGTGCTCGGCAGCAGGCCGAGCAGCGCCAGCAGGAGCGTCGACTTGCCGCCGCCGTTCGGCCCCACCACGGCCACGAGCTCACCGGGGCCGAGGTCGAACGAGACGCCGTCGATCGCGCGTGCGCCGCCGCGGTCGACGGCGAGTCCCTCGGCGCTGATCAGGCGATCGGCGCTGCTCAACCCCGGAGGCCTTCGGCGATGAGGAGCACGTTGCCCCGCATCATGCCGACGTAGGTCCCCGTCTCGGAGCCCTCCGGGCCGAGCGTATCGGCGTAGAGGCCGTCCACGAGCCGCGCGCCCGTCTCGTCCGCGAGCGTCGCCGCGACCTGCGGATCGGCCGTGCTCTCGGAGAACACCGCCGGCACCCCGCGCTCGCGGATCAGCGCGACGAGCTCGGCGAGCGACTGCGCATCCGCACTGGCCGCCCCGGAGGTCGAGGGGATCGCCGCCCCGACGACCTCGAGGCCGTAGCGATCGGCGAGGTACGCGAAGGCGTCGTGGTCGGTGACGAGCAGCCGCCGGTCGGCCGGGACCGCGTCGACCGCGGCGGCGAGCTCGGCGTCCAGCGCCTCGAGCTCCGCGTCGTACGCCGCGGCCCGCTCGACGAACGCGTCGGCGCGCGCCGGGTCGGCCGCTGCGAGCGCAGCGGCAATGGCGTCCACGGCCAGCGCGGCCCGGGTCGGGTCGTGCCAGTAGTGCGGATCGATATCGCCGTGGTCGTGGGCGTCCTCGGCCTTCTCGTCGTCATGCCCGTGGTCGTCGTCATGCCCGTGGTCGTCGTCATGGCCGTGGTCGTGCTCGTCGGCCGGCGCGGCCTCCGCCGGTGCGAGCAGCCGATCCTCGGGCGCGAGCTCGACGAGCTCCACGCCGCCGCCGGCGCCCTCGACGAGCTGGTCCGCCCACTCGTCCAGACCGGCCCCGCTCGAGAAGACCACGGCGGCGTCCGCAATCGCCCGCGCCGCCTCGGGCGTGGGCTCGAAGTCGTGCACCTCGATTCCGGCGGGCACGATCGTGGTCACGTCGACGTCGTCACCGCCGACCGCGCGGACCCAGTCCGCGACGATCGGGGTCGTGGCCACGACGCGCAGCGGCTCGGCCGCGGCCTCGGTCTCGGCCGCCGTCGAGGCTGCCGTCGAGGCTGTCGTCGACGCAGCCGTCTCCGCCGCGGACGGGGCGTCGGTGGTCGTCGCGGCGGTCCCGCCGCAGGCCGCGATGACGAGCACGAGGGCGCTGGCGGCCGCGACGGCGACCGGCCGCAGGCCGCCGCGGCGCAGGCGCGCGGCCAGCTCGGCGAGCGGCCAGAGCAGGGCGGCGACGGCGACGACCGTGGCGCCCGGCGGGATCGACCAGCGATCGGCGAGCAGGACTCCGGCCACGCCGGCGACGAGCGCGAGGAGGGCGGCGAGGGCCATCGCGGTCGGCACGCGAACGGCGAGGCGGAGGGCCGCCGCGGCCGGCAGGACCACGAGGGCGCTCGCGAGGACCGCTCCGACGGCCTCGACGGCCACCACGACCACGCAGGCGATCGCGGCGCCGAGCACGAGGTCGTGGCGCGGGACGGGCAGGCCCGCGGCGCGTGCCCCCTCGGGGTCGAAGGCGGCGAAGGCGAAGACACGGGCGAAGCCGACGAGGACGACGCCGACCAGGGCGAGCACGAGCGCGCTGCGCACGAGGTCGCCGTCGGTGATGCCGAGCAGCGACCCGAACAGCAGGCCGTCGATGCGGGCCCCGCTGCCGCCGACGCCCGCGGAGACGAGCAGGGCGCCGAGGCCGAGCGCGCCGGCGAGCAGCACGCCGGTGACGGTGCTCGCGTCGCCGCGCCGGCGGTCCGCCCCGATCAGGAGGGCCAGCAACGCGAGGGCGACGCCGGCGGCGAGGCCGCCGAGCAGCACCGGCAGGCCGACGGCGAGGGCGAGGACGGTCCCGGGCAGCGCCCCGACGCCGATCGCGTGCGCCGTGAAGGCCTGTCGCCGCAGGACCGCGAGGACGCCGACCGCGCCGGCGACGGGTGCGATCAGGGCGATCTCGAGCAGGGCGCGCACCAGGTACGGGGGCAGCGTAGGATCGGCCATGGCGGGCAACCTAGCACATTCTGATAACTGTTCTCATTCCCATCGTGGTCGGGGCGCGGTATCCTGCGGCCGATGGCGGCGCACACCCACCACGCCCACGGCGACCCCGCGGCGTGGACGGACCACGCCGCGCGCACACTGGCCGAGCACGGGACGCGCAGCGGCGGGGCCCGCCGCGCCGTCGTCGCGACCCTCGCCGACCAGGACTGCTGCGCGAGCGCCCAGGAGATCCACGAGCGGCTGCGCGCCGCCGGCCGGCCCGTCGGCATCGCCTCGGTCTACCGCTCCCTCGACCTCCTGCACGGCCTCGGCCTCGTCACCCGCGTGGAGACCGGCGACGGCGTCGCCCGCTACGAGCCGGCCCTGCCCGGCGGCGAGCACCACCACCACCTCGTTTGCGTCCGCTGTGGCGGCGTCGAGGCCTTCGAGGACGACGCGCTCGAGCGTGCGATCCACGCCGTGGGCGACCGCGTCGACTTCGATGTGACCGCACACGACGTGGCCCTGCGCGGCCGCTGCCGCGCCTGCCGCGCCGCCTAGCTACTCGACGGCGCCGGCGAGGTCCGCCGGGGGCGCGTCGGGCGTCGGCGGGACGATCTCCATCGAGACCTCCTCGTCGCCCTCCTTGCGGTCGACGAGGATCGTCGAGCCGGGCTGGAGCTGCTGCGCGAGCACGAAGTCGGCGAGCGGGTCCTCGAGGATGCGCTGGATCGCGCGGCGCAGCGGCCGGGCGCCCATCGCCGGGTCGTAGCCCTCCTGGACGAGCAGCTCCTTGGCCGACTCGGTCAGCTCGATCGCGACCTCGTGCTGGTCGAGCTGCTCGCGCAGGCGCTGCAGCATGAAGTCGACGATCGACAGGATCTGCTCGCGCGAGAGCTTGTGGAAGACGATGACCTCGTCGATGCGGTTGAGCAGCTCCGGGCGGAAGACGCGCTTCAGCTCGCCCATGATCTTGCCCTTCATGTCCTCGTAGGACTGGCCGCCCTCGTCCTCGGCCTGCGAGAAGCCGAACGACTGGTTCTTCGCGATTGTCGCGGCCCCGATGTTCGAGGTCATGATCACGATGGTGTTGCGGAAGTCGACCTTGCGGCCCTGCGAGTCCGTCAGCTTGCCCTCCTCCAGGACCTGCAGGAGGATGTTGAAGACGTCCGGGTGGGCCTTCTCGATCTCGTCGAGCAGGACCACCGAGTACGGCTTGCGGCGCACGGCCTCCGTCAGCTGGCCGCCCTCGTCATAGCCGATGTAGCCCGGGGGCGAGCCCACGAGCCGCGACACGGAGTGCTTCTCCATGTACTCGGACATGTCGACCTGGATCATCGCGCCCTCGTCGCCGAACAGGAACTCGGCGAGGGTGCGGGCCAACTCGGTCTTGCCGACGCCGGACGGTCCCAGGAAGATGAACGAGCCCGACGGGCGCTTCGGGTCCTTGATGCCGGCGCGGGCACGGCGGATCGCGCGGCTGACCGCGGCGATCGCGACGTCCTGGCCGATCACGCGCTTGTGGAGCTCCTCCTCCATGCGGATCAGCTTCTGCGACTCGGCCTCCGTCAGCTTGAAGACCGGGATGCCCGTCCACATCGAGACGATGTCGGCGATCTCCTCCTCGCCGATCGACGGCTGCTCCTCGGAGCCCTCGCCCTGGATCCAGCTCTCCTCGGCCTCGCGCTTCTCGTTCGCGAGCTTGCGCTCCTGGTCGCGGAGGTTCGCGGCGGCCTCGAAGTCCTGGTTCTCGATCGCCGCCTCCTTCTCCTTGCGGACCCGCTCGATCTCGTCCTCGAGCTCGCGCTGGGCGGGCGGGGCGGCCATCGTCTTGATGCGCATGCGCGACGCGGCCTCGTCGATCAGGTCGATCGCCTTGTCCGGCAGGTGGCGGTCCTGGATGTAGCGACTCGACAGCTCGGCCGCGGCCTCCAGGGCCTCGTCGGTGATGCGGATGCGGTGGTGCGCCTCGTAGCGGTCGCGCAGGCCCCGCAGGATCTGCACGGAGTCCTCCACCGTCGGCTCCTCGACACGCACCTGCTGGAAGCGGCGCTCCAGCGCGGAGTCGCGCTCGAGGTACTTGCGGTACTCGTCGAGCGTGGTCGCGCCGACGGTCTGCAGCTCGCCGCGGGCCAGGGCCGGCTTGAGGATCGAGGCCGCGTCGATCGCGCCCTCCGCGGCGCCCGCGCCGACGAGGTTGTGGATCTCGTCGATGAACAGGATGATGTCGCCGCGCTGCGAGATCTCCTTCATGACCTTCTTGAGGCGCTCCTCGAACTCGCCGCGGTACTTCGAGCCGGCGACGAGGGCCGCCAGGTCGAGGGTGTAGATCTGCTTGTTCTTCAGCAGCTCCGGCACCTGCCCCGACGAGATGCGCTGGGCGAGGCCCTCGACGACGGCCGTCTTGCCGACGCCCGGCTCGCCGATCAGGACCGGGTTGTTCTTCATCCGGCGGACGAGGATCTGCATCATCCGCTCGATCTCGGTCTGGCGGCCGACGACGGGGTCGAGCTTGCCCTCGCTGGCCAGCTTCGTCAGGTTGCGTCCGAACTGGTCGAGCAGCTTCGACGACTTCTTGCTCTCGGCCGTGCCCGCGCCCGCGCCGGCGGCGGGGGTGCCGCCCGACTGGGTGCGCCGGCCCGGGCCGGACAGCATGCGGATGATCTCGTTGCGGATCTTCTCGGCGTCGGCGTCGAAGTCGAGCAGGATGCGGGCGGCGACGCCCTCGTTCTCGCGCACGAGGCCGAGCAGGATGTGCTCGGTGCCGATGTAGTTGTGGCCGAGCGACAGCGCCTCGCGCAGCGCCAGCTCGAGCACCTTCTTGGCGCGCGGCGTGAACGGGATCTGGCCGGTCGTGACCTCCTCGCCCTGACCGACGATGCGCGCGACGTTGGCGCGCACGTCCTCCACGGTGATGTCGAGCGAGTCAAGGACGCGGGCCGCCAGGCCCTCCTCCTCGCGCAGGAGGCCGAGCAGGATGTGCTCGGTCCCGATGTAGTTGTGCTTCAGGGCCCGCGCCTCGTCCTGGGCGAGGACGACGACTTGGCGGGCGCGCTCGGTGAATCGCTCGAACATGGTGCGGCGTACCTCCTGCTCTGCCTCTTCGCAAAGCCCCGGCCACCGGATTCCACGACCGGCCGGGCTGGACTTCCACACTACCAGAGGGATCCGCGCCGTCCCGCGGTCCGGCGCGCCGGCCCCGGCGGCGGTCTCGCAGGGTGGATGGTCAGTTGCGCATGGCGGGGAACAGCACGACCTCGCGGATCGTGTCCTGCCCCGTCAGGAGCATCGCCAGGCGGTCGACGCCGAGGCCGACGCCGCCCGTCGGCGGGAGGCCGTACTCGAGCGCCGTCACGAAGTCGTCGTCGACCGGGTGGGCCTCCTCGTCGCCCGCGCGGCCCATCGCGGCCTGCTCCTCGAAGCGGGCGCGCTGGTCGTCGGGGTCGTTCAGCTCGGAGAAGCCGTTCGCGATCTCCATCCCGCCGCAGAACGCCTCGAAGCGCTCCACCACGCCGTCCGCGTCCGGCTTGCGGCGCGCGAGCGGCGACAGCTCGACGGGGTAGTCGACGAGGAACGCGGGCGCGACCAGCTCGGGCTCGACGCAGTGCGACACGAGGTGATCGACGAGCTGCGCCCACGTGCGGTCCTGCGCCGCGTCGACGCCGCGCTCCCGCATCAGGGCCCGCAGGGGCTCGGGGTCGCGCCCGAGCGCGATCGGGTCGACTCCGACGCGCTCGGCGATCGCCTCGCCGAGGACGAGCCGCGGCCAGGGCGGCGCGAGGTCGACGACCCGGCCCTTGACCTCGACCTTGGTGGTGCCGAGCACGGCCTGCGCGGCGTCGGCGACGATCCGCTCGGTGCGCTCCATCACGTCCGCGCAATCGGCGTACGCCTCGTAGAACTCGAGCATCGTGAACTCGGGGTTGTGCTTCGGCGAGACGCCCTCGTTGCGGAAGTCCTTGCCGAGCTCGTAGACCCGCTCGAGCCCGCCGACCACGAGCCGCTTCAGGTACAGCTCCGTGGCGACGCGCAGGTACAGGTCGCGGTCGAGCTGGTTGTGGTGCGTCGTGAAGGGGCGCGCGTTCGCGCCGCCGTAGAGCGGCTGCAGGACCGGCGTCTCGACCTCGACGAAGCCCGCGTCGTCGAGCGAGCGGCGGATGCTGGCGACCATGCGGGCGCGGGCCCGGAAGCGCTCGCGCGCGTCGGGGTCCGTCATCAGGTCGAGGTAGCGCTGGCGGTGGCGGACCTCGACGTCCTGCAGGCCGTGGTGGCGGTCCGGGAAGGGCAGCCGGCAGGGGGCGAGCAGCTGCCAGCCCGCGACCTGCAGGCTGAGCTCGCCGCGCTTCGTGCGCAGCACCGTCCCCTCGACGCCCACGAGGTCCCCGATCGAGACCTCGCGGACGCGCCCGTAGGCCTCCTCGCCGAGCCGCTCGAGCTCCGCGAGGAGCTGCACGCGCCCGGACTCGTCCTCGAGGTCGAGGAAGGTCACGCCGCCCTGGCCGCGGCGGCCGAGCACGCGGCCGGCGAGCCGCCAGGCCCGCGTCCCCGCCTGCTCGGGCGCGAGCCCATCCTCGGCCGCGCGCAGCGCGGCGATCGCCTCCCGCTCGCCGAACCGGTGCGGCAGGGACCGGTAGTCCACGGGATCCTCAGGCGCGCGAGATCGAGACGATCTCGTACTTGACGGCGCCCTTGGGCGTCTGCACCTCGACCTTGTCGCCCTTCTTGCCGCCGAGGACGGCGCGGCCGATCGGGGACTCGTTCGAGAGGCGGTCGTTGTCGGGATCGGCCTCGGCGGAGCCGACGAGCTTGAACTTGCGCTCCTTGCCGCGCGGCCCTTTGACGGTGACGGTGCTGCCGATCGCGACCTCGCCGCGGGGCTGGTCGCCCTTCTCGACGATGACGGCGTCGCGCAGCTGCTCCTCGAGCTCGGCGATCTCGTCCTCGAGCAGCGCCTGCTCGTTCTTGGCGTCGTCGTACTCCGAGTTCTCGGAGATGTCCCCGAACTCGCGCGCCTCCTTGATGCGCTCGGCGACCTCGCGACGGCGCTCCGTCGTGAGGTGGTCGAGGCGCTCCTTCAGCTCGCGATAGCCCTCGGCGGTGAGTACGACTTCCTTGGCCACGGTCCCTCCGGCGGTCTTGGCGGGCGCCCGGGGGCGCCTCCTTCGGTCCCGCATTGTACGCACCGCTCGGCGGACGGCGAGCCGGTCTCCGATACCCTGACCGCATGGCCGTCGACGTGCGCAGCCTGACCGATGCCTGGGCGATCGGCGACGTGGAGATCCCGGGCCGCGTCGTCCTGGCCCCGATGGCCGGCGTCTCCGTGCAGGCCTTCCGCCGCCAGGGGCGCCGCCACGGCGCGGGCCTCGTCTGCTCGGAGATGGTCTCCGCCTGCGGCCTCGGCCACGGCAACGAGCGCACGAAGGACTACCTGCGGATCGCCGCCGACGAGCGCCCCCTGGCCGTGCAGATCTTCGGGTCGGACCCGGGCCAGATGGCGGAGGCGGCGCGCATGTGCGTCGCCGCCGGCGCCGACATCGTCGACATCAACATGGGCTGCCCGGTGCGCAAGGTCACGAAGACGGGCGCCGGCGCGACGCTCACCGAGGGCGGCGCGGAGCGCGGCGCCCGCATCGTCGAGGCCGTCGCGAACGCGGTCGACGTGCCCGTCACCGTCAAGATGCGCCGCGGCGTCGAGAACGGCTCGCGCGACTTCGCGGTGGCCGGCCCCCGCTTCGAGGCCGCGGGCGCCCGCGCCCTCACCCTGCACCCGCGCAGCGCCAAGCAGATGTACACGGGCACGGCCGACCACGCCCTCACCGCCGAGCTCGTGACGCTCGTCTCCGTGCCCGTGATCGCCTCCGGCGACATCGACTCCCGCGAGCGCGCCCGCGTCGTGCTCGAGACGACGGGCTGCGCCGCCGTGATGATCGGGCGCGGCGCCCAGGGCAACCCGTGGCTGCTCCAGTCGCTGCGCGAGGACCGCGACGTCACCCCCACCAACGAGCAGGTCGTCGCGGAGCACATCCGCTTCGTGCGCGAGACCGTCCGTGAGCTCGGCGAGCCGCGCGCCGTCCACTTCCTGCGCAAGTTCCACGCCTGGTACCTGCGCCGCGGCCGCTTCCCGCGCACGCTGCGCCAGGAGCTCTCGACGCTCCAGACCACCGTCGAGGTCGAGGCCGCCCTGCTCGCCGCCGCGCCCGGCGCGGCGCCCCTGATCCGGCAGATGGAGGCGGACATCGCCGCCCTCGACGCGCTCGGCGACGACGCCGAGCTGGACCTGCCGATCTCGCTCTACGGGGGCGGCTGAGCCGCCGCCGGTGCGCCGTCCCGGCTAGGCGACGGCGTCGAGGTTGAGGCGCACGTAGTCCGCCTCGAAGGGCTCCGGCAGGCCCGCCAGCACCTGGTCCACGAACGGCCCGCGCCGGTCCTCGGGCAGGTGCTCGAGCCAGGCGGTCAGGATCACCGAGCCGAGGAAGACGGGCGGCTCCGGCGGGTGCACGGGCGCCGCCTGCAGCCACGCCCGCGCCGCGGCGAAGCCGGCGCCGCGCAGGAGCGCCTCGGTCCCCGGCGCGTCCGCGAAGCGATGCGGGTCGACGAAGCCCGTCAGGTGCGGCGCGTAGGCGGGCTCGGCGGCCACCGCCGCGGCGCGGGCCAGCACGCGCCCGAGGTTGCCCCTCCCGCCGCACTGCGCGACGAGCTGGCCGCCGGGCCTGAGCGCCGCGTGCAGGCGCGCGAACAGCCCCGCGTGGTCCTTGATCCAGTGGAAGGTCGCCGTGGAGAGGACGGCGTCGACCGTGCGCCCGCCGAGGTCGAGCGCGAGCAGGTCCGCCTCCAGGAACTCGACGCGGTCGTCGCCGGTGAGGCGCTCGCGCGCCGCCTCGAGCATCGACGCCGACCCGTCGACCGCGATCACGCGGCCCCGGGGCAGCCGCTCGAGCAGCATCTCCGTCACGCGCCCCGACCCGCAGCCCGCGTCGCAGACCGTCTCGTCGCCCGCCAGGTCGAGCCGCTCGAGCACGGCCCGCCCCCACTCCGCCTGCGGGGTGCCGACCCGGTCGTAGGTGCGCCCGTCCCAGGCGCGGCTCATGCGGCGCCCGCCCGCTCGTGGATCAGGCGCAGCCCGACGAGGGTCAGCTGCGGGTCCACGGCGGTGACCGTCGCGCAGTGCTCGGCGAGCAGGACGGCGAGGCCGCCCGTCGCGACCACCGGGCAGTCCGGCGCGTCGAGCTCGGCGCGCAGCCGGCCGACGATCCCGTCGACGAGCCCCGCGAAGCCGTAGACCGCACCCGACTGCAGGGAGTCGACGGTGGCGGTGCCGATCGCGCTCGGCGGGGCGACCAGCTCGACCTTGCCGAGCCGCGCCGCGCGCGCGAAGAGCGCCTCCATCGACACCTCGAGCCCCGGCGCGATCGCACCGCCGACGAAGGCGCCGTCCGCGGCGACCACGTCGAAGTTGGTGGCGGTGCCGAAGTCGACGACGATCGCGGGCGCCCCGTGGAGCGCCGCCGCGGCGGCCGCGTTCGCGATCCGGTCGGGGCCGACCTCGCGCGGGTTCTGGACGCGCACCGCGACCCCCGTCCTGACGCCCGGCTCGATCACCACGGGCGCCGTGCCGGCGACGCGCTGGAGCACCTCCTCCCAGGCGCCCTGCACCGGCGGCACCGTGGTCGACAGGCAGCCGCTCGAGATCGCGTCCGGCCGGATCTGGCGGGCGGCGAGCAGGCCGCGCAGCACGACCTCGAGCTCGTCGGTCGTGCGGTAGCGGGTGGCGATCCGCCACTCCGCGCTCAGGTTCTCGCCGTCGAACAGGCCGATCACACTCGACGTGTTGCCGACGTCGACGGCCAGCAGCATGCGGCTAGTCCTCGGGAGGCGCGGTGAAGTCCGGCGGCACCGACGTCAGCACGTCGTCCTCCGGCTTCAGCTCCTCGACCGTCACGTCCTGGGTGGTGTGCACCTCGGCGCGCGGGATGATGCGGCTCGGGCGGTTCTTGTCCCAGACCCAGACGTCCTCCATCTTGAGGTGGAAGAGCGGGTACGAGGGCTGGTGCTCGATCTTCATCTCGAGCTTGTTGCAGAGGTACGTCGCCTCCTGCGTGAGCACGCAGTAGCGGAACAGCCCGAAGACGGTGGCGTACTCGCGCTTGAGCGTGAGCTCGAGCTCGGCGTCGTACTCCTCAAGATCCTCAAGATGCGACATCCGGTGGTCCCCCTCGGCGGCGGTCAGGCCGGATCGTAGACGACGGACGGCGGTCCGAGCCGCGCCACCCCGTCCGCGGGGAGGTCCCGCAGGAGGTCGGCGTAGGCCTCCCCGTCGGGGTCCTTGGCGCGGGGCGCGACCTCCACCAGGGGCGCGAGCGCGAAGCGCCGCTCATGGAGGCGCGGGTGCGGCACCGCGAGCCCGGGCGCCGCGATCCGGCGGTCGTCCCACCAGAGCAGGTCGAGGTCGAGCGTGCGCGGCCCCCAGCGCTCGTCGCGCACGCGCCCGGCGTCCGCCTCGAGCGCCTGCAGGACGGCGAGGAGCGCGAGCGGGTCGAGCCCGCAGGCGAGGAGCGCGGCGGCGTTGAGGTAGTCGTCCTGCGCGGGCCCACCGACGGGTGCGGTCCGGTAGAGGGACGAGACGGCCATCACGCGCACCCCGTCCGTGGCGTCGAGCGCGGCGAGCGCCGCCCGGAAGGCGGCGGCCACGTCGCCCTGGTTGCCGCCCAGCCCGATCGCGCAGGGGGCGCCGATCACGCGTCGCGCTCGACCGTGACGACGACGTCGCCGAACGGCACGCCGAGCGGCGCCTGCGGCTTGTGCACCGCGATCCGCACGCGCTCGACGGGGAAGGCGCCGAGCAGGTCGCACGCGACGAGGTCGGCGAGGTGCTCGAGCAGGTCGACGGGGTCGCCGCCGACGATGCCCGCGACGCGCTTGGCCACGGCGCCGTAGTCGACGGCGTCCGCGAGGTCGTCGGTGTCGCAGCCGCGGTCGGAGACGGGCGTGAGCTCGACGTCGACTCGGAACGTCTGCCCCTGCGCGCGCTCCTCCGGCAGGACGCCGTGGTGCGCGAACACCTCGATCCCCTCGATCCGGATGGCGAGCCGGCGGCTCATGCGGGCATCGTGCCCGAGCCGGCGACGGCCTGCAGCACGCGCAGGGCGTCCATGTGCGGCTGCACGTCGTGGACCCGCAGCATCCACGCGCCGCGCCCGAGCGCCGCGACCCCCGCGACGACGGAGGCCGTCGTGCGGTCGCGCTCGGGGTCGCCGATCAGGGCGCCGAGGAAGCGCTTGCGCGACAGCCCGACGACGAGCGGGCAGCCCGCCGTGCGGGCCAGCTCATCGCCCGCGGCGATCAGCGCCAGGTTGTGGTCGACGGTCTTGCCGAAGCCGATGCCGGGGTCGACGCAGACCCGGGCCGGGTCGATGCCGCGGGCCACGGCCGCCTCGACCCGCTCGCGCAGGAACGCCCCCACCTCGCGGACGACGTCGTCGTAGCGCGGGTCGTCCTGCATCGTGCGGGGCTCGCCCAGCATGTGCATCAGGCAGAGGTCGGCTCCGGCGTCGCGGGCCACGTCGAGGATGCGGGGGTCGGCGCGCCCCGCGGTGACGTCATTGACCATCGTCGCGCCGGCCGCGAGGGCGGCCTCGGCGACGACCGCCTTCGACGTGTCGATCGAGATCGGCACGTCGCTCGCCGCGCGGATCCCCCGCACGACGGCGACGACGCGGTCGAGCTCCTCGGCCGCGTCGACCCCCTCCGACCCCGGCCGCGTCGACTCGCCGCCGACGTCGACGATCGCGGCGCCCTCCGCGGCGAGGCGCAGCCCGTGGGCGACCGCGACCGCGGGGTCGCGGTGGAGCCCGCCGTCCGAGAAGGAGTCGGGCGTGACGTTGACGATGCCCATCAGGGCGGGCCCGGGGATGCGCGCGTCGAGCGGCTGCACGCCCGCAAGCGTAGGCGGCGACGGGGCCGGGTGGCGGTCGAGCCGCCCCGCGGCGGCGAGGAGGGCCGCGCTGATCGGCATCGGCGCCGAGACGGCGGTCGACGAGCTGAAGTGCATCGCCCCCTCACGCAGCTGCACCGCGATCGGCCCGGCGGCGATGATCGCGATCATCAGCGCCGCGGGCAGGGGCCGGCGGCGGCCGAGCAGGGCCAGGGGCACGAGCGGCACGAACGTGGCGATCGCCACCACGGGGCCGTTCGTGAACTCCCAGGACGAGAGCACGCGGGAACGCGAGCGGGAACAGCGCGACGAGGACGGCGATGCCCACGCAGGCCCAGAGCAGGCGCCAGCCGAGCGCGGGCCGCCGCAGCTCGACCGCGGTCAGGATCCCGAGCGGCACGAGCCACGCGGCGACCATCGCGTAGCCGACGGGCCGGCCCGGGTCCTCCGTGGCGTAGCCGCCGGCCAACAGCGTGGCCACGACCGCGAACAGGACCGCCCACGCGAGCGCGGCGATGCGCAGGACCCGGGCGTGATCCGCCGTGCGCGGCCGGGCTCCATGCCCCCATCGCACGGGGGGAGCCCGGAGCGCCCCGCGGGGTTTCCCGCGGGCACGCGAGGTAGCGGCGGTAGGACTCGAACCTACGACACGCGGATTATGATTCCGCTGCTCTAACCAACTGAGCTACGCCGCCGGGCGGACCGGATCCTACCCGAATCCGGCGGGCCCGCGACGCGGCGGGGCCGGGGCCTCAGCCCTCGCGGCAGCGGGCCGCGAAGAGCGACCGCGAGGCGGCCGGCTGGACGGCCTGCTCGCCGAGGAACTCGCCGAGCACGCGGCGGTTGCCGGACCCGTCGGGGATCAGCACGTCCTGGCCGTCGAGCGCGGTCGGCGTGCCGCCGAGGTTGCAGCGCAGCCGCCGCGAGGCGCGCTGGTCGACCCAGGCCAGCTGGCCGATCTCGCCGAGCGACAGGTCGGTCGCGAACGCGCCGCCGAGGGCCCCGGCCACGGTCCGCAGGCGGAGGATGCCGCCCGGGCTGGTCAGCCGCTCGCGCAGCGCGCGGATCACGGCCTGCTGGCGCTGGCCGCGCGAGACGTCGGAGTCGGACGGGTCGAGGGCGTTCCGGCGCACGCGCGCGTAGGCGAGCGCCTCCTCGCCGTCGAGCGTGATCCGCCCCGCGGGGAACCTGTGCATCTCGCCCTCGAAGACCGAGCGGATCGGCTTGGGGTTGTCGACCTCGATCCCGCCGACCGCGTCGACGAGGCCGACGAGGCCGTCGAAGTCGAGCACGATCACGTGGTCGACCTCGAGCCCGGTGTAGTCCTGCACGGTGCGCAGGGCGAGCGGCGCCCCGCCGGACGCGTAGGCCGCGTTGATCTTCTCCTCGCCGTAGCCCGGCACCGACACGCGCAGGTCGCGCGGGATCGACAGCGTCGCGACCAGCGAGTCGCCCGGGTCGAAGCGGATCACCTGCAGGGTGTCCGAGTTGGCGTTCTCGTCGACGCCGATCACGAGCACGCTGGTCGGCACGGCGAGGATCGAGCCGTCGGGCGCGGCGAGGGCGGCCGGGGCGCGCGGGTCGAGCCGCTCGTTGGCCTGCGATACGGAGCTGCGCACGGCCAACAGGCCGAGGACGAGCCAGAGCCCCACGAGCAGCGCCACGAGCGCGACGCCGAGCTTGATCCAGAAGCGCAGCCCGCGCGGGGCGCGCCGGCTCGGGGTCCAGCCCTCCGGCCGGCGGCGGCCGAAGCGGCCGAGCCGGCCGAGGCGGGGCGGCTCGATCGGGGGCGGCGCGTCGGCGGCCGGCAGTTCGATCGCGCCGCGCCGCTCGGGCGCGGCGACGGCCTGCGCCGCCGCGGGCTCGCGCTCGGGCTCGGGGCGCACGCGACCGCCCTTGTAGGTCCTGTAGGGGCGATCCGCCATCGAACACAGCGTATTCCCGTTCGGGCGCGCGTACCCTGCTCCCATGGCCGGCCGCCTGACCGTCTGCCCCACCCCGATCGGCAACCTCGGCGACCTCACGCCGCGCGTGCGCGACGCCCTCGCCGCCTGCGACCTGGTGGCCTGCGAGGACACGCGCCGCACGGGCGCGCTCCTGCACGGCCTCGGGATCGACGTGCCGATGGCCGTGGTCGAGGCCCACCGCGAGGAGCGGGCCGTGCCGGGCCTCGTCGAACGGCTCCGGGGCGGCGCGCACGTGTGCCTCGCGACGGACGCGGGGATGCCCCTCGTCTCGGACCCGGGCGCCCTGCTCGTGCGCGCCGCGCTCGCGGCCGGCGTCGCGGTCGAGGTGCTGCCCGGGCCCGACGCGGTCACCACGGCGCTCGTCGCCTCGGGCCTGCCCGCCGACCGCTTCGCGTTCCTCGGCTTCCTCCCCCGCGGCACAGCCGCGCTGGCGCGCGTCCTCGACGAGGCGGACGGGTGGGGCGCGACGCTGGTCGCCTTCGAGTCGCCCAAGCGCCTGCCGGCCACCCTGGCCCTGGTCGCCGCGCGCGCCCCCGAGCGCCCCGTCGCGGTCTGCCGCGAGCTGACCAAGCTGCACGAGGAGGTCGCCCGCGGCACCGCGGCCGAGCTCGCCGTGCGCTTCGCGGCCCCGCCGAAGGGCGAGGTGGCGCTCGTGCTCGGCGCCGTCCCCGCTCCCGCGGCGGCCGACGCCGACGTCGAGGCGGCGCTCGCCGAGCTGCGCGAGCACGGGCTCGGCGCGAAGGACGCCGCGCGGCTGGTCGCGCTCCTCACCGGCCGCTCGGCGCGCGACCTGTACCGCCCCTAGCGGCGGGCCGGCCCGGCCATGGCGGATACCCTTCGGACGTGGCCTCCGCCTACCTGACGACGCCGATCTACTACGTCAACGCGCAGCCGCACCTCGGCCACGCGTACACGACGATCGCCGCCGACACGTACGCGCGGCACATGCGCCAGCGCGGCGAGGACGTCTTCTTCCTGACCGGCACGGACGAGCACGGCGACAAGAACGCGCGCGTGGCCGCCGAGCGCGGGCTGACCCCGCAGGCCCTCGTCGACGAGAACTCGGCGGCGTTCCGGCGCATGACGGAGGACGTCCTGGCCACGCCCGACTTCTTCATCCGCACCACGGACGCGGGGCACGTCGCCTACGTGCAGGCGTTCCTGCAGACCCTGAAGGACAACGGCCACGTCTACGAGGGCGTCTACGAGGGCCTCTACTGCACGGGCTGCGAGGCCTTCTACAAGGAGGAGGACCTCGTCGACGGGCTCTGCCCCGACCACGGGACGCAGCCGGAGTGGCTGCGGGAGTCGAACTGGTTCTTCCGGCTGAGCGCCTTCCAGGCCCGCCTGCTCGCCCACTTCGACGCCAACCCGGGCTTCGTCAGCCCCACCTCGCGCTTCAACGAGGCGCGCGCCTTCGTGGCCGGCGGCCTCGAGGACGTGTCCCTGTCGAGGGCCTCGATCGACTGGGGCGTTCCGCTCCCGTGGGCCCCCGAGCAGACCTGCTACGTCTGGTTCGACGCGCTCCTCAACTACCGCTCAGCGATGAGCTACGCGCGCCCCGGCGAGGACCTCGCGCCCCGCTACTGGCCGCCGCGCTGGCAGCTCCTCGCGAAGGACATCCTCAAGTTCCACGCGGTGATCTGGCCGGCGATGCTGATGGGCGCCGAGATGGACCTGCCCGAGCGGCTGATGATCCACGGCTACCTGACGGTGCGCGACGCGAAGATGTCGAAGTCGGTCGGCAACGTGCTCGACCCCTTCGCCGTGATCGACGCGTACGGGGTCGACGCCCTGCGCTACTACCTGCTGCGCGACGTCCGCTTCGGCGGCGACGGCGGGATCTCGTACGACACCGTCCACGAGCGCTACCACGCGGAGCTCGCCAACGACCTCGGCAACCTCGTCAGCCGCGTCGCCGCGATGATCGCGAAGTACGTCGACGGCCGCGTGCCGGACGCGGCCTGCGACGCGGACGTCGCCGCCGCCGTGGAGACGGCGCGCGAGGCCGTCGGCCGCCACACGGAAGAGCTGGAGCTGACGGAGGCGCTGGAGGCGGCCTGGGAGGTCGTGCGGCTCCTCAACCGCTTCGTGGAGGAGCGCGCGCCCTGGGCCCTGGCCAAGGACCCGGCGCGGGCCGACGAACTGGCCGGCGTCCTCTACACGCTCGCCGACGGCACCCGCGCCTGCGCGGTCATGCTCGCCGCGTTTTTGCCCGCCTCGGCGCCGCGCATCCTCGCCGCGCTCGGCGCCGCCCCGGACCTCGGCTGGTCCGAGGCCGCCGCGGGCCGGCTGCCCGCGGGCGCGGCCGTGCCCGGCACGGAGCCGCTCTTCCCCCGGGTGGAGGAGCCGCTCGGGGGCGCGGCGTCCTGATCGACTGCCACACCCACCTGACGAGCTGCGCCGACCCGGCGCTCGAGGTCATGGCCCGCGCCCGCGCGGCCGGCGTCCAGGAGGTCGTCGCGATCGGCTCCAGCGCGGCGGAGCTGGCCGCCGTCGCGCCGCTCCTCGACGAGCCCGGCGTCTGGACCACCGCCGGCCTGCACCCGAACTCGGCCGACGACTGGTCGGACGCGGTCGAGGCCCTCGTCCGTGCGCGCGCGGCGCACCCGCGCTGCGTCGCGATCGGCGAGACCGGCCTCGACGCCTTTCGCGACCGCGCCCCGTGGGCGCGCCAGGTCGAGGCCTTCCGGGCCCAGCTGGCGATCGCCCGCGAGCTCGACATGACGGTGGTGATCCACTGCCGCGACGCCGACGAGGACTGCTTCCGGCTGCTCGCCGACGAGGGCCCCGCGCGGGTGATCCTGCACTGCTTCTCCGTGCCGCAGCGGCTCGACGAGGCGATCGCGAACGGCTGGTGGTGCTCCTTCGCGGGTAACGCCACCTACCCGAAGGCCCACGACCTCCTGCACGCCGCGGCGCGCTGCCCGGCCGACCGGATCCTGCTCGAGACCGACGCCCCGTACCTGACGCCCGTGCCGCACCGCGGCGAGTCGAACGAGCCCGCGTTCGTGCTGCACACGCTGGACGCGGTGGCCCGGGTGCGCGGCCAGGAGCCCGCCGAGCTCGCCGCGCAGGTGCGCGCGAACGCCGGACGGGCCTACGCTCTGCCCGTATGAGCGAGCGCTACGGGCAGCACTTCCTGACCGATCCGAACCTCGCGCGCCTGGCGATCGACCGCGCGGGCGTGGCGGCCGACGACGTCGTGCTCGAGATCGGGCCCGGCCGCGGCGTCCTCACCGCCGAGCTCGTGCGGGCGGCCGCCGCCGTGCAGGCGGTCGAGATCGACCGCCGGCTCGAGCCGGCGCTGGCCCCGCTCGCAGCCGCCCACCCCGCTCTCCGGATCACCTGGGCCGACGCCATGCAGGCCGACCTCGCCGCCCTCGACCCCGCCCCGACCGCCATGGTCGCCAACCTGCCGTACAACGTCGCGACGCCGCTGATCCTGCGCTCCATCGCGGAGCTGCCCGGCGTCGACCGCTGGTGCGTGATGGTGCAGCGCGAGATCGCCGACCGCCTCTTCGCCGAGCCGTCGACGCCCGCCTACGGCGCCGTCAGCGTGCTCGTACGGCTGGCCTGCGCGCGCACCGACCTGCACCCCGTCGGCCGCCACGTGTTCGACCCGCCCCCGCGCGTCGACTCGGCGCTCGTGGCCTACCGGCGGCGCCCCGAGTGGGCCGCCCTCGCGCCCGACTGGCCGCGGCTCGTCGCGCTCGTGCACGCCGGCTTCCGCCACCGCCGCAAGACGCTCGCCAACGGGCTCCAGCTGGCCGGGGTGGCGACCCGCGCGCAGGCCGAGGCGGTGCTCGGGCGGCTCGGCCACGACGCTCGGATCCGCGCCGAGGCGATCGAGCCCGCGGGCTGGCCGCCGCTGCTCGCCGCCCTCGCGGAGCCGGTGGCGGCGTGAGCCCGGACGGCGGTATCGTGCGCGCCTGCGCGAAGGTCAACCTCGTGCTGCGCGTCGGGGCGCCGCGCCCCGACGGCTACCACGAGCTCGTCACCCTGATCGGGCGGATCGACCTCGCCGACGTGCTGCTGGTCGGGCCCGCCGCGCGCACCCACGTCGACTGCCCGGGCCTGCCCGGCGGCGACACCCTCGTGACGCGCGCCCTGACGGGGCTGTGCGCGGCCGCCGGACACGCGGGCGGCTTCCACGTCCACATCGACAAGCGCATCCCGCACGGCGCCGGCCTCGGCGGCGGCAGCGCCGACGCCGCCGCGGCGCTCCTCGCCGCCAACGCGCTCCTGCCCGCGCCGCTCCCGGACGCGGAGCTCGCCCGCATCGGGGCCGGGGTCGGCTCCGACGTGCCCGCCCTCCTCCACGACGCCGCGACGATCGCGCGTGGGCGCGGCGACCGCGTCGAGGTCCTCGGCGCGCTGCCGCGCGCGCACCTCGTGCTCGCCCACCCCGGCCGCCCCCTCGCGACCCGCGACGTCTACCGGCGGCACGTCCCCGACGACCGCCCGCTGCCGGCCGCGATCGCGCTGCCGACCACCCTCGACGAGCTCGTGGCGCTGCTCGAGAACGACCTGCAGGCGCCCGCCGAGGCGCTCGCGCCCGCCTGCCGGGCCCTGCGTGAGGGCATGATGGGGGCCGGCGCGCTCGCAGCGATAGTCTCCGGCTCGGGCTCCGCGGTGTTCGGGGTCTTCGCCACGAGGCAGGAAGCGGAACGCGCGGCGGGAATGCTCCCGGACGCGGCATGGACGACCACGGCGACACTGGGCGCGGCGAGCGGCGGATAGAGGTCGACCCGGACGACGTCCGGGTCGTCTCGATGCGCTCGTTCTCCTACACGGCCCCGCCGCCCACGGGCGGCGCGCCCGTGCCGTGGCTGCGCCGCCACCGCGCGAAGCTCGCCCTCGGCCTCGCCGTCGTCGAGCTGCTCGCACTCGGCCTCGCCCCCGGCGACCTCCTGCGCTCCTGGATCGCCCTGCTCGCCGTCGCGATCGCCGCCGTCTTCATCCACGTGGTGGCGAGCCGCTGGCTGCCGTACGCGGTGCGCCAGGTGACGTGGGCGATCGCGCTCGCCCAGGCGCTCGTGGCGCTGTTCCCGGTGTTCCTGGGCGTGGGCCTCGTGATCGTCGCGATCCTGCTCGTGTTCGCCGTCCTCGCCGGGCTCGTGCTGCTCCTGGGGGACCGCCGATGAGCCCGCGCCGCCTCGCCCTCGCCGCCGGCCTCGCGGCGCTGCTCGCGCTGCCCGCCCCCGCCCTCGCCGACCGGCCCGGCCAGCGGCTGCCGCTCGAGGGCCGCGTGGTCGTGCTCGACCCGGGCCACAACGGCGGCAACTGGACGCACCCCGAGCGGATCGCCCACGAGGTCTGGGCCGGCACGCTCGCGAAGCCCTGCGACACCTTCGGGACGCGCACGGCGAACGACTACCGCGAGGCCGAGCACAACTGGGACGTCGCGCTGCGGGTGCGCACGATCCTGCGCCGCCAGGGCGCGCGCGTGGTGCTGACGCGGCGCTCGAACAGCGGCGTCGGCCCGTGCATCACGGAGCGCGCGGCGATCGGCAACCGCGTCCGCGCCGACGCCGCCGTCTCGATCCACGCCGACGGCGCCGACGCCGACGAGCTGCGCGGCTTTCACGTGATCGTGCCGCGCCACGTGCAGGGTCAGACGGCGCGCATGGTCAGCCGCTCCCACGCCCTCGGCGTCGCGATCCGCAACGCCCTGCGCGACCACGGCCCCACCCCGGTCTCCAACTACCAGGGCGAGAACGGCATCGTCGCCCGCGACGACCTCGGCGGCCTCAACCTGTCGACGGTGCCAAAGGTCTTCACGGAGATCGGCAACATGCGCTCCCGCCACGACGCGCCGATCATCGAGTCCGAGGCTGGCCGCCAGCAGGAGGCCGAGGCGATCGCGCTCGGCCTGGTCCGCTTCCTGACCGGCCGGCGTGCCTAGCCGCCCCAGCCGTGGCCGCTAGGCTCCGTCTGCCCTGGGGCGTGGCCAAGCGGCAAGGCAGCGGGTTTTGGTCCCGCGATCGCAGGTTCGAATCCTGCCGCCCCAGCCTCGCCTAGCGGCGCACGAAGTGGTCGACGTACGACTCCTTACCCGGCGCGGACGGGAACTGCCCCTCCTCGAGGTAGCGCCGGTGGCAGCGCTGAAGCGCGGCGGGGTCGAGCCGCACGCCGAGGCCCGGGCCCTCGGGCAGGCGCACGACGCCGTCGCGGGGCACGAAGGGTCCGCCCTCGATGACGTCGTCGGCGTACCAGCGGAAGAGGGTCTGGGCGGGGTCGTCGATCCAGGGCAGGGCCGCGGACAGCTGGAGGTAGGCCGCGCTACCCACCCCGGTCTCGCCCGAGTGGAAGCGGAAGCCCGCCCCCTCCCGCTCGCAGCGGCGCACGATCTCCACCACGGCGCGCAGCCCGCCCGGGTCGTTGAGGTTGGTCACGAAGACGTCCGGCACGCCGAGCTGGCGCCGGCGCTCGAAGTCGATCACGTGCGTCGAGATCGGGCGGTCGGTGACGTCCCGGATCGCCGCGAACTCCTCGTAGGTCTCGCAGGGGTCCTCCCAGGCGTCGATCCCGTGCTCCTCGAACCGGGGGATCAGCCGGCGCGCGGTCTCCGGGTACCAGGAGCCGTTGACGTCGAGGCGCAGCGGGAGGTCGCCGATGGCGGCCCGGATCAGCCGCACCATCTCGAGCTCCTCCTCGGGGTCGATCGTGCCGACCTTGCCCTCGAAGATGCGGCTGCCGTACTCGGCGAGACACGCGGCACAGGCGGCGGCGACCTCCGCCGGCGTCGACTCGCCCGGATGGTCCGGGCCGGAGTAGCGCAGCGAGAAGTACTCGGTCAGCGCGATCTCCGTGCGCACGGGTCCGCCCAGGAGCTCCGCGATGGACGCGCCCTCCTGCTGCCCGCGCAGGTCCCAGAGCGCCGTCTCGATCCCGCCGAAGGCCCGCTGGAGCCCGACCTTGTCGGCCCACGGGCTGTAGTGGTAGCCGGGCACGCAGCGGTGCTGGGCGGTCACGAGGTCGCGGATGTCGAGGCCGACGAGGCGCGCGCCGAGCGCCTCCACGTCGGCCGCGCGGTCGCCGTCGGCGACCTCCCCGAGGCCGACCTCGCCCGTGTCGGCCTCGACCTCGACGATCGTCTTGGTGACGCTGGCGAGCGAGCCGTAGCCGAACCGGTAGGGCGCGACGAACGGCACGTTGACGGGAGTGGCGCGGACGTGGGCGATGCGCATGCGGGAAGTATCGCAGCCCGCCCCGACCTCGACCCGCGCCCTATACCTAGGTTGTTCCTATGGAAAAGGGCGCTATCCTCCGCCCCGTGCCGCGCATCGTCCTCCTCGTCCTCGCCCTCGCCGCGCTGCCCCTCAGCGCCTGTGGCGAGACCGCGGACGAGCCGCTGGTCTACGCCGCCTCGTCCTTGCAGGAGGTCCTGCCCACCCTGGACGCGGCCGACGGGGTCGCCTTCTCGTTCGCGGGCTCCGACAGCCTCGCCCGGCAGATCCGCGAGGGCGCCCCGGCCGACGCGCTGGTGGCCGCCAGCCCGCACTACCCCGACGAGCTCGCGGCCGACGGCCTCTGCGCCGCGCCCGTCGCCTTCGCCACCAACACGCTCGCCCTGATCGTGCCGGCCACGGGCGGCCGCGTCGCCGCCCTCGACGACCTCCTGCGGGGCCCGGCGCTGCGCCTGGCCATCGGCGGTCCCGAGGTGCCGGTCGGCACGTACGCCCGCACGGCCCTGGACGCCGCGGGCGCCGCCGCCGCGCTCGAGCGCAACCGGGTCTCCGCCGAGCCGGACGCCGCCTCGATCGTGGCGAAGGTCGCGCTCGGCTCGGCCGACGCGGGGATCGCGTACATCACCGACGCCGGCGCCTCCGACGACGTGCGCGCGATCCCCCTGCCCGCGGCGGCGCAGCCGACGGTGGTCTACGCGGCCTGCGCGGTGATCCGCGACGGGGAGCCCGCGCCGGCCGGCACGGCCTTCGTCCGTGCGCTCCTCGGCGCCGACGCCCAGGCCCGCCTGCGGGCGGCGGGCTTCGGGGGCGCGCCGTGAGCGGGCGCCTCTTCGCCCTGGCGATCGGCGCCGCCGCCGCCCTCGCCCTCGCCTTCCTCGCCGTGCCGCTCGTCGCTCTCGTCACCCGCGTCCCGCCGGCCGAGCTGCCCGCGCTCCTCACGAGCCCCGCCGCGCTCGACGCGATCGCGGTGACCGTGCGCACCAACCTGATCGCGAACGTGCTGATCCTCGGCGTCGGGACGCCCGCGGCCTACGCCCTGGCCCGGGCCCGCGGCCGCGGCCGCGACGCGCTGATGACGCTCGTCGAGCTGCCGCTCGTCCTGCCGCCGGCGGTGGCCGGCATCGCGCTCCTGGCCGCCTTCGGCGCCGGCGGCGTCGTGGGCGGCTGGCTGGCCGGCCACGGGGTCGCGCTGCCCTTCACCGAGGCCGCCGTCGTCCTCTCCGTCACCTTCGTCGCCGCGCCCTTCTACCTGCGCGCCGCCGTCGCCGCCTTCCGCGCCGTCGAGACCGATCAGCTCGACGCGGCCCGCGACCTCGGGGCCTCCGAGGCGCAGGTCCTCGCGCAGATCGCCCTGCCCCTCGCCCTCGACGGGCTGCGCAGCGGCTGGTCCCTCGCCTTCGCCCGCGGCCTCGGCGAGTTCGGGGCCACGCTGCTCTTCGCCGGTAGCGTCGCGTCCGTCACCCAGACGCTGCCCCTCGCCGTGTACGCCGAGCTCGCCGTCGACCTCGACGCGGCGATCGCGCTCGGCATCCTGCTCCTGGCCCTCAGCGCCGTCGTCCTCGCCGTCGCCAAGCTGCCCGCCGCGTGGGCGCCCGCGCAGCGCTCCATGCCCGGAGCCGGCTGGTAGCCTCGCGCCGTGGGCGAGCAGATCCGCATCGGGCAGGCCGCGGCGATCCTCGGCGTCAGCGTCGACACCCTGCGCCGCTGGGAGCGGGACGGTCGCGTCGCCTTCGCGCGCTCCGAGGGCGGCCAGCGCACGATCGACGCCGGGCAGCTGCGGGCGCTCCTCGCCGACCGCGCCCCCCGGACCGGCGTCTCGGCCCGCAACCAGCTCGAGGGCACGGTGGTCAGCGTCGAGACGGACGGCCTGATGGGCCGCGTCGAGCTCGCCTGCGGACCCTACCGCGTCGTCTCGATCATCACCGCGGAGGCCGTCGGGGAGCTCGGCCTCGAGCCAGGCGACACCGCCACCGCGGTCGTCAAGGCCACGAGCGTCGAGGTGCGCCGCTAGCCCGTCCGGGGGCGGCGCAGGGCGATCCAGGTCGGGTCGCTGCGGAAGTCGAAGAGCAGCGACTCGTCGAGCACGGGCGCCGCCCGCCCGAGCGCGCCGTCGGGCAGGACGATCCGGTGCAGGCGCAGCGAGTCGTAGTGGAGCGGCGAGCGGTCCACGGCCGTCCGGTGCAGGCCCTCCGCGCCGAGGTGCTCGCGGGACGCCCGATCGGCGAACACCACCAGGTTGCCCCACTGGCTCGTGCCGTCCCCCTGCGGGAACTCGACGTTGTAGTAGGCCAGCAGGCCGGGGTAGCGCTCGAGGTGCTCCAGCATCTCCGCCTCCACGGCGTTGAGCGGCTCGTGGTCGACGTCGAGCGCCTGCCCGAAGAACCCGACCCCGACCGCCGGGCGCGCCGCCGCGAGCGCCGCCCAGTCCGGCACGACCAGCCAGTGGCGCGCGCCGTGCGGGTCCGTCCAGCGCCCGTCCCGGCCGCCGTCCGTCGCGTGGGCCGCGAGGATCGCCTGCAGGCGCTCCAGCATGGCGACGTCGGCGTCGGCGTGGATGGGGTCCGTGAAGGGGCGGTCCGGATCCCCCGTGCCCGGCGCGAGCTCGGTCGTCGGGGTCGCCATGCGGCCGATTCTACCAACTGGCGATAGTCTCCCGCCCGTGGACGATGCCGCTCACGCGACCGCCCGGGCCCTGCTCGACCTGCGCCGCGCGCATGCGGACGCGGTGCTGCCCGCCGACCTCGTGCCGGCCGACCTCGACGCGGCCTACGCCGCGCACGTCGCCCTGCTCGACCTGCTCTCCGCCGACGGCGGCGGGCCGCGCATCGGCTGGAAGGTCGGGTTCACGAACCAGACGGCGCAGGAGCGCAACGGCGCCACGGAGCCCGTCTTCGCGGGCCTGCTCGGCCAGCACGCCTACGCGGGCGAGGCCGAGATCCCGAGCCCGCGCGGGACGGGCCTCGGCGTCGAGCCGGAGATCGCGCTGCGCCTCGCCGCCCCGCTCGCCGGCCCCGTCTCGCAGCGCGAGGCCGCCGCCGCCGTCGAGGCCGTGGCGATCGCGATGGAGGTCGTCGAGCAGCGCGGCGCGCCCGACCTCGCGACGAACATCGCCGACGGCATCCTGCAGTTCGGCTGCGTGCTCGGCGAGTGGCACCCCGACTGCGACCCGCTGGCCCTCGACCAGGCGCTGGTGCGGCTGCAGGTCGACGGCGAGACCAACGGCTTCATGCCCGCCTCCGAGGTGCTCGGCCACCCGCTCGCCGCGCTGGCCTGGCTGAGCGCCGCCGCCGACCGCCGGGGCGTCGAGTTGCGCCCCGGCGACGTGATCCTGACCGGCGCGATCTGTCCGGCCCAGCACCTCGACCCGGGCCAGATGGCCGAGGTCGCGGCCGAGGGCCTCGGCGACATCCGCCTCTGGGTCGACTAGAGCAGCGGCTCGACGGCGCCCGCCGCCCAGGCGCGGGCGAGGCTGCGGTCGGCCCACTCGGCCCGCTCCTCGGCGAACGCCGTGAACGGCCCATCCCAGGCCGCCGCGGCGCGCCGGCAGGCATCGGGGAGGGCGATCGGCGCCGCCACCCCGGCCCGGGCCACGAGCCCGGTCAGGGGCCGCCAGGCCCCCATCGGCTGGCGCTCCACGAGGTGGCGCAGGGGCCGCGACCCGCGCCCGCCGAGGATCGCGCAGTCGGCGATCCCGAGGCCGGCGTCGACGAGGCCCCGGGCGGCCGCGCCGGCCCGCTCCGCCAGCCGCGCCTCCGCGAGCACGAGCGTGCCCTTGGGTGCGAGCGCCGCGGCGATCTGCGCGATGCCCTCCGTCGTCTCCGCGTCACCCGCCCGGAACTGCTCGAGCAGCCCCGACAGGACCAGCACCACCGGGTAGCGCTCGCCCGTGCGGGCCAGGTCGCCGTAGGCCCCGACGCGCAGCTCGAGGTCCGCGGCGCCCGCCGCGGCCTGCCGCGCGCGGCCCGCGCTGATCGCGCCCTCGGCGAGGTCGATCCCGACGAAGCGGCGGTCCGGGTGGCGCGACGACAGCCACGCCTCGAGGTAGCCGGCGTTGCTGCCGCAGGAGAGCACATCGCCCGCCGGCAGGACACACAGGAGCGCGTCCGCCCAGACCCCGAGCGTGAGCACCTCGACCCAGACGCGCGACAGGTCGACGGCGATCAGGTCCCGCCAGCCGCCCGCCGCGAGCGCGGCGGCCACCGCGCCCTCGCCCTCGGGGATCGGGCGGTCGTAGCGGCGCCGGATCGCCTCGCGCCAGACGGGGTCCTCGCCCCCGCTCTCGGCCTCGCGCTCGAAGCGCAGCCGGTCGCCGCGCAGCGCGCGCAGCAGCACCGGGTCGAGGTCGGACTCGGCGGCCAGGGGGCGCGCGCCCCAGACGTCGGCCAGGTACCCGGCGAACGCGTCGACGGCCGCCGACTCCACCACGGGCCGCCTCATCGCCCGCACTCCCGCAGGCGCGCGCGCTCCGCCTCGAGCCGGGCGGCCAGCGCCGGGTCGCCCGCCGATCGCTCGAGCACGGCGGCCGCGAGGCGCACGGCGTCGTCGGGCGGCGGCGCCGCCGCGTCGAGCACGGCGCGCACCGCGCCCTCGAGCGAGGCCGAGCCCGCCGCGGCGAGCAGCGCCTCGACGAGCGGCCCGAGGCGCGGCGGCACGCGGTCGCCCTGCGGCCGTGGCCGGCGCGGCTCGACGGCCCCCCGCTCGCGCAGGATGCGGCTGATCTGGACCTGGACGCTGCCGACCGACTTGAGCCCGTGGCGGTCCGCGAACTCCTGCGCGAATTCGCTCCACGGCCGCGTGTCGGTCTCCGGGCGCGCGTCGATCGCGGCGCGCAGGAGGGCCGCGGTGGACGTGCGGGGCTTGGCGGGCGGGTCGGCCACGGGGCAATGATCCCATGCCGGGACGCGCGGCGGCGCGGCGACCCGGACCTGCGCTACGGGGTGCGCGGCCGGAGCAGCGCCTCGGCCGTGTGGATCAGCCGGTCGACGAGCTCGGAGCCGCTCGCGTCCGAGTCGAGCGCGTAGATCCGCAGCGCGATCCCGTCGAACAGCGCGCCGAGCACGTCGGCGACGTCCTCGGCCGGGGCGACGGGATCGAACACGCCCACCGCCTCGCCCTCGCGCACCACCTCGGCGATCGCGGAGACCCAGCGCAGGTTCGAGCGCCGGCCCGAGCCGCGCAGCTCGGGGTCGCGCAGGGCCGCGCCAAGGAAGTCGAGCCACATCCGCCACGAGTCGACGCGCTCGCCGAGCCGCGTGCCGAGGTAGACCAGCAGCACCTGCAGGCGCTCCCACGGGTCGGCCTGGCCCGTCCGCAGCACCTCCACCTGGGCGTCCGTCTCGTCGATCCACGTCTGCAGCGCCTCGAGCAGCATCCGCCGGCGCGTCCCGAAGTGGTGCTGAAGCGTCCCGACGGCCACCCCCGCCTCGTCGGCGACGTCCTGGAAGCGCGTGTCTGCGTAGCCGCGGCGCGCGATCACGCGGACCACGGCGGCGAGCAGCTCGACCCGGCGCTCCGTGCCGACGGGGGTGGCGCCGCGGGTGGACATAGGCGCAGGGTCGGGTCGCCGGCCGCCGGTGTCAAGCGCCCGGGTGGACCACAGGGTGGTCCGAATCACCTCACCGGCTTGCAATTTCAGCCTCCGCATCAATAATACGTCTGTACGGGTGGGAGACGAGGGGGAGGTCCGTGGACGGCCATATCGTTCTCAGCGCGGTGACCAAGGCCTTCGGCGATAACGTCGTCGTCGACGACATCGACCTGTCGATCGCCGAGGGGGAGTTCTTCTCCATGCTCGGCCCGTCCGGCTGCGGCAAGACCACGACGCTGCGCATGATCGCGGGCTTTGAGGTCCCCACGCTCGGCACTGTCACCCTCCAGGGCACCGACGTCACCACCGTTCCGCCCGCGAAGCGCAACGTCAACATGGTCTTCCAGGCCTACGCGCTGTTCCCCCACATGACCGTGCAGGAGAACGTCGAGTTCGGCCTCAAGATCAAGAAGGTCGGGCGCGACGAGGTCAAGTCGCGCGCCGCGGAGGCAATCCGCTCCGTGCAGCTCGAGGGCTTCGAGAAGCGCAAGCCCGCGCAGCTCTCCGGCGGCCAGCAGCAGCGCGTCGCGCTGGCCCGCGCCCTCGTCAACCGCCCCGCCGCCCTGCTCCTCGACGAGCCGCTCGGCGCCCTCGACCTCAAGCTGCGCAAGGAGATGCAGCTCGAACTCAAGGAGATCCAGGTCCGCACCGGCACCACCTTCGTCTACGTCACCCACGACCAGGAGGAGGCGCTGACGATGTCCGACCGCATCGCAGTCATGAACAACGGCATCGTCGAGCAGTGCGCCGGCCCCCGCGAGATCTACGAGCACCCCGCGACAGCCTTCGTGGCCGGCTTCATCGGCACGTCGAACCTCGTCAACATGCGCGTCGACCGCAACGCGGGCGGCTGCGCCCTGATGGACGTCTCGGAGGGCCAGCGCATCGCGGCCCTCAGCGACCAGGGCTCCGGGAGCCTCCAGATCACGGTGCGCCCGGAGAAGATCCACCTCTCGCCCGAGGGCCTCGGCGACAACGCCTCCTCGGTCGGTGGCCGCATCGCGGACGTCGTCTACCTCGGCTCGATGACCCAGCTGATCGTCGACCTACCCACCGGCGACAGGCTGACCGTCCACCGCCTCAATGACGAGGCGGCCGTCGCCGACCCCCGGGTCGGCGACACCATTACGCTGCATTGGGCAGCGCAGAACAGTTTCGTGATCGCGGTGGGAGCCGCGGGCGCGAACGGAGGATCCGCCACGGCGCACGGTGCGCCGGGCGATAACAGCGAGAGGGAGGACCCGAATGCGTGAGCACATGGACCGGAAGGGCTTCTTGGCCCTGTCCGGCGCGACCGGCCTCGCGGCGTTCCTCGCCGCGTGCGGCGGTTCGTCGTCGTCGGACAGCGGCTCGGAGAGCGTCAACGAGGCACAGGCCGAGGGCGTCGAGGCCGAGGAGGCCGCCGCCGCCGTCGCCTTCGACCCCGCCACGGAGCCGGGCGGCCCGATCGAGATCTTCACCTGGGCCGGCTACGACAACGACCCCGAGGCGGGCGCGCCGTGGATGTGGAGCCAGTACGAGGAGGGCCCGTACGGGACCGAGTCGCCGCTGAAGTTCACGTTCCTCGAGGACGACGGCCAGGCCCTGGCGAAGGTGGCCTCGGGCTACAGCCCCGACATCACGCACCCCTGCATCGCCTACACGGTGCAGTGGAAGGAGGCGGGCCTGATCCAGCCGCTCGACCTCAACCTGCTGCCCGACTATGACGGCATCCCGGCGGCGATCAACGCCGGCGCCATCATCGAAGGCCAGCCGTACCTGCTGCCGTTCGACGTCGGCTTCTCGTGCCTGACCTACGACGCCGACGCGATCAGCTTCGACAACTACGGCGGCGAGGAGACCTGGCAGGTCCTGCTCGACGAGGCCTACAAGGGCAAGATGGCGCTGTTCTCCGATGACGTGGCCCTTATCAAGATCGGCCATCTGATCAACGACAGCCAGGCCGGCGTGGCCCCGACCGACCCGAATGTCCTGACGACGGAGCAGATCGCCGCCGCCAAGGAGACGGCGCTCAAGGTCAAGCCGAACCTGCGCAACTACTGGACGTCGCAGACCGACACGGTCAACGACTTCCTCAACGGCAACCTGCTCGCCACCTACACGTGGCCGGACGGCTACTGGAAGATCAAGAACGACGAGAAGATGAAGGACCGCAACATCAAGTACATGCAGCCCAAGGAGGGCCGCCTGGCCTGGGTCTGCGGCATGGTGCTGAGCTCGTCCACCAAGCAGCCGGGCCGCGCCACCATGGCGATGGCGGCGTCGAACACGCCGCAGGCGGGCGCCGACCTGACGGACGTATTCCAGTACGCGTCCGCCCAGCAGAAGGGCGTCATGGACCTGATCCAGGACAAGGCCCTGATCTCGGCGTTCGACATCGACAAGCCGGAGGCCTGGGAGCCGCCGAACGCGTGGTTCGAGGCGCCGCTGCCGAACTACAAGGAGTACATCACGGCCGGCCAGGAGGTCAAGGCCGCCTAGCCGGAGGGGTTCCGGGGGAGGGTCGCCGCGGCGGCCCTCCCCCGACCCACCCGCCCGCCGCGCCATGGCCACGGTCGCCGACAAGCCCCGGCTTCCCCGGAAGCGGAGCCGCCGCGAGCGCCGCAACGACGGCGGCTCGGCGCTGTCCACGTACGGCCTGCTCGCGCCGACCCTGCTCGTCCTCGCGGCGTTCTTCCTGCTGCCGCTCTACTACATCTTCCTGTTCTCGGTGGCCCTGAAGCGGTTCTCGCCCACGGAGGCGCTCGCCGCCCTCAACGGCGAGCTGAACGGCTTCTCCGGCGAGCTCTGGGGCAATCTCGTCTCGTGGAACGTCGACGTGGCCGTGCTCGGCCTCGACTTCGCGATCCCCGCCGTCCTGATCGGCGTCGTCCTGATCGTGCTGCTGGTCCTGACGGTGGCCGGCGGGCGGCTCTCGGAGCGCCACGGCACGTGGATCGTCGGGATCGCCTTCGCGCTGCTCCTGATGCCCTTCCTGACGATCCCGGCGGGCAACTCGCTGCTCCGGATCATGCAGTTCACGAGCGAGGGCATCCAGCTCAACCTCTTCTTCAAGTCGGTGACGATGGCGATGACCTCGTCCGTGATCGCGGTGATCGTCGCGATCCCCGTCGCCTACTTCCTCGCCTTCTGCGTCCAGAGGTCGAAGTACACGTGGCTGTTGATCGTGATCGCGCCGTTTCTCACCTCGTACCTCCTGCGCGTCTTCGCCTGGAAGGTGATCCTCGGCGACCAGGGCCTGATCAACTCGGGCCTGATGACCATCGGGATCATCGACGAGCCCCTGACCTTCCTGATCTACAGCCAGTTCACGGTGATGGTGGTGCTCACGTACGCGTGGGTGCCCTTCATCTGCCTGCCGATCTTCCTCGCCTTCGAGACGATCGACCGGCGCCTGCTCGAGGCCTCGATGGACCTCGGCGCAACGCGCTGGCAGGCCTTCCGCAAAATCACCCTGCCGATCGCCGCCCCCGGCGTCGTCGCCGCCTTCCTGTTCGTCTTCATCCCGTCGATCGGGGAGTACGTCACCCCCACCCTCGTCGGCGGCGTCGACGGCACGATGTTCGGCCAGAACCTCGCTAGCCAGTTCGTCGGCGGCAGCTTCAACTGGCAGTACGGCTCCGCGATGGCCCTCTTCCTCATGGGTGTCGTCCTGATCCTCGTGTTCGCCACCTCGCGCTTCCTGCGCGCCGGCGGGGGCGGACTCTAGATGGGGGCGCGCGACTCCTCCACGTTCGTCCTGATCTCGCCGATCGGCAAGCGCGTCCTGCTCGTGTTCTTCGCAGTCTTCCTGGTTTTCCTGTACCTGCCCACGATCCTGCTCGTGATCTTCTCGTTCAACGATTCGACGGTGGCCGCCTTCCCGCTCGATGGCTTCACGCTGCGCTGGTACGAGCTGTCTTGGCAGACGGGCGAGATCCGCCAGTCGTTGTCGGCCAGTCTTAAGGTCGCCGTGGCATCCGCCGCCATCGCCACGCTCCTGGCCCTGCTCGGCTCCTACCCGCTGGCTCGACGCAACGTTCGCTTCCGGCCGCTGATGTCAGCGCTCCTGCTCGTGCCGCTGGTCGTCCCCACGGTGGTCGTTGCCGTTTCGCTCCTGACCATGTTCCAGCGCGGCGCGATCCCGATCGGCCTCGGCCTGCCCAGCATCATGATCGGCCACGTGATCATCGCGCTGCCCTTCGCGGTCCTGATCCTCCTGCCTCGCATCGCGTCGATCGACCGCCGCCTCGAGGAGGCCGCCTCGGACCTCGGCGCCAATGGCTTGCAGACCTTCCGCTTCGTGCTCTTGCCGCTGATCTTCCCGTCGATCATCTCGGCGTTCATGATCGCCTTCGTCTTCTCGATCGACGAGGTCGTGATCGCGTCGTTCCTCAGCTCCGAGCAGCCGACCTACCCGGTGTACCTGTACTCGGGCCTGAAGTTCCCCGAGAAGACGCAGGCCCTGATCCCGGTCGCCACGATCATGATCCTGATCAGCTTCCTGCTCGCGTTCGGGGCCGAGGCGATCCGGCGCTACGGCGAACGCAAGCTCGAGGGCCGCTGACCGTGCGCCTCGCGATCGCCGTGCTTGCCGCAGTGGTCGTGCTGGGCGGGTCCGCGGTGGCCGTCGCCTCGTCGGCCACCAACGAGGACGGGCAGCGCCGCGCTCGCGCGATCGCCGTGCTCGGCGAGACCACGGGCGTCGACTGCGACTGCACGGCCGGCATCCGGGCCAAGGAGCGGATCGAGAACGGACTCGCAGACGGCGAGCCGGGCGCGCTAGGCTCGTGATTCCGTTTTTCTTCTGGACCACGAACGATGGGCAGAGTTCGCCTCAACCGAAGGGATTCACATGAGACACCTTGACCGTAAGGGCTTCCTGGCCCTCTCCGGCACCACGGGCCTCGCGGCCTTCATGGCCGCCTGCGGCGGCTCGTCGTCGTCCGACGGCGGCGGCGATGCGGACGGCGGGGGCGCCGCCGACGCGGGCAGTACCGCGGCCGCGGTGCCCGCGCTCGACCCGGCCTCGGAACCGGGTGGCCCCATCGAGATCTTCACCTGGGCCGGGTACGACAACGACCCGAAGGCGGGCGCGCCGTGGATGTGGAGCCAGTACGAGGAGGGACCGTACGGAACCGAATCACCGCTGAAGTTCACGTTCCTCGAGGACGACACGCAGGCGCTCGCCAAGGTCGCGTCGGGGTACTCGCCCGACATCGTCCACCCCTGCGTGATGTGGGTGCCGCAGTGGAAGGAGGGCGGCCTGATCCAGCCGCTCGACCTCTCGCTGCTGCCCGACTACGAGGGCGTCCCCGCGGCAATCCGCGCCGGCGGCGAGATCGACGGCCAATCCTGGTTCGTACCGTTCGACGTTGGCTTCTCGACCCTGACCTACGACGCCGACGCGATCAATTTCGATGAGGTCGGCGGCGAGGAGACCTGGCAGATCCTGCTCGACTCGCGCTACGCCGGCAAGATGTCGATGTTCAGCGACCCGACATCCATCATCGGCGTGTCGCACATGATGAACGAGGGCGCCGTCGACCCGAACGTCCTGACCACGGAGCAGATCGCCGCCGCTAAGGAGACGGCGCTGAAGTGGAAGCCGAACCTGCGCAACTACTGGACGTCGCAGACCGATACGATCAACGACTTCGTCAACGGGAACCTGCTCGCGACCTACACCTGGCCTGACGGCTACTGGCGGATCAAGAACCATCCGAAGATGAAGGACCGTAACATCAAGTTCATGCAGCCCAAGGAGGGCCGCCTGGCCTGGGTCTGCGGAATGGTGCTGGGCTCCGCCACGAAGCAGCCGGGCCGTGCCACCATGGCGATCGCGGCGGCGAACACGCCGCAGGCGGGCGCCTCCCTGACCGACATTTACCAGTACTCGTCGGCGCAGCAGGCCGGCGTGATGGATCTGATTCAGGACAAGGCGCTGATCTCGGCGTTCGAGATCGACAACCCGTCCGCCTGGGAGCCGCCTAAGGCGTGGTTCGAGCATGCGATTCCGAACTACCGCGAGGTGATCGCCGCCGGCGAGGAGGTCAAGGCCTCCTAGCCGACCGCACGGGG
>VGBM01000014.1 GCA_016870485.1 Actinomycetota bacterium
TCCGGGATCGGGGCGCATCGAGCGCGAGCGGCGCCTCCTCAGGGGCCGCTGGCTCGACGTGACCGACGAGCGCAACGTCCTGATCGCGCCCGTCCTGTCGATCATCGCCTTCGTGCTGATCGCGGCGGGCGACGCCTCGCTCTGGACGCGCATCGTGGCGCTGCTCGTGCAGATCCTGCTGTTCGAGATCGTGGTCACGGCCCACGTCCGCAGCCCGCGCTGGCGGCGCATCCTCTCCGTCGGCGCGCCGGTCGCCGTGATCGGGACGATCTCCCTGGTCGCCGCGATCGCGCTGGCCGTCGACAGCGGCGCCGGCCGCTCGGCGACGGGCCTGTTCAGCGCGGCGCTCGCGATCGGCGTGATCGTGCGCCTGTTCGGCCGGGTCGTCAAGGCCCCCGTCGTCAACCTGCGCGTCGTCGGCGACGCGATCGCCGTCTACCTGATGATGGGCCTGACGTTCGCGTACCTGTACCTCGCGATCGACGCCGTCCGGGTCGGCGACTTCTTCGTGCAGGGCAAGCAGCCCGCGTACGTCTTCCTCTACTTCTCGTACATCACGCTCGCCACGGTCGGCTACGGCGACTTCACGGCCGCCGACGCCGTCGGGCGCCTGCTCGCGATGCTCGAGGGCCTCGTCGGCCAGCTCTACCTCGTCACCGTGCTGGCCCTGATCGTCAGCAACCTCGGCCGCCAGCGCAACCCCGCCAAGGAGCGCGCCGCGATGCGCGCCGACGGGCCCGACGGCGATCCGCCGCCGGGCGACCCGCCGGCCGCGCCCTAGACGCCGGCGCGCGAGCGGCGGCGGCGCTTGTGGCGCGGCGTGCCCGGGCGGTGCTGGCTCGGGCGCTTCGGCCGCTTCGGCTGCCCGTCGGGGCGCTGGTCGCGGCGCGGCTTCGACGCCTCGGCCGGGACCGGCTCGGCGGCGGGCTCAGCGGGTGGGCGGCCCGCGTCGACGCGGACCGGGCGCACGGCGCCCAGCAGGTCGAGGTCGGGGGCCGTGATCTGCGCGTCCACGCCGACCTTGCCGAGCAGCTTGCGCACGGCGTGCTCGTCCTGCTTGGGAACGAAGCCGACGACGATGCCGGGCTCGCCGGCGCGGCCGGTGCGGCCCGAGCGGTGCACCCAGTCGGCGGGGTCGGCGGGCGGGTCGAAGTGGACGACGCAGGCGACCTGGTCGACATGGATGCCGCGCGCCGCGACGTCCGTGGCCACGAGCACGGGCAGCCGCCCGGTCGTGAACGCGTGCAGGGCGCGGTCGCGCTGGTTCTGGGCGCGGCCGCCGTGCAGGTTGGCGGCGCCGACGCCGGCGGCGTTGAGCTTCTTGGCGAGCCGGTCGACGCCGTGGCGGGTGCGGCAGAACGCGATCACGCTGCCGGTGCGCAGGACGACGTCGACGAGCAGGTCGATGCGGTCCTCCTGCTTGACGCGCCAGACGTGCGTGACGACCTCGCCGACGGAGCGCGCCTCGGCGGCGGCCTCGTGGCGGACGGGGTCGTGCTGGTAGTCGCGGGCGACCTTCTCGACCTCGCCGTCGAGCGTGGCGGAGAAGAGCAGGGTCTGCCGGTCGGGGCGGACCTGGTCGAGCAGGCGCCGCACGACGGGCAGGAAGCCCATGTCGGCCATCCGGTCGGCCTCGTCGAGGACGACGATGCCGACGTCGGAGAGGTCGACGTCGCGGCGCTGGATCAGGTCCTCGAGCCGGCCGGGGCAGGCGACGAGGACGTCGACGCCGCGGCGCAGCGCGCTGGTCTGGGCGCCGTAGCCCACGCCGCCGTAGGCGACGGCGACGCGGCGGCCGCGGGCGGCCGCGAGCGGCTCGACCTCGCGGCTGATCTGGTCGGCGAGCTCGCGCGTCGGCGCGAGGATCAGGGCCGTCGGGCGGCCCGGCTTGCCGGCCGCGACGCGCGCGGCGACGGCGAGGCCGAAGGCGATGGTCTTGCCGGACCCGGTCGGCGCCTTGCCCGCCACGTCGCGCCCGGCGAGGGCGTCGGGGAGGGTGGCGGCCTGGATCGGGAAGGCCGCGTCGATGCCGCGCCGCGAGAGGACGGCGGCGAGGTCGGCGGGCACGCCGAGGTCGGTGAAGCTGAATTGCACGGAAACTCCTGTCGAGCGTCGCGCGCTCGAGTGGATTCCAGAGCGGGCGCATCGCGCGGGATGCCGCGGCGGGAGCCGCGGGAACGCGATGTGTCCTCACCCTACCACGGGACGGGCAGATCTCCTGCCGCACCCGCCGCGGCGAGCGTCAGTCCCAGTCCTCCCAGGGCAGGTGGTCGAGCCGCTCGGCCCCGGTCTCCGTGATCACGTACTGGGCCTCCAGCTTGACGCCCTCCGCCCCGCCGACCTCGCCGCAGTACGACTCGACGCTGACCACCATGCCGGCCGCGAGCGCGAGGTCCGCGCGGTCGCTGAGGCTGCCGGGGAAGGTCGGGTGCGTCGCGATCCACGGCGACTCGTCGGCCAGCCCGACGCCGTGCAGGATGACGCCGTAGTTCTGGGCCTGGAAGCGCTCCGGGATGCGCCAGCTCGCGGCGTCGAGCTCACGGAAGGAGGCGCCGTCGCGCAGGAGCGCGGCGTTGTGCTCGATCTGCTCGAGGGCGTGCAGGTAGAGGTCGCGTTGCGCGGGCGTCGGCGGCAGGTGCCCGACGGTCCACGAGCGGGAGACGTCGGCGCAGTAGCCGTAGGGGCCGATCATGTCCGTGTCGAAGGCGAGCATGTCGCCGGCCTCGGTGACGCGGTGCGACGCCTCCTGGAACCACGGGTTGGTGCGCGGCCCCGAGCAGAGCAGGCGCGTCTCGATCCACTCGCCGCCGTTGCGGATGTTCTCGTGGTGCAGCTCCGCCCAGATCTCGAGCTCGGTGCGGCCCGGCTCGGCGGAGGCCTCGCGCAGCCGGTGCATGCCGGCGTCGCACACGGCCATGGTCCAGCGCAGCATCTCGAGCTCGTCCGCGGACTTGATCTGCCGCGCACGCTCGGTCAGGGGGTAGCCGTCGACGACCTCGAGCCCGCAGGCGCGCAGCGCCGCCACGCCGGACGGCTCGCAGCTATCGACGGCGATCCGGCGCGTGCCGGCGCCGTGGGCCCGCGCGAGGTCGTCGATCTCGGCCGCCCAGCGCGCGACGACGGTCGCGGTGGCCTCCTCGCCCTGCGACTCCTGGAAGGTCCAGGTCGTCGCGGTGCGCACCTCGCTGACCCCGGGCAGCCCCTCCGACAGGTGCCCGGAGCCTGCGTACGGGAAGTCGACGGCGGTGCCGTCGGCGCAGACGACGGCGTAGTGGAAGGCGTTGTGCATCATCCAGATCGTCATGTTGCTGACGTCGAGGACGTAGCGGATGTTGACGGGGTCGTAGAGGAGCAGCGCATCGCAGTCCGCGGCCCGGATCTGCTCGAGGACGCGGTCCTTGCGGTAGCGCCGGGCGGCGTCGATCGTGGCCGCGGAGACCGGGCTCGCGAGCGGCCGGTCGGCCGCGGCGACGTTGAGGTAGACGGGCTTGCGCTCGTCCGAGAAGGGCGACTGCGGGGCTTGGACCGCCATGAGCGGATCATCACGGAGGGCACCGGCCGGCGGATGAGCGCCGCAGACGGGTGCACGCCGGTATCGTCCCGTGGATGGAGCACCACCCCGAGACCGAGCTCGTCCACGGCGGCCGGCCGCAGGGGCCGGGCTCGACCCTCAACCACCCCTTGGTGCTCAACAGCACGTACCGGGCGGGCGGGCCACGCGGCTACGGGCGCTCCGGCAACGAGATGTGGGACGCGCTCGAGGAGGTCGTGGGCGCGCTCGAGGGCGGCGAGGCCGTCGCCTTCTCGAGCGGCATCGCCGCCGTCACCGCCGTCCTCGACCAGGTCCCGCCGGGCGGTGTCGTGGTCGCCTCGAAGCCGATCTACATGGGCAGCTGGGGCCAGCTCGAGGAGCGCTCGGCGCAGGGCCGGATCGGCGTGCGCTGGGTCGACATGGCGGACACCGCGGCCGTCCTCGAGGCCGGCCAGGGCGCGGCCCTGGTCTGGCTCGAGACGCCCTCCAACCCGACGCTCGAGATCGCCGACATCGCGGCGATCTGCGCGGGCCGCGAGCCCGGCACCCGGGTCGTGGTCGACGGCACCTTCACGTCGCCACTCCTGCAGCGCCCGCTCGCACTCGGGGCCGACGTGGTCGTGCACAGCGCGACGAAGCTGATCGGCGGCCACGCCGACCTCCTGCTCGGGATCGCCGTCGGCGACGCCGCCTGCGCCGAGTCGATGCGCACCCACCGCACCGACTACGGCGCCGTGCCCGGCTCGCTCGAGGCGTTCCTCGCCCTGCGCGGGCTGCGCACGCTGGCCGTGCGGCTCGAGCGCGCGCAGGCCAACGCGGCCGCGCTGGCGGCGATGCTCGCGGCCCACGCGCAGGTGACGCGCGTCCTCTACCCCGGCCTGCCGGACCATCCCGGCCACGCCGTCGCGGCCCGCCAGATGGCGGGCTTCGGGACGATGCTGTCCTTCGAGGTCGCGGGGCCGCCGGAGCGCGCGACCGCCGTCTGCGAGAGGGTCGAGGTGTTCGGGCACGCGACGAGCCTTGGCGGCGTCGAGTCGCTGATCGAGCACCGCGGCACCAAGGACTGGGAGCGCCGAATGGGCACCCCCGAGGGCCTGATCCGCGTATCGGCCGGCATCGAGCACCCCGACGACCTCGTCGTGGACCTCGCACGGGCGATCGACCGCGCCTGCGCGGGCTAGGCGGCGCCCGGGTGGCCAAGGACCTCCCGATCGCGAAGCTCCTGGCCGAGTTCGGCTACCGCACGGACGCGGCGCAGTCGGCGGCGCGCGCCGTGCTCGAGGACGCCCGCATCACCCGCGCGGGCAAGGAGCGGATCGCCGCCTACAAGCGCGACGACGCCGAGGCCGTCCTGCGGGCCCGCGTGGCCCTGCTCTGCCCGGCCTGCGCGGAGGCCGGGCTTGGCGGCGACGTGCCCGACCCCGTCACGGCCGGCACGGGCGACCGCTGCCGGGTCTGCGAGGGCAGCGCGAACCGCCGCGGTGCGCTCGCCTTCGCCGCGGCCTGCTGGCGGGCGGGCCTCGCCCGGGTAATCGTGGTCGGCGGCAGCCCCGACATCCGCCGCGAGCTGCCCGGCCTCCTGCCCGACCTCGACCTGCGCGTCGTCGACGGCACGGTGGCGCGGCCTGGCCGCGACGTGCAGCGCGAGCTGGACGGCGCCGACCTCGTCGTGCTGCTCGGCTCGACCGAGCTCAACCACACGGTCTCCGCGACCTGGGCCAGCCCCAAGACGGTGGCCACGCAGACGCGCGGGATCGGCGCGTTCCTGCTCGAGGCGGCCGCGAAGGTCGGCGACCGGGCCGACCGCACTGGACGCTGACCCGCGTCGGCAGTAGCCTGACGGGGCGACCAGGAGGGGGTAGGATGCACGACGTCATCGTGATCGGGGCGGGGTTCGCGGGCTGCTCCGCGGCGCGCGAGGTGCGCCGCGCAGGCCGGGAGCCCGTGATCGTCGAGGCCCAGGACCGGATCGGCGGGCGCACGTGGACGAGCGATTGGGACGGCCAGCGCTTCGAGCGCGGCGGCAACTACTTCCACTGGTTCCAGCCCCACGTCTGGACGGAGATCACGGCCGCCGGCGTCACGCCGCTGATGCCGCCCGTTGGCGACAGCGTGCACTGGACCGTCGGCGACGAGATCCGCACGGGCACGCGCATCGAGCGCGAGGCCTTCAACGAGTCGGCCTGGGACAAGTTCAACGCCGGGTCCTGGGAGATCCTGCCCCAGCCGCACGCGCCGCTCGCGGACGTCAACCGGATCGGCCGTCTCGACGCCATGACGATCCAGGAGCGGATCGACGAGCTCGACCTGACGGACGACGAGCGCGCGCTCCTGATGGTGGAGTGCCAGGGGGTGGCGAGCGGCCACCTCGACGACGCCGGGGCCCTGTCGGTCATGCGCTGGCACGCCCTCTCGGGCCACTCGCTGGCCCTCACGCAGGAGACCGCGGGCGCCTACACGGTCGCCGAGGGCACGATCGCGTTCCTGCAGCCGATCCTCGCCGCCGCCGCCTGCGAGCTGCGCCTCGAGGCGCCCGTCGAGGCCGTCGAGCAGGAGGGCGATCGCGTGGTCGTCACGCTGCGCTCCGGCGAGGCGCTGGCGGCGCGCGCCTGCGTGGTCACGGCGCCCCTCAACGTGCTCGGCGGAATCCGCTTCGAGCCGGGCCTCAGCGAGGGCAAGCGGGCCGGGATCGCGCTCGGCCAGGCCGGCATCGGCAGCAAGGTGATGCTGAAGGTGCGCACGTCGGGCGGACCGGTCGCCGGCATGCACCCGGACCACCCCTTCGGCTTCATCGGCACGATCTTCGACCTGCCCGGCGACGAGCAGATCCTCGTCTGCTTCGGCAACGACGGCGCGGCGATCCGCCACGGCGACCTCGCCTGGGCTCAGCGCGAGCTCGACCGCGCCGTGCCGGGCTGCGAGGTGATCGGCATGAACTGCCACGACTGGCTCGGCGACGAGTACGCGCGCGGGACGTGGGGCATCCATCGGCCCGGCTGGTACGCGCACCACCACGCGGAGATGCAGCGTCCCGAAGGACGCGTGATCCTCGCCAACTCGGACTTCGCAGACGGCTGGGCGGGCTTCGTCGACGGCGCGATCGAGTCCGGCAAGCGCGGCGGCGCGTGGGCCGCCGCCGCCGCCTAGCCCCGCCCCGGCCGACGCGACGCGACCGCCGGACCCATTCCGGCCGTTTCGGCCTGCCGATGGTCCGATTTGGTCAGATATCTCAGACCTATTTGCAATTCGGTCTGCTATTCGGTAGGGTACGCCCGTCCAGCGAAGGAGCGATCCCCGAATGTACGACTACGGGTTCTTCTCGTACGAGTCGAAAGAGGACATGCTGGAGCGCTCGCGGGCGTTCTGGAACCCCGACAAGACCGACTTCTGGCAGGACGCCGGAATCGACCTCGTCATCGACCGCCGCGAGGGCTACCTGTTCTGGGACATGGCCGGCCGCCGGCTGATCGACCTGCACCTCAACGGCGGCACGTACAACCTCGGCCACCGCAACCCCGAGCTGATCGCCACGCTCGAGCAGGCGATGCAGCACTTCGACATCGGCAACCACCACTTCCCGGCGCTGGCGCGCACCGCGCTCGCCGAGGCCCTGGTCAAGACCGCCAGCCCGAACATGCGCCGCGTGATCTACGGCTCGGGCGGCGGCGAGGCGATCGACATCGCCCTCAAGACCGCACGTCACACGAAGCAGCGCCGCAAGATCGTCTCGATCATCAAGTCCTACCACGGCCACACGGGCATCGCCGTCGGCACGGGCGACGAGCGCTTCTCGAAGCTGTTCCTCTCGGACCACCCCGAGGAGTTCGTCCAGGTCCCGTTCAACGACCTCAACGCGATGGAGGACGCGCTCCGCGCGCGCGACGTGGCCGCCGTGATCATGGAGACGATCCCGGCCACCTACGGCTTCCCGCTCCCCGCGCCCGGCTACCTGCAGGCCGTCAAGCGGCTCTGCGAGGAGTACGACACGCTCTACATCGCCGACGAGGTCCAGACGGGCCTGATGCGCACCGGCGAGATGTGGGGCATCTCCAAGGCCGGCGTCGAGCCCGACATCATGGTCATCGGCAAGGGCATCACGGGCGGCATGTACCCGATCGCCTGCTGCGTGGTCTCCGAGGAGTGCTCCGCCTGGCTCAAGGAGGACGGCTTCGGCCACATCTCCACGGGCGGCGGCGCCGAGCTCGGCTGCGTCGTCAGCCTCAAGGTGCTCGAGATCTGCGGCCGTCCCGAGGTGCGCTCGATGGTGCACTACATCGCCGAGCGCTTCCAGCAGGGCCTGCACCAGATCCAGGAGATCTACCCCGACTGGTTCGTCGGCATCCGCCAGGATGGCGTCGTGATGGGCCTCGAGTTCAACCACCCCGTCGGCGCCAAGCTCGTCATGAAGCACCTCTACGCGCACGGCGTCTGGGCGATCTTCTCGACGCTCGACCCGCGCATCCTCCAGTTCAAGCCCGGGATCCTGCTCGGCCCCGAGCTGGTCGACGAGATTCTCGACCGCACCGAGGTCGCGATCGGCAAGGCCTACGCCGAGGCCCGCTCCGGCGCCCGCGCGGCGGTGACCGCATGAGCGTGATCGAGCTCAGCCACCGCGAGCCGCCGGGCGCGGCCCGCGCCGCGATGATGCTGCAGCGCGCCCACTGGGCCGCGGAGCTCTTCGCCCGCTACGACATCGAGCGCGTGCGCCGCATCGTCGACGCCGTCGCCGCCGCGGGCGAGGCCCACGCCGAGCGCTACGCGGAGTGGGCCGTCGAGGAGACGGGCATGGGCGTCGTCGAGCACAAGGTGCTCAAGAACGTCGCCTGCTCGCGCGAGCTGTGGGACCGCTACCGCGACCACGACTACGTCTCGCCGCGCATCCTCGCCGACGACAAGGTGCTCGAGCTGCCGCGCCCCGCCGGCGTGATCTTCGCCCTGACCCCGACCACGAACCCGATCGCGACGGTCTACTTCAAGGTGCTGCTGGCCCTGATGACGCGCAACGCGATCGTGGTCAGCCCGCATCCGGGCGCGAAGGCGGTCTGCGCCGACGCCGTCCGCGTCCTGTCCGACGCGGCCGTGGCCGCCGGCGCCCCCGACGGCTGCATCCAGGTCGTCGAGGAGCCCTCGATCCCGCTGATCGAGGCCCTGATGACCGACCAGACCACCGACGTGATCGTCGCCACCGGCGGCAACGCCGTCGTCCGCGCCGCCTACCGCTCGGGCAACCCCGCGATCGGCGTCGGCCCGGGCAACGTGCCCGCCTTCGTCGACGCCACCGCCGACATCGCCGCCGCGGCCCGCGCGATCGTCGACTCCAAGTCGTTCGACAACTCGATCCTCTGCACGAACGAGAGCGCGATCATCGTCGAGGAGGAGGTCGCCGAGCAGCTGATCCGCGAGCTCGGCCGGGCCGGCGCCCACGTCTGCACGCCCGAGGAGGTCGAGCGGGTGCGCGAGCACCTGTTCCCCGACCACCGGATGCGGCTCGACCTGATCGGCAAGTCCGCGACGGTGCTCGCGGAGGAGGCCGGCCTCACGGTGCCCGCCACCACGCGCGTCCTCGTGGCGCCGTTCTCCCTGGTCGTGCCCGAGGAGCCGCTCGCCCGCGAGAAGCTGCTGCCGGTCCTCGGCCTCGTACGGGTCCCCAACACGCGCGCCGGCATCTCGGCCGCGCAGGCGATGCTGCGCGCCACCGGCGCCGGCCACTCCGCCTCGATCCACTCGACGCGGGCCCAGACGATCATGGAGTACGGCGCCGCCGTGAAGGTGCTGCGCGTGACGGTCAACGTCGGCAACAGCCTCGGCTCCGCCGGCGTCCTCACGAACCTCGCCCCCACCATGACCATCGGCACGGGCTTCTACGGGCGCTCGTCGCTCGGCGAGAACCTCGAGCCGCGCCACCTCGTCAACTGGACGCGCGTCGCGTACAACGCCGACCGCTCCGTGCCCTTCGACGAGTTCGGCGGGATGCAGCCGTGGCGGCTCGAGACCGTGCCGACCGCCGCGTCCAGTGCCGCCCCCGCGGATCCCGCGCCCGCGACGCCCGCGACGGACGTCCTGCGCGAGGAGGTCCGCCGCCTGATCCTCGAGGAGCTCAAGGAGCTGACCCGCCAGTGAACGACACCGCCGTCGAGCTCCGCTCCTGCATCTACCTCGACCAGCTGCAGCCGCAGACCATGTGCTACCTCGGCTCCTGGATCAAGGGCCGCCTGCCGCGCGCCGGCATGGCCGCGCAGATCATCGAGGTCGCCCCCGGCCTCGACATCGAGGCCCTCACCGACACGGCGCTCAAGCACGACCGCGTCGAGGCGGGCATCCTCTTCGTGGAGCGCACCTTCGGCTACCTCGAGATGCACTCGCAGTCGCCGGCCGCCGTCAAGTCGGCGACGAGCGCCGTCCTCGACGCCCTCGACCTCTCGGAGCAGGACTCGGTCAAGCCGAAGATCCTCGCCCGCAAGGTGATCAGCCGCGTCGACGGCCAGCACGCCTTCCTGATCAACCGCAACAAGGTCGGCTCGATGCTCCTGCCCGGCGAGTCGCTGTTCGTGCTCGAGGTGCAGCCCGCCTCGTACGCGATCCTCGCCACCAACGAGGCCGAGAAGGCCGCCCGCGTCAAGGTCATCGACTACCGCATGATCGGCGCCACCGGTCGCGTCTACCTCTCCGGCGACGAGGCCGACGTGCGCGCCGCGGGCGACGCGGCGATCGCCGCCCTGGAGGCGATCCGGTGAGCGAGACCAACGGCACCGGCGAGATGCACGCCGCGCTGAAGACGGCGCTGCAGGAGCTCCTGCCCGACATGCTGCGCGACCACGCACACGGGCCGAGCCCGGTGCCGCAGGTGCCCGCGCCGCCCGTCGCGCAGACCCTGCGCCCCAGCACCTGGAACCCCACCGACCAGGCGCCCGGCCCCACCGGCCGCGCCGCGGCCCCCGCCCCCGCGGCCGCCGCGGGCGACGCCCGGGTCGAGCACGTGCGGATCGGCAGCGACCGCGACCTCGACGCCTTCGTGCGCGCCCTCGCGCACCGGCTCGAGAGCCCCGCCGAGCGGGCCGCCGTGATGGCGGGCCGCCTGCGCTTCACGCTCGGCCACGCCGCCGCCGGCGCCGCCCCCGCGGCGTCTGCCGCCGCGGGCGACGCGCACCGGGTAGAGCGGGGTGCCGTCACCGAGCGCATCGTCGAGCGGGCCGCCAAGGCCGGCGGCGTGATCGTCCTCGGCCCCAAGGCCGTGCTGACGCCGATGGGCAAGGACCGCGCCCGCGCGCTCGGCGTCCGAATCGAGAGGGAGGCCTCATGCTGAAGGGAACCGTCAAGGGCTCCGTGTGGGCGACGAAGCGCGTCGATGACGTGCCGCACGGGGCGTTTCTGGAGGTCGAGCTGGAGGCGGGCGGATCGCTCGTCGCCTTCGACGTCCTGGGCTCCGGGGCGGGCGAGCGCGTGCTCGTCGCCACGGGATCCGTCGCCGCGTCGCGCTTCGCGCCGCAGCACCCGCCGATCGACGCGCTGATCGTCGGGATCATCGACAACGACCACTAGACCCATCACCACCACCCACCCCAGCTGAACGAGACCAAGAAGGAGGAACACGAGATGTCGGAAGCACTGGGCATGATCGAGACCAAGGGGTACGTCGCGGCCCTCGCCGCGGCGGACGCCATGGTCAAGGCCGCCAACGTGACCATCGTCGGTCGCGAGGAGGTCGGCGACGGGCTCGTCGCCGTCGTCATCCAGGGCGACGTCGGTGCCGTCAAGGCGGCGACGGAGGCCGGCTCGGAGACCGCGTCGACGGTCGGCGAGCTCGTCTCCGCCCACGTCATCCCCCGCCCGCATGCCGAGCTCGGCAAGCACTTCACGGCGGGCAAGTAGGAAGCGCCTGATGGCCGGGCCGGATATCGAGCTGCGCGTCTACCTCCCCATCCCCGAGCTGCGTCGGCAGTTCGCGGCCTACATGGGGACGCCGACGCGCGCCCGTGGCTACCCCCCGATGGAGGGCGAGCACGCCCTGATCGTGGAGGTCGCCCCCGGCCTGGCCATCGAGCGCGTCATCGACCTCGCCCTGAAGGCGGTGCCCGAGGTCGAGCCGGGCATCCTCTTCGTCGAGCGCCAGTTCGGCGTGCTTGAGCTGCACGCGGCCGACGCGGCCGCGGTGGAGCGAGCGGGCGAGGCGATCCTCGCCGGCATCGGCGCGGAGGCCTCGCACCAGCTCAAGCCGCGGATCCTCTACTCGGACGTGATCGAGGACATCACGGACCAGCACGCGGTGATCGTGAACCGCAACCGCCAGGCCTCGATGGTCCTGCCCGGCGAGACGCTGCTGGTGTACGAGATGACGCCGGCCCTGTTCGCGGCGATGGCGGCCAACGAGGCCGAGCGCGTCGCCCCGGACGTGACGGTCGTCGACATCGCGATGATCGGCGCCACGGGCCGCATCTACATGAGCGGGCCCACCGAGAGCGTGGTGCGGGCGCGCGACGAGATCACGCGCGTGCTCGAGGCCGTCGTCGGGCGCGATCACGCGTAGACCTCTATGCTGCCGCCCCGGAGGATCTGATGGGTGGCACTGCGGATCAGGACGCGATCGACCGGCTCGCCCGCGCGGCGCTCGGGCCGTACGGGCTCGGCGACGACGCCGAGCTGCGGCTCGTCAACGTCTCCGAGAACTACACCTACCGCGTCGACGATCCGACGATCGGCGCCGCCTACGCCATGCGCCTGCACCGCCCGGGCTACCACTCGGCGGAGGCGATCGCCTCCGAGCTGATGTGGATCGACGCGCTGCGCGCGGACGGCGTCGTCGACAGCGTGGTCGCCGTGCCCGCGCGGGACGGGCGCCTCGTCACGCAGGTCGCCCTGCCCGACGTCGAGGAGCGCAACGTCGTCCTCTTCGAGTGGGCCGAGGGCGCGCCGCCCGACCCGGACGCGGCCGACCCCCTGCCCGGCTACCGCACCCTCGGCCGGATCGCGGCCCGGATCCACGCGCACGCCCGCGGCTGGCAGCGCCCCGCGACGTTCACCCGCTTCGCCTGGGACTTCGACCACACGCTCGGCGCGCACGGCCACTGGGGCCGCTGGCAGGACGGCGTCGGCGTCGAGGGCGACACCCTCGCCCTCTTCCAGCGCACCGTCGACGTCATCGAGCGCCGGCTCGCGGCCTACGGCACGGGGCCGGAGCGGTTCGGGCTGTGCCACTCCGACCAGCGCCTCGCGAACCTGCTCGAGGACGGCGACCTGATCCGCGTGATCGACTTCGACGACTGCGGGTTCGGCTGGTACATGTACGACTTCGCGACGACGGTCTCGTTCTTCGAGGAGCACCCCCGGGTGCCCGACTTCAGGGCCGCGTGGCTCGAGGGGTACCGCGAGGTCGCGCCCCTCGGCCAGGCCGACGAGGACGAGCTGGACACGTTCGTGATGCTGCGGCGCCTGCTCCTCGTGACGTGGATTGGGTCGCACTACGCCTTCGCCACCGAGGCCCAGGAGCTCGGCGAGGGCTACACCATCGGCACCGTGCCCCTGGCCGAGGCCTACCTATCGCGCTACGCGTAAGGAGCGAGGAGACCCCATGAGCACCATGTTCCACTCCCTCGAGGGCCGCAGCGTCCTCGTCACCGGCGGCACCAAGGGCATCGGCCTCGGCATCGCCCGCGCCTTCGCGCGCGCGGGCTGCAAGGTCGTGATCACGGGCCGCGACGCCGCGACCGCGGAGGCGGCCCTGGCGGAGCTCGGCCCGAACGCGTCGTTCGTGCAGGGCGACGTCGGCAAGGCGGCCGACTGCCAGCGCGCCGTCGAGGAGACCGTGGCCCGCCACGGCGGCCTCGACGTGGTCTGCGCGAACGCCGGCGTCTACCCCGAGTGCCGCGTCGGGGACATGGACGAGGCCACGATCGACGAGATCTTCGCCACCAACGTGAAGGGCACGATGCTGACGGTGCGCCACGCGATCCCCGCCCTCGAGGCGTCCGGCCGCGGCCGCGTGATCCTGACGTCGTCGATCACGGGCCCCACCACGGGCTTCCCGGGCTGGTCGCACTACGGCGCCACGAAGGCCGCCCAGCTCGGCTACATGCGCACCGCCGCGATCGAGCTCGCCCCGAAGGGCATCACGGTCAACGCGGTCCTGCCGGGCAACATCGTCACCGGCACGCTCGAGGACCTCGGCGAGGACTACGTCAACCAGTCGATCGCGACGATCCCGATGGGCGCCCTCGGCGACCTCGACGACATCGGCTACGCGGCGCTCTTCTTCGCCACGGACGAGGCCAAGTACATCACCGGCCAGCCGCTGGTCATCGACGGCGGGCAGACCCTGCCCGAGTCCCCGCTCGCGATGGAGCTGATCTGAGCCCGGAGCCGCGTGCCGCGGCGCGGGCCGGCTCGCTCGGCCCCGCCGCCCTGGCGGTCCGCGACCGGGTCCTCGCCGACATCGCGTCGGGGGCGCTGGCCCCCGGCGAGCGGCTCGGCGGCGAGCGCGACCTGGCCGAGCGGCTCGGGGTCAGCCGCTCGACCCTGCGCCAGGCCCTCGACGCCCTCGAGACGGCGGGTGCCGTCCGCCGGGCACCCGGACGCACGGGCGGCACGTTCGTCGCGCCGCGCCGCGTCGAGCGCGACCTCACCAGCCTCGCCGGCCTACCCTCCTACCTGCGCCGGCAGGGCTTCTCGGCGGACGCGCGGGTCCTCTCCACCGCCACGGTGGAGGCCGACGCCGAGACCGCCGCCGCGCTCGCGCTCGCCGAGGGCGATCTCGTGCTCGAGGTCGTGCGGGTGCGCCTCGCCGACGGCGAGCCGATCTCGCTGGAGCGGGCGCGCCTCCCCGCGCGGCGCTTCCCCGGCCTGCTCGACCACTCCCTCGGCGGCTCGCTCTACGAGCTCCTGCAGACGGCCTACGCCGTGCGCCCGGGCGAGGCGGAGGAGCGCATCCAGATCGTCGGCGCGGGCTCGCTCGAGGCCAAGGTGCTGGAGGTGCGCCGCTCGACGCCGCTCGTCGCGATCGTGCGCACCGCCTGGGACCGCGAGGGCGTGCCGTTCGAGCACTCCCACGACCTGTTCCGATCGGACCGGGTGCAGATCGTGGTGCGCACCCCCGCCGGCGAAGCGGAGGCGAGCGGGGTGGCCTCGACGATCGAGGTCGTGGTCTGATGGCCGAGCACCAAATCGGCCTCGACGCGCCGACGCACCGCCGTTGGGACGTGACCGTGCCGCCCGTGGTGCACGCCGCGCCCGGCGACGTCGTGGTCTGCGAGACCGTCGACTTCGCGGGCGGGCAGATCACGCGCGACTCCGCCGCGGCCGACCTCCTCGCGCTCGACTTCGACCTGATCTACCCGCTGGCCGGGCCGATCCACGTGGCCGGCGCCGAGCCGGGCGACGCCCTCGCCGTCGAGATCCTCGGCTTCGACCTGCCCGACTGGGGCTGGGCCTGCATCATCCCCGGCTTCGGCCTGCTGCCCCCCGGCGAGTTCACCGAGCCGGTGCTGCGCATCTTCGACCTCGCGGACGGCGACGCCACGGAGCTCTGCCCCGGCGTGCGCATCCCGATCGAGCCCTTCTGCGGCACCATGGGCGTCCCCGGCGCGGGGATGCGCGACGTGCCGATCCCGCCGCCCCACGCGGGCGGCGGCAACGTCGACCTGCGCCACCTGACCGCCGGCACCACGCTGTACCTGCCGGTCGGGGTGGAGGGCGGCCTCCTCTCGATCGGCGACGCCCACGCCGCACAGGGCGACGGGGAGGTCGCGATCTCGGGCATCGAGTGCGCGATGACGACGCGGATCCGCGTCGATGTCGTCAAGGGCCTCGCCATCCCGGCGCCGCAGCTGCGCCGGCCGGCGGGATCCCTGACGCCGCGCGTCGACCACGGCGGCTGGTACGCCACGACCGGCGTCGAGCCCGACCTGATGGCGGCCGCGCAGGCGGCGGTGCGGGCGATGATCGACCACCTCGTGCGCGAGCAGGGCCTCACCCGCGAGGACGCCTACATCCTCTGCAGCCTCGCCGGCGACCTCAAGATCACCGAGGTCGTCGACGACCCGATGTGGATCGTGGGCTGCTTCCTGCCCGACGCCGTCTTCGGCGCCTAGGCGGTGGCGGAAACCTCGGCGCGCGCCCGCGCCGCGGCGCCGGCCGCGGTCCACGCGGAGGTCTCCGCGTACCACGAGCCGAGGTAGTCGCCGGCGAGGTGGATGCGCTCCTGCGGGCGCATCAGCGTGGGCTGGATGCGGCCGCGGCCGACGAACGGGAACGGGATCCCGGGCGTGACGCGGTGGATCCGGCGCTCCACGACGTGCCCCCTGACCCCGGGCAGCACCTCCTCGAGGTCGGCCTGGAAGCGGTCGAGGACCTCCTCGTCGGAGAGGTGCATGATCGCGCGGCCGAGGTTGGCGGGCGCGTAGACCATGAAGCTCGACCCCCTGGGCCGCTCCGGCAGGAGCTCGGACACGACGTTGGCCATGTTGAAGAGCATCGACGTGGACCGCTTCGGGGTGGCGATGCCGTAGATGCCGTCCCACGGCTGCGGGCCCTCCTCGTCGGTCAGGAAGGCCGCCGCCACGGTGGGGCCGTAGACGATCGCGCGCAGCGCCTCCTCGAGGTCGACCGGCAGGCCCTCGACGAGGTCGGCGGTCGTGTGCGACGGGGTCGCCATGATGACCGACCTGGCGCGCAGCGTGCGCGCGCCGTCGGGCCCCTCGGTCTCGACCACGACGCGGTCGCCGTCGCGGCGGACCGCGGTCACCCGCGTCGAGTGGCGCAGGTCGGGCAGGCCGGCGGCGAGGGCGTCCATCAGCCGCTGCGGGCCGCCGACGATCGCGCGGCCGAGGCCGTCGTCCTTGTTCCAGACGAGGTGGAAGTAGCCGACGCCGTAGCCGGCCGCGATCTCCTCGGGCTCACCCGTGCCGCGGGTCAGGGTGCAGCGGAAGAAGGCGTCCACCTCGGGCGACATCCGCCCGATGGCGTCCGTGAAGGAGGCGTTGTCCATGAAGTCGAGCATCCGCTGCTGGAGCACCGCCGGGTCCTCGCCGGGCGCGGGCTTCGCGACCTTCGCGTACCGCGCGACGAGCCGGCGCAGCTTGAGGCCCACCCGGACGAACTCGAGCCGGGCCGACGTCGAGAAGGGCAGCCGCAGCGGGTACAGCTCGATCGGCCCGTCGGAGACGAGGTGCCCGTCGTAGGAGACGGCGGTCAGGCTGCCCGGCACGTCCGTGGCCTGCACGCCCGTCTCGTCGAGCAGCCGCCCGACGGCGGAGTCGGGGCCGCCGTAGACGTGCGCGCCCAGGTTGAGCCAGATCGGGCCGCGCTCGGCGGACCAGATCCGGCCGCCCGGACGCTCCGTCGCCTCGACCACGACGACGTCGAGGTCGCGCAGGTCCCAGCCGGCCGCGAGGCCGGCGATGCCGGCCCCGACCACGATGACGTCGTGCTCCTCGCCGCTCACGGCGTCAGCCTACCGGCGTCCGGCCTAGAACACACCCCACTTGTCCCAGACGTCGTGGACGGCCATGCCGGACAGGATGTCCTGCTTGGCGCCGTGCTCGCTGCGCACCTTCGCGACGACCTCCGCGAGCACCGGCTCGACGAGGTCCGCGGGCACGATCACCACGCCGTCGTCGTCGCCGACCACGAGGTCGCCGGAGCGCACCGACACCCCCGCGCAGACGATCGGCACATCGTGCGCCACCACCTCGGCCCGGCCCTTCGTGTCGAACGGGCTGATCCCCGCCGAGAACACCGGGTAGCCGAGCTCGCGCAGCTGGCGCACGTCGCGCACCGGGCCGTCCACCACCGCCCCGACCGCGCCCTGCGCGGCCGCCGCGAGGCTGAACAGCTCCCCGAACAGCGCCGCGTCGACGCCCGCCTCGACCTGATACACCGGCACGTCGCCCGGCCCGAGCGCGGCGATCGCCGCCATCTCGCCCGCATACGGCGCCTCCGGCATCAGCCGCGTCGCCACCACCTGCACCGCGCGCGCCCAGCCCACCAGCGCGAAGCCGCGGTCGATCGGCGCCACCCGCCGATCGAGCACCTGCGCGCGCCGCCCCAGCGCGTCCAGCGCATCCGCGGCCAGGGCCACCGAGAGCAGCCGCAGGTCCTCCTCGGCGTGCCCGTGCCGGGCGAAGCCCGCCCCGTCGTTCGGTCCGGCCACGTCGTCCCCCTTGGTGCGGTTCATGCGCGTCCCCTCGAGCGCCGGCGGGCGACCGCCTCGCCGACGATGTTGACGCTGATGGCGAAGAGCGCGATGCACGCCGTCGGCGCGATCACCGTCCACGGCTGCAGCGTGATGTACGAGCGGTTCTCGGCGATCATCGTCGCCCAGTCGGGCGCGGGCGGCTGGATGCCGATGCCGAGGAAGTTGAGGCCCGCGATGATCAGGAAGGCGCCGGCGAAGCGGACGCCCGCGTCGGCCACGATCGTGGGGGCGATGTTGGGCAGGATCTCGCGGCGCAGGATCGCGGCGGTGCCCTCGCCCCGCACGAGGGCCGACTCGACGTAGCCGGTGGTGGCGACGCCGAGCGTCGCCGCCCGGGCGAGACGGGCGATGCCGGGGATGTTGACGACGGCGACGCCGACCACGAGCACGACCGTGCCGGGCCCGAGCCCCGCCGCGAGGACCAGCACGAGCAGGAGCGCCGGGAAGGCGAGCAGCACGTCGTTCATGCGCATCAGGACGGCGTCGACGAGGCCGCCCCGGTAGCCGGCCACGAGGCCGATCACGCAGCCCGCGGCCTCGGCCACGACGATCGCGGCGACGGCCAGGAGGACGGCGGTGCGCCCGCCCGCGAGGACGCGCGAGAGGACGTCGCGCCCGAGCGCGTCCGTCCCGAACCAGTGATCGGGGCCCGGCAGGAGGAACGACTTGCCGACCAGCGCGGCCGGGTCGTACGGGGCGACGAGCGATCCGGCGAGGGCGACCGCCAGCATGATCCCGCCGACGACGGCCCAGACGCCGACGGCGCCGCGCCAGGAGACGCCGCTGCGGCGCTCGGCCCCGCGGCGGTCGGGCGCGCTCACGCCGCCGCCCTCAGGCGCGGGTCGACGAGAATCGTGGCGATGTCGGCGACGAGGTTGATCAGGATGAAGGCCAGGGCGAGCAGCATGGCAATCGCCTGGATCACGGGCACGTCGCGGACCTGCACGGCGGTGACGAGCGCGTTGCCAACGCCCGGGTACGCGAACAGGACCTCGACGATGAAGACGCCGCCCAGCAGCCACTGCGCCGTGGCGGAGACGGCCTGGATCGTCGGCGCGAGGCTGTTGCGGACCGCGTAGCGGACCACGATCCGCCGCTCCGGCACGCCCGCCAGGCGGGCCGCCTCGACGTAGTCGGTGGCCATCGCCTCGATGGTGCTGATCCGGACGATGCGGATCAGGTAGGCGGCGCCGGCGATGATCAGGGTCAGGACGGGGAGCACCAGGAACTCCGGCACGGTCAGCGGGTTGACGTCGCCCGATACCAGCGAGACCGCGGGCAGCACGGGCACGTAGACGGCGAGCGCGAGCACGAGCAGCGCGCCGATCACGAACTCGGGGACGGCGGTCAGGGTCAGCGAGACGCCGGCGGCGGCGCGGTCGAGCGAGCGCCCCTGGCGCACGCCCGAGAGGATGCCGACGAGGAGCGCGAGGGGCACGAGCAGGAGCAGCGTCGCCCCGGCGAGGACGGCGGTGTTGCGGACCGGCGTGGCGATCAGCTCGGAGACGGGCATCCGCGTGCCGGCGAGGGACGTGCCGAGGTCGCCGCGGACGAGGTCGCCGAGCCACCCCAGGTAGCGCTGGACGAACGGGTCGCCCAGCCCGAGCTGCTCACGCAGCGCGGCGACCGCCTCGGGGGTCGCGTTGCGGCCGAGCACGGCCGCGGCCACGTCGCCCGGCAGGACGGTGGTCGCCGCGTAGACGAGGAACGAGACGACGAGGGCGAGCACGAGCGCGACGCCGATCCGGCGCAGGATCATCCAGATCAGGCCGTGGGAACTCGCAGCGCCGGGCACGTGCCCGCCCTCCTCCGTCGCCTCAGGCTCCGCTCCGGTTTACGCCTGGTACCACATCTCCCGGAAGCGCAGATCGTTCCAGATGAAGCCGATCCGCGGCTGGACGCCCTGGATCGTCGGCTTCCCGGCGAACAGGCCGTCGCCCCAGTTGAAGATGATCTCGCCGCCGTTCTCCCAGAGCGGCCCCTGCAGCTCCTGGTAGCGCGCGTTGCGCTCGGCGTCGTCGGCGACCGCGGAGGCGGCGATGAACTCCTTCTCCCAGGCGGGGTCGTTCCAGCGGGTCTCGTTGTACGGCCCGTCCTTGAAGTACGCCATCGGGGCGATGTACTCGAACGAGTCGTTGCCCCAGTAGGTCTCGCCGAACGGCACCTTCAGGTAGTAGAGGTCCGTGTTGTAGACGTCGGCCTGCGGGATCTTCTTGAGGTTGATCGTGATCCCGGACGCCTTCGCCTGCTGCGCGAAGGCCTGGGCGGCGTCGGGGTAGAGGCCGGTCACGAGCTCGACCGTCAGCCCCTCCTTGCCGGCCTCCTTGAGCAGGGCCTTCGCCTTCTCCGGGTCGTAGGCGCGCTGCGGCAGGTCCGCGTTGTACGACGGGAACGACGGCCCGTGCAGGTCGTTGGCGAGCGTGGCCTGGTCCTGGAAGAGCAGGCTCATCATCTGCTCGCGGTCGATCGAGAGCTTCATCGCCTCGCGCACCTTCGGGTCGTCGAACGGCGCGACGTCCATGCGCATGTTGAACTGCGGCGGGTTGGCGCCCGGGACCCGGAACAGCGCCGCGGCCGCGTTGCCCTCGAGCTCGAGGGCCTGCGCGATCACGTCGAAGTTCTCGGTACCGTCGATCTGGCCGGCGAGGAGCGCCGCCTTCTGCTGCTCCTTGGCGATCTGGATCAGCTCGACGGCGTCGAAGTACGGCTCCGGCGCGAGGAAGTACCCGTCGAAGCGCGTCATCACCGTCTTCTGGCCCGGCTCGAAGGACTCGAGCTTGAACGGGCCGGTGCCGACGACGCTCGCGGGGTCGGCGATGTCCTTCGTGCCATCCTTGAGGATGAAGAGCGGCTTCTGCGAGAGGAACCACTGGAAGTTGCCGTACGGCGCCTTCAGCACGAACTCGACCGTGAGGTCGTCCTTGACCGACGACGTGGCGACGTCGATGTACGGGTCGACGCTGGCGAAGTAGGGCGCCTTCGGGTCGCCGCCGATGCGGCGGAAACTCCACAGGACGTCGGCGGCGGTCAGGGGCGAGCCGTCGTGGAAGGTGACGCCGGAGCGCAGCTTGACGATCCACGTGGTGGAGGTGTCGTCGGCCGCCTCGATCGACTCGGCGAGGTGCGGCTTGACGGTGCCGTCGATCTGGGTCTCGGCGAGGCGGTCGTAGAGGTTGAAGGCGCGGTACTGGTCGACGACCGACGCGATCGCGTGCGGGTCGAGGGTCTCGGTCGGGCCGGCGTCGGAGATCGCGGCCCGGAACACCCCGCCCGCCGTCGGCGCGCCGGATGTGGTCTCGGTGTTGGCGGCCGTCGACATGGCGCCCGTGGCGCCGCCGTCGGTGGTCGCCGAGCCGCCGCCGCACGCCGCCAGGAGCGACGGCACGACGATCAGCCCGGCCCCGGCCATCGCGCCGCGCTCGAGCAGGCGCCGGCGGTTGAGCCTGATGTTGAACTCCTCGCTGCGGTCCATCTCCGCTCCTCTTCCCCGTCGAGTGGTGCCCGATCCATATTTTGGATCGTTACAGTATTGCGAGTCTATGCTGCCGCGACCGGGTCCGTCAAGGCCCGCTTGTGGAAGCCCGCCCCACCCCGTACCGTCGCCGCACCCATGACCGACCGCCACCCCGACCTCCTCGCCGTCGACGGCCTCCGCGTCGAGACGACCGGTGGGCGGGAGATCGTCCGCGGCGTGTCGCTCGCGGTCGTCCGAGGCGAGCTCGTCGGGCTGATCGGCGAGTCGGGCAGCGGCAAGACCACCGTGGCCCTCGCCTGCCTCGGCTACGCCCGGCCCGGCCTGCGGATCGCCGGCGGCACGGTGCGGGTTGGCGAGGTCGACCTGCTCCAGCTGCCCGAGCGCGCGGTGCGCGCCCTGCGCGGCGACCTCGTCGCCTACGTGCCCCAGGACCCCGGCGCGTCCCTGAACCCGGCCTACCGGGTCGCCGACCACCTCGCCGAGGCCCGCCGCGACCGCCCGCGGGCGCCGACGGCCGAGGAGCTCCTGCGCCGCGTGCGCCTGCCCGACGACCCGGGCTTCCTGCGCCGCTCCACGCACCAGCTGTCGGGCGGCCAGCAGCAGCGCATCGCGATCGCGATGGCGCTCGCGGGCGGCGCCGAGCTGATCCTCCTCGACGAGCCGACGACCGGCCTCGACGCGGTCACGAAGGCCGCGCTCCTGCGCGAGCTGCGCGATCTCTGCGACAGCGGGATCGCCGCGGTCCTCGTCAGCCACGACCTCGCCGCGGTCAGCGGCATCGCCGACCGGGTCGCCGTGATGTACGACGGGGTGCTCGTCGAGCAGGGGCCGCTGCGCGACGTCCTGACCGCCCCGCTCCACCCCTACACCGACGCGCTGATCGCGGCGGTCCCCGCGGCCCGCTCCGCCACCCGACCCGCCGCCGGGCCCGCCGCCGGGGAGCCGCCGGCGGCCACCGGCTGCCCGTACGCCACGCGCTGCGCCCGCACCGACGACGCCTGCCGGGCCGCGCTGCCCGCCATCGCCGCCCTCGGCGACCGGGCCGTCCGCTGCCTGCACCCGCTGGACGGCGCCGGGCTCGTGCACGGCGCGCCCGTCGCCCGCCTCGCCGCCGCGGACGCCGCCCCGGCGCTGCGCGTCGCCGACCTGCGCGCGGAGCACGGCGGCCGCGCGGTCGTGGACGGGGTCGGCTTCGAGGTGCGCACGGGTGAGTGCGTGGCGCTGGTCGGCGAGTCGGGCAGCGGCAAGACGACCATCGCGCGCTGCGTCGTCGGCCTGCACCGCCCCGCGGCCGGATCGGTCGAGCTCGACGGGCGGGCGCTGGCCCCGACGGCGCGGGCCCGCAGCCGCGACGAGCGCGCCGCGATCCAGATCGTCTTCCAGAACCCGAGCAGCGCGCTCAACCCGCGCCTGACGGTGGGTGAGGCGATCGCCCGGCCACCCGTGCTCCTGCACGGCGCCTCCGGGGAGGCGGCGCGCCGCGAGGTCGACGAGCGCCTCGCGCAGGTGCGGCTGCCCGCCGCGATGGCCGCGCGCCTGCCCCACGAGCTCTCGGGCGGCGAGCGCCAGCGCGTCGCGATCGCCTGCGCCCTCGCGGCGCGCCCGCGCGTCCTCGTCTGCGACGAGGTCACCTCGGCGCTCGACGTGTCGGTGCAGGCCTCGGTCCTCGACCTGCTCGCCGATCTCCGGCTCGAGCTCGGACTGTCGATGCTCTTCATCACCCACGACCTCGGCGTCGTCAACGCCCTCGCCGATCGCACGATCGTGCTCGCCGCCGGGCGGATCGTCGAGGCCGGACCGACCGACGACGTCCTCGGGCACCCCCGTGAGCCCTACACCGGGGAGCTGCTCGCCGCGTCCGCAACGCTGCCGGCGGCCGAGCGGTGAGCGCCGCCCTCGACCCGGGGCTGCCGGCGGGCCTCCGGGCCCTCGGCGACGGGTGCCTCGACCACTGCGAGAACGTCGCCTGGGACCCGGCCGCGGGCCACGCGCTGGCCGGCGGCGAGGCCGGCCAGCTGTACCGGATCGGGCTCGACGGGTCGGTCGACGAGGCCTGCCGGGTGCCGGGCGCGTTCCTGCTCGGGCTGGCCGTCGACCGGGACGGCGCCGTCATCGCCTGCGACGTGCGCCAGGGCCTGGTCCACCGCATCGACCCGTCCGGCGCGGCCGCACCGCTCGGGCCCCCGCTCGCGTCGCCTAACTACCCGGCGCTCGCGGCCGACGGCACCCTCTACGTCAGCCTCGAGGGGCGTCATCGGGGCGGCGACGGCGGGATCGTCGCGATCGACCCGTCGGGCCGTGCGACGCCCGTGCCGCTGGCCCGCCCGCTCGACTTCGGCAACGCCCTACTCGTCGAGGGCGACCACCTCGTCGTCGTCGAGTCGGACGGTCCGCGCGTCAGCCGCGTGGCCCGCGACGGCGGCGAGCGCGAGACGCTCGTCGAGCTCCCCGGCACGGTGCCGGACGGGCTCGCGCGCGACGCCGAGGGCGGGCTCTGGATCAGCTGCTACCAGCCCAACCGCATCCTGCGCCTCGCGCCCGACGGCGCGCTCGTGACGATCGCCGACGACATCCTCGGCTGGCACCTGCCGATGCCGACCGGCCTCTGCTTCGGGGGGCCCGACCTGCGCACCTTGCTGGTGGCCTGCCTGGGCGGCTGGTCCCTGGCCGCTTTCGACAGCCCCGTGGCCGGCCGCCTGCCGGAGCGGCTCGCCGGGGCGGAGGAGGGGACATGAGCGGATCCTGCGTGGTGACCGGTGCGGCCCGGGGGCTCGGGCGCGCCACGGCCGAGCTCCTCGTGGAGCGGGGCTGGTCGGTGATAGGCGTCGACATCGACGCGGCGGCCCTCGCGGCGGCCGCGGAGGCCGTCGGCTTCACCGCCGTCCAGGGCTCGATCGCCGACTGGTCGACGCACGAGCGGGCGGCCGACGCCGCCGCGGCGCTCGGCCCGCTGACCGGCTGGGTCAACAACGCCGCGATCGACCTGCAGGGCGCGGCTCACCAGGTCGACGAGCGCCACCTCGAGGACGGCCTCGCCGTGCTGCTGCGCGGGCCGATGGCCGGGATCGCCGTCGCCACCCGGCGGATGGTCGCGGGCGGGGGCGGCAGCATCGTCACCGTCTCGTCGATTCAGGCGGTCGCCACCTTCCCCGGCTACTACGTCTACGGCGCGGCCAAGGCCGCCCTGCTCCAGGCCACACGCAGCGTGGCCGTCGACTACGGCCCGCACGGCATCCGCTGCAACGCCGTCCTCCCGGGCACGATCGACACGCCGATGCTCGACGAGGTCCTGCCCGCCGGGATGTCGCGCGCCGAGGCCGTCGCGAAGGAGGGCGAGATCTCGCCGCTGGGGCGCGTCGCGGAGGCCGGCGAGGTCGCCGCGGTGATCGCGTTCCTCCTCTCCGACGAGGCCTCCTACGTGAGCGGCGCGGGGATCGCCGTGGACGGCGCCACGACCGCGCGCTGCTACCCGTACGGCGAGATCGACCCCTAAGCGGCGGGCGCGGGGCCACTGCTCTCGCGCACCACGAGCTCGGCGGGGAAGACCGGCGCCTCGGGCACCGCGCCGTCCTCCGCGGCGAGCAGCACCTCGACGGCGCGCCGACCCATCGCGGCCGCGGGGATGCGGACCGTGGTCAGGCTGGGCCGCACCCACGACGAGAAGTCGAAGTCGTTGAAGCCAACCACGGAGATGTCGTCGGGCACCCCGAGCCCCTCCTCCTGCAGCTGCTGCACGACCCCGAGGGCGATCATGTCGTTGGCGGCGATCACGGCGGTCGGGGCCGCGCCGTGGCCCGCGAGCTCGGCCGCGACGGCCTCCCGCGCCGAGCGCACGGTGAAGTCCTCGCACGTCCACCCGACGAGGTCGACGTCCGCCGCGGCGGCGGCCTCGCGCACGCCGGCGAAGCGGCGCTCCGGACCGGGCCACAGCTCACGGCCGCAGAGCCACGCGATGCGGCGATGGCCGTGGCCGACGAGGTGCGCCACGGCCGCGGCCGCCCCCACCTCGTCCTCGGCCGTGATCGACGAGACGCCGGGCACGCTCGCCGTCTGCTGCAGGAGCACCACCGGCAGGCCGATCCCGGCCAGCTCGCGCATCTCGGCGGCGGCCGCGCTCGCGTCGCCGAGGCTCAGCGCGAGGCCGTCGGCCCGGCCCTCGCGCGCGATCCTCAGCGCGCGCTCGAGGGTCTCGTCGGGGCGGGTCAGCGTGACCATCAGGTTGTTGCCCGCCGCGTGGGCCGCGGCGGTCGCGCCGTTCAGGAACTCCATGTGGAAGTACTCGTGCAGGCCGAGGGCGTTCGGGTCCTCGAGCACGAGGGCGATCGTGTCGGCCCGGCGCGAGCGCAGGGCGCGTGCCGCCGCGTTCGGCCGGTAGTCGAGCTCGCGGATCGCGAGCTCGATCCGCTCGCGCGGGCCGGAGCGCGTCGCGTGGCGCCCGCTCAGGTAGTTGGAGACGGTCTGGGGCGAGACGTCGGCGCGGTCGGCGACGTCCTTGAGGGTCGGGCGGCTCGACGGGCGGTTGACGGCCACGACACGATCCTACCGGCGGCGGGCGGGGCGCGGGTCAGCCGCGCCCGTGCATGGCCGCGGCGCGCAGGCCCTGCAGGTAGCCGGCCGCGTGGATGCGACCGAGCCAGGCGTAGGCCGGGTCGTCGTTCGACTCGCCGTGCAGGGTCGGCACGTGGTCGGGCCGGATCGGCCCGTCGAAGCCGACCTCGATCCACGCCTGCATGGCCGCGACCTTGTCGGTCTTGCCCTCGTCGTGGAAGGTCTCGACGAAGTCCATCGCGGTGCCGTCGACGTCGCGGAAGTGCGCGAAGGCGATCCGGCCGCGCTTGCCGAAGTGGCGGATCGCGCCGGCGATGTCGTCGTGGAAGAGGGCGAAGTTGCCCTGGCAGAGGCAGATCGCGTTGGCCTCGCTCTCCACGTAGTCCATCGCGCGCTCGTAGTTGGCGATGCTGTTGAAGATGCGCGAGACGCCGCGCACCTCGCCGATCGGCGGGTCGTCGGGGTGCAGCGCGAGGCGCACGCCGACCTGCTCGGCCACGGGCACGGCGCGGTCCATGAACCACTCCCACGCCGCCCACATCTGCTCGGCGGGCACGCTGCCGGCCCAGGTCGGCTCGTCGGCCATGTCGGCGTGGCGGAAGGCGGTCACCCAGGCGCCGCCCCGGCTCGGCCGGTCGATCTCGGTGCGCACCCAGTTGATCGCGCCCATCCAGTTGTAACAGAGCATCGGGATCTCGAGCCGGCCCATGTTGCGGATCAGCTCGAGCACCCACTCGAGCTCCTGCTCGCGCCCGTCGAGGCCCATCCGCAGCTTGTCCATCGGCGGGTAGTCCTCGATGCCGAGCAGCTCGAAGCCGTGGCGCTCGTAGCGGTGCTTCATGTCGTGCAGCACGGGGTACGACCAGGGCGTGTCCCCCGAATTGTTCCACTCGCCGTCGAAGCGGCGGTCGAGCTTGGAGATCGCCCCGTCCACGCCGACCTGCTGGAGGATCGTCCAGTAGGGGTTGTACCAGGGGTCGAAGTACTCGGTCAGCCGGAACATCGCTCAGGGCTCCTCGCGTTCTTGGATCGATCCAACTTCGTGACTATATCCCCGTCCCGCCCCGCCGCGCAACGCCGCCCGCTCACCCCGCGAGCGCGGCGGCGATCGCCGCTACTCCGTCGGGCCCGACGCCGCAGCAGCCCCCGATCAGGGTCGCGCCGGCGTCGCGCCAGGCGCGCACCGCCTCGTCGGGGAAGCGGCCCGTGCCGCCCGTGGCCCACGCCCGGGCCGGGCCGTCCCAGACCCGACCGTCGTTCGGGTAGACGACGACGGCGTGCTCCGGCGCGGCCTGCCGGCAGCGGCCGATCACCTCGAGCACGTGCTCGGGCGCCGTGCAGTTGCAGCCGACCGCGCGCACCCCGGGCGCCGCGGCGACGCGCGCCACGGCCTCCTCGATCGGCGTGCCGTCGGCGATCCGCGACCCGTCCCGGCACTGGAAGGAGACCCACGCGTCCGGGCCGTCGAAGCGCTCCTGCAGCTCGGCGATCGCCTCCGCCTCAAGCACGTTCGGGATCGTCTCCCAGGCCAGGAGGTCCGGGCCGGACCCGAGCAGGACGGCGACCCGCTCGTGCTGGAAGCGCGCGATCTCCGCGCGCCCCGCGCCCGCGTAGTCGCCCGTGTACTCCTGGCCCTCGGCGAGCATCGCCCCGTACGGCCCGAGCGACGCCGCGACGAGCCCGGGCGGGGCGTCGGGCGCCTCGCGCCGGAAGGCGTCGCGGGCGGCCTGCGCCAGGGTCACGCTGGTGGCGAGGAGGCGGTCGGCGTCGACCGGGGCGACGCCGACGGGGGCGAACGACTCGCGGCTGGCCTGGTACGAGGCGGTGATGACGACGCGGGCGCCCGCCCGCAGGTACGCGAGGTGGACGGCCTCGACCATGGCGGGGCCGTCGCGCAAAAGGCGCGCCGACCAGAGGTCGTCGGAGAGGTCCTCGCCGAGCGCCTCCAGCTCCGTGGCGAAGCCGCCGTCGAGCGGGGCGGGCCCCGCGGCGATCAGCTGGTCGAGGGCGCTCCCCATGCACGGGAGCCTACCGGCTGCGCCTAGACTGCAGGGCGTGGGCACGTCGAACGGGAGCGGCTCGCCGAGCATCGCGATCATCGGGGCCGGCTTCAGCGGGATCGGGATGGCGATCCGGCTGCAGGCGGCCGGCATCGGCTCGTTCACGCTCTACGAAGCGGCCGACGACGTCGGCGGCACCTGGTACTGGAACACCTACCCGGGCGCGGCCTGCGACATCGGCTCGCACCTCTACTCGTTCTCGTTCAAGCGCAACCACGAGTGGGAGAAGACGTACGCGGGCGACGAGGAGATCCGCGACTACCTGAAGGCGTGCATGCGCGAGGAGGGGCTGTACGCGAAGACGCGCCTCTCGACCCCGATCGCGTCGGCGGCCTACGACGACGCCTCTTCGACCTGGACCCTGACCACCGCCGCGGGCGAGGAGATCGTCCACGACGTCGTCATCTTCGGCTGCGGCCAGCTCAACGAGCCCCAGCGGCCCGACATCCCCGGCCTCGACGGCTTCCGGGGCGAGGTCTTCCACTCGGCCCGCTGGAACCACGGCTACGACCTGGCCGGCAAGCGGGTCGCCGTGATCGGCAACGGCGCGAGCGCCGCCCAGTTCGTGCCCGAGGTAGCCAAGCGGACGGCCCACCTGGCCGTCTTCCAGCGCACGCCGTCCTGGATCGTGCCGCGCCGCGACTTCCCGTACTCGGAGCGGCGCAAGCGGCTGTTCCGGCACGTGCCGGGCGCCGAGACCCTGCACCGGCTCGGCATCTTCTGGTTCAACGAGAAGGGCTTCCTCGCCTTCCGGCCGGGGCAGAAATGGTGGGGCCTGATCCAGGGCTCGGACCGTGCCCGCGAGTGGGAGGACGTCGCCCGGCGCCACCTCGAGCGCCAGGTCCCCGACCCCGAGCTGCGGGCCAAGCTGACGCCCGACTACGGGATCGGCTGCAAGCGCGTCCTGCTCTCGAACGACTGGTACCCGACGCTCCAGCGCGACGACGTCGCGCTCGTCACCGACCGGATCACCCGGATCACGGGCGACACGATCGAGACGGAGGCCGGCACGGTGGGGCCGCTCGACGCGATCATCCTCGGCACGGGCTTCGACTCGACGAAGTTCATGTCGACGGTGGAGATCACGGGCGCGGACGGCGTGCGCCTGGCCGACGCCTGGCGCGACGGCCCGCAGGCCCACCTCGGGATCACGGTCGCCGGCTTCCCGAACCTGTTCATGCTCTACGGCCCCAACACGAACCTCGGGCACGGCACGATCATCTTCATGATCGAGTGCCAGATCCGCTACGTGCGCAAGTGCGTCCAGCGGATGCGCCGCGACCGGCTGCGCGTCCTCGCCGTCCGGCCGGAGGCGCAGGAGCGCTTCAACGCACGGCTCCAGGACGACCTCGCGCGGTCGGTCTGGGCCAGCGGCTGCCGCTCGTGGTACGTCACGGCCGACGGCAGCGTGCGCAACAACTGGTCGGGGTTCATGCTCGACTACTGGCGGGACACGCTGCGCCCCGACTTCGACGACTTCAGCGCGGCCTAGCCCCGGCGCTCCCCTCAGGCGGGGTCGCGGCGCAGGGCCTGCGCCATGCAGTGCACGCCGCCGCCGGCCCAGAGGAACTGGTCGACGCAGGGGTCGTACACGTGCAGGCCGTGCGCACGCATCTTCGCGTTGAGCTCGGTGGCGAAGCTGGTGGAGAGCACACGGTCGTTGCCGAGGGCGACGACGTTGCAGCCGAGGCCCATCGTCTCGCGGAACGACGACTCGATGATCTCGATCCCCTTCCCGCGCAGCCACGCGACGATCGGGTCGGGGGTCGTGTCGAGGCAGACCGCCGCGAGCTTCGGCGCCAGCATGCAGACCATCAGGTCGATGTGCACGTAGAACTCGTCGATCGGCGCGTACATGACCTCGATGCCCTCGGCCTCGACCCAGCCCGCGACCTGCCGCGCCGCGACCTCCTCGCCGCGCCCGCCCGTGTACCCGACCAGCACGCAGCCGGGCTCGAGCATGTTGAAGTCGCCGCCCTCGAAGTTGCCGGCGCTGACCAGGTCGTAGATCGGGATGTCGTGCTCGAGGTAGAAGCGCAGCGTCGTCGCGTACTCGCCGCGCCGGCGCGGGCTCGCCATCTGGCAGATGACGGCGCCCCACGGCGTCATGAAGGACGAGTCGCGGGCGTAGACGCCATAGGCGAGCTCCTCGACGCCCTCGAGCAGGTGCACCTCCACGCCGGCGTCGCGGTAGGCGGCGACCATCTCGGCGTGCTGGGCGAGGGCCGCCGTGCGGTCGAACCGGCGGCCGAGGCGCAGCGACTCGCGCACGAGCGCGGAGTACTGGGCGTTCTCCTCGCCGAGCCAGCGGAAGCCCTCCGGCGAACCCAGCAGGACGTCGCGCAGGGTGCCGTACTCGGAGTCGATCCCCCACTGATCCGGGCGCGGCGTGCCGCCGCCCTCGCAGCGGGCCCTCAGCGGTGCGGTCTCGATGGCGGCCATGTCGGGTGCTCCTCTCGCCGGTGCCTGCGAAGCCTACGCCCTGCGCGCGGACGGGGCAATCCGCGAGGCGGCCTCAGGAGCGGCCGGCCACCGGCAGCTCGCCCGCGCGGGGCAGCTCGAGCCGCTCCCAGACGTCGGCGAGGCCGTGCACCAGGGCCTCCTCGTCGGCGTCGGTGTGGAGCGGGCTCGTGGTGATCCGGAAGCGCTCGGTGCCGCGGGGCACCGTCGGGTAGTCGATCGGCTGCACGTACACGCCGTGCTCGGCGAGCAGGAGCCGGGCCGCCTCGCGGCAGCGCACGGGATCCCCGAGGATGACGGGGATCAGGTGACTCTCGGTCGGCAGCGTCGGAATGCCGGCCGCCTCGATCGCGGCGCGCACGGAATCGACGCGCGCGCGGAGGGCGACCCGCTCCGCGTCGGAGGCGCGCAGGTGCGCGACGCTGGCCCGGGCCGCGGAGACCACGACCGGGGCGAGCGACGTGGTGAAGATGAAGCCGCTGCCGTAGGAGCGCACGAGGTCGACGAGGCGCGCCGAGCCCGTGATGTAGCCGCCCATCGCGCCGACGGCCTTGCCGAGCGTGCCCTGCACGATGTCGACCTCGCACTCGAGCCCCTCGCGGGCCACGATGCCGGCGCCCTCGGGCCCATACATGCCGACGGCGTGCACCTCGTCCACGTAGGTGAGGGCGCCGTGGCGGCGGGCGACGTCGGCGAGGTCGGCGACCGGGGCGATGTCGCCGTCCATGGAGTAGATGCTCTCGAAGGCGACGACGCGGGGGCGCTGGGCCTCCTCGGCGCGCAGGAGCGACTCGAGGTGGGCGGCGTCGTTGTGCCGGAACACCCGCACCGTGGCGCCGCTGCGGCGGATGCCCTCGATCATCGAGTTGTGGTTGGCGGCGTCGGAGAAGACGACGCAGTCCGGCAGGGCCGAGCCGAGCACGGTCAGGGTGGTCAGGTTGGCGATCCAGCCCGACGTGAAGAGCAGCCCGGCCTCCTTGCGGTGCCAGGCCGCGAGCTCGCGCTCGAGCGCGACGTGCATCGTCGTCGTGCCGGAGATGTTGCGCGTGCCGCCGGAGCCCGCTCCGTACGCGCCGGCCTCGGCCATCGCCTCCGTGACGGCCGGATGGGCGGCCATCCCGAGGTAGTCGTTCGAGCACCAGACGACCGCGGAGCGGGTCGTGCCGTTGGGGTCGCGCAGCATCGCGTGCGCGGTGCCGGGGACGCGCTCAATCTCCGCGAACACGCGGTAGCGGCCCTCGGCGCGCAGGCGCCCGAGGGCCTCGTCGACGAGGCCGGCGTAGTCCATTCAGCCACTCTATCGGCAGTCGGGATCCGGTGGCCGACTACCCGGCCGCGAAGACCCCGAGCGCCGTCCAGCCGTCGGGCCGCGTGGTGGCGAGGTCGTACAGGCTGAAGCCCGTCGCGCCGGCGTCGCGCGCGCCGCGCGCGGCGGCGTCGAGCTGGGCCGCCGACAGACCCGCGGAGCCCGTGATCACGTGCACCTCCGCGTGCGGGTCACCGGTCCGCTGGCGCAGGACGTCGACGCACCCCGTCGCGTCGGCGTAGACGCGCTCGGCGGAATGGCGCCGCGACGGGTAGCACATCGGCAGGAACGCGTCGCTCGCCGCGTGCAGCTCCGCGTAGGGGAAGACCGGCCAGTACATCGAGACGGGCGACGGGATGATCGCGGCGATCGGCAGCTGCGGGTAGGTCGCGCGCGCCCACGCAGCGAGCTCCGCGGCGCGCCGCGCGCGCAGGGCGCCGTTTTTCACGAGCGTCGCCTCGACGTCGATCCCGAGGCCGTCGATCCCGCCCGCCCCGCCGATGCCCGCGGCGGCGGCGAGCCGCCGGCGGTCCCGCTCGAGGATGCGGTAGCCGGGCAGGTACCAGGGGACGACGCGCAGCCCGGCGGCGCGGCCGAGGCGCACGACCTCGCGCACGTAGGCCGGGTTGACGACGTCCGCCTGCGACCGCCAGTTGGCGGTCTCGATGTAGATCACGGGCGTGCCCTGCTCCTCGGCCACGGCCACGACCTGGGCCGGGGTGCGCTTGCCGAAGTCCCAGACGTCGACCCAGATGCCGGTGCCGGAGAAGACGGCGGCGCGGGTCGGGTTCGCGGCCGCGGGGCCGGCGGCGATGAGCAGGGCAAGGCCGGCGAGGAGCGGGACGAGGAGCCGGCGCATGCGCCCCATCGTAGGGGTGGTCCGCGGCGGCGGCGGACCCGTCAGGCGCCGAGGCGCTGGGCCAGCGCCCGGGCCGCCGCCTGGGTGGTCTCCCGGGGCTCGGCGGTGCGCTCGCGCTCGGTGGCGTACTCGAGCAGGGCCTGGCGGGCGCGGTGCGAGTGGTGGCGCAGGAGCCCGGCGAGGGCATCCGCGTCGCGGGCCTCGATCGCCTCGACCATCTGGTGGTGCTCGGCCTGCGCCTCGGTCTGCTCGTGCAGGACGGTCACCACCACACGCGAGTACGGCTCGATCAGGTTGAGGACGCGCTCGGCCGTATCGGCGAAGTGCCGCAACCCCGATAGGCGGTAGAGCTCGAGGTGCAGCGCGTAGTTGCGCTCCGACCACGTCGCGGGGTCGAGGTCGTCCATCGCCTCGACCAGTGCGCGCAGCTCGGCGACGTCGCGCTCGGTCGCGTTGCGGACCACGCCGGGCGCCATCTCGGCCTCGACCAGCGCCCGCAGGGTCCACAGCTCGTCGACCTCGGCGGGCGAGAGCGACGTGACGCGGGCGCCGCCGTCGTCGCCGAACGTGACGACGCCCTCGGCGGCCAGCGTGTAGAGCGCCTCGCGGACGGGGATCCGGCTGACGCCCATCGCCTCGGCGATCGCCGTCTGGATCAGCGGCTGGCCCGGCTCGAGGAGACCCTGGCGGATCGCCTCGCGCAGGACGTCGGCGATCGGGGGCCGGCCGGTGGCGGTCGAGGCCTCCATGCGACGGGATCCTACCGGGGTGGTCTGCGGACGGGAGACGGCCATTTGCAATTCAGTGTATACACTGTATGCTCATTGTCAATAGGCAGGTAGCGCGCGCCGCGCGACCACAGAGGAGCACCACGTGAAGCGCATCGGAGTAGACGTCGGAGGCACGTTCACCGACCTGATCCTCGTCGACGAGGACGCCGGCCGGATCACCGTCGACAAGGTCCCCTCGACCCCCGACGACCCGTCTCGCGGCGTCGCGGAGGGCATCAACCGCCTCTGCGAGAAGGCCGGCGTGCGGCTGTCGGAGGTCGACAATCTCCTGCACGGCACGACCATCGCGACGAACATCGCCCTGACGCACCAGGGCGCCGAGGTCGGGATGATCACCACCGAGGGCTTCCGCGACATCCTCCACATCGCGCGGCACAAGAAGCCGCTCAACTTCTCACTGCAGCAGGACCTGCCCTGGCAGACCCGCCCGCTCGTCAAGCGCCGCCACCGCCGGGTCGTCGCCGAGCGCGTGACCGCCCCCCACGGCGAGATCATCACCCCCCTCGACGAGGACGCGGTGCGCCGCGAGGTGCGCGCCCTCAAGGAGGCGGGCGTCGAGGCCGTCGCGGTCTGCCTGCTGCACTCCTACCTCAACCCGGCCCACGAGCAGCGCATCGCCGAGATCATCGAGCAGGAGTTCCCCGAGGCGTACCCGTCGATCTCCAGCGACGTGATCCCGCTCTACCGCGAGTACGAGCGCTTCTCGACCGTGGCGCTGAACGCGTTCGTGGGCCCCAAGGTGTCGACGTACGTCGACCGCTTCGCGACCGCGATGCGGGAGGCGGGCTTCCAGCACCGCGTCCAGCTGATGCAGTCGTCCGGCGGCATGGCGACGGTCGAGTCGGCCTCGCGCCGCCCCGTCAACCTGCTCATGTCGGGCCCCGTGGCCGGCCTGATCGGCGGCATCTGGGCCGGCCGCATGGCGGGCTACGACTCGGTCATCACCCTCGACATCGGCGGCACGTCCGCCGACGTCGGCGTCGCCGCGGGCGGGCAGATGCGCATGCGCCACCTGCTCGACACGAAGGTCGGCGACTACCAGGCGATGGTGCCGATGGTCGACATCGACACGATCGGTGCGGGCGGCGGCTCCATCGCGTACGTCGACGCGGGCGGCGTCTTCCGCGTCGGCCCGCAGTCCGCGGGCGCCGACCCCGGCCCCGCCTGCTACGGCCGCGGCGGGACCGACCCGACGTCCACCGACGCCCAGGTGTTCCTCGGGCGCCTGCGCCCCGAGCGCGGCCTCGTCGGCGGCGGCCTCGCCCTCGACCCCGAGCTGGCGCGGGGCGTGGTCGTGGAGCTCGCCGACCGGCTCGGCATGACGCCGGAGGACGCCGCCCTCGGCGCGCTCCAGGTGCAGAAGTTCGGCATGACCCAGAACATCGAGGTCAACTCGGTGCGCCGCGGCTACGACCCGCGTGACTTCACGCTGGTCGCCGCCGGCGGGGCCGGACCGCTCTTCTCCGCCGAGGTCGCGCTCGAGCTCGAGATCCCGAGCGTCCTCGTCCCGCCGCACCCCGGCATCGTCGCCGCGACGGGCCTCCTCGCCACCGACCTCCAGCACGAGTACGTCGGCACCTACCGTCAGCCCGTCGCCCAGCTCGACCCGGCCGGGCTCAACGCCAGGTTCGACGAACTCGTCGCTCAGGCCGTCGGCCAGCTCGACGCGGACGCCGTCCCCGAGGACCGGCGCCTGATCCGCCGCCTCGCCGACTGCCGCTACGCGGGCCAGGGCTACGAGGTCCGCTTCGACGTCCCCGCCGGCGACCCCTCGCGCGACGGCTGGGCCGACGAGCTGGTCGAGGCGTTCCACGCCGCCCACGAGGGCGAGTACGGGCACCGCTTCGAGAACGCGCCGGTCGAGATCATCAACATCCGCGTGGTCGGCATCGGCCGCATCGACGAGCTGCAGTGGCCGGAGGCCGCGACGGGCACGGGCGACCCCGGCGACGCGCTGATCGAGACCCGGGACGTCGTCTTCGACGTGGACGGCGAGACGGTCACGCTCCCGACGCCGTTCTACGAGCGCGAGCGGCTCGGCGCGGGTGACACGATCGAGGGCCCCGCGATCATCGAGCAGTACGACACCACGACGATCGTGCCGCCCGGCTTCGTCGTCGACGTCGACCGCTTCGGCAACCTCGTGATCGACGCCACGCCGCGCATCGAGGCGCGCCGCGCCAAGGGCGGCGACGCCGGCCTCGCCCAGCCGATCCTGATGCGCGTCGTCGGTGGCGCCTTCAACGCCATCGCCAAGGAGATGGCGGGCGTGCTGTACCGCATGTCCTACTCGTCGATCATCCGCGAGTCCGAGGACCTCGGCGCGGGCCTGTTCGACGTCGAGGGCAACAACATCGCCGAATCGGACTCGACGCCGATGTTCATGGGCGCGATGCCGAAGATCGTGAAGGGCGTCATCAGCCTGCTCGGCGACGACATCCACGAGGGCGACATCATCCTGCACAACGACCCGTACCTCGGCGCGACCCACTCGCCCGACGTCGCGATCGTGATGCCGGTCTTCCACCGGGGCACGCTCGTCGGGTTCACCGGGGCCTCCGCGCACCTGCTCGACATCGGCGGCGCCTACCCTGGCCTCGCCATCGACCTCGTCGACAACTGGTCGGAGGGGAACATCTACCGCGCCGTCAAGCTCGCGGACAAGGGCGTCTGGCAGGAGTCGCTGTTCAAGCACATCCTCGAGAACACCCGCACCCCGACCCCCAACCGCGGGGACATGGAGGCGATGATCGCCGCCTGCGAGCGCGCGAAGCACCGCTTCGAGGACCTCGTCGAGCGCTACACGCCGGAGGTCGTGTCCGAGGCCGCGAACTACTGGATGGACTACGCCGAGTCGATGCTGCGCACGGAGATCGCGAAGATCCCCGACGGCGTCTACGGACCGGAGATCGGGTACCTCGACGACGACGGGAGGACCCGCGGCACGCAGCTGCCCGTGCAGGTGACCGTGCGGATCGAGGGCGACAAGATGGTCGTCGACCTGACGGGCTCGAGCGATGAGGTGCCGACCGGCTACAACTGCCCGTTCGAGGGCACGGTGATGTCCGCGATGTCGTTCATCGCCCGCATGATCTTCCTCGACGAGGCGGCCTTCCCGGTCTTCATCCCCCAGAACGAGGGCATGCTCCGGCCGGTCGAGGTGATCGCCCCGAAGGGCTCGATCTTCAACCCCAACTACCCGCGCGCCTGCTTCGCGCGCTTCTGCCAGGTCCAGCGCGCCGTCGACCTCGTCCTGCGGGCGCTCGCCCCGGTGGTCCCGAACCAGATCACGGCCGGCAACTCCGCCGACCTGCACTTCATCTCCTACTCCGGGTACATCAAGGAGGAGGGCGAGTACTGGGTCTACCTCGAGGTCGACGAGGGCAGCTACGGCGGCCGTCCCGACCGCGACGCGATGGACTCCGTCGACAACCTGATCGCCAACACCCGCAACAACCCGATCGAGGAGCTCGAGTGGCGCTTCCCGATGCGGACGGAGCGCTACGAGCTGCGCGACGAGCCGGCGGCGGCGGGCAAGTGGCGCGGTGGCATCGGCGCCGTCCGCGTGAACCGGTTCCTCACCGACACCATGGTCACGTGCGAGGGCGAGCGGCACGAGTCCGACCCCCCGTGGGGCATCTTCGGCGGCCACGACGGGCTCAACAGCTCGATGGTGCGCAACCCGGGCGCCGCGGGCGAGGAGGCCTGGCACGCCAAGGTCACCGGAGCGCGCCTCGACGCCGGCGACAGCCTGCAGATCACGGTTCCCTCGGGCGGCGGCTACGGCGACCCGCTCGACCGCGATCCCGCCCTCGTCCTCAGCGACGTGCTCGACGAGTTCACCACGCGCGACCTCGCCGCGCAGGACTACGGCGTCGTGCTCGTCGGCGAGGGCTTCGGCCTTGCCGTCGACCACGAGGCCACCGACCGCCTCCGCGCCGAGCGCCGCGGAGCCTGACCCGAACCCCACGAACCACTCTAGGAGGAACGACCCACCATGAGCGAACTGCAGGAGATGCTCGACAAGATCTTCGCGGAGGACTCCGAGCTGTACCAGCAGCGCGGCTTCCAGCGGCGCATCGGCTTCGGCAAAAGCCCCGCGATCATCGACATCGACCTCGCCAACGCCTGGACCCGCCCGGGCCATGCGTTCTCGTGCGACCACATGGACACGATCATCCCGGCCATGGAGCGCCTGCTCGACGCCGGCCGTGCGAAGAACGTGCCGATCGTCCACACGACGACCGCGTACGCGAAGAACACGCGCGGCGAGTGGAGCGACATGGGCCTCTGGCACAACAAGATCCCGGTCGACGTCCTCGAGGAGGGCAGCTACGAGGCCGCGATCGACGAGCGCCTCCTGAAGGACGGCGACCTCGTGATCACGAAGAAGCGCGCGTCGGGCTTCCACGGCACGTGGCTCCAGGGCTTCCTCTCCTCGCACCGCGTCGACACCGTGATCGTGACCGGCGTGACGATGGCGGGCTGCGTCCGCCACACCGTCGAGGACGCGATCGCGTACGGCTTCCGGCCGATCGTCCCCCGCGAGTGCGTCGGCGACCGCGTCGCCGGCGTCGTCGAGTGGAACCTCTTCGACATCGACGCCAAGTTCGGCGACGTGATGGGCGTCGACGAGGTGATCGCGTACCTGAACGGCATCGAGCCGTTCGACGGCAACACCCTGCCGTCCTAGCGCCTCGGCCCCCGCGCCCCGGGGCAGGATCCGCCCCACGGCGGGCCGAATCGGGTGCATGATGGGCCTGCCGATGCGACCCCGTCTCCCGCTCGCGCTCGGACTCCTCGCGCTCGGCCTCGTCGCCGGGGGCTGCGGCGCCGTCGAGTCCCTCAAGGACCCCGAGACGGCGACGGAGGCCCAGGCCGCCGTCGTCGAGGACCCGCAGGTCGTCGAGACGGCCGCCGTGATGGCCGAGGAGCCGCCCGCCGAGACCGCCGTCGAGACGGCGCCCGTGGAGACGGCCACGGAGGAGACGGCCGCGGACAACGCGGGCGCCTGGAGGGAGATCGACACGGGCGTCCAGCGCTTCGCCGGAAAGCTCGACGCGGCGACCCAGGCGGTCGCGTCGTGCCAGACGGATGCCGCCGCGGGCGAGGACTTCGCCGCCTGCCAGGGCGTCGCCTTCGAGGCGATCGCCGCGGCGGGCGACGAGCTCGTCGCGATCGTCGACGGCGCGGCCCCACGCACGGGCGGCGACTGCCGCTCCGCGCTGGACGCGCTGCGCGCCGCGACGTCCGAGATGTCGGCCGACCACCGCACCGCGATCGACATCACCGACCTCACGGGCCTCGAGACGGCGTACGCCGAGATCGCGGCGGACGCCGGGGCCTACGCCGACGCCGCGATGACCGCTGCCGGCGCCTGCGCGGGCTGACCTAGACGGGCGCCGGCGCGCCCGCGACGACCCGCAGGCGCGGCTTGACGGCCTCGGCGAAGCGCCGGATGTTGGCCTGCACGAGATCGTCGGGCATCCCCGACCAGCCGAACCGGAAGATCAGGGTGTCGCAGCGCAGCTCGTCGAGGTGCTCCTGCAGCTCGCGGACGCACGTGTCGGGGCCGCCGAGCACGAAGCGCCCGCCCGCCTTGAGGTCCTCCCAGTCGCGGTCGAGGCGGTCCTGCGACATCACCTCGCTCTGACCCCATTGCACGTACGCCTGGTACTTGGCCTGCAGGTACGGCCGCGCCTCGGCCTCCGCCGCGGCGTCGTCCTCGCCGACGTAGATCTCCTTCATCACCGGCAGCTCCGTGACCGGCGGGTGCCCGGCCTCCGCCCGCGCCGCGTGGAACATCACGACCTGCCGCTTCAGCTCGCCGAGGCTGGCGTGCGGGTTGACGGACCAGGTGTCGGCGGTGCGGGCCGCGCGGCGCACCGCCGAGTCGGCGTTCGCGGCAAGCCAGATCGGCGGGCGCGGGCGCTGCAGCGGCAGGACCGACAGGCGCGCGTCCTGCAGCCGGTAGCCGTGGCCCTCCGCCGTCACGGCCTCGCCGGCCAGGAGGCGCTTGAGCACGTCGATCTTCTCGTTGAAGACCCGCACCCTTTTCTCCGGCACGTCGAAGGCCGCGAACTCCTCGGACCGGTAGCCGAGGCCGACCCCGAGCACGAGCCGGCCGCCCGTGATCGCGTCGAGGGTGGCGGCGTTCTCGGCCAGCTCGACCGGGTTGAGCAGGGTCAGGAGCGCGATGTTGGTGGCGACGCGCATGTCGCCCGACTCGGCGGCGATGCGACCGAGGAGCGGCATCGTCTGCAGCATCTGGAAGACGCCCGTGACGAAGTGCTGGCCGGCGGAGACGAGGTCGAAGCCGAGGTCGCGGCAGAGCGCCGTGTGCGCGACCGCCTGGCGGGCGATCTCGTCCGGCCCGACGCCGTCGGGCTGCTGCACGTTGAGGAAGATCCCGATCCGCGGCTCCATGCCCGCGCTGCCTCCTGGTCGCGCGCGGGCCGGCCACCCGCGCGCCCGGCAGCATAGGCTAGGGCCCGCGCCCGGCAGGAGCGCACGGCCCCGGCGCCGAACCCGTCCCCGTGCGCCGCGCCCTGCCCCTGCTCGCCCTCCTCGCCGCCCTCGCCGCGCCCGCGACGGCGGTGGCCGCCGGGGCCGACGGGCGCCTGCGGCTCGTGAAGACGATCACGGGCGACATCTCCCCGAAGTCGGTGGCCGCGAACGGCCACGGCCTCGTGACCGCCCAGAACATGATGTACACCCACACGGTGACGGTCTACGACAGCCGCCGCATGCGGCTCGTCAAGACGATTCAGGACGCCGTGGAGCTCTCGCGGTTCGGGATCAAGGGCCACCCGGGCGTGTCGCGCGGCGCGCCCGTCGAGGCGACGTTCTCGCCGGACGGCGAGCAGGCCTACGTGTCGAACTACTCGATGTACGGAGCGGGCTTCGGGCCGGAGGGCACCGACACGTGCTCGCCCGCGTCGGGCTTCGACGACTCGTACGTCTACCGGATCGGGATGGACCGCTTCCGGATCGACGCGGTCTACCGGGTCGGGGCCGTGCCCAAGGTCGTGGCCACCACCCCCGACGGCGCCTACGTCCTCGTCTCCAACTGGTGCTCGTACGACGTCAGCGTGATCGACACCGCACGCGGGAAGGTGGTGCGCACGGTCCCCGTCGGCGCCTACCCCCGCGGCATCGCGATGGCCCCCGACGGGCGCGCCGCCTACGTGGCCCTGATGGGCGGGACGGCCCTGATCCGGATCGACCTCGCGACGTGGCGGACCAGGCCGATCCCGATCGGCACGAGCCCGCGCGCCGTCGTGGCGAGCCCGAACGGCCGCTTCCTCTACGCCACGCTCAACGCGCAGGGCACCGTCGTGCGCCTCGACCTGCGCACCGGCCGCACGCTGTCCGTGGCCACGGGCGACGCGCCGCGGAGCCTCGCGATGTCGGAGGACGGCAGCGCCCTCTACGTCGTCAACTACAAGAGCGACACGGTCTCCAAGGTGCGCGCCTCCGACATGCGCCTCCTGCAGACCATCCGGGCCTGCCCCGACCCGATCGGGATCGCCTACGACGATCCGACCCGCCGGGTCTGGGTCGCCTGCTACGGCGGCGCGCTCCTCGTCTACGCCGACCGCTAGCCGCGAACCGCGCGGACGCCCCCCTCGGGCACGATCGCCATCGCGTCGATCTCGATCATCAGCTCCGGCAGGGCCAGGGACGAGACCTCGACGATCGTGTCCGCCGGGTACGGCGGCGTGAAGTGCCGCTGGCGCAGCTCCATGATCTTCGGGAACCGCGTCATGTCGGTCAGGTAGATCGTGACCTTGAAGATGTCCTCGAGCCCGCAGCCGCCGAGGGCGAGCACGCGCTCGAGGTTCGCGAAGGTCTGCGCGGCCTGGGCGTCGAAGTCGCCGACGCCGACGAGCGCGCCCGAGTCCGGGTCGATCGAGGCCTGCCCCGACAGGACCAGCACGCTGCCGATCCGGTAGCCGAGCGAGATGGAGTACGGCGCGAACCAGTCGCCCTCGCAGGTCAGCCGCTCCGCCGTGGTGCCGTCGAACATGTCCGTCTCCTGCCGTCGGGGTACGTGCAGGGAAGCCGCGGTCGAGCCGCCTGTCAACCCGGGATTCGACGCAGGTGAGACCGGCGGGCTCGCGTCCGATCGCCGTTCCATCACGAACGGATCCCCGTGGACGACTACCCCCTTCTGCACCTGCTCTGGACCATGCTGATGATCTTCGGATTCATCATCTGGTTCTGGCCGCCGATCACGGTCTTCGGCGACCTCTTCCGGCGCCACGACTGCAGCGGGGGCAAGGAGGTCCTGTGGCTCGTCTTCGTGCTCGTCGCGCCGCTCCTCG
>VGBM01000015.1 GCA_016870485.1 Actinomycetota bacterium
TGCTGCTCGTCGCCGACGTCCAGATCGAGAAGGCGCTCGAGCGGGTCGAGTGGGCGACCCTGTTCTTCTCCATCGGGCTGTTCGTGATGGTCGGGGCGCTCGAGCAGCAGGGCGTGATCGGGCGGATCCCCGACGGGGTGGAGGGGCTGACCGGCGGCAGCACCACCGTCGAGGCCGTCGTGATCCTCTGGGGCGCCGCGCTCGGCAGCGCGCTCGTCGAAAACATCCCGTTCACGGCGGCGATGATCCCGGTCGTCGACCAGCTCGACGGGCCGGAGATCGTGCCGGTCCTGTGGTGGGCGTTGGCCCTCGGCGCCTGCTTCGGCGGCAACGCCACGCTCGTGGCCGCGGCGGCCAACGTGGCGGCCACCGGCTCCGAGAAGCACGAGGGGGCACCCGATCTCGTTCCTGCGCTTCCTCGCCCACAGGCTGCCGGTGACCCTGGCGTCACTCGCGATCGCCACGGCGCGGGTGCTGCTCGTGCTGCGCTGATGCGCCCGGCAGGATTCGAACCTGCGGCCTCGAGATTAGAAGTCTCTCGCTCTATCCCCTGAGCTACGGGCGCACCCCGAACGGTACCCGGCGCGGTCGTACGGCGATACGCAGCACACTGGCCGGGTGCGCTACCCGTACTCGGACCTGCTCGGCCGCCCGAACGTCCCGCGCCTCCTGACCGCCGCCGTCGTCGGGCGGCTGCCCGTCGGGATGGGCGCGATCGCGCTGTTTCTCTTCGTGCGGGAGGGCGGGGGCTCGTACGCGACGGCCGGCTTCGCGCTGGCGGCCTCGACCATCGCGGGCTGCTTCGGCGGCCCCACGCTGGGGCGCCTCGTCGACCGCCACGGCCAGACCCGCATCCTCGTGCCCGCGATGCTGATGCAGGTCGCGGCGCTCGGCCTGCTCGTCGCCCTGCGGCCGTCGGGGGGCCTGATCCTGTTCGGGCTTTGCGCGCTCTACGGCTTCTTCGCGCCGCCGCTGGCCGCATCCCTGCGCGCGATGTGGGCGGAGCTCCTGCCGGAGCGCTCGCAGCTGCAGCGGGCGTACTCGCTCGACTCGACGGCGCAGGAGACGATCTGGGTGCTCGGCCCCGTGCTCGCGGCGACCCTCGCGGGCTGGCTCGACGCCCGCGTGCCCCTGGTCGTGATGGCGGCGAGCGTCGCCGTCGGGGTCGTCTGGTTCACGACGTCGGCGCGCAGCCGCGCGTGGCGGGCCGTGCGCCGCGACGACCGCCACCTGCTCGGCCCGCTCACCACCGTGCCCGTGCGGCGCGTGCTGCTGGCCGTGCTCGGCCTCGCCTTCGCGTGGGGCGCGCTCGAGATCGCGATCGCCGCGCTGGCCGACTCGCGCGGCGAGAACCCGGGCCTCCTGCTCTCGATCTGGGCGGTGGGCAGCGTGGTCGGCGGGCTCGGCTTCGCAGCGCGGCGCGGCGGCGGCAGCCCCCAGCGCATGCTGGCGATCCTGATGATCCTCAATCTGGCGGGCTTCCTCGTCCTGCCGCTCGCCCGGGACGCCGTCCAGCTCGGCGTCCTACTCGCCGTCACCGGCATCGTCAACGCACCCGTGATCGCGACCCTCTACACGCTGATCGAAGAGCTCTCGCCGCGTGGCACCGTCACCGAGGCCTTCACCTGGGTCTCGACGACGTTCCTGGCCGGGATCAGCACGGGCGCCGCCCTGTCGGGGGTGGTCTCGGACCTGTACGGCCCCCAGAGCGCCTTCGCACTCGCGATTGTCGGGGGAGGAGCGGCCGTGTTGGCCGTCGTACTCCGTCACCGTGGACTGCATCCCGCGGCGGCGCAGGTGACAGACGGCAGGATGTAGGCCGTCGGGGGCTCCTTTGCGATTACAGAAATGATGGGGAGCACCGAGGTCACCCTGCTGACGCTGCAGGAGGCCGCCGACGTCGTCGGCTGCCACTACCAGACGCTCTACCGCCGCGTCCGCAGCGGGGACATCCCCACACTCGTCGCCGGGGGCTCGTACCGCATCCGCCGCGAGGACCTCGACGCCTGGCTCGAGGAGCGCGACCAGCGCTCCGGCGCCGTGCCCGACCGCGGTCAGCGCGACTGGCCCGCGCAGGCCGACCGCCTCTTCTCGCACCTGATCACCGGCGACTCGGACGCCGCCCGCCAGCAGATCGACCGCCTGCTCGGCGGCGGGGTGAGCGTGGCCGAGTTCTGCGACTGCCTGTTCGGACCGATTCTGTTTCGGATCGGCGGCCTGTGGCGCAAGGGCGACGTCTCGATCGCCGACGAGCACCGCGCATCACGCACCGTCGAGGCGCTGCTCGAGCGGGTCCTGTCCGCCCGTCCCAAGCCAGGCCCCAAGCTGGGCTCCGTCGTCGTCGCCGCCGCGCGCGGCGACCGCCACTCCCTGCCGGGCCTGATGGTCGCCGTCGGCCTTCGCGCCGACGGCTTCGTCGTGCACCACCTCGGCGCCGACCTTCCGGCGGAGGAGATTGTCGACATGGCGCGTCGCGAGAACGCGGACCTCGTCGCTCTGTCGTGCTCTATCGCGGAGCGCGAGGGCCTGATCGAGACGATCGACGCCGTCAGCGCGGCCGGCTTCCCCGTTCTGGTCGGCGGCAGCGGCATCAGCGGATCCGAGGCGATCGACCTCGGGGCGGCCCGCTACGGCGGTTCCGTCGCCGCGGCCCAGCAGACCGCCCGCGCGATCGTGCGCGAGCGCGCCGCCCGCACCCGCTAGCGGCGCTCGGAGCGGTCGAACGGCCGCAGCCGCTCAGCGGTCTCCTCGCGACGCGTGAGCCGCGCGCCCGCGTCACGGCCGGCCGCGGAGGCCGCCTGACGCATCAGCTCGTCCTGCGCCACCACGGGGTCATCGCCGCGCTGCGGCACCCGCCGCATCCACGTGCCGTCCGCGGTCAACTCCCAGGAGCCGCCGGTGTCGGCGAGTTCGAGGTCGAGGATCGCGTGAAGCCGGTTACGCGTCTCCGTGTCATGCACCGGCGTGATCACCTCGATACGCGAGTCGAGGTTGCGCTGCATCATGTCCGCACTGCCCATGTAGGTGGTCGTCTGGACGCCCGAGGCGAAGCGGAACGCGCGGCTGTGCTCGAGGAAGCGGCCGAGGAGCGAGACGACGCGGATGTTCTCCGACAGGCCGGGGACGCCGGGACGCAGGCAGCAGATACCGCGCACGATCAGGTCGACGGCGACGCCCGCCTGGGAGGCCCGGTAGAGCTCCTCGATCACGACCGGGTCGACCAGCGAGTTCATCTTCATCGTGATGCGGGCCGGGCGGGCGGGCGTGTGCTCGACCGCGCAGCGGCGGATCTCGGCCACCACGTGCCCGCGCAGGTGCATCGGGGCGACCCAGATCGCCTGGAACCCCTGGGGCCGCGCGAAGCCCGTCATCTGGTTGAAGAGGTCCGCGACGTCGGCGGTGATCGCCTCGTCGCAGGTGAAGAGACCGAAGTCGGTGTAGCTGCGGGCGGTGGAGGGGTTGTAGTTACCCGTGCCGATGTGGACGTAGCGGCGGGTGCCGCCGTCCTCGCGCCGCACCACGAGCGCCAACTTGCAGTGCGTCTTGTAGCCGACCTGGCCGTGGACGACGTGGACGCCGGCGCGCTCGAGGGCGCGAGCCCAGCGGATGTTGCGCTCCTCGTCGAAGCGCGCCGTCACCTCGACGAGGGCGACGGCCTGCTTGCCCTCCTCGGCGGCGAGGGCGAGCGCGGGGACGATTGGCGAGTCGCCGCTCGTGCGGTAGATCGTGTGCTTGATGGCGAGCACGTCGGGGTCCTGGACGGCCTGCTCGATGAAGCGCTCGACGGTGCCGGCGAACGACTCGTAGGGGTGGTGGACGAGGATGTCGCCGCGCCGGATCTCGGCGAACAGGTCGACGGCCCCATCGCCGTCGCCCGCAAGTCGGGCCGGCATCTGCGGCTGCCACGGTCGGAAGCGCAGGTCGGGGCGGGGGAGGCGGGCGAGCACGCTGAGGCCACCGGTGTCGAGCGGTGGGCGGGTCGCGAAGACCTGCCGCAGGTCGACGGCGAGCGCGTCGATCAGGGTCGCCCGCATGTCGGCCGGCATCGCCTCGTCGATCTCGAGCCGCACGACGTCGCCGAAGCGCCGCCGCGAGAGCTCGCGCTCGACGGCCTCAAGCAGGTCGTCCGCGCCCTCCTGGATCTCGAAGTCGGCGTCGCGGGTGACGCGGAACGTGCTGGAGGCGACGATGTCCATGCCCGGGAACAGCATCGGCAGGCCCGCCGCGATGATCTCCTCGATGCGCACGAAGCGGTTCCGGTCGCCGACGCGCACGAGCCGCGGCAGCACCTCCGGGACCTTCACGCGGGCGAAGCGCGTCTCGCCGGTCGAGGGGTCGCGCACGGTCACGCCGACGGACAGCGAGAGGTTCGAGATGTACGGGAAGGGCTGGCCCGGTCCGACCGCGAGCGGGGTCAGGACGGGGTAGAGCTGCTGGTCGAAGACGCCGGCGATCTCGGCCTGCTCCTCCGCCGTGCAGTCCGCGAGGGGCACGACCTCGATGCCGTGCTCGCGCAGCGCAGGCAGGAGCTGCCCATGGACCGTGTCCTCGAGCTGAGCCTGCAGGTCGCGGTAGCGGGCGGCGATCGCGTCGAGCGTTGCATGGGGCGGGGTGCCGTCGGTGGGCATCGTGCCCTGCAGGACGTGGTCGACGAGGCCCGCGACACGCACCATGAAGAACTCGTCGAAGTTGCTCGCGTAGATCGAGCAGTAGCGGACCCGCTCGAGTAGCGGCATCATCGGATCGGCGGCGAGCTCGAGCACGCGGCGGTTGAAGTCGAGCCACGAGAGCTCGCGGTTGAACAGCCGCTCGATCCCCTCGGGAGCGCGCAGGCGGCCGATCGGGTGCGGGTTCGGCATGGCGCGGCTGACCTCCACGCGGAAAAGGGTACCGGGCCGGCGCGGCCGTGGGCCCCGGGCCGTCCGCGACACCGGTTTGTCACCAGCGGCTCACCGACGCAGAACCCACGCCGCGCCCGGTCCGGGCGACGCTGCCGGTGCAGGACCCGCTCCCCACTGGAGGACCACCACGTGAAGACCCGCAAGACCCTCACCACGATCCTCGCCATCGGCGCCTTCGGCGCGCTGATCGCGGGCTGCGGCGGCGGCCGCGAGGCCGACACGGCCGCAGACGACGGCTCGGCCGCCGCGAGCGACCTCTCCGGCGCCATCGTGATCGACGGCTCGAGCACCGTCGCTCCCCTGGCCATCATCGCCGCGGAGAAGTTCGAGGGCGCCAACCCGGGCGTCTCCGTCACGGTGGGCACGTCCGGCACGGGCGGCGGGTTCGAGAAGTTCTGCGCCGGCGAGACCGACATCGCCACGGCGTCCCGCGCGATCAAGGACGAGGAGGCGGCGCTCTGCGGCGACGGCGGCATCGAGTACTCCGAGATGCTGGTGGCCAACGACGGCATTGCGATCGTGGCCAACCCGGAGAACGACTGGGCGACCTGTCTGACCGTCGACCAGCTCGCCACCATCTGGGGCCCGGACTCGACGGCCACCAGCTGGAAGGACGTCGACCCCTCGTTCCCCGATGAGCCGCTGAAGCTGTACGGGCCGGGCACCGACTCGGGCACCTTCGACTTCTTCACGAAGGTGATCAACGGCGAGGAGGGCGCGAGCCGCACCGACTACTCCCCGTCCGAGGACGACAACGTCACCATTCAGGGCGTCAACGGCGAGCAGGGCGGCCTCGGCTACTTCGGCCTCTCCTACTACGAGGAGAACCAGGACAAGCTGAAGCTGATCGAGGTCGACAACGGCGCCGGCTGCGTCGCCCCGAACGCGGAGACCGTGCAGGCCGGTGAGTACGCGCCGCTGTCGCGCCCGCTCTTCATGTACGTCTCGGCGGCGGCCGCGGAGCGGCCCGAGGTGATCGGCTTCGCCGACTTCATCGCCCAGAACGACGCCGACCTCAACGGCGAGGCGCTCTTCGTCCCGCTGTCCGAGGAGCAGATGGCCACGCTCCAGAGCGAGGTGGCGAGCCTCAGGGGCTAGTCTGACGACGTGGCGATCACGTCCTCGACGACAAACGGTGGTGGCCGGCCCCAGCTGGCCGCCACCAGCCGCCGCCTCGGCGAGCGCGCCATCATCGGCGCGCTCGCCCTGGCGGCGGTGATCTCGGTGCTCGTCACCGTCGGCATCGTGGTGGCGCTCCTGATCCCGAGCGTCGAGTTCTTCTCCGAAATCCCGTTCGCGGAGTTCTTCGGCACCAGCGAGTGGGCGCCCTTGTTCGAGCCGCCCGCCTTCGGCGTCCCGCCCCTGATCGTCGGCACGCTCTCGACGACGTTCTGGGCCTGCCTGGTCGCCCTGCCGCTGGGGCTCGGTACGGCGATCTACCTGAGCGAGTACGCCCGCCCGCGCGTGCGCAGCACCGTCAAGCCGGTGCTCGAGGTCCTTGCCGGCATCCCGACCGTCGTCTTGGGGTACTTCGCGCTGACGGTGCTGACGCCATTCCTCCGCGCCCTGGGCTGGCAGGTCGAGATCTTCAACGCCTTCTCCGCCGGCGTCATCATCGGCATCCTGCTCCTGCCAACCGTCACCTCCCTGTCGGAGGACGCGATGACCGCCGTCCCGAGCAGCCTGCGCGAGGGCTCATTCGGCCTGGGCGCCAACCGCTTCCAGGTCTCGACCCGCGTGGTCGTGCCGGCCGCGATCTCGGGGATCATCGCCTCGTTCGTGCTCGCGATCTCGCGGGCGATCGGTGAGACCACGATCGTGCTGCTCGCCGCCGGGCAGCTGGCGCGCGTCTCGTTCTGGCCCGGCGAGTCCGTCATGACGATGACCGCCTTCATCGCCGGAACGGGCTCCGGGGACGTCCCCACGGGCTCGATCGAGTACAAGACGATCTTCGCGGTCGGCCTGACCCTGTTCGTGCTGACCTTCATCCTCAACATCATCTCGATCCGGATGGTGCGGCGCTTCCGGGAGATCTACGAGTGAACACCGCCGGTCGCATCGCCGGCGAGCGCGCCGGGGTCGCCGTGCGCGAGTCCCTCGCCGGGCGCCGCAACCGCTCAGTCGCGGCGGGAGTGTTCCTGGGCTACCTGCTCCTGTCCACGGTCGTGGGGCTCGTGGCCCTCGCCGTCCTCCTGGCCACGATCCTCCACGACGGCCTGCCGTACGTCGACGCGATGCTGTTCACGAACTCGCCGTCGGCCGACCCGGAGCGCGCGGGCGCACGCCCGGCGATCATCGCCAGCATCCTCGTCGCCGTCGTCCTGATCGCCACGGCGCTGCCGATCGCCGTCGGGACGGCCGTCTACCTCGAGGAGTTCGCGCCGAAGGGCAACCGGCTGATCGATCTGATCGAGCTGAACATCCAGAACCTGGCCGCCGTCCCGTCGATCATCTTCGGCATCCTCGGCCTTGCCTTCCTCGTCCGCGGTATCGACCTCGGGCCCGTGCTGCTCGCGGGGGCCCTGATCCTCGGGCTGCAGATGCTGCCGACCGTGATCATCGCCTCGCGCGAGGCCCTGCGCGCCGTCCCCGACTCCGTCCGGCAGGGCGGCATGGCGCTGGGCGCCACCCGCTGGCAGGTCGTGTGGCGCGAGGTGCTGCCCGCGGCGATCCCCGGCATCGCCACGGGCTCCATCCTCGGGATGAGCCGCGCGATCGGAGAGACGGCCCCGCTGCTGATGGTCGGGGCGGCCACGTTCGTGTCGTTCAACCCGGGCCTCCTGACGCAGTACACGGTGCTCCCGATCCTGATCTTCCAGTGGATCAAGCTGCCGCAGGAGATGTTCCAGGGCCTCGCCGCGGCCGCTATCATCGTGCTCCTCGTGATCCTGGTCGCCATGAACGGCTTCGCCATCTGGATGCGCAACCGCTACGAGAGGAAGTGGTGACGGTGGACCCGACGTCCGAGACCCCTCCGGCTGCCCCATCGAGCCCGGTCGCCACGGGTGGCGGGCTCGCCACGCTCAGCGTCGAGGACCGCCCCGCGGCCGACGCGCTGCCCCTCGACCAGCGCGAGGTGGTCTTCGACTGCGAGGGCGTCGGCGTCCGCTACGACGGCAAGCGCGCCCTGCGCGACGTCGACCTGCGCATCCACGCGAACGCGGTGACCGCCCTGATCGGGCCCTCCGGCTGCGGGAAGAGCACGTTCATCCGCTGCCTCAACCGGATGAACGACCTCATCCCCGGCGCGTCCGTCGACGGGGCGGTGGCCTACCACGGCGAGAACCTCTACCACCCCCAGGTCGACCCGATCGAGGTGCGCAAGCGGATCGGCATGGTCTTCCAGAAGCCAAACCCATTTCCGAAGTCGATCTACGACAACGTCGCCTTCGGACCGCGCGTGCTGGGGATGAAGGACCAGCTCGACGACCGGGTCGAGCAGGCGCTGCGCCGCGCCGTCCTCTGGGACGAGGTCAAGGACCGCCTCAAAGAGGGTGCGCTCGGCCTCTCCGGCGGCCAGCAGCAGCGCCTCTGCATCGCCCGAGCGCTGGCGGTCGAGCCGGACGTGATCCTGATGGACGAGCCCTGCTCGGCCCTCGACCCGATCTCCACGTCGGCGATCGAGGACCTGATGCTGTCCCTGACGAACGAGTACACCGTGGTGATCGTGACCCACAACATGCAGCAGGCGGCCCGGGTCGCCGACATGACGGCGTTCTTCTCGGTCGATCAGGGCGAGACCGGCGCGCGCTGCGGGGTCCTGGTCGAGGTCGACCGCACCGACAAGATCTTCACGAACCCGGCGCACGAGCGCACCGAGGCCTACGTGACGGGGCGGTTCGGATGAGGGAGGGCTTCCAGGAGGAGCTCGACGCGCTGTGCGGGGCCGTGCTCGAGGAGGGGCGCGTCGCGGCCCACGCGGTCTCCGAGGCCACCCGCGCCCTCGTCGACTGGAGCGTCGACGCGTTCGACGCGACGCTCGCGGCCGAGGCCGACCTCAAGCGCCGCTACGTCGAGACCGAGGCCCAAGTCGAGACAGTGCTGGCCCGCCAGGCGCCGGTGGCCAGCGACCTGCGCATGGTCCTCGCCGTCCTCCACATCAACCGCAGCCTCGAGCGCGCCGCCCACAACGCGGCCCGCGTCGCGCACCTCGCCACGCCGCCGCCCCGACGGGCGCTGGTTGAGGAGGCCGTGATCACGGACGCGCTGCGCGCGATGGGCGAGCGCGGGGCCGAGATGCTGCGCACCTCGGTCGACGCGTTCGACCGCCGCGACCCCGGGGCGGACCGCCTGCTGGCCGCCTTCGACGAGCTGGTCGACCGCGAGAACGAGAAGATCGCCGAGACGATCCTGTCGATCGACATCAACGACCCCGAGCTGCGCCAGTGGGCGTCGCGGATGCTGTTCGCGGGCCGCTGGCTCGAGCGCGTTGGGGACCACGCGGTCAACGTCGGGGAGCGCGTGACGTACATGGTCACCGGCGAGGCCCCGACCGTGGAGCACACCGGCTGACCCGGTTCGAGGGGTGAGCGGTGGGACTCGAACCCACGACCGCCGGGACCACAACCCGGAGCTACCACCAGCTGAGCTACGCCCACCACGGCCCGCCGTCGGCGGACGCGCGGAGCATACACCGATCCCGACGGCGGGTGCCGCGGACTAGGATCCGGCTGTGGCCACGGTTCTGATCGTCGAGGACGACGAGGTGCTGGCGGGCGTGATGCGCCGCCACCTGACGCAGGCGGGGCACGACGTCGAGTGGGCCGCCGATGGCGAGCGCGGGCTCAAGAAGCTCCGCTTCGAGCGCCCCGACGTCTGCGTCGTCGACCTAATGATGCCCGGCACCGACGGCTGGGGCGTGATCGAGCAGATGCGCGCGGAGGGCCTCGACATCCCCGTGATCGTGCTCTCGGCGCGCTCGTCGGAGCACGACAAGGTCCACACGCTCGGGATCGGCGCCGACGACTACCTCGTCAAGCCCGCCTCGATGAAGGAGCTCGTCGCCCGCGTCGGTGCCGCCCTGCGCCGCTCGGGGCGGACCACCGTCCCGGCCGCGCCGCGCGAGGAGGAGGCGATCGAGGCGGACGGGATCCGCATCGACTTCCGCACGCACCGCGTGCTCGTGGAGACCGCGGCGGGGGAGTGGACCGACTGCCGGCTGACCGTGCGCGAGTTCCGGCTCCTGACGACTCTGGCCCGCGAGCAGGGGCGGGTGCTGAGCCGCGACGAGCTGCAGCAGCGGGTCTGGGGCACGCCGCACCGGCCGCGCGACCGGATCGTCGACGTCTGCATCCGCAAGATCCGCGAGAAGGTCGACCACCGCTCCCCGACCCGCGACTTCGTTCACACGCACTATGGCGTCGGCTACCGCTTCGAGCCCGAGCCGAAGGCCGCGGGCTAGACCGCGAGGGGCAGCCGAACCCGCAGCTCCGTGCCGGACTGCCCGTCCGAGTCCGCCACGACGACGCCGCCGTGGGCCTCGACGATGTGCTTGACCAGCGCGAGGCCGAGACCCGAGCCGGGCCCCGTGCGCGACGCGTCGCCCCGGTAGAAGCGCTGGAACACGTACGGCAGGTGCTGCGCCGGGATCCCGATCCCGTCGTCGCGCACGGTCAGGACGGCCATCCCGTCCGCACCCGTCAGGGCGACGTCGACGGCGGCGCCCTGCCCACCGTGGATCAGGGCGTTGTCGACGAGGTTCTGCACGACGACCTCGCACAGGCGCACCGCGACCGGCACCTCGACGACGTCGGGGACGCTGATCCGGATCACCCGGCCGCGCCCGAGCCGGCGGCCCCGCGCATCGTCGACGACGCCCCGCACGACGCCGGCCAGGTCGGCGACGCCGTCCGCAACGGCGAGCCGGCCCCGGTCGAGGGCGGCCAGGAGCAGCATCTCGTCGATCAGCCGGCGCATGCCGTCGACCTCGTTCTCGATCTGGACGACGAGCTCCGCCCGCTCGTCGTCGAGGTCGGGCAGGGCGAGGGTCTCCGCGAGGCCGAGGATCCGGGCCAGCGGCGTGCGCAGCTCGTGGGAGACGGCGGCCGAGAAGGTACGCCGGGACTCCTCGAAGTCGACGTCCTCACTGACGTCCTCGAGCGACGCGACGACCCGGCCGTCCCAGACCGTGGCCGCGACGCGCAGGGAGCGCGGCGGCTCGCCGAGGACGACGGTCTCCCGGACGGCGGCGCCGGGGCGGACGGCCGCGAGGATGTCGGCGAGGGAGTCGGACGCGCTGCGCAGGGCGTCGCCGACCTGAAGGCCGGGGAGGAGGCGGCGGGCGGCGTCGTTCAGAAGCGCCGTGCGCCCCTGCTCGTCGAGGACGAGGAGCGCGACGGGTAGGACCTCCGCGAGGGCCTCCGTGACGGGCGCCTGCGGCGACGGGGCCGCGACGGCCGGAAGGGCGGCTCGCCGCCGGCGAATGTCGACGACGAGGAGGACGGCCACGAGGACCGCGGCCGCGACGATCAGGGCGGTCTCGGCGGACACGAGTCCAGCATAGGCCCGCGGCCCGGCGGTAAGGCACGTACACCGCATCGATACCGCACCACCACCGCAGCTACACCCAAGTGGGCCCCGGACTCCCGTAGCGTGACCGTATGCCGAGCATCCTCGTGATCGAGGACGACCCCGTCCTCGGAAAGGCGATGGTGACGCACCTGCGGCACGCGGGCTACGACGTCGACCTCGCCGAGGACGGCGAACGCGGGCTCCGCCGCATCCAGCACCACCGGCCCGACGTCGCGGTCGTCGACCTGATGCTGCCGGGCGTCGACGGGTGGGCGGTCACGGAGACCATCCGCCGCGAGCACGGCGGCGTCCCCGTGATCGTCGTCTCGGCCCGCGGCTCGGAGCACGACAAGGTGCACACGCTCGAGATCGGGGCCGATGACTACCTCTCGAAGCCGTTCGGCATGCGCGAGCTCGTGGCCCGAATCGAGGCGCTGATGCGCCGCTCGAAGCTGATCGCCACGAGCGCGCCGCGCGGCGAGGTGATCGTGGTCGACGGCCTGCGCATCGATCCCGACCTCCAGCGCGCGTACGTCCGCACCGGGCCGGGCCAGCCGGAGGACGACTGGGAGGACGCGCAGCTGACGCCCACCGAGTTCCGGCTGATCGTGGCCCTCGCGCGCGAGGAGGGCGTCGCCCTCAGCCGCGACGAGCTCCAGCGGCGCGTGTGGGGGACCCCGTACCGCTACCGCGACCGGACGGTCGACGTCTGCGTCCGCAAGATCCGCGAGAAGGTTGACCGGCGCAGCCCGACCCACGACTACGTGCACACGCACTACGGGGTCGGCTACCGCTTCGCCGCCGAACCGTCCTGAGCGGGCCCGGTCCGGCGATACACTGGGCCGATGCTCGAGATCGGCAGCTCCCTACGCACGGCCCGCGAGCAGCGCGGCCTGACTCTCGACGACGCCGCCGAGGCCACCAAGATCCGCCCCGCATACCTCGCGGCGATCGAGGACGAGGCCTTCGAGCGCCTACCCGGCCCGACCTACGCGCGCGGCTTCCTGCGGGCCTACGCCGAGGTCGTCGGCCTCGACCCGCAACCCCTGATCGGGGAGTTCTCCGAGCGCTTCGCGAGCGCTCCGTGGGAGATCGACGAGGACGTCATGTTCCCGCGCCGCCGCGGCCCGCGCGCAGAGGCCCGCGCCAGCCGGGCCTCCGGGATCGTCATCGTGGCGATCGCCGGCATCGTCGCCGTCGCCGTCCTCGTCGTGATCGCGTCGACGTACCCGTCGACGCGCGAGACCCCCCTGCCCGCCATCGACCAGGGCACCACGGTGGTCACGGTCACGGAGGCCGCGGTCAACCCGGTCGCCACGGCCGTGACGGCCGCCACCGAGCCGCAGACCACGATCGCCCAGGCACCCGTGACGCTGCGCCTCAAGCCGCTTGCGCAGGTCACCGTGACCGTGCGCGCGCTCGACGAGCCCGACGCGATCCCGCCGATCTTCCAAAGAGAGATCGAGCCGGACGAGAACGCCCCCCAGGGGATCCTCGTGCCGCGCTCCACCACGGGCTACTCCGTGCGCCTCGACCGGCCGGGCACCCTCGTCCTCGAGGTCAACGGCAGGCAGGTCGTGCCCGGCGAGTCCGACACCCTGCTGACGGTCGACCCGGACGGCCGTGTGGCGGCCGCCGAATGAGCCGCCGCACCGCCGCCGTCCTCGTCACGGGGTCCGAGATCCTGCTCGGACGGACGCAGGACCGCAACAGCGGCACGCTCGCCCGCTCGCTCGATCTGCACGGCGTGCGGCTGGAGCGCGTCGTCGCCGTCGACGACCGTGAGGAGCACCTGCGGGCAGCGCTGCGCGAGCTCCTCGACACGGGCCACGACCTCGTCGTGACCTCCGGGGGGCTCGGGCCGACGCACGACGACCGCACGGTGGCGATGGTGGCGGAGGCGACGGGGCGGCCGCTCGTGCTCGACGCGGCCGCGCTCGCGGAGATCACGGAGATCGTGACGGGCTACGCCGCCGCGCGCGGGACGCCCGTGGAGCCGCTCCTGCCCGGTGCCCGCAAGCAGGCGATGGTGCCGGAGGGCGCCCACGTCCTGTCGCCCGCCGGCACGGCGCCGGGCGTGATCGTGCCCGGCGCGACGACGGTCGTCGTGCTCCCGGGCCCGCCGACGGAGCTGCAGGCGGTGTGGGGGAGGGCGCTGGCGCACCCGGCCCTCGCCGACCTGCTCGGGGAGCGCCCGGAGCGGCGCATCCTGCGGATCTGGAACGTGCCGGAGTCGACCGTCGCCCGGCGCTTCGAGGCCCTCGGCGGCGACGCGAACGGCACCGAGACGTCGATCTGTGCGTCCCGGCTCGAGGTCGAGGTGGTGATCCGCCACGGCGCCGACGCGGCCGCGGCCGCGGATGCCCTGGCGGACGGGATTGCCGCGGAACTCGGCGATGCGGTCTACGCGCAGGACGACGCCCCCCTCGAGGAGCGGGTGGTGCGGGGCCTCGTCGGACGCGGCTGGACGATCGGCACGGCCGAGTCCTGCACCGCGGGCCTCGTCTCCGCGCGCCTCGCCTCCGTCCCCGGGGCCTCGGCGGCGCTCCTCGGCGGGATCGCCGCCTACGCCAACGCGGTCAAGACCGACCTGCTCGGCGTCCCCGAGGCCCTGATCGCCGAGCACGGCGCCGTCTCCGCCGAGGTCGCGGTGGCGCTCGCCGAGGGGGTCCGGGCGCGGCTCGCCTGCGACGTCGGGGTCGGCATCACCGGCGTGGCGGGCCCGGACGGCGGCAGCGACGCGAAGCCGGTCGGCCTCGTCCACATCGCGGTCGTCGGGCCGGACGCCCGCGAGACCCTTGAGCGCCGCTTCCCGGGCGATCGCGACGCGGTGCGCACGAACTCCGCGACGGCGGCGCTGCACCTCGTGCGGCTCGTCCTCGACGCGGCCTGAATCCGGCGCTTCCGTGTGCGTAAGCGTCCGGCTCGGCGGGCATACTCTCTCTACGCACTCGCAGTCTTTCCACCCGGCGCGCGCCGGCAGGGGGTCAACCATGAGCGAACGTCAGAAGGCCATCGAGTCGGCCCTCCAGCAGATCGAGAAGCAGCACGGCAAGGGCGCGGTCATGCGCCTCGGCGACGAGACGCGCGCGCCCGTCGCGACGATCTCCACGGGCTGCCTGGGCCTCGACCTGGCGCTCGGCGTCGGCGGCCTGCCGCGCGGGCGCGTCTGCGAGATCTTCGGCCCCGAGTCGTCGGGCAAGACGACCCTCGTCTACCACGTCATCGCCGAGGCCCAGCGCCGCGGCGGCGTCTGCGCGTTCATCGACGCGGAGCACGCGATGGATCCGACCTACGCCCGCAACATCGGCGTCGACATCGACAACCTGCTGGTCTCCCAGCCGGACAACGGCGAGCAGGCGCTCGAGATCGCGGAGATGCTGATTCGCTCCGGCGGCCTCGACGTCGTCGCGATCGACTCGGTCGCGGCGCTTGTGCCGAAGGCCGAGATCGAGGGCGAGATGGGCGACTCCTTCGTCGGCCTCCAGGCCCGCCTGATGAGCCAGGCCCTGCGCAAGTTGACCGGCGTCCTCAACCGCACCGGCACCGTGGCGATCTTCACCAACCAGCTGCGCGAGAAGATCGGCGTGATGTTCGGCTCGCCGGAGACCACGACCGGCGGCCGCGCGCTCAAGTTCTACTCGTCGGTGCGCCTCGATATCCGCCGCATCGAGACCCTCAAGGAGGGACAGGACGCGATCGGCAACCGGGTGCGCGTCAAGGTCGTCAAGAACAAGGTCGCGCCGCCGTTCCGCCAGTCGGAGTTCGACATCATCTACGGCACCGGCATCTCCTGGGCGGGCAGCGTCCTCGACGTCGCCCTCGAGGACGACATCATCGAGAAGTCGGGCTCCTACTTCTCCTTCGAGGGCGAGCGCCTCGGCCAGGGCCGCGCCAACGTGCGCGCGTTCCTTGACGAGCATCCCGACATCCTCGCGACGATCTGCCGCCGCATCGAGGAGAAGGAGGGCGTCCAGATCACCGGCGGACCGACCGGCCAGGCCGCTGAGGCGCCCGTCGCCGGCGAGATCGCGGAGGCCGCCGAGGCCGTCGCAGAGGCCCCGGCCGACGAGGCCGTAGCCGCCGAGGGCTAGCCCCGAGTGCCCGCGCGCGTCGTGACCGCGGTCGCGCTGCGCGCGGACCAGCGGCTCGCCGTCGAGCTGGACGGCGAGCCGTGGGTGGTCCTCGACGCGGTCACCGCGCTGCGGCTCGGGCTCGACGTGGACGCGGCGATCGATGCGGCGACCCAAGCGGAGGCCGAGCGGATCGCGACCGAGGAGCGCGCGCTGCGCCGCGCCGCGCGCCTCCTCGGGCGTCGCTCGCACGCCACCGGCGAGCTCGAGGGCAAGATCACGCGGGCCGACGGCCCCGACGCGGCCCGGGCCGCCGTCGAGCGGCTCGCCGAACTCGGCGCCGTCGACGACGAGCGGCACGCCGCGCAGGTGGCCCGCCAGCGCCTGGCGGACGGGTGGGGGCCGCTCCGGATCCGCCACGACCTCGAGGCGGCGGGCGTGGAACCCGGGCTGGTCGAGGCCGCGCTCCAGGATCTCGACCCCGCGGAGGTCGATGCCGCGGCGGCCCGCGCCGTCGGCTCGCGCTCCGGCGCCGAGGCGTGGCGCCGGCTCGTGGCCCGCGGGTTCGACGAGGATGCCACCGAACGCCTGCTCGGCCTGCCGCCCGACGCCTGACCCGGCGGACCGGCTCCCGCATCGCGCTACCCTTCCGGGCAGATCATTCCACCGCCTTCCGGACAGGAGGCGGTTCGTTCCACGACAACCAGGAGACCACCGTGCTCGGGACCGTGATCGCGGCGATCGCCGCGCTGGTCGTAGGCCTCGCCGTCGGCGCCCTCGCCGTCCGCCTCGTAATGGGCTCGCGCAACCGCGCCGCCGAGGAGGAGGCGCTGCGCGAAGTCGAGCTGCGCCGCGTCGAGGCGGATGCCCTGCGCGCCGAGGCGCAGAGCGCGCTGACGAGCGCGCAGCGGGAGGCCAACGCCATCCGCAAGGAGGCCGAGATCGATACCAAGGAACGGCTGCACGAAATGCGACGCGACCTCGAGCAGTCCCTCGACGATCGGCGCGTCGAGCTGTCGCGCCAGGAGGAGCGGGCCGTGGCCCGCGAGGACGCGCTCGGCCGCGGCGAGGCCGCCGTCGCCGAGCGCGAGACCGAGCTGGCGCAGCGCGAGCTGACCCTCGCCGACGGCGAGGCGCTGCTCGCGGAGGCCCGCTCGCGGGTCGACCGGGAGCTCGAGCGCGTCGGGAGCATGACCGCCGATGAGGCGCGCGCCCAGGTCCTCGCCCGGGTCGAGGAGACGACCCGCCACGCCTCCGCCCAGCTCGTGCGGCGGATCGAGGAGGAGGCCAAGCAGGACGCCGAGCGCCGCGCGCGCACGATCATCGCGACGGGCATCCAGCGCACGGCCTCGAGCTACGCGGCTGCCACCACCGTGTCGTCGGTCGCGCTGCCCTCCGACGACCTCAAGGGCCGGATCATCGGCCGTGAGGGCCGCAACATCCGCGCGCTCGAGGCCATCACGGGCGTCGACGTGATCATCGACGACACGCCCGGCGCCGTGATCCTCAGCGCCTTCGACGGCGTGCGCCGCGAGGTGGCGCGGATGACGCTGGAGAAGCTCATCGCCGACGGCCGCATCCACCCGGCCCGGATCGAGGAGAGCTACTACCAGGCCAAGGAGGAGATCGACGAGCGGATCCGCGAGGCGGGCGAGCAGGCCTCCTTCGAGGGCAACGTGCCCGGGCTCGACCCGGAGCTGATGGCGATCCTCGGCCGACTCAACTACCGCACCTCGTACGGGCAGAACGTCCTGCGGCACTCGCTCGAGTGCTCGCACCTGGCCGCGATCATGGCCGTCGAGCTCGGCGCTGACGAGCGCGTCGCCCGACGTGCCGCGCTCCTCCACGACATCGGCAAGGCCGTCACCCACGAGGTCGAGGGGCCGCACGCCGTCATCTCGGCGCAGTTCTGCCGCAAGCACGGCGAAAGCGAAGCCGTCTGCCACGCCGTCGAGGCGCACCACTACGACGTCGAGCCGGATTCCGTCGAGGCCGTCCTCGTCATCGCCGCCGACGCGATCTCCGCCGCCCGCCCGGGCGCCCGCGGCGAGAGCCTCGAGCAGTACATCAAGCGCCTCGAGGCACTCGAGGAGATCGCGATGCGCCACGACGGTGTCGAGCGCTGCTTCGCCATGCAGGCGGGACGCGACGTGCGCGTGATGGTCAAGCCGGGCGAGGTCGACGACGACATGGCGGCGTTGCTCGCCCGCGAGATCGCGCAGGAGATTGAGGACAGCCTCGAGTACCCGGGCCAGATCAAGGTGACGGTGATCCGCGAGTCGCGCACGAGCGAGCTGGCCCGCTAGAAGCCCGATGCGCCGCTACCACGTCACGACGTTCGGCTGCCAGATGAACGTCCACGACTCCGAGCGCATCAAGGGCATGCTCGAGGGTGCGGGAATGGGGGAGGCCGCGGACCGCGACGAGGCCGACGTGCTCGTCTTCAACACCTGCACGATCCGCGAGAAGGCCGACGACCGCCTCGTCCAGCACCTCCACGACGCACGCGGACGCAAGGAGCGCGATCCCGGCCTCCAGATCGTGGTCGCCGGCTGCTGGGCGGAGTCGCAGCGCGAGGAGATCTTCCGGGAGTACCCGTGGGTCGACGCGGCCGTCGGCCCGGGCCGCATCGGCTCCCTCGGCGATGCGATGCGGGCAGAGGGGGCGGAGCGCGGGGCCTTCGGGAGCTTCGACGACTTCGCGGCCGACCTGCCGCGGCGCCGCGAGCGCGACTTCCAGGCCTGGCTGCAGCTCTCGATGGGCTGCAACAGCGTCTGCAGCTACTGCATCGTGCCGAGCGTCCGCGGCCGCGAGCGCTCGCGCCACCCCCGCGAGGTGCTCGCGGAGGCCCGCCAGCTGGCCGCGGAGGGCGTGGTCGAGGTGATGCTGCTCGGCCAGAACGTCAACTCGTACGGCCGCGACCTGCCGCCGGACGAGCGCTGCACGTTCGCGGAGATGCTGCGCGCCGTCGACGCGATCGACGGGATCGGTCGGATCCGCTTCATGAGCCCGCATCCGAAGGACATGCGCGGCGACGTGATCAGCGCGATGGCCGAGAGCGAGGCGGTCTGCCACCAGCTGCACCTGCCGCTGCAGTCTGGCTCGACCCGCGTCCTCAAGCGGATGCGCCGCACGTACGACCAGGGCCGCTACCTCGACCTCGTCGGGCGCCTGCGCGAGGCCATGCCGGACATCGCCCTGACGACGGACGTCATCGTCGGCTTCCCGGGGGAGAACGACCGCGACTTCGAGGACACGCTCGACGTCTACGAGCAGGTCGGGTTCGACCACGCCTTCACGTTCATCTACTCGCCCCGGCGGGGGACCGAGGCTGCGGAATTCGAGGACCAGGTGCCCGACGCGGTCAAGCACGAGCGCCTCGAGCGGCTCGTCGACGTCGTGCAGGGCCACGCGGCACGGCGCAACGCGGCGCTCGTCGGCACGACGCAGGAGGTGCTCTCCGAGGGGCCGAGCCGCACCGACCCGGACGTGTTCCGGGGCAAGACCCGCGGCAACAAGACGGCGCTCTTCACGCCCGCGGCACCCGCCGGCAGCGTGGTCTCGATGGTCGTGGAGGAGAGCACGTCGCAGACCCTGCGCGGGCGCATCCTCAGCCCCGTCCCCGCCTGAGCGCAGTGGCCGGCGTCGTCGCCATCTTCGGCCCGACGGCCTCCGGCAAGACCGCGGTCGCGGTCGAGCTGGCCCTGCTCCTCGGCACCGCCGAGGTCGTGTCGGCCGACTCGATGCAGATCTACCGGGGCCTCGAGCGCATCACCAACCAGCCGGCGGAGGCGGAGCGCCGCGATGTGCCGCACCACCTCGTTGGCAGCGTCGACCCGGACGAGCCGTACGACGTGGTCCGCTACGCGGCGGCCGCCCACGCGGCCATCGACGGGATCCTCGCGAGCGGCGCCACGCCGATCGTGGCGGGTGGCTCGGGGCTCTACCTGCGGGCTGCGCTCGCCGACATCGCGTTCCCGCCGCGCGGCGAAGGTGGACGGCGCGCTGAGCTGCGCGCCGAGGTCGAGGCGGCCGGACCCGGCTCGGCCCACGCACGGCTCGCCCGGGCCGATCCCGACGCGGCCGCCCGCATCGCTCCCGCCGACACGCGGCGGATCGTGCGGGCGCTCGAGCTGGCCGAGGCGGGCGCCTCGCTCGCCCCGGCCGACGCCGATGCGCTGTGGAGTGGGGAGACGCGCCACCCCACCCGGCTGTTCGGGCTGGTGCTGGACCGCGCGGTCCTGCGGGAGCGGATCGACGCCCGCACGCCGCAGCTCCTCGCCGCGGGCGCCGAGCAGGTGCGCGAGCTCCTGGGGACCCCCGGCGGCCTCTCCGCCACGGCCATGCGCGCCCATGGCGTCGACGACATCCGCGAGCACCTCGCCGGGCGGATCGACCGTGCGGAATGCGAACGACGGCTCGCCGCCCGCACGCGCCAGTACGCCAAGCGGCAGGACACCTGGCGACGGCGGCTGCCGGGGCTGGAGGAGGTCCCCGCCGACGGGAGCGCCGATGCCGTCGCGCGGGACATCGCGGCGAGGCTGGCCATGCAGCCCCGATACGATTAGGGCATGCAGATGATCGAGACGATCGAGGCCGCCTTCTGCGGCGACATCGACGCCGCCGAGGCGGCCGACGCGGTGCGCGAGGCAATCGCGCTTCTCAACCGCGGCGAGGCGAGCCTCGCCCAGCCCGACGGGGCGGGCGGCTGGTCCGTCAACGGCTGGGTGCAGCAGGCGATCCTCCTGTTCTTCCGCCAGCAGCAGATGGCGGTCATCGAGCACGGCCCCTTCACCTATCACGACAAGGTGCCCCTCAAGACCGCCGTGGATGGCGTGCGCATCGTCCCGCCGGCCACCGTGCGCTACGGCGCCTTCGTGGAGCCCGGAGCGGTCCTGATGCCGTCGTACGTCAACATCGGCTCCCGCATCGGCTCGGGGACGATGGTCGACACGTGGGCGACGGTCGGATCGGGTGCGTGGATCGGCCGCGACGTCCACCTCTCGGGCGGCGTCGGCATCGGTGGCGTCCTCGAGCCGCCCGGCGCGCGTCCCGTGATCATCGAGGACGGCGCCTTCGTCGGCTCGCGCGCCATCGTCGTCGAGGGCGTGCACGTCGGCGCGGAGGCGGTGCTCGGCGCCGGCGTCGTGCTGACCGCCTCGACGCGGATCATCGACGTCAGCGACTCGACTCCCGTGGAGACGACCGGCTACGTGCCGCCGCGCAAGGTCGTCATCCCCGGGACGCGCCCCCGCAGTTTCCCGGCCGGTCAGTACGACGTTCCCTGCGCGCTGATCATCGGCGAGCGGACCGAGTCCACCGACCGCAAGACCTCCCTCAACGACGCGCTGCGCGACCTCGACGTCGATGTCTAGGCCCTTCCTCGGCGGCTCCGTCGCCGACATCTGCCTCGACCTCGTCGCGACGCCCTCCGTCTACGGTGAGGAGGGCGCCCTCGCGGATCTGATCGAGCGGCGCGTCGCCGAGCTCGACGTCGAGCACGAGCGGATCGGCGACTCGATCGTGGCCCGTACGGGGTCGGGCGGCGCGCCCGTCGCGCTGGTCGGGCACTTCGACACCGTCCCGAACTGGCCCGACGGGAAGGTCGAGCGCACGGCCGACCGCATCGTCGGCCGGGGCGCCGCGGACATGAAGGGCGGCGTCGCCGTGATGCTGGCGCTGCTCGAGCGGCTGGCCGCCACCCCGCGGGACGCCGTGCTGATCCTCTACGACCACGAGGAGGGACCCCACGAGGACAACGGGATCCACCGCATCCTCGCCGAGTCCTCGCTCCTCGAACCGCGCCCCTCGCTCGCGGTCGTTCTCGAGCCCTCGGGCGGCACGGTCCACGCCGGCGCGGTCGGATCGATCAACGCCCAGATCGCCTACCGCGGCCGCGCGGCGCACGCCGCGCGGCCCTGGGAGGGCGAGAACGCCATCTCCGTCGAGTTCGCGGACGCGCTCGGGCGCTTCGCCCGTCGCACGCCGGTCGCGGTCGAGGTCGACGGCCTCACCTACCACGACACGGTCACCGTCACGATGCTCAACGGCGGGGTGGTGCACAACGTCGTCCCCGACCTCGTCGAGCTGTGGATCAACGCCCGGGTCGCCCCCGGCGGTTCCGTCGAGCGGGCGAAGGCCGAGGTGGTGGAGCTCGCCGGGCCGACGGCCGAGGTCACCTGGAGCGACGTCGCCCCGCCGGCGATGCCGAGCCTCCACGAGCCGCCCGTCCGCGACTTTCTGGAGCGCAGCGGCCTGCCCGTGCTGCCCAAGCAGGCCTGGACGGACGTGGCCACGATGCACGCGTGGGGCGTGCCCGCGTTCAACTACGGACCCGGCGAGTCGTCGCAGGCCCACCAGCCCGGCGAGTGGGTGGCGATCGACCGCCTCGAGGAGTGCGAGCGGGTGCTCGCGGCGGAGCTCGGACTGCCGTGAGCGTCCCCGTCGAGCGCTGGGAGGCCTGCGGCAACGTCTACCTGCTCGTCGCGCGGGAGGCCGTGGGGCGTCCGTTGACCGCCGACGACGCGATCGCCCTCTGCGACGTCGTCGATGGCCTCGGCTCCGATGGTGTCCTCGAGCTGCTGCCCGGCGCGGGCCACGTCGACGTGGCGATGGTGATCTGGAACCCGGACGGCTCCACGACCGAGGCCTGCGGCAACGGCACCCGCATGGTGGCCCGCTGGGCCGCGGCCCGCTCCGGCGCCGATCGCGTGATCGTCGGGACGGAGGCCGGGCCCCTGCACTGCGACATCGCCGGCGAGCAGGTGCGCGCGGAGCTGTCTCGGGCGCGGCTCGAGGGGCACCAGTACCGCCCCGACGACGTCCCGTTCCCGCATCCGCACCGCTTCGTGAGCATCGGCAACCCGCACGTGGTGATCCCCGTCGCCGACGTCGACGGCTTCCCGCTCGAGTACGAGGGCCCCGCCCTGGAGCACCATCCGTGGTTCCCCGAGCGGACGAACGTCGAGGTGATGGCCCCGGTCGACGCCCATCGCGTGCGCGTGCGCGTCTGGGAGCGCGGCGTCGGCGAGACCGCGGCCTGCGGCAGCGGCGCCTGCGCGGTCGCCGTGGCCGCCATCGCCGACGGCATCGCGGAATCGCCGGTCACCGTGGAGCTGCCAGGCGGCGAGCTCGTCGTCGAGGTGGGGGAGGAGGGCGAGGTCGCGCTGACGGGCCCCGCCCGCCACGTCGAGACGATCGTGCTCGACGCCGATCTGCGGCGGAGCACGACGGGCTGATGCGCGCGGGTGAGCGGATGGCGCGGGTGCCGGAGTACGTGACGGCCGAGATGAACCGCCGCATCGCCGCCGCGCGCGCGGCCGGCGAGGACCTGATCTCCCTCGGGATCGGCGATCCGGACCTGCCCCCGGACCTGCGGATCCGCGCCCGGCTCGCGGAGGAGGTGCAGCGCGACGACGCCGCCCGCTACCCGACGAACACGGGCCTGCCCGAGCTGCGCGAAGCGGTGGCAGCCCATTACGCCGCGCGCTTCGGGGTCGAGGTCGATCCGCAAACCGAGGTCCTGCCACTGCTCGGCGCCAAGGAGGGCATCGCGCACCTCGCCCTCGCCGTGCTCGATCCGGGCACGGTCTCCCTGATCACCGACCCCAGCTACCCGGTCTACGCCGGTGGTCCCCTCGTCGCGGGCGCCGCGAGCCACCCGCTGCCCCTCACGCCCGCCAACGGCTTCCTGCCCGACCTCGACCGCGTCCCCGCGGAGATCGCCGAGCGGGCGCGCCTCGCCGTCTGCGGCTACCCGAACAACCCGACCGGGGCGATCGCCGACGCCGCCTTCTTCGACCGTCTCGGGGCCTTCGCAGACGCGCACGACCTCCTCGCCTGTCACGACCATGCCTACGCCGAGATCGCGTATGACGTAGTGCAGGCGCCGAGCGCGCTCGCCTCCCCGGCGTTCCGGGCGAACGGGATCGAGATCCTGTCGCTCTCCAAGAGCTTCTCGATCCCGGGCTGGCGGATCGCCTTCGCCGTCGGCCACGCGCCGGCGATCGCGCTGCTCGCGCGGCTGAAGACCCAGATCGACGCCGGGATGTTCATCGCTCTCCAGCGCACGGCGACCTGGATGCTGACCTGTGACGACCTCGAGGGGCCGCCGGTCGGCGTGTACCGCGCTCGTCGCGACGCGGCCTGCGCCGCCCTCGCCGCGATCGGGATGCCCGTCGACCCGCCCCCGGGTGGCATGTACCTGTGGGTGCCGATCCCGACGGGGGAGACGTCCCTCGCCTTCGCCGAGCGCGTCTTCGACGAGGCGGGGGTGATCGTGACCCCGGGGACCGCCTACGGCGAGGCGGGGGAGGGGTTCGCGCGAATGGCCCTGACCATCCCCGAGGAGCGCATCGCCGAGGCCGTGCAGCGGATCGGCGCGATCCTCTGAGCGCGGTCGCGGAGTAGACTCCGGCCACGTGGGCGACGGGTTCCATCACATCGTGGACGATGAGCCCGAGCGCGCCTTCGTGGCGGCCGTGGCCCGACCCGGCCAGCGGGTCGATGCCGACCTCGCCGAGCTGCGTGAGCTCCTCGCCACGGCGCAGTGCGCCACGGTCGGCGAGCTGGTCCAGCGACGCGACCAGCCCGTGCAGCGCACCTACCTTGGCTCGGGCAAGGTCGAGGAGCTCGGCGCCGCCCTCGAGGAGGCGAAGGCCGAGGTCCTCGTCATCGACGACGAGATCACCCCGGCGCAGCAGCGCTTCCTCGAGAACCGCTTCAAGATCCGCGTGATCGACCGCACGGCCCTGATCCTCGACATCTTCGCGGCCCACGCCCACACCGCCGAGGGCAAGCTCCAGGTCGAGCTGGCCCAGCTCGACTACCAGCTGCCGCGCATGCGCGGGATGTGGCAGCACCTCGAGCGCCTCGGCGGCGGGGTCGGCACCCGCGGACCGGGCGAGTCGCAGCTCGAGACCGACCGTCGTCTCGCCCGCGACCGCATTACGCTCCTGCGCCGCCGCCTGCGCGAGACGGGCAAGCGCCGGCGCCTGCAACGCAAGCAGCGCGTTGAGAGCCTCGTGCCCACCGTCGCCCTCGCGGGGTACACCAACGTCGGCAAGTCGAGCCTCCTGAACGCCCTCACGGGCGCCGAGGTGTCGAGCCGCAACCGCCTCTTCGAGACCCTCGATCCGACCACCCGGCGCTTCACGCACGTCGGTCGCGACTACACGGTCACCGACACCGTCGGTTTCATCCGCAAGCTGCCGCATGGCCTCGTCGAGGCCTTCGCCTCCACCCTCGAGGAGACCCTCGCCGGCGACCTCGTCCTGCACGTCGTGGACGCGGCGCTCGACGAGGAGGAGCGGTACGACCAGATGCGCAGTGTCGACGACGTCCTCCTGCAGATCGGCGCGATCGAGATCCCGCGGATCATCGTCCTTAACAAGGTCGACCTCGTGTCACCCGAGGACCGCGCGCGGCTGCGCAACCGCCTCCCGAATGCGATCCAGGTGTCGGCGCACACGCGCGAGGGCCTCGACGGGCTCGAAAGCAAGATCGCCGAGCACTTCGCGGGGCGCTTCGAGCCCGTCGACCTGCTCGTGCCCTACAGCGAGGGCGGTGCGCTGTCGTCCTTGTACGCGCTCGGCGCGCCGATCTCACACCGCGAGGACACCCCCGAGGGCGTGCGCATCCGCGCCCGCCTGCCGGCCGGCGAGCGGGAGCGCTACGCGCGCTTCCGGACCGACGCGACCGTGGCGAGTGGCCGATGAGGGAGGTCGGCTTCCGGCGCCTGCATCCGGACGCGCGGCTGCCCGAGCGCGCCCACCCGGGCGACGCCGGCTTCGACCTGCACGCCACGGAGGCCGTGACGGTGCCATCGGGGGACCGCGCCGCGGTGCCCTGCGGGTTCGCCATGGCGCTGCCGGAGGGCACGGCGGGCCTCGTGCTGCCGCGCTCGGGCCTCGCGCTCCGGTCCGGCGTTACTGTCCTCAACGCGCCCGGCCTCATCGACAGCGGGTACCGCGGGGAGGTGATCGCGATCCTCGTCAATCACGATCCCGACGAAGCCTTCACCGTGTCCCCGGGCGACCGCATCGCGCAGCTCGTCATCGTCGACCTGCCGGCCGTCGCCTTCGTCGAGGTCGCGGAGCTGCCCGAGTCCCAGCGCGGGGAGGGCGGGTTCGGCTCGACCGGGGTGGCCGGGTGAGCCCGGGACCCCGCATCCGCGTCGCCGGACTGCTCGTGAACGGCGGCCGCGTACTGCTCGTGCGGCAGGAGAAGGACGGACAGGCCTACTGGCTCCTGCCCGGGGGCGGCGTGGAGGAGGGCGAGGAGCTGGTCGACGCGCTGCGCCGCGAGCTCGCGGAGGAGTGCGGCTGGGAGCCGACCGCGATCACGGGCCCCGTGGCGCTCGTGGAGACGATTCCGCCGGCGGAGGCGGCCGGTGGACGCCACATCCTGCACATGATCTTCGCCGTGGAGGTCGAGCCGGGATCGCTGGAGCGCCTCGCATCATCCGACGACGCGGTCCTCGGGCACGCCCTCGTCGACCAGGGGTCGCTCGCCGAGATCGACCTGCGTCCGCCGATCCACGACTACCTGCGTGCGTACCGCAGCGGCGACCCGTTCGTCGCCCTCGGGCGCATGTGGGTCTCCTAGCGGCGCTCCGCGAGCGCGATCGCCGCGGCGGCGTCGGCGGCGACGGACTCCAGCCGGTCGTCGAGCGGCTCGAGCGCGCCGTCCAGCCCGCGGCGCTCGCAGGCCCAGCCGAGGACGAGATCGGCGAGCCACGGGTTCTTGGGCAGGAGCGGCCCGTGCACGTAGGTGCCGATCACGCGCCCGACGCGACAGCCCTCGTGCCCGCTGACGCCGTCGTTGCCCGCACCGGCGAGCACGCGCCCGAGCGGCTCGACGCCGCTGCCGAGCGTGGTGCGCCCCGCGTGGTTCTCGAACCCGACCATGCGCTCGCGGTGCCCGTCGAGGTCGACCTCGACCAGCACGTTGCCGATCAGCCGGTCCGGTCCGGCCTGGGTCTCGAGGTCGACGAGGCCGCTGCCGGGCGTGCGCTGCCCGCCCTGGTCGACGTAGCCGTGGCCCAGGAGCTGGTACCCGCCGCAGACGGCGAGCACCGGCACGCCGTCGGCGATCGCGGAGCGCAGCGCGGGCGTCTGCGCCAACAGCGCCTCCGCGACGAGCGCCTGATCGCGGTCCTGGCCACCGCCGATCAGGATCGCGTCCGCCGCCGCGGGGTCGAGGTCCGCACCGAGGGGGAGGGGGGAGACCTCGACGGGGATTCCGCGCCAGCGCGCCCGCTGCTCGAGCACCCGCACGTTGCCGCGATCGGCGTAGATCGAGAGCAGCTCCGGGTAGAGAGGCACGATGCGCAGGGTCATCGCGCCTCCTCCCAGAAGCTGCGGGTCAGGCCACGCTCCGCCAGGACGCGGTGCAGGTCGAGCATCGCCGTGTACGTCGCGAGCACGTAGACGCGACCGCCGGGCGGCGCGTCACGCACCGCCGCGTCGAACGCCGCCTCGGGCGGGGTGCGGATGTCGATGCGGTCCGCCACCAGGTCGGCGTAGCGGAGCCGGACGGCGAGGTCAGCCGCCCGCGTGCCCGTGCAGACGACGCCCGCGGCGGCGTCGAGCGCCCCCTCGAGGTCGATGTCCCAGATCCAGCTGACGTCGCGGCCGTCCGCGATGCGGTCGTTGAGCGCGAGGACGACGCGGCTGTCCGCGAGGTCCCCGGCGATCGCGCGCAGCGCCTCGTTCGCGCCCGTCGGGTTCTTGAACAGGAGCAGGACGGCCTCGCGTCCGTCGACCTGGAGGCGCTCGAAGCGCCCGAAGGCGGCCGTGAAGCCCCCGAGCCGCTCCACGGCGCGCGCCACCGGCACGCCGAGGACGTGCGCCGTGGCGATCGCCGCGAGGGCGTTCTCGACGTTGTAGAGGCCCGGGAGGGGCAGCCGCAGCTCGTGGGCGCCGTCGGGCGCGTCGAGCCGGAACGCCGTCCCCGCCACACCGTCCATCCGCACGTCGCGGGCCGCGAAGTCGAGGCCGCCGCGCGCGTGGTCGCCCTGCGGGCAGGCGTAGTCGCCGAGGTGGCCGAGGTAGACGGCCCGGTAGGCGTACGGGGCGCCACAGCGGACGCAGTGCGTGGAGTCCGCGGCGTCGTCCCGCGTCGGGCGGGCGACGGCCGGATCGTCAATCCCGTAGCGGACGACCAAGTCGCGCCCATCGCCGAGGGCGTCGACAACCGGATCATCGGCGCCGAGGACGAGCGTCGTGGCGGCCGGGAGCCCGTCCACCATCCGCCGCCAGCGGTCGGCGACCATCTCCAGCTCACCGTGGCGGTCGAGCTGGTCGCGGAAGAGGTTGCCCAGCGCGACCACCCGCGGGGCCACCGCACGGGCGACGGCCGGCAGCGCGGCCTCGTCGACCTCGAGCACCCCGACCGCGGCGTCCGGGGGCCGTGCGACGAGCGCCGAGGCGACGCCGGAGACGAGGTTGGCACCGCCCACGTTGCGGCACACCGCACGATCGCCGCCGACGATCGTGGCCAGCATCGCCGCGGTGGTCGTCTTGCCGTTGGTGGCGCTGATCAGCGCCGTCCCATCGGGCAATCCGCCCGCGAGCTCACCGAGGGCCTCCGGGGCGAGCCGCAGGAGGACGTGCCCGGGCATCGTGGTGCCGCCGCCGCGCCCCGTCAGGCGCGACAGCGCGCCGGCCGCCCTCGCGGCACCGGCCGCTGCTCGCACGCGCGCTGTCACAGGCGGATCCTACCCGCCGCTCAGGCCGCGGCCGCCATCCGGCGGCGCGCACCCGCGAGGAACACCGCGGTCGCGATGGCGAGGACCGCGACGACGACGTAGGCGACCCATGAGACGCCACCCTCGGCCACGATGCCGCTGATCACGGGGGAGATCACGGCCCCGACCGCCCAGACGGCGTTGAGCATCCCGAAGGCCGAGCCCTCGCCGATCCCGCCCGCCCGCGCGCCCTCGGCGCAGACGGCGTAGCTGATAGTGAAGACGGGGGCCGCGATGCCGATCACGATCACGAGCGCGGCGGAGTACCACCAGAGGCCCAGCGGCACGAGCAGCGCGGCGACCACGACCGCGCAGCCCACGGGCAGGAGCACGAGCGACCGGATGCCGTCGATACGGGAGCCGAGGCGGCCGACGATGACGATGGCGAGCACGCTGAGCACGCTGCCCGCGGTGAACACCCAGCCGATGGCGGACGACGACCAGCCGCCGTCGTCGTAGTGGAGGGGGGCCAACAGCTGCAGCGCCGCCATCATCAGGGATACGAAGGCGATCGACACAAACGCGACCTGCAGAGCGCCCGGACGCCGCGCGGCGATCAGTGCCACGAAGGGCCCTTGCCGGTCCTCGTGGGCCTGCGGCCCGGCGTTCCCGCCGGGCTCGACGAGGGCCCAGGCGATCACCGCGACGACGAGCACGGCGAGCCCGAGGAACGCGACCTCGATGCCCGCGAAGGCCACGATCGGGCCGCCGAAGAGCGGCCCGGCGATCGTCGCGATGGTCGCGGAGGCGTTGGCGATCGAGAGCCCGCGCATGCGGTACTCGGGCCCCACGGACGCCGCCAGCCAGGCGAGGCCGGCGGACCAGGTGATGGCCGAGCACGCGCCCTGGAAGACGCGGACGGCCAGGAGCGCCTCGAAGGAGTCCGCGAACGCGATCAGGGGCGCCGCCACCACGAACAGCGCCGCCCCGATCAGGGTCAGCCGGCGGGCACCGAGCCGGTCGGCGATGTGCCCCGACGGGATCGCGAGGATCAGGACCGTGAGGCTGTAGATCGCGAGCACCACGCCCGCCTGGTCGTCGGAGAGACCGAGCTCGCGCTGCCAGTACGGGATCAGCGGGATCGCCGCCAGCCACGTGATCATGTCCAGGAAGATCAGGGACGAGATCAGCGCCGTCAGCCGGCGCGGCGACACCACCCGGTCCGCCACCGGCGTTAGCCGAGCAGCACGCGGTCGAGGGCCATCGCGAAGAAGATGCCGGCGAGGTACAGAAGCGAGTACTTGAACACCTCGCGCGCCACCTCGAGATCGCCATCGGCGCGGTGGAGGCGCACGGCCAGCTGCAGGAAGCGCAGGCCGAGCACCAGGGCGATCACCCCGTAGAGCAGGCCGAGCACCTCCGCCGTCGCCCCGACCCAGGCCAGCGGCACCGGGATCAAGGAGAAGGCGACGAGGATCGCCGTGTAGACGACGATCTGGACCGTCGTCGCGCGGACCCCGCGCACGTTGGGCAGCATCGGCACGCCGGCCGTGCCGTACTCGTCCTGCTTGAGGAGGGCCAGCGCCCAGAAGTGGGGCGGAGTCCAGAGGAAGATCACCCCGAACAGGATCACGGGGGCCCAGGCGATCGAGCCGGTCACGGCCGCCCAGCCGACGAGGGGCGGCATCGCCCCGGCGGCCCCGCCGATCACGATGTTCTGCGGGGTGCGGCGCTTCAGCACCATCGTGTAGATGAGCACGTAGAAGACGGCGCCACCGAGCCCGAAGGCGGCGGCGAGCGGCGTGGTCAGCACGTACAGGGCGACGCTGCCGAGCGCGACCAGCGCGATCCCGAACGCGATCGCCGGCTGCGGCGCGACGCGCCCCGCGGCGACGGGGCGGTCCCGGGTGCGCTCCATCTGCACGTCGAGATCGCGATCGAGGGCGTGGTTGATCGCGCTCGCCCCGCCGGAGCAGAGACCCATGCCGAGCAGCGCGGAGGCCACCAGCCAAAGCGGCGGCAGCCCGTCGGCGGCCCACACCATCGCCCCGACCATCGTGATCAGGAGCAGGATCATGATCCGCGGCTTCGTCAGCTCGAAGTAGTCGAGCGCGACGGATGGCCGTCGGGGCGCGACGACAGGCTCAGCGGCCATCGCGATGGCCCCACGGACGGCACGGCTTCACACGCGGCATCGTATCCGAGGCCCGCGCCGCAGAGGCCCGTCGCCGTCTACGATGGGCGCATGGACCGGGACGTGGAACGCCGCGAGGCCGTCCTGCGCGCCGAGTTGCGCAGCGCCCTCGCCGAGGTCGACGCGCCGATCCTGCACGGCATGGCCGCCGCGCTCGAGCGCGATCGCGACCGCCTCGTCGGGGGCGGCTGGGGCGTGGACGACGGCGACGGCTGCCTCCTGACGCTCGCCGCCCGCGAGCTCGGCGCCGAGAGCGGCGAGGAGCTCCTGCGCTCCTCCGTCGCGATCGTGGGCGTGCCCGCGCTCTTCGACGAGCTGTGGGCGTCGATCCTCGCTCGCAGCGGGGACGCCGAGGCCGCCCGCGCGATCACGCACCGGCTCGTCGTCGAGGCGCTCGCACGCCGCGACGATCAGGCCGCGGGGCCCGACGCCGCCGGCTCCGAGCCGACGGCCTTAAGCGCGCGGCCCAGGTAGCGGAACAGGTGCCACTGCACGATCAGGACCCACCAGACGCCGACGATCACGTGCAGGTAGTCGGTCGGGGTGAAGTCGCCGCCTGACGGCCGGAACAGCATCAGGACGCCCGTGATCGCGATCGGGACCCCGAGGGCCAGCATCGTGATCGAGGCGATCGCGTCCTGCGGCCGAGTGGCCTGGACGCGGGACAGGATGCGGCGCCAGCCCAGCTCGGCGCTCTTGAGGCTGACCACCGCGAGCCCGAAGGCCCCCGTGGCGACGTGGCTCCAGATCAGCCAGCCGGGGGAGGCCTCACCGCGCAGGCTCAGGGTGTAGATCGCGAGCCCCGTCAGGAACGACAGGACGAGCGGTCCCAGGGCGACGAGCCCGTAGAGCGCCGTGCGCCGGCGCACCGGCTGGTTGCGCAGGCGGTGCTGCTCCGCGCGCACGCGGTTCCACTCCGCGATTTCCTCGTCTGTGAAGTGCGACGGCGGCTGCGCGGCGGCCCACACGGCCATCCGCGCGAGGAAGAGCAGCGCGAGGATCGGCGGGACGATGTGGGGGAGGTGGACCGCGATCCAGCGGGCCATCGCGCGATCCCCTAACCCCGGCCTAGGCCGGCGCGGTGACGGTGCCCGGCAGGCAGTAGACGACCGTGAAGAGGATCACCCACACGATGTCCACGAAGTGCCAGTAGACGCTGATCCCGAGCAGGCCCGTGTGCTTCTCGGGACTCCACTTGTGCGTACAGGTCCGGACCATGGCCAGGAGCAGGAGCACGAGGCCGACGAAGACGTGGAGGCCGTGCAGGCCGGTCAGCGAGAAGAAGATCGAGCCGACGGCGGTGTCCTGCGGGGTGAAGCCGAGGATCATGTACTCGTGGACCTGCAGGCCGAGGAAGATCGAGCCCAGGATGAACGTGGCGAGCAGCGAGAAGAAGACGCCGGCGTTGTGGCGCCGGAGCAGCGCGAGCAGGGCGAACTCAGCCGTGAACGAGGACAGCACGAGGATCAGGGTGTTGATCGACGTCTCGTTCGCGGGGATGTGGAACGCGCCCGGGTAGTCGACCTTGCCGATGAAGCGCATGTGGCCGTAGTACATGAAGAACGCGCCGAACAGCGCAATCTCCGAGATCAGAAAGATGATGAGGCCCATCAGGTTCGTGTTGAGCCCGGTCCGGTACGGCTGGACCTCCGGGGCGTTGTGCTGGACGGCTGCGCTCATGCGGCTCTCCCTCCTCCCTGACCGGCGCTACGCGCTGACCTTCTCCGTCTCGGCGGGCTGCGCCTCCGGGATGATGGCGTGGCGGGCGCCCTCCTCGCCGAAGCGGTAGGGGCCGCCGATGACGCGCGGCGTGACCGGGAAGTTGAAGACCGGAGGCGGGGAGGACAGCATCCACTCGAGCGTGAGCCCGCCCCACGGGTTCGCACCGGCCGGCTTCCCGTGCCGGGCGGAGTGGATCATGTTGTAGACGAAGATCAGCGTGCCGGCGGCGAGGATGAACGACGCGATCGTGATCAGCGTGTTCGACCAGCCGAACTCGGGCGCGTAGTCGGCGACGCGGCGCGGCATGCCCATCAGGCCCTGGTAGTGCATCGGGAAGAAGGTCAGGTTGAGGGCGATGAAGGTGACCCAGAAGTGCCAGCGCCCGAGCTTCTCGTTATACATCCGGCCCGTGACCTTCGGGAACCAGTGGTAGAAGCCGGCGAAGATGGTCAGGATCGAGCCGCCGAACAGCACGTAGTGGAAGTGGGCGACGATGAAGTACGAATTCGTGATCGAGACGTCGAACGGCACGACCGCGAGCATCACGCCGGACAGGCCGCCGATCGTGAAGGCGACGATGAAGCCGAGCGCGAACAGGTTCGCCGTGGTCAGGCGCACGACGCCGTCCCAGAGGGTGCCGAGCCAGGAGAAGATCTTGATGCCGGTCGGGATCGCGATCAGGAGCGTCGAGACCATGATCGGCACGCGCAGCCAGCTGGCCATGCCGGACGCGAACATGTGGTGCGCCCAGACCGAGAAGCCGAGCACCGCGATGCCGGCGGAGGAGAAGGCGACCGCGCGGTAGCCGAAGACCGGCTTGCGCGAGTGGGTCGCGATCACCTCGCTGATGATCCCGAAGCCGGGCAGCACCATGATGTAGACCGCCGGGTGCGAGTAGAACCAGAAGATATGCTGGTAGGCGATCGCACTACCGCCGCCGGCAATCGTGAAGAAGTTCGTGCCCATCTCGCGGTCGAACATCGCCATGAACATCGCGCCCGCCACGAACGGGGTGGCGGCGACGACGAGGGCGGACGTCGCGAGGTTGGCCCACACGAGGAGCGGCATGCGGAACAGGGTCATGCCCGGTGCGCGCATGGCCACGATCGTGACCAGGAAGTTGACCGCGGTCGCGATCGATGAGCTGCCCGCGATGATGACACCGATCTGGAACAGGGTGCCGCCGAACGGGCTCTGCTCGGACAGCGTGGGGTAGCCGGTCCAGCCGGTGTCGAACGAGCCGAAGGCGAAGGACGAGAGCAGCGTGAACCCGGCGATCGGCAGGAGCCAGAAGGACACCGCGTTGACGCGGGGGAAGGCCATGTCCGGGGCGCCGATCATCAGCGGGATCACGTAGTTGCCGATGCCCGCGAAGACCGGGACCATGAACACAAAGATCATGATGGTCCCGTGCTGCGAGATCAGCGCGTTGTACTGCTCGTCCGAGAGCAGCTGCCGTCCGGGACTGGCCAGCTCCGAGCGGAAGATCTCCGCGAACATGCCGCCGACCAGAAACATCATGAACGTGAAGACGATGTACTGGACGCCGATCACCTTGTGGTCGGTGTTGAACTTGAAGTAGTCGCGCCACGAGTACGCGCCGTGCTGCGAGTGATCGTGCGGATCGATGTCCTTGCCGATGATCCACGGCCACCAGTAGTCGAAGCCGCCGATGCCGACGACGAAGCCGACGGCCCCGAAGATGTAGGCGACGGTGACGAGGGTGGACCACTGCATGACGGGGTCCATGCCCAAGATCTGGCGCACGGAGGCGGCCACCAGCATCGCGATGACGGCGAACAGCGCCGACGTCCAGACGCAGCGCGCGAGGTTCGGCTTGAGGGCGGTGGTCATCGGCTATCTCCCGGAATCGTGCTGATCATGGTAGCGGCGGTCATCAGGCGGCCTCCGCCGTCGTCGTCTGGTCGGCCTGCTCGGCCTCGGCCTTGCGCTCGGCGACCCAGGTCTCGAAGTCGGCTGCGGACACGACCCGGACCTTCGGGATGATCGACCCCTCGACGGCGCTGTTCATGCCGGTGTGGCCGACGCCGCAGAGGTAGGCGCAGACGACGTCGTAGGTGCCGATCTTACTCGGCGTCACCGAGGCGTAGTTGGTCTGCGTGGGAAGGGTCGACATCTGGAAGCGCCAGGCGGGCACCCAGAAGGCGTGCATCACGTCGTTCGAGGTCAGGTCGAAGGCGATCGGCTCGCCGACCGGGACCACGAGCTCGTCCTGCTCCATGAGGGCGATGTCCGCGTTGAGGTAGTCGAACTTCCAGCCGAACTGGTAGCCGACGATGTGGATCTTCTGGCCGTCCTTCTGGCCGGCCGCGTAGACGTCGTCCTTGGCCAGGACGTACCAGCCGCCGATGCCGCAGGCGAGGACGATCACGAAGGGGATCGCGGTCCAGAGGATCTCGAGCCAGGTGATGCCGTGGACGTTCTTGCCCTCGCGCTGGTCGTTCGGCCGGGCCCGGAAGCGGTAGACGGCAACCAGCAGGAAAAGCGTAACAATCGCAAAGATGATCCCTGAGAAGGCGAGGAAGAAGATATACAGGTAGTCGATGTTTGCCGCCTGCTCCGAGGCCCGGACCGGCAGCGTGCGGGTGACGATCAGGAGGACGCTGATGACGACGCCGATGACGGTCCCGATGATCGCGAGCGGGAGGACCTTCATGTTTTTCAACGATCCAGGGCCTTTCGGGCGCGCGCGCACATAGAGCGGGCGATTTACGCCGTCAGTCTAACTGCCTCCCCGGACGCACCGCAACATCGCATCAATCGCTACGTGCTGCTGGTATCCCGCGATTCGACACGCGGGGGCGGAGCGCTATGCTGGAGGTGCGCCGATCAGGGCGCGACGCGACGGAGGTCCCCCGAAAGCGATGAGCGCAGAGAACTCCACTGGCGGCGAGATCGCCGAGCCGATGACCCAGCTGGACTACGCCTCGGAGCGGCTTGAGGAGCGCGACAGCGGCGTCGCCTCGGCATCCGCGCTCCTCAGCGGCCTGGGCGCAGGGCTCGGCGTGCTGTCGGTCTACTTCGCACCGATGATCCTCGGCTTCGTCGCCATCGGCGCCGCAATCCTCGGCCTCGCCATCGCGGGCGACCGCGACCGGTTCGCGAAGATCGCTCTCATCATCGCCGCCGTCGGCTGGCTGGCCGGCTCGATCATCGCGGTGTTCACGGGCACCAGCCCGCTTTCCCTGAAGATGGGCTGACGCCGCCGGCGTCAGCCGGCGACCAGCGCGACCACGAGGAACCCGACCACCCAGACGACGGCCGCCCCGACGGCGATCGCTGCGAGGGGGAGCGAGGTCGCGATCACGAGCGCCCCGACGATCACCCCCAAGGCGACCGCCAACACGACCGCGATCTCGTAGAGCGCCCGCCGGTCCTGCTCGAGCGTCTCCGCCACGGCGATCAGCTACGCGCGCTCGGCGGGGGGCTCGTCCGCGGCCGGCAGGGACGCGGGCTCCTCGGCGGCGGGTGCGGCCTCCGGCGCGGGCTCACCCTCGATCCCCGCGCGGAACTCCTGCGCGGTCTCGCCGAGCATGCCGACGCGCTGGGAGGCCGCCTGCTTGGCCGACTGCGCAGCCTTGCCAATCGTCGTCTGCGGCTCGTAGGCCTCGCCGTCGTCCTCGCCGGCGGCCACGCCCGCGCGGACGTCGCGGGCGGTGTCGCCGACGCTCTTGGCAGCACGGCCGATGGCGGTCTGCGGTTCAGCCCCGCCGGCCGACGCCTTCGCGTCGTCGGCGAGCCCGGCGATCTCCTCGCGCGCCTCCTGGGCGGCCTCGATCGCCGCCGCGGCGCCCTCAGTCGCCTTCTCGCGTCCCATGCGGGCGGCGCGGTATGCGGCGGAACTCTCGTCGACCGGGGCCGAGTAGCTCGACTGGAGCTCCGCGGCCGCGCCCTTGACGGCGTCGCCGGTGTCCTTGACTCGGTTGGCGCCGCGGCGGAACAGCTTCTTACTGCCGCCGACGCCGAACACAAGGAACCCGATCGCGACGACGATCAGGATCTGCCAGAGCGAGAGTCCGAACACCGAGCCTCCAGGGACGGGGTTCCCGCATGGTACAGGTGGCCCGCGGCGGCGGGGTGCGCCCACGGTTGCGTGCATCTTTCCCGCGGCTTGTTCATGCTCGGCCCGGGACGCACGCAAATCCAGGAGCTCGCGTCCCTGTGATGCCCCGACGGCCCGAACGACGTCGCTCCGGGGCGTCTAACGCGCCGTAGCCGCGTGGGCCAGCGGCGAGTCCGCTGCCGGCACCGGGCGGCTCGGTGGGCTTCGGCGCCTGAGTCGGCCTCCCCGTCGGAATCCCCACGCCTGATAATCATGATTATGGGAAGTGCCACCGGGTGCCTACCGACCTCGCCACCGGCAGCGGCGAGCCCCCACCCCCAGCGCGGTACCCTTAGGGCATGCGCTACGTGATCCTCGGCGGCGGACCCTCCGGCTACGCCGCCGCGACCGCGGCGCACGCGCTCGGCGGCGAGGTCACCCTGATCGAGGACCGCGGGCTCGGCGGCTCGTGCACGCTGACCGACGCGATCCCGTCGAAGACGCTGCTCAGCACCGCCACGGTGCTCGCCGCCATCGACCGCGCCGACCAGTCCGGCGTCTCGTTCGACCACGGCAAGCCCCACGTCGACATGCTGCGGACCATCGCACACGCGCGCTGGGTGGCCACGCACCAGTCGCGCGGGATCCGCGACCGCCTCGCGGAGACCAGCGTGCGCACGATCCACGGCCGCGGCCGCATCGCCGCGCCGGGTCGGGTCATGGTCGCGTGCGACGGGTACGACCAGGAGGTCGAGTACGACACGCTGCTCGTCTCCACCGGCGCGAGCCCCTGGCAGCCCTCGTTCGCCGAGATCGACCACGAGCGCGTCTTCACGACGCGCGAGGTCCTCGATCGCCGCGAAACGCCCGACCACCTGATCGTCGTCGGCGCCGGCGCCACGGGCTGCGAGTACGCCGAGTTCTACGCCTCCTCGGGCAGCCAGGTGACCCTGCTCTCGGCCCGCGGCCAGGTCCTCCCCGCCGAGGACGAGGACGTCGCCGAGCTCGTGCAGGAGGCCTTCCTCGCGCGCGGGATCGAGATCCAGATGCACGCGCGGATCGTGGAGATCGACGCGCACGAGGACGGCGTCGCCGTGCGCGCCGAGGATGGCCGCGTCTTCCGCGGCACCCACGCGATCATCTGCATGGGCCAGCGCGCGAACACCGCTGCCCTCGGCCTCGACGCCGTCGGGGTCGAGCTGGACGACCGCGGCGCCATCGTCGTCGACGGCCACCTGCGCACCAGCGCGCCCGGCGTGTACGCCGCGGGCGACGTGGCCGGCGGGATGATGCTCGCCTCCACCGGTGCCATGCAGGGCCGCCACGCCGCGCTCCACGCCTTCGGCGCCGTCGAGGCGCCGCTGCGGCTCGAGAACGTCGCCTGGACGATCTTCACGCGGCCCGAGGTCGCCACCGTCGGCCTGACCGAGACGACCGCGGCGCGCGAGGCGCGCACCGTGGACGTCACGAAGCACTACCTCGGCGCCAACCCGCGCGGCGTCATCTCCGGTTGGCGCGAGGGCATGATCAAGCTGCTCACGGACCCCGCCACCGGCACCCTGCTCGGCGGGTCGATCGTCGGCTACCGGGCGTCGGAGATGATCGCCACTGTCGCGCTCGCCGTGAACGAGGGCCTCAACGTCGAGACCCTCGCCAACACCGGCGTCGTCACCCCGTCGATGTCCGAGTCGCTGCAGCGCGCCGCCGAGCGCGCCATGAACCGCCGCATCAGCCAGACCGGCGACGGCATCGCGCTGCCGCAGACGCAGCCGCTCGGCGCCTAGGTCGCGCCCTCGGGAATGGTCTCGGCCGCCGGGTCCGCGGCCCCGCCGCCGTCCGCCCCTCCCCCGCCCTCGGTCGTCGCCGCAGGATCCTCCTGGACGCCCTCCTCCTCCGGCTGGCGCGGCAGCTTCGGCCCGAAGACGATCACCTTGTTCTCGGGGAAGTAGCGCCAGGTCCAGTTCTGCTCGGAGCGCAGCTCGCCGTTCTCGTAGACGCGCCGGCCGTACTTGATCCAGAACCCCGGATACCCGAGCGGCTGCACGATCTTCTTCGTGCCGGCCGGCAGGGACAGGTCGCGCTGGCGGATGACCTTGGGCCGCGACATCGAGTACGGCTCGCCCTCGATCGCCTCGACCTTGCGGCCGAGCGGGTCCGAGAGGAAGCGCACCGTGATCCCCTCCTCCGTCGTCTTCGTGAGGATCACGATCGGCGCCTTCCAGTCGTTCTCGAAGA
>VGBM01000016.1 GCA_016870485.1 Actinomycetota bacterium
CGCGCAGCTTGAACGTCCACTCGCTCGCGTCCGCGTTGGCCGACCACTCGGTCGCCAGCATCGGCTGCAGGGAGAGGTCGGACGCCGAGCGCACCAGGTACTCGAACACCTGCGCGCAGACGTTGTAGGTGACGAGGTCGACCATGGTGATCGGGTTGACGCCCTCCGAGCCCGGGATCGACATGCCCCAGTTCATCGTGCCGCCGGTCGCGGCCGCCGCGGTCGTGGCCTCCAAGACGGCGCCCTCGGCGGTCTCGACGTTCGCGCCGCCGCCCGTGTCGCCGCCGCCCGAGTCCGAGCCGCCGCCGCACGCGGCGACGATCGCGGAGATCGAGGCCAGCGACAGGCCGAGCACGGTGCCGCGCTGGATGAAGTGGCGCCGCGAGATCCTGCCCTTGGCGAAGGATTCCACCAGGTCGAGCTGGAGCGGGTCCGCCTTGCGACGGAACGGGTCCAACTGGTCGAAATCGGTCATGCGAGGTTCCCTCCTCGTGGTCTCAACTGTGCGCCCGCGTATGCGGGACGCTGTACTTGTCGCACATAAGGTAGGCCGAAGTCAAACCCCGGACGACGCCGCTTACCACGATACGGGCGTCACGCAGGGTCAGGTGCCGGGCCCTAGACGGGGCGCGCGTCGGCATCGACGTCCCCGCGGGGGCGCAGCTCGACGTCGATCACGCGGATCCGGGCGCCGTCGACCTCCCGCACGGTGAAGCGGTAGCCGTTGTGGGTCACGACGTCGCCGGGGCGCGCCGGGCGGCCAAGCTCGCCGAACACGAAGCCGCCGACGGAGGTGTAGTCCTCGTCGGGGAGGCCCGCGGCGAAGCGCTCGTTGAAGTCCTCGATCGGGTAGCCGCCCTCGACCCGCACGCGGTCGGGGGCGAGCCGGATCAGGTCGCGGTCGGGCCGGTCGAACTCGTCGTTGATCTCGCCGACGATCTCCTCGAGCAGGTCCTCGAGGGTGGCGATCCCGACCGTGGAGCCGTACTCGTCGACGACGATCGCCATGTGCGTCTTCGTGCGCCGGAAGTCGGCCATCAGCTCGTCGAGCTTCTTCGTCTCGGGCACGATCGGGACGGGCCGGGCGAAGGCGGCGATGTCGGCGGCGTCCGTGCCGTGGACGCGGGCGCCGAAGAGGTGCCGCACGTGCACGACGCCGACCAGCTCGTCGAGCGTGTCCCGGTAGACCGGGTAGCGCGTGTACGGCTCGGCCAGGGCGCGCTCGATCGCCGCGTCCGGGGTCAGCTCGACGGGCAGCCCGACGACGTCGGGGCGCGGCACCATCACCTGCCGGACCTCGGTCTCCGAGAAGTCGAAGACCTTGTGCAGGAGCTGCTGCTCCTCCTCCTCGAGGACGCCCTCCTCGTGGGAGGCCGAGATCAACATCTTCAGCTCCTCCTCCGAGTGGACGAGGCGCATCTCCGACGGCTGCTCGAGGCCGAGCAGCCGGATCAGCGCGTTCGAGAGCCAGCGCAGGAGCCAGATGAAGGGCCAGAAGACCCACATGAAGAGGCTGACGGGGAAGGCCACGGCGAGGGCGACCGTCTCGGCCCGGGACAGGGTCAGGGTCTTCGGCACGATCTCGCCGAGCACCACGTGCAGCGTCGTGATGACCGCAAAGGCGAGCACGACGGCGACCACGGCGCTCGCGCTCTCGCCGAGCGGCCCGAGTCCGCCGAGCACGCGCTCGAAGGCGGCGGAGACGGCGGGCTCGCCGACGGCGCCGAGCGCCAGGGACGAGAACGTGATCGCGACCTGCACCGCGGAGATGAAGCGCGGCGGGTCCTCGATGATCGTGCGCACGCGGCGGGCCCGCGTCGAGCCCTCCTCGACGAGCTCCTCGATGCGCGTCCGGCGCACGGCGACGAAGGCGTACTCCGCGGCCACGAAGAACGCGTTCCAGAGGATGATCAGCGCGATCGCCGCGATCTCGATGATCGTCAGCGTGGTCACGCGGACCTCGTACGTGACCCGGTCAGGGACTCGGGTCGCGGGACGGCGCGCGTGCCGTCCATGTCAGCGGGTCTGCCCACGAATGCGCGGATCGTATCACCGCCGGAGCGCCGATCAGGGCGGATCGCCCGCCAGGATCCGCGCGGCGCGGGGCGCCGCCGGGTCGAGCTCGAGCGCGCGCCGCGCCGCGTCCCGGGCGGCGGCGGCGTCCCCCGCGCCGGCGCAGGCGGCGGCGAGCAGCTCGTGGCCGAGCGCGGAGGCGGGCTCGGCGGCGACGTGCCGCTCGGCGGCGGCCCGCGCCTCGCCCGGCCGGTCGGCGGCGATGAGCGCCTCGGCCAGCACCAGCCGGGTCGCCTCGTCGGCGTCGTCGAGCGCGAGGGCGAGCGCCGCCGCGGTGGCGGCGAGGTCGGGCTGGCCCTCGGCGAGGAGCGCCCGCGCGGCGCCCGCGAGGTGCGCGTGGTCGTCGCCGTGGGCGGCGAGGTCGCGGCGCACGAGGTCGGCGAGGGCGGCGCGGTCGACCTCGACCGGCCCCTCGGGCCCCGCCACCGTGGTCAGCGCGCCGAGCGCGCGCAGGCGGTCGACCACCGCCGGGTCGCCGGGCGCGCCGTCGAGCGCCGCGCGGTAGGCGGCGATCGCCCCGTCGGCGTCGCCGAGGTCCTCCAGAATGCGCCCGCGGTTTCTGTGGTAGAGCGGCACATCCGCGAAGGCCGCGGCGACCCGGTCCAGCTCGGCCAGGGCGGCGGCGGGCTCGCCGGCCTCGCGCAGCGCGACCGCGCGGTTGAGCCGGACCGGCGTGTCCTCGGGGTCGATCGCGAGCACGTCGTCGGCCGCGCCGAGCGCGGCCTCCCAGTCGCGCGCGGCCAGCGCCTGCTCGACCCGCGCCCGCGGCGCCTGCTTGGCCGCGAGGCGGCGCAGGTCGGGCGCGTCCGGGTGCTCGGGGTCGGCCTCGGCGAAGGCCCCGGCCCAGGCCGCGAGCTCGAGCGGGGTCGCCCGCGCCGGGTCGGCGTCCGCCGGCACGGCGACCCGCTCGGGCAGGCCGGCGCGGCGCGCCGCCGCAGGGTCGAGGTCGACGATCAGCCAGTCGGGCACGCCCGGAGGGTAGGCCACCCCGCCCCCTTCCCCTCCGACGGCCGATGCGCTACAGTTCGGCCATCGTCTACGGCAACGGTGTTGGCGTAGAGGCAACGTAAAGGAGAGCGAGACCGCCATGTCCGTCCCCAACTCCACCAAATACCTGATCATCGGCGCCGGCATCCACGGCCTGTCGACCGGGTACCACCTCGCCAAGCAGCTCAAGGCCCGCGGGGCCGGCTCCGGCGCCGACATCACGATCATCGACAAGTCCGGCGTCGCCGCCGGCGCGTCGGGCATCGCCTGCGGCGTCGTCCGCAACAACTACTACCAGCCCGCGATGGCCGAGCTGATGGCCGCCAACGTCGAGGTCTGGGAGTCCGACCCGGACACCTACCACTACCACGAGGTCGGCTACATCGCCCTCGGCCCCGAGGGCCAGGTCGGCGACCTGACCGAGGTCGCCGGGCGCCACGAGGCGATCGGCTACCCCTCCACGCTGATCACCGGCGAGGACGCGGTCCGCGAGCACATGCTGAAGCTCTTCCCCGACTGGCGCGCGCCGGGCCTGCAGGTCGCCCTGCACGAGCACAAGGGCGGCTTCGCCTTCAACGTCGAGTCGATGCAGGGCCTGGCCGGCAAGGCCAAGGCCGAGGGCGTCACGATCGTCGAGGGCATCAAAGTCACCGGCTTCGAGCTGGACGGCACGGGCGCCGTCACGAAGGTCAACACCTCCGGCGGCGACATCGAGTGCGAGCAGGTCATCATCGGCGTCGGCCCGTGGATCCCGCGCGTGTGGGAGATGCTGGACCTCCCCGACAAGCTCGACGTGCGCACCCCCTCGGGCGACGTCCACAAGGACCAGAACATGTGGACGTTCTGGTACCTGCAGGAGGGCGAGATCGCGGTCGACCCGCTCAGCCACGCGACGGCCGACGGCAAGATGCCGCCCGTCCTCCACGTCGACTCGGACGCCCCGCTCTACACGGACGACGGCAAGCTCGTCACCGACGAGCTGTGGGGCAACTACTTCAAGCGCGACCGCCACGGCGTGCAGGGCGGCGCCGCCCCGATCGCGCTGACGACGGACTTCGAGCTGGACCCGTACCCCACCAGCACCGTCGACCCGGCCTTCCCGGACATGTGGTGCGCGAGCCTCTCGCACTGCATGAGCCGCTTCGAGGGCTGCCGGGACCACTACAAGGCGGCCCGCTCGGGCGGCGTCGGCTCGTTCACCGTCGACAACTTCCCGGTGTTCGACTACATGCGCCCGAACGTGTACGTGATCGCGGACTCCAACCACGGCTACAAGATGATCGGCGTGGGCAAGGAGGTCGCGAACGTGGTCCTCGGCGACCACTCGTCCCTGCTCTACCCGTTCCGCTACGAGCGCTTCGCCTCGGGTGACCTGCACCCGGTGTCGAACAGCCCGTACCCCTGGTCGTAGGACGCCAGCGGCCGCCGGTGCCCGCGGGCATCGGCGGCCCCGGCCCTACGGCCGCATGAGCGCCTCGACGCCCGCCCGCCAGATCGGCGCGATCCGGTCGCGGCGCAGCTCCGTCGGCTCGTAGAGGGCCGTCAGCGCGATCCCCTCCTGCAGGGACCAGAAGGCCATCGTCAGGTCCCCGGTCGCCTGTGTGGACGTGACCTGGCCGCGTCGGCGCCCCTCGTCGATCAGCTGCGTCACGCGATGGTTCGCGGCGCGGCTGAACGCGAGGAGCTCGGCGGCGAGCGCGGGACGCGTGAGGCTGAACAGGATGATCTCGATGTAGACGCGCTCGGACCGGTGCAGGTCGTCGGTGACGGGCAGGAAGGTCTCGCCGATCGCCACGAGCTCGGCGACGCAGTCCCAGTCGGGCGGCAGCCGCGCGGGGTCGGCGAGCGGCGAGCGGTCGAACGGCGACGCCTCCCAGGTCTGCAGCGCGACCTCGCGCAGGAGGCCGTCGCGCGTCCCGAAGGCGTGCGTGAAGGGGCGCGTCGAGCAGCCCGCGGCCTGCGCGAGCCGCCGGAACGTGCAGGCCGCGACACCCTCATCGGCGATCACGTCGCGGGCGACGCCGATCAGCCGCGCGCGTCGCTCGGCCGCGCTCTCCGGCCGCTCGGCGGTCCTGCTCGTGCCCCCAGCCATCGTGCGCATACGCTACCGCCGATCAGCCGTCGGCCGCTCCCCGCCGGCGCCGCCTGCGAACCGTAACCAGATGCCCGCCCTCGCCGCCGACCCCGCGACCGCCGACCTCGGCCTCTCGCCGCTCGCCCGGGCCTGGCTCGACGAGGCCTTCCCGGCCGGCCCGACCCCCGCCCAGCGCGCAGGCTGGCCGGCGATCGGCCGCGGCGACAACGTGCTCCTGTGCGCACCGACGGGCTCCGGCAAGACGCTCGCCGCCTTCCTCGTCGGCCTCGACCGGCTGGCGGCGCGGCCCGCGACCGAGGCCGGCACGCGGCTCCTCTACATCTCGCCCCTGAAGGCGCTCAACTACGACATCGAGCGCAACCTGCGCGGGCCCCTCGCCGGCCTGCGCGCCACCGCCGACCGGCTCGGCCTGCCCGTGCCCGAGATCACGGTCGGGGTGCGCACCGGCGATACCCCGGAGAAGGAGCGCGCCCGGCAGGCCCGCACCCCGCCGGACGTCCTGATCACGACCCCCGAGAGCCTCTTCCTCCTGCTCACCTCCCCGACGCGTCGCGAGGCCCTGCGCGCCGTGGAGGCGGTGATCATCGACGAGGTCCACGCCGTCGCGGGCACGAAGCGCGGCAGCCACCTCGCGCTCAGCCTCGAGCGGCTCGAGCACCTGACCGGCCGCCCCGTGCAGCGGATCGCCCTGTCGGCCACCGTCGCCCCGCTCGACGAGGTCGCCCGCTACGGCTCCGGCGACCGCCCCTGCACGATCGTGGACGCGGGCGCGCGCCGCCCGCTCGCGCTCGAGGTCGTCGTGCCCCTCGCCGACATGGCGCGCCCGGAGGGCGAGGCCGAGCCGCCCGACCCGGTCGCCGGCGCCGGCGACTCGGCCGCCACCTCGGTCTGGCCCGCGATCTACCCGCGCCTCCTCGAGCTGATCGAGGCGCACACGACGACCCTGATCTTCGTCAACTACCGGCGCCTCGCCGAGCGCCTCGCGCTGCGCCTCAACGAGCTCGCCGAGCGCGAGGTCGCGCGCTCCCACCACGGCTCGCTCGCGCGGGAGACCCGCCAGGAGGTCGAGGAGCTCCTCAAGGCCGGCGAGCTGCCGTGCCTCGTCGCCACCTCGTCGCTCGAGCTCGGCATCGACATGGGCGCGATCGACCTCGTGATCCAGGTCGAGTCGCCGCGGAGCGTCGCGCGCGGCCTCCAGCGCGTCGGCCGCGCCGGCCACTCCGTCGGCGCCACCAGCCACGGGATGATCTTCCCGAAGCACCGCGGCGACCTCGTCGAGAGCGCCGTCGTCGCGGAGCGCATGCTGGCCGGCGACGTCGAGCCGATCCGGATCCCCGCCAACGCGCTCGACGTGCTCGCCCAGCAGGTCGTGTCGATCTGCTCGGTGGAGGAGTGGTCCGTCGACGACCTCGAGCGCCTGGTCCGCCGTGCCGCGCCCTACCGCGACCTGCCGCGCTCCCAGCTCGAGGGCGTCCTCGACATGCTGTCGGGCCGCTACCCCTCGGACGAGTTCGCGGAGCTCAGGGCCCGCATCACCTGGGACCGCCTGGCCGGCACCGTGACGGGCCGCGAGGGCACCCGCTCCCTGGCCGTCGCGAACGCCGGCACGATCCCCGACCGCGGCCTCTACGGCGTCCACCTCGCGGACGGCTCGGGCCGCGTCGGCGAGCTCGACGAGGAGATGGTCTACGAGGCCCGCGCCGGGCAGGTCTTCCAGCTCGGCGCCTCGTCGTGGCGGATCGAGCGGATCACCCGCGACCGCGTCCTCGTCACCCCCGCCCCGGGCCGGCCCGGCCAGATCCCGTTCTGGCGCGGCGAGGGCGCCGGCCGCACGATCGAGCTCGGCCGCGCGCTGGGCGCCTTCACGCGCGAGATCGGCGGGATGCGCCGCGACGCGGCGCGCCGGCGGCTCGTCGAGCGCCACCGCCTCGACGCGCGGGCCGCCGACAACCTGCTCGCCTACCTGCGCGAGCAGCGCGAGGCCACCGGCGTCCTGCCCAGCGACCGCACCGTCGTCGTGGAGCGCTTCCGCGACGAGATCGGCGACTGGCGGCTCTGCGTCCTGACGCCGTTCGGGGCCCGCGTCCACGCCCCGTGGGCGCTCGCGATCGGCGCGCGGCTGCGCACGGACCACGGCATCGACGCCCAGGCGCTGTGGTCGGACGATGGGATCATCCTGCACATCCCCGACGCCGACGACCCGCCGCCCGCCGACGTCGTGCTGCTCGATCCGGACGAGATCGAGGACCTCGTCGTGCGCGAGCTCGCCGGCAGCGCGCTGTTCGCGGCCCGCTTCCGGGAGAACGCCGGCCGCGCGCTCCTGATCCCGCGCCGACGCCCCGGGCAGCGCACGCCGCTCTGGCAGCAGCGCCTGCGGGCGCAGGCGCTGCAGGGCGTCGCCACCCGCTACCCGGCCTTCCCGATCGTGCTCGAGACGTACCGCGAGTGCCTGCAGGATGTGTTCGACGTGCCGGGCCTGCGCGGGCTGCTCGAGGGCCTGCGCGCCCGCACCCTCGAGGTCGCCGAGGTCGAGACGCCGACCGGCTCGCCGTTCGCCGCCTCGCTGCTGTTCGACTACGTCGCGCAGTACATGTACGAGGGCGACGCGCCGCCCGCCGAGCTGCGGGCCCAGGCGCTGTCCCTCGACCGCGAGCTCCTGCGCGAGCTGCTCGGCCAGGAGGACCTGCGCGAGCTGCTCGACGCCGACGCGATCGCGCAGGTCGCGTCCGACCTCCGCCGCCGCCACGCGGACAGCCCCGACGCCGTGCTCGACCAGCTGCGCCGGCTCGGCGACCTGACGCGCGCCGAGGTCGCCGCCGACGCCGCCCTCGACGAGCTCGTGCGCACCCGCCGCGCCACGCTGCTGCGGGTCGGCGGCGAGGAGCGCGCGATCGCCGCCGAGGACGCGGGCCGCTACCGGGACGCCACCGGCGCCCTGCCCGAGCCGGGCCTGCCCGCCGCCTTCCTCGAGCCCGTGCCCGACGCCCTGCTCGGGCTCGTGCGCCGCTACGCCCGCACCCACGGCCCCTTCGCCGCCGCCGCGGCGGCCGAGCGCCTCGGCGTTCCCGAGCGCCGCGTGCTCGACGAACTCGAGCGGCTCACCGCGGACGGCGCCGTCGTGCAGGGCGGGCTCGTGCCCGGCGGCACGGGCGTCGAGTGGTGCGACGCCGAGGTGCTGCGGCGGATCCGCCGCGCCACCCTCGCCGTCCTGCGCAGCGAGGTCGAGGCGGTGCCGGGTGCCGCGCTCGCCCGCTTCCTCCCCCGCTGGCAGCGCATCGACGAGGGCGGCGGCGCGGCGCTCGAGCGCCTGCGCGACGGCGTCGCCACCCTGCAGGGCCTCGTCCTGCCCGTGGCGATCCTCGAGGCCGACGTGCTGCCGCGGCGGGTGCCCGGCTACCGCCCCGAGCTGCTCGACCAGCTCTCGACGAGCGGCGAGGTCGTCTGGGCCGGCGCCGGCGAGGGCCGCGTCGCCCTGTACGTGCGCGAGGACGCGCCCCTGCTCGGCCCGCCGCCCGCGGGCGTGCCCGCCGAGGGCGACGCCGTCGAGCGGGTGCGGGCGCGGCTCGCCGCGGGCCCCGCCTTCCTCGACGCCCTCGCCGCCGACGTCGCGCTCGACCCCGCCGACCTCGTCGACGCGCTCTGGCGGCTGGTCTGGGCGGGCGAGGCCACCAACGACCGCTACGCCCCCGTGCGCGGCGCCACCCGCCGCGCCGCCCGCGCGCTCCCCGCCGCGCGTCCCGCCGCCGCGGGCGGGCGCCGGCTCTCGCGCCGGCGCGCCGCGCGCCCGTCCGCCGCCGCCGCCGCGGGGCGCTGGTCGTTGAGCGCGCCGCTCTTCGCCGGGGCGTCCGCCGCCGACCGGGCCCGCGCCGCGGCCGAGATCCTGCTCGAGCGCCACGGCGTGGTCACCCGCCCCGCCGTCAGGGCCGAGGGCGCGCCCGGCGGCTTCGCCGGCGCGTACCCGGAGCTGAGCGCCCTCGAGACGGTCGGCGCCGCCCGCCGCGGCTACTTCGTCGAGGGCCTCGGCGGCGCCCAGTTCGCGCTGCCCGGCGCGCTCGAGCGGCTGCGCGAGGCGCGCACGACGGACGAGCCGGAGGCGCTCGTCCTCGCGGCCGCCGACCCGGCCCAGCCCTACGGCGCCGCCCTGCCCTGGCCCACGACCGAGGGCGGGCGCCCGGCCCGCGCGGCCGGCGCACACCTGGTGCTCGTCGACGGCGAGCCGGCGCTCCACGTCGAGCGGGGCGGGCGCACCCTGACCCCGTTCGCCGGGCTCTCCGACGCGACGGCCCGGCTCGCCCTCGAGGCGCTCGCCGACGCCCAGCGGCGCGGGCTCGTGCCGCGCCTGTCGGTCGAGCGGATGGCGGGCGCCCCCGTGCTCGGCGGCCCGTGGGAGCCGCGCCTCGCCGCCGCGGGGTTCCGGGCGGGGCCGCGGCGCATGAGCCTCGGCTAGCCGCCCGCCAGCGGCTAGGCTCACCCCCGACGCGATGGCCGACGACCTGCACGCCCTGCCCGCGACCGACCTGCTCGCCGCCTACCGCGCGGGCGACCTCTCCCCCGTCGACGCGGTCGCCGCCTGCCTCGCCCGCATCGAGGCCCTCGACGGGATCTGCAACGGCTTCTGCGTCGTGTCTGAGACCGCCCTTGACGAGGCGCGCGCCGCCGAGGCGCGCTGGCGGGCCGGGACGCCGCTCGGCCCGCTCGACGGCGTGCCCACCTCGATCAAGGACATCCTGCTGACCCGCGGCTGGCCGACCCTGCGCGGCTCCACGACGGTCGACCCCGCCGGCCCCTGGCCCGACGACGCCCCGGCGGTCGCGCGGCTGCGCGAGGCCGGCGCCGTCCTCGTGGGCAAGACGACGACGCCCGAGTTCGGCTGGAAGGGCATGACCGACAGCCCGCTGACCGGCATCACGCGCAACCCGTGGGACCCGACGCGGACCGCGGGCGGCTCGTCGGGCGGCGCGGCGGTGGCGGCGGCGCTGGGAATGGCGGCCCTCAACGTCGGCACCGACGGCGGCGGCTCGATCCGGATGCCCGCCGGGTTCTCCGGGATCGTCGGCCTCAAGCCCACCTTCGGCGTCGTGCCGGCCTGGCCGCTGTCGGTGTTCGGGACGGTGGCGCACCTCGGCCCGATGACCCGCAGCGCCGCCGACGCCGCGCTGATGCTGGACGTGATGGCCGCCCCCGACCACCGCGACTGGCACGCCGTGCCCGTGCGGGTCGACGCCGCAGCGGGGCTCGAGGGCGGCGTCCGCGGCCTGCGCATCGCCTACTCCGCGACCCTCGGCCACGCCCGGGTCGATCCGGAGGTCGCGGCGCTGGTCGCCCGCGCGGCGGCCGCCTTCGAGGCGCTCGGCGCCCACGTGGAGGCCGTCGACCCCGGCTTCGCCGACCCCGACGAGACGTTCCGGCGGCACTGGTTCCCGTCGGCGGCCTACGCCGTCGGGCAGGTGCCCGAGGAGCGCCGCGCCGCGATGGATCCCGGCCTCCTCGAGATCGCGCGCCAGGGTGCGGCGATGACCCTGCAGGAGCACCTCGCCGCCGTGCAGGCCCGCGGGGCGCTCGGCCTCGCGATGAACCGCTTCCACGAGACCTACGACCTGCTGCTCACGCCGACCCTGCCGATCCCCGCCTTCGCCGCCGACCCGGCCGACCGCCCCGCGGACTTCCCCGCCGACCCGGACTGGCCGCGCTGGACGCCGTTCACGTACCCGTTCAACCTGACCCAGCAGCCGGCGGCCAGCGTGCCCTGCGGGCTGACCGCGGCCGGCCTGCCCGTCGGGCTGCAGATCGTCGGGCCGAAGTTCGCGGACGCCCTCGTCCTGCGCGCCGCGCACGCCTACGAGCGGGCCCACCCCGCGCCGCTGCCGGACCTCCGCGCCTAGCGGGCGCCGCGCGCGGTGCAGCCCGCGAGGTGGTCGTCGACCACCCCGAGCGCCTGCATCGCCGCGTAGGCCGTGGTCGGCCCCACGAAGCGGAAGCCGTGCGCCTTCAGGGCCCGGCTGAGCGCCGCCGACTCCGCCGTCTGCGCCGGCACGTCGGCCATGCTGCGCGGCGCGGGGCCGGGCGTCGCCGGGGCGTGCGACCAGACGAGCTCCGCGAGCGACCCGCCGGCGGCGTGCAGCGCCACGAGCGCGCGGGCGTTGCCGATCGCGGCCTCGATCTTGCTGCGGTGGCGGACGATCCCCGCGTCCGCCAGGAGGCGCGCGACGTCGGCGTCGCCGTAGCGGGCCATCCGCGCGGCGTCGAAGCCGTCGAAGGCGGCCCGGAACGCCTCGCGCTTGCGCAGGATCGTGATCCAGGCGAGGCCCGCCTGGAAGCCCTCGAGGCAGAGCTTCTCGAAGACCCGCGTCTCGTCCGTGACGGGCCGGCCCCACTCCTCGTCGTGGTAGCGCACGTAGAGCGGGTCGTCGCCCGCCCACGGGCAGCGGGGCACGCCGTCCGGGCCGCGCACGGCGGCCCGGACGGTCGGCTCCATCGTGGTCGGCGCCGCGCCTAGGCGGCGGCGACGTCGGCGAGGGCGGCCTTCAGCGCGCCGGCCAGCTCGTCGATGTGCTCCTGCGTGCAGATCAACGGCAGCGAGGTCACGACCATCGGCTTGACGCGGACGTCGGGCCGCACGATCACGCCGTGCTTGCGGACCGCGCCGGCGACGGGCGCCGTGAGGGCGTTGTCGACCAGCTCGAGCGAGTGGTAGAAGCCCCTGCCGCGCGCCTCGACGACGAGGTCGGAGGAGGCGGCGACGTCCTGCATCGCGGCGGCGTACGCGTCCTCGTGCGCCTGCACGTTCGCGATCACGTCGAGCCGCTCCATGATGTCGATGTTCGCGAGCGCCACGGCGCAGGCCAGCGGGTGGCCGCCGAACGTGAAGCCGTGCGCGTACATCGCCTCGGCCTCGATCAGCGGGGCGCCGACCGCCTCCGTGAAGATGACGCCGCCGGCGGGCGCGTAGCCCGAGGTGATGCCCTTCGCGTAGGTGATGATGTCCGCGTTGAAGCTGAGCCGGTCCGACGCGAACCAGGCGCCGACGCGGCCGAAGCCGGTGATCACCTCGTCGCACCAGAGCAGGACGCCGTGGCGGTCGCAGATCTCGCGGATCCTCGCGCCGTAGCCGTCCGCCGGGGGCAGGCCGCCGCCGTTCTGGATCGGCTCGACGACGACGGCCGCGACGGTGTCGGGGCCCTCGGCGAGGATCGCCTGCTCGATCGCGTCCGCGCAGGTCAGTTGGCAGCCGCCCTTGTCGTGGCAGTAGAGGCAGCTGCGCTGGTGCGTGTTCGGCGCGTGGCGCACGTTCGGGTCGAGCGGCTCGAAGGGCGCGCGCGAGAGCGGGATGCCGGTCAAAGACAGGGCACCCATCGTGCAGCCGTGGTACGCGCCGCGGCGGGCGATGATCTTGCGCTTGAGGCCCTGGCCCTTGGCGAGGAAGTGCTGGCGCACCAGCTTCATCGCGGACTCGACCGACTCGGACCCGCCCGACGTGAGGAGGACGCGGGACATCCGGTCCGGGGCGAGGCCGAGGATGCGCTCCGTCAGGGCGAGCGCCGACGGGTGCGTCGCGGCCCAGTTCGGGTAGAAGGAGAGCGTCTCCAGCTGGAGGCGGGCGGCCTCGCCGATCTCGGCGCCGTGCGAGTAGCCGATCTGCGTCGTGAAGAGGCCGGAGACGCCGTCGAGCAGACGGTTGCCGTCCTTGTCGATGGCGTAGGGGCCCTCGCCCGACACGATGACGGGCGGCGACTGGTTCTCGAAGTCGGCCATCTTCGACCAGTTCAGCCACTCGCCCTTGTGGGCGTCGGCGGGCAGATGCTCGAGCGCGGTGATCGGGTTCACGGTCGTTCCTCCTCGTACGTACCGGGAAGTATGGCGCAGATGGGCCGCGGCGGATAGCCTGCGGGGCGATGCCCGAAGGCGACACCCTCGCCGGCGTGGCGCGCCGGCTCCAGCCGCTCGTGGGGCGCGTGCCCGCGATCGCGGCGCCGCAGCCCCGCCACGCGCCCCTGCGCATCCCCGAGCGCCTCGCCGGGCGGGCCGTGGAGGCCGTCGAGGCGCACGGCAAGCACCTCGTGATCCGCTTCGCCGGCGGCCTCGTGCTGCACAGCCACCTGCGCATGTCGGGGCGCTGGGAGATCGGCCCGCCGGGGGGCGCGACGCGTCGCCCGCGCGAGCGCGCGTGGCTGGTCGTGGCCACGGACGAGGTCGAGGGCCTGCTCTTCAACGGGCCCGTGCTGGAGCTCCTGACGCCGGCGCAGGCGCGCCTCCACCCCGCCCTCGGCCGGCTCGGCCCCGACGTCCTCGACGCCGGCTTCGACGCGGGCCGCGCGGTGGCGATCGCGCGCCGCGGGCCCGCCGAGCAGACCGTCGCCGACGTGCTGCTCGACCAGCGCGTCCTCGCCGGCGTCGGCAACGTCTGGAAGTCCGAGGCCCTGTTCGACCGCCGCCTCGACCCGTGGACGCGCGCCGCCGACCTCGACGACGCGGCGCTCGGCGACCTGCTCGGCCGGGCCGCGGCGATGATGCGCGCCCACGTCGCGAGCGGCGCGGCCCGCCGCCCGGTGCGCGTCTACGGGCGGGCCAACCGCCCCTGCCCCGCCTGCGGCACGCGCCTGCGGGCGCGCGCCCAGGGCGACGAGGGTCGGCGCACCTTCTGGTGCCCGGCCTGCCAGCCGCCGCTCAGGCCGGTGCCGCGGCGGGGATCGCCCCCGTCCGCATGAGCACCTGCTCGACCCGGTCGGCCGCGTCGACCGCGGTCAGGGCCGCCGTCTCCATCGACACGAAGTCGCTGACCCAGTCGCCGGCCAAAAACACGCGTCCGCCGAGGCCGCGCTCCAGCGCCTCCTGGGCGCGCCAGCGGCCCGGCGCCGCGAACGGCCCCGCGTGCGCCCACGGCATCACCCACGTCTCCGCGACGTGGCCGCGCGCCTCGGGGTAGAGCCGGTAGAGGTCGGCGAGGTAGAGCGCCGCGATCTCGTCGTGCGGCCGGTCGAGGAGCGGGGTGCCGCGCGAGGCGCCGCCGTAGACCATCAGCACGCTGCCCGTCTTCCGCGTCCCCGTCGCGTACAGCGAGTTCGTGTGGTTGAACAGCATGTTGAACGCGTAGTCGGGGGTCAGCACGGAGTAGATGTCGTCCCACGGCATCGGCTCCGTCTCGTCGGTGCGGATGCTGACCACCACGTGCGGGCCGAAGCGGACGCGGTCGAGCGCGGCCTGCAGGCCCGGCGTCGCGGCCCGCTGGATGACCGGCATCAGGTCGGGCGCGGGCACGGCGCAGATCGCCGTCCGCGCGCGCACCGTCAGCGGGCCCTCCGGCCCCTCCGCCGTCACCGTCACGCCGGCCCCGTCGAAGGCGATGTCGACCGCGCGGGTGCGCAGCCGGATGTGGCCCGCGAGGTCCGCGCCCATCGCCTCGGGCAACAGGCCGGCGCCGCCGCGCATGTTGCGGCCGAGGTCGCCCGAGTCCCAGACGTGCCCGAACAGCGCCGCCATGGCGGACACGGAGATCTCGTGCGGGTCGGCGATCGTGCGGTTGCAGAGCGCCGTGAAGATGCGCTGCGCCTCTGGGTGCAGGGGGCCGAGGAAGTCCGCGAAGGTCTCGTCGCCGCCGTACTGGAGCAGGCGCAGGCGCACGTCGGCGGCCGTCTCCCCCGGGCGCTGCTCGGCGAGCCGCATGTACGCGTCGCCGATCCGCTTCACCTTCAGGCCCGCGCGGGCGAAGGACACGCGCGCGGCGGGCGCGAGCGGGAGCCGCAGGGGCAGGAGCTCGGGGCGCATGTCGCGGTAGACGCGGTCGCCCCAGGCGACGTTCAGCATCGAGCCGGTGATCGGCAGGACGTCGAGGCCGTACTCCGCCACCATCCGCCCGACGGTGGAGTCCGGCGGCGGGAACATGTGCGCGCCGACCGACATCGCGAGCTCGCCGCACGGACGCGACCAGATCCGCCCGCCGACGCGGTCGGAGGCCTCGAGCACGAGCGGGTCGTGGTGGCGCAGACGCTTGGCCGCGGTCATGCCGGCGATCCCGGCCCCGATGATGACGACGTCGCGCTCCTCGACCATCCGCGTACCCTCCGGAAGTAGGATACGGCAGCGCGGGGCCCGCGGTAGGGTGCCCGCATGACGCGCCCCCGCCCGCGCCGGTGAAGGGCTCCGCCACGGAGCGGCAGATCCTCCTCGCCACGCTGCTGGCGACGGGGTCGATCTTCATCGACATCTCGATCGTCAACGTCGTCCTGCCCGACATCCGCGCCGACCTCGGCACGACGCTCGCCGAGGAGCAGTGGATCGTCAACGCCTACCTGGTCACGATGACCGCCTTCGTCCTGCCGTGCGGCGTCCTCGCCGATGTGCACGGCCACCGCCGGCTCCTGCAGATCGGCCTCGCCCTGTTCGCCGTCGCCACGGTCCTCGTCGGGATCGCCCCGGACGCCCTGTTCGAGATCGGCGCGCGCGCCCTGCAGGGCGTCGCCGCGGCGATCATCACGCCCGCCTCGGTGGCGATCCTGCGGACGGCGATCCCGCCGGAGCGCCAAGCCCGCGCCGTCGGCGTGTGGGCGGTCGGCACGAGCCTGTCGGCCGCGCTCGGCCCCGTCATCGGCGGCGTGGTCGGCGGCCTCGTCGGCTGGCGCTGGGCCTTCCTGATCGTCGTGCCGGCGGTCCTCGCGTCCCTGGCCTTCTCGCGCGCGGTTCCCGACACGGCCACGCTCGCGCGGCGCACCGACCTCGTCGGCGGCGCGCTCGCCGCCCTCGCGATCGCCGCGCTCGTGGCGGGGCTGATCGAGTGGCCCGTGCGCGGCCTCACCGACCCGCTCGTCGTCGGGCTGCTCGCCACGGGCCTCGTGCTCGGCGTCGCCTTCGCGGCGCACGAGCGGCGCTTCCCCGACCCGATGCTGCCGGGGCGCGCCGTGCGCGACCGGGCCCTCAACCGCGTCCACGTGTTCACGATCCTGGCCTGGTCGACGCCGATCACCGCGATGCTGCTGATCTCGATCCGGCTGCAGACCGCGGGCGGGCTCGGCCCGACCGCCACGGGCTTCGCGCTCCTGCCGATGAGCCTCGTGATCGCCGTGCTCTCCAAGCGGCTGACCGAGCGCGCCGCTCAGGGCCGGATGCGGCTCTACCTCCGCGCCGGCCCGCTCGTCACGGCCGCCGGGACGCTCGTCGCCCTCGCGATCGACCCCGGGCGGCTGTGGGTCGCGATCGTCGCCACGCTCCTGATGGGCCTCGGGATGGCGCTCCTGGCCGGACCCGTCACCCACGCCGTCCTGCAGCTCTCGCCGCCCGGCGACGAGGGCATGCAGTCGGCGATCAACCTCGCCGCCGCCCGCTTCGGCACGCTCCTGGCCGTCGCCCTGATCGGCATCGCCGCCGCCGTCGGCTGGGCCCTCGCCGGCGGTGGCGCGGTGCCGGCGAACCCGCTCGAAGAGCTCGGCGGCCCCGCCGACGGCGCCTACCGCGCCGCGCTCGCGATGACGGCGCTGTTCGCGCTCGCCGCGGTGCCGTTCGCGTCGGCGGCTACGCGGCGCGCCGCAGCCGCACCCGCGACTGGATGACGTAGGCCGTGGACAGGACCAGCACGATCCCGAACAGCCACGTGTTGACGCGCTCGCCCGCGACGATCATGGCCGGGTCGGTGCGCATCGACTCCCACCACAGCCGCCCGACGCTGTAGAGCGCGAGGTAGGCGGCGAAGATCGTGCCCGCACGCGCGCGGTCCCACAGGCGCGGGATCACGAGCAGCATCAGGACGGCGAACACGCCCAGGTTCCAGAGCGACTCGTAGAGGAAGGTCGGCGCGAACGTGGCGACGTCGGCGTAGCGCTCCGGCCGGTAGCGCGGGTCGATCTCCAGGGCCCACGGCGCGGTGCTCGGCCCGCCGAACAGCTCCTGGTTGAAGTAGTTGCCCCAGCGCCCCAGGGCCTGCGCGAGGATCAGGCCGGGCGCCACGCAGTCGAACACCCCGAGCGCCGGCCTTCCGATCCGGCGCGCCCCGATCCACGCGCCGATCGCGCCGCCGATGATCACGCCCGGCATCCCGAGCCCGCCCTGCTGGATCATCGGGATCTGCCCGAGGTCGTCCGCGAAGCGGTGCCAGTCCGTGATCACGTGGTAGAGGCGCGCGCCGATGATGCCCGCCGGGACGCACCACAGCGCGATCGTGTAGACCCCCTCCGGGTCCCAGCCGCGACGGCGGAACTCGCGCCGCCCGATCCAGATCGCGAGGCCGATCCCGATCGCAATCAACAGGCCGTACCAGCGCAGCCCGAACGGCCCGGCCTGGAAGACGAACGGGCCGGGCGAGGCGGGGATGAAGGCGAGCGGCACGGCCGCAGGGTAGCCGCGCCGGGGCCGCCACGGGGCCCGGAACCCCGTCGCCTAGGCTGCGGTCCATGGCCGAGAAGCGCTACAGCGCAGCCGACATCCGGGTCCTCGAGGGCCTCGAGCCGGTCCGCGTCCGGCCCGGCATGTACGTCGGCGGGACCAATACGCGGGCCCTGCACCACCTGCTCTGGGAGGTCGTCGACAACGCCGTCGACGAGGCCCTCGCGGGGCGCTGCTCGACGGTCCGCGTGGAGCTGACGGACGACGAGGTCGTGACCGTGACGGACGACGGGCGCGGCATCCCCGTCGACCTGCACCCCGAGCAGCAGGTGTCCGCGCTCGAGCTCGTCTTCACGAAGCTGCACGCGGGCGGCAAGTTCGGCGACGGCGGCTACAAAGTGTCGGGCGGCCTGCACGGCGTCGGCGCCTCCGTCACCAACGCGCTCTCGGACTGGCTCGAGGTCGAGGTGCGCCGCGACACGCGCCTGTGGGCGCAGCGCTACCGGCGCGGCGTGCCCGACGGGCCGGTGCGGGACGTGCGGGCGCTCGAGAAGGGCGAGGGCACGGGCACCCGCGTGCGCTTCACGCCGGACCGGACGATCTTCGACAGGAACGCGCACTTCTCCGCCACCACGGTGCAGCAGCGCCTGCGCGAGAAGTCGTTCCTCGTCCGCGGCCTCACGTTCGAGCTGGTCGGGCCGGACGGCGTCGAGCACGTCTACCGCTCGGAGGAGGGCCTCGCCGACTACGTGCGCGAGCTCAACGAGAGCCGCGACCCCGCCCACGCCGGCGTGGTCTCCGTCAGCGGCGAGTCGGGCGGCATCCCGATCGAGATCGCCCTGCAGTGGACGAACGCCGCCGAGGACCGCCTGTACGGGTTCTGCAACGTCGTCAACACCGTCGACGGCGGCACGCACGTCTCGGGCCTCAGGCGCGCGCTGACCCGCGTCCTCAACCAGGCCGCGTACGACGCGGGCCGGCTGAAGAAGGACAAGGGCGAGACGCTCGACGCCAAGGACGTCGCCGACGGCCTCACGGGCGCCGTCTCCGTGATGCTCGAGGACCCCCAGTTCGAGGGCCAGACGAAGGGCCGCCTCAACAACCAGGAGGCGCAGACCGCGGTCGCCGCCTTCGCCGGCCAGGCGCTCGCCGACTGGCTCGCCGACAAGCGCAACGCCGACGACGCCAGGCGCATCCTCGACCGCGTGCTCCTCGCCCGCGACGTGCGGCTCGCGAAGGCCAAGATCTCGAAGAAGCTGCGCAACGCCGCGACCTCGATCATGAGCGACTCGCACCTGCCCGGGAAGCTCGCGGACACGATCGACAACCCGGCGATCCCCGCCGTCGAGCGCGAGCTCTTCATCGTCGAGGGCGACTCGGCCGGCGGCAGCGCCAAGCAGGCCCGCGACAACGCCACGCAGGCGATCCTGCCGATCCGGGGCAAGATCCTCAACGTCCTCGGCGCGAAGAACGGCAAGGCCTTCGACAACGCCGAGGTCGACTCGATCCTGGTCGCGCTCGGCGGCCGCAAGGACGTGATCGGCTCCGCGCTCGTGGCCACCCTCGACGAGGACCAGCTGCGCTACGGCAAGGTCGTGATCACGGCCGACGCGGACGCCGACGGCGCCCATATCGCCAACCTCCTGATCACCCTCTTCCACGAGCTCTTCCCCGCGCTCCTGCAGGGCGGTCGCGTGTTCATCGCCCGGCCGCCGCTGTTCCGCGTCGCACTGAAGGACGGCGCCGCCCTCTACGTGCACACCGAGGACGAGCTGAAGGCGGCGCTCACGGCCCACAGGCGCACCGGCGACCACGTGACCCGCTTCAAGGGCCTCGGCGAGATGAACGCCGAGCACCTGCGCGAGACCGTCTTCGACCCCGCCACGCGGCGCCTGCTCCAGGTCTCGATGGAGGACGCCGCCGAGGCCGCCAACACCGTCGAGCTGGTGATGGGCTCGAACCCGGCGCCCCGCCGCGCCTGGCTCGAGGAGTCGGCCGGCGATGCCGAGGTGCTCGTGTGAGCACCCGCCGCCGGGCCAAGGCCGACGACCCCCAGCTCGACCTCGTCGTCGACGACGACGCCGACGAGACGGCCGAGCACCCGGCGCCCGCCGCCGCGCCGCCGCCGCGCGCCCGCCGCACGAAGGCCGCCGCATCCGCGCCCGAGCCGGAGCCGGAGGGCGCGGCGGGCGACACCGACCCGGACGACGCGGACGACGCGGCGGCCGCGGCCGACGGCGCCGACGGAGGCGACGACGGGGACGTGGGCGGCGGGATCGGCCGGCTCGACTGGGACGGCGACTCCGTCGACGCCTCCGACGCCCTGCTCGAGCGCGCGCTCGCGTACGGCATGTACGTCAACCTCGGCCGCGCGCTGCCCGACGTGCGCGACGGCCTCAAGCCCGTGCAGCGGCGCATCGTCCACGCGATGGACGAGCTCGGCGGGCGGGCGGGGCGGCCGTACCAGAAGTCGGCGCTGACGGTGGGCCACGTGATCGGCAACTACCACCCGCACGGCGACAGCGCCGTCTACGACGCGATGGTGCGGATGGCGCAGGACTTCGTGCTCAACGTGCCGCTGATCGACGGTCAGGGCAACTGGGGCAGCGTCGGCCCGAAGGAGTACTCGGACCCGCCCGCCGCCTACCGCTACACGGAGGCCCGCCTGAGCCCCGCGGCGACGGCCTGGCTCGGCGATCTGCGCCCGGAGATCGTGCGCGACTACCGCCCGAACTTCACGGAGAAGAAGGACGAGCCGTGGGTCCTGCCCGTCACCTTCCCGAACCTGCTGGTCAACGGCTCGCGCGGCATCGGCTGGTCGATGGCCTGCGAGATCCCGCCGCACAACCTCGCCGAGGCCTGCGCGGCCGCGATCGCGCTGGCCGAGGACCCCGACGCCCCGCTCGCGAAGCTGATGAAGCACCTGCCCGGCCCGGACTTCCCGACCGGCGGCATCGTCGTCGACCCGGAGGCCCTCGCCGAGGCCTACGAGCGGGGCCAGGGCACCGTGCGGCTGCAGGCCCGCTTCCACACGGAGCAGCTCGCGGGCGGCGTCCAGGCGATCGTGGTCACCGAGCTGCCCTACGGCGTCTCGCCCGACCAGATCGTGGCCGAGGTCGTGAAGGCGGCCCGCGCCGACAAGATCCGCGACGTCACGGAGATGCCGCGCAACCTGACGGACCGCTCCGGCATCCGCGTGCAGGTCCGCTCCAAGCGCGGCGGCTCGATCGACCGCCTGATCGCCGACCTCTTCCGCACCACGTCCCTGCGTATCACGGTCGGCATCAACATGACCGTCCTCGTCGACGGCGCGCCCCGCCAGATCGGGCTGCGCGAGGCGCTCGACCGCTTCGTCGACTTCCGCTTCCAGATCGTGGTCGCCCGCCTCGAGTTCGAGCGCGACGAGCTCCTGCGCGAGCTGCACCGGCTGATCGCGCTGCTCGCGGCCCTCGACGCGATCGACGCGGTGATCAGGATCGTGCGCGGCTCCGAGGACGACGACGACGCCAAGCGCCAGCTGATCGCCAAGCTCAAGGTCGTCCCGCACGGGCAGTCGAAGGCCGTCCCGATCGACGACGAGCAGGCCCAGTGGATCATCGATATGCCGATCAAGCGGCTCGCGCGCCTGAACCGCCTCAAGCTCGAGGAGGAGCGCCGGGCCAAGGGCGAGCGCGTCGACGAGATCGGCCGCATCCTCGAGTCGCACGATGCGCTCAAGCGGATCGTGGTCGGCGAGCTCAGGGAGGCCGCGAAGCTGTCCGGCCCCCGGCGGACCGCGCTCGGCGGGGACGGCCCGGTCGTGGCCGCGGCCGCCGCGTCCGCGCCCGGGCAGCGGGGCGGCGGGCGCCAGGTCGACGTCGTCCAGGGCCCCGCCACCGAGGTCTGGGTCGGGGCGACGCAGGGCGGGCTCGTGGTGGCGCAGTCGCGCGCCTCGGCGCCCACGGCCTACCCCGTCGACGTCAAGCCGGGCGACCGCCCGCTCGGCCTCGTCCACTCCACGACCGACGGCGAGCTCCTCTGCTTCACCGCGGACGCGGAGGTCGCCCGCGTGCGCCTCGCCGAGCTCCCGCTGTCGTCCCGCGCCGTGCGCGGCCACACGCCGATCCAGATGTCGCGCGGGCAGGAGCTCGTCGCGCTCGCGACCGACGACGCGCCCTTCCTCCTCCTCGTCACGGAGCAGGGCGAGGTCAAGCGCTGCCAGCCCGACGTCCTGCCCGGCGCGCACGCCACGCTCGCCGCCGCGATGGCCCTGCCCGACGGCGACCGCCTGGTCGCCGTCGTCCCGCACGACGAGGGCGACGAGATCCTGCTCGCCACGCAGGCCGGCCGCGTCCTGCGCACCCCCGCGAAGCCGATCCGGCCCGTCAAGGGCGCGGCCGCGGGCGGGGTCGCCGGCATGCGCCTCGCCCCCGGCGACCGCATCGTCGCGGCCTGCGCCGTCGGCCCCGGCGACCTCGTCGTCCTGCACGCGAGCGGCCACGGCAAGCGCGTCGACCTCGCCGACGTGCCGGCGAAGGGCCGCGGCGGGGGTGGCGTGCAGCTCGCGAGCCCCGACAAGCCGGCCAAGGAGCCGGCGGGGCCCGTCGCCGCGATCCGCTGCGCCGACGGCCCGACGCAGGCGATCCTGCTGTCCGGGCGGGTCGCCAAGGTGCCCGCCGACCCGGCCGTCAACCGCGCGGCCGTCTCGCGCCCCCTCGTCGAGGTCGTCGTCGGCGACGAGGCCGTCGGCCTAGCCTGACGCCCTAGGCGGGCAGCCAGAGGGCGTCGGAGCCGAGCGGCACGCGCCGCGCCCGCCCGTCGGCGGCGAGCTGCACCAGCTCGGCCTCGACCGCGGCCCGGTCGGGCTCGTCGTTGCGGGCCGCGGCGATCAGCGCCAGCTCGTACGTGGTCAGCCCCCGCGGGAACGCGGGCAGGGCCTCCGCGGGCCCGGCGGGCCCGCGCTGCGGCAGCTGCGGAGCGAGGTTGGCGACGCAGACGTCGTAGGCGGCGAGGGGCTGCCAGCCGGCGGCGACCAGCATCCGGCCATCGAGCTCGAAGGTCAGGCTCGGGGCGGTGTAGCGCTCCTCCCCGTCCGCGTCGGCGGTCTTGCCCTGCGCCGCGGCCGGCGGCAGGATCGTCCGCGACCGGCGCTTGTCGTCCTGATAGGCCGCCTCCACCTCCGGATCGCCGAGGCCGGCCAGGACCGCGTCGTGGTCGATCCCGGGCACGGAGCGCACGATCGGCTCGAGCACGGCGGGCTCGTCGTGCGGGCGCGGGTCCGTGAACCACGAAAAGCGCAGCGCCCGCAGGACGGCGTCGGCCGCCTCGTGGCCCTGTCGGCGCGCGGAGACCACCAGCCGGCAGGCCGGGCCGGTGGCGGCCGGCCGCTCGCGGGGCGCCGTGGAGAACGGCATCCCGAAGCGGTCACGGAACTCGATGTGCCACTGGGTCATCAGCGCGCCGGTGTAGCCGAGGTCGTCGTAGCGCCCGCGGTCCTCCGCGAGGCCGATCAGGCAGGTGCGCCAGACGAGGCCGTCGCCGTAGCGCCACTCGAGCGCGCGCACGAACGGCTCGGCCGAGTAGGCCCAGGGGCAGCCCGGGTCCGTGTAGTGGACGACCTCGAGCGGCATGGCGGCAGCCTACCCGCGCCTACCCTTCCGCCGTGGCGGACCGCCCCTCCGACCGGCGCATCCTGGCCCTCGCGGTGCCCGCCCTCGGCGCGCTCGCCGCAGAGCCCCTGTACCTGCTCGTCGACACGGCGGTCGTGGGGCACCTCGGCAAGGAGGCGCTGGCCGGCCTCGCGGTCGGCGGCGGCCTGCTCGCCAACGCCGTCTGGCTGATGAGCTTCCTGGCCTACGGCACGACCGGGCGCACGGCGCGGCTGTTCGGTGCGGGGCGCCGATCCGACGCCGTCCGCGAGGGCGTGCAGGCGACCTGGCTCGGGGTCATCCTCGGCGTGCTCGTGACGGTGCTGCTGCAGCTGTTCGCGGAGCCGCTCGTCACCCTGATCGCCGGGTCCGGCAACCCCGACACGATCGCGGGCGCGGTCTCGTGGCTGAGGATCGCCAGCCTGGGCGCACCCCTGATCGCGATCACCCTCGCCGGTCAGGGCTGGCTGCGCGGCGTGCAGGAGCTGAAGAAGCCGCTCGCCTACCTGATCGGCGCGAACGCCATCAGCGCGGCCCTCGCGCCGCTCTTCGTCTACGGCCTCGACCTCGGGCTCGAGGGCTCGGCGGTGGCCAACGTCTGCGGCCAGGCGGTGGCCGCCGCGCTGTTCCTGCAGGCGCTCCTGCGCGAGCGGGCGTCCCTGCGCCCCGACCGCGCCGCCATCGTCGACCAGCTCGGCGCCGCCCGCGACCTCGGGCTGCGCACCATCGCGATGGAGTTCACCTTCATCAGCGCGACCGCGGCCGCCTCGCGGATGGGGCCGGAGCAGGTCGCCGCGCACCTGATCGCGATCCAGCTGTGGTTCTTCCTCGCGCTCACGCTCGACGCCTTCGCGATCGCCGCGCAGACCCTGATCGGCGAGCTGCTCGGGGCCGACGAGGTCCAGGCCGCCCGCGCCCTCGCCCGGCGCCTGTGCGAGCTCGGCGCCATCGTCGGCGTCGTCTTCGGGCTCGTGATCCTGGCCGGCTGGAACCTGATTCCCCGCATCTTCACCTCCGACGCCGACGTGGTGCGGGCGACGGGCGCCGCGTGGGGCTGGTTCGCATTGATGCAGCCGTTCGGCGGGGTCGTGTTCGCGGTCGACGGCATCCTGATCGGTGCCGGCGACAACGTCGCGATCCGCAACCGCACCCTGCTGTCGATCGGGCTCGGGTACCTTCCGTGCCTGGTGGGCACCGTCTACTTCGGCTGGGGCCTGACCGGCCTCTGGGTCGGCCTGACGCTCTTCATCCTGCTGCGCTTCGTGCTGCTCGGCGCCCGCACGCTGCGCGGAGGCTGGGCCGTCGGCGGGGCGCGCCTGACGTGAGCGCCATCCGCCCGGGCGCGGCGCTCGCCGTCTGGCTGCGGATCGGCTGCACGTCGTTCGGCGGGCCGGTCGCCCAGATCGACCTCCTGCACCGCGAGGTCGTCGAGCGCCGCGGCTGGCTCGACGAGCGCTCGTTCCTGCACGCGCTCCGGCTCTGCAACGCGCTGCCCGGGCCCGAGGCGCAGCAGCTCGCCTGCTGGCTCGGCTGGCGGGTCGGCGGCCTGCGCGGCGCACTCACCGCGGGCGGCCTCTTCATCCTCCCCGGCCTCGTCCTGATCCTCGCCCTCGCCTGGCTGTACGCGTCGCTCGGCGAGACCGCCTGGATGACCGGCGCGGTGCGCGCGCTCGGCGGTGCCGTGATCGCGCTCGTCCTCGCCGCGGGCCTGAGGATGGGCCGGCGCGTGGTCCGCACCCGCTGGGTGCTCGCACTCGGCGTCGGCGCCGGCGCCGCGATGCTGCTCGGCGCGCCCTTCCCCGTCGTGGTGGTCGCAGGCGCCGCGCTCGGCGTCCTGCTCGGGCGGGTGCGCCCGGCTGCGCTCGTGCCGCTCGAGGACCAGGTCGACCCGGGCGCCCCGCTCGACCCCGCCGAGCGCCGCCGCGTCGTGCGCCGCGCGCTCGTCGGGGGCGCGCTCTGGCTCGGGGGGCTCGGTGCGCTGCTCCTCGTCGGCGGCGTGATCGCGGAGCTCGCGGGCCTCTTCACGGTCGCGGCGCTGGTCACGTTCGGGGGCGCGTACGCGGTCCTGCCGTTCGTGGCCGCGGCCGCCGTCGACCGCTTCGGCTGGCTGACGCCCGAGCAGATGGTGGCCGGCCTCGCCCTCGGCGAGACGACGCCCGGCCCCCTGATCCTGGTCAACGCCTTCGTCGGCTTCATGGCGGGCTGGGCGGCCCTCGGCGGCGCCGCGGGCGGCATCGCCGGCGGGCTGGTGGCCACGGCGGCCACGTTCGCACCGTCGTTCCTCCTGATCGGGGTCGGCGCGCCGCTGGTCGAGCGCGTCCCGCAGCGCGGCCCGGTCGCCGACGCCCTCGCCGCCCTGCAGGGCGTCGTGGCGGGCGCGATCGCGGTGCTCGCGGTGTTCCTGGTCGGCACCGCGCTCCTGCCGACGGGCTCGATCGACCTGCTCGCCGCGGCCGTGGCCGTGGCCGTGTTCGCGCTGCGCCACCTCGGCCTGCCGGTGCCCGCACTGCTCGCCGCGACGGCGCTGATCGGCGCGCTCGTGGGGGTCCTCGACCCCGGCCTCCTGCTCGTCGCCCGCTAGCCCGACCGTGGCATGATGCCGCGCATGACGCACGCGCCCGATCCCCTCTCCGCCCGCCGCCCCCTCTCCGGGTTCGACGGCGTCGACTACTACGCGATCAGCGCCCTCGACGAGGCCGGCATCGACACGGGGCGGCTGCCCTACACGGTGCGCGTGCTGCTCGAGATGCTGCTGCGCCACTCGGAGGGGCCGCACGTCTCCGAGGCCGACATCCGCGCGCTCGGCGCCTGGCCCGCCCCGGCCCCGGCCGGTACCTCGGTACCGTTCATCCCGGCCCGCGTGATCCTGCAGGACTTCACGGGCGTGCCCACCATCGCCGACATGGCGGCGATGCGCGACCAGTACGCCCGCATGGGCGGCGACCCGGGCGCGATCGACCCGCACGTGCCCGTCGACCTCGTGATCGACCACTCGGTCCAGGTCGACGCCTTCGGCACCCGCTTCGCCCTCGAGCGCAACATGGAGCGCGAGTACGAGCGCAACGGCGAGCGCTACCGCTTCTTCCGCTGGGCGCAGGGCGCCTTCGGCTCGCTGCGCGTGGTGCCGCCGGGGATGGGCATCGTGCACCAGGTCAACCTCGAGCACCTCGCCCACGTCGTCGACGTGCGCGAGCACGCGGGCGGCCCGGTCGCCCTGCCGGACACGCTGGTGGGCACCGACTCGCACACGACGATGATCAACGCGCTCGGCGTCCTCGGCTGGGGCGTCGGCGGCATCGAGGCCGAGGCCGCGATGCTCGGCCAGCCCCTGCCGATGCCCGAGCCGACGGTGATCGGTTTCGAGTTCCGGGGGGCGCTGCCGACCGGCGTGACCGCCACCGACCTCGTCCTCACCGTGACCGAGCGGCTGCGCGCCTACGGCGTCGTCGGCCGCTTCGTCGAGTTCACCGGCGACGGCCTCAGCGCGCTCTCGATCCCCGACCGCGCGACCCTCTCGAACATGGCGCCCGAGTTCGGGGCCACGGCCGCAACCTTCCCGGTCGACGCAGAGACGGTCCGCTACCTCGAGGCCACGGGCCGCGAGGAGCACGCGCCCCTCGTCGAGGCCTACAGCCGCGCGCAGGGGCTGTTCCGCGAGGACGGCCAGCCGATCGTCGAGTATTCGGACGTCCTCGTCCTCGACCTGTCGGAGGTCGAGCCGAGCCTCGCCGGCCCGAGCCGCCCGCAGGACCGCGTCGCCCTCGGCGGCGTGCCGGGGAGCTTCCGCACGGCGTTCCCGCGCGACCCCTCCCCCGTCGCACTGCCGATCGACGCGCTCGTCCCCGAGGGGGCGGCGGGCCGCACCGCGACGGCCGCGGACTGCACCGTCGACCACGGCAGCGTCGTGATCGCCGCGATCACGTCCTGCACCAACACCTCGAACCCCTCGGTGATGGTCGCCGCGGGCCTTCTGGCCCGCAACGCGGTCGCGTGCGGCCTCGCGTCGAAGCCGTGGGTCAAGACCAGCCTCGCGCCCGGCTCGCGCGTCGTGACCGACTACCTCGAGCGCGCGGGCCTGCTCGAGCCGCTCGACCGGCTGCGCTTCAACCTGGTGGGCTACGGCTGCACGACCTGCATCGGCAACTCGGGCCCCCTGCCCGACGCGCTCGAGGCGGCGATCTCCGAGCACGAGCTCGCCGTCGGCGCCGTCCTGTCGGGCAACCGCAACTTCGAGGGCCGCGTGCACCCGAAGGTGCGCGCCGCCTACCTCGCCTCACCACCCCTCGTGGTGGCCTACGCGCTCGCCGGCTCGCTCGACGTCGACCTGACGTCGGAGCCCCTCGGCACGGACGCGGACGGCGAGCCCGTCATGCTGGCCGACATCTGGCCGTCCATGGAGGAGGTGCGCGAGGTCGTCGCCGCGACGATCACGCCCGACCTCTACGAGCACGAGTACGGCGCGATCTGGGACGGCGACGAGCGCTGGCGCGCCCTCGACGCCCCGACGGGCGAGACGATGCAGTGGCAGCCCGACTCGACGTACGTCCGCGAGCCCCCGTTCTTCGCGGGCATGCCGGACGCCCCGCACGACCTCGTCGACATCGGCGGGATGCGCGCGCTGGCCGTGCTCGGCGACTCGATCACGACCGACCACATCTCGCCGGCCGGCACGATCCAGCCCGACGGCCCCGCCGGCCGCTGGCTGATCGAGCACGGCGTCGAGCCCCGCGACTTCAACTCGTACGGCGCCCGCCGCGGGAACCACGAGGTGATGGTGCGCGGCACGTTCGCCAATATCCGCCTGCGCAACGAGATGGTGTCCGGCACCGAGGGCGGCTACACGGCCCACCAGCCGGGCGGCGAGGTGATGTCGATCTTCGAGGCGGCCGAGCGCTACCGCGCCGAGGCGACGCCCCTGATCATCCTCGCGGGCCGCGAGTACGGGTCGGGCTCGTCCCGCGACTGGGCCGCCAAGGGCACCATGCTGCTCGGCGTGAAGGTGGTCATCGCGGAGTCGTTCGAGCGCATCCACCGCTCCAACCTCGTCGGGATGGGCGTCCTGCCCCTGGAGTTCCCCGCGGGCGAGGGCCGCGCGTCGCTCGACCTGGACGGCACCGAGGCCTTCCGCGTCGAGGGGCTGGCCGCGCTCGCGCCCGGCGCGACCGTGACCGTCACCGCGACCCGCGCCGACGGCTCGGAGGCCGCGTTCGCGGCGCGCGCCCGCGTCGACACTCCGGTCGAGGTCGAGTACCTGCGCCACGGCGGCATCCTGCCGATGGTGCTGCGCCAGATGGCCTAGCGCCCGAGCACGCGCTCGATCACCAGCGCGACGCCGTCCTCGGCGTTCGTGGCGGTCACCTCGTCGGCGACGGCGAGCACGTCGGCGTGCGCGTTGCCGACCGCGACGCCGCGGCCGGCGAGGCGCAGCATCGGCAGGTCGTTCGGCATGTCGCCGAACGCGATCACCTCCACCGGGTCGATCCCGTGGCGGGCGCAGGCGACGCGCAGGCCGCGCCCCTTGTCGACGCCCCGGGCGGAGATCTCGACGATCCCCCAGCCCGAGTGCGTCACCTCGGCGCGGTCGCCGACGATCCCCTGCACGACCCGCACGAGCTCGTCGTGGGGCAGGTCGTCGTCGCGGACGATCAGCTTGGTGGTGTCGCGGTCCGCGACGAAGGCGCGCACGTCGCCGATCAGGGTCCCGGGCGGCGCCGGCAGGCGCGCCGGGTAGTCGGCGTCGCGCCCGAAGGTGAAGGTCATCTCGCACGCGAAGCGGCAGCCCGGCGCGTCGGCGCGGAGGTGGTCGACGAGCTCCACGGCAAGGGCGCCCGGGATCGGGGCGTGGTCGAGCACGGCGTGCTCGTCGACGTCGTAGAGCAGCGCACCGTTGGCGCAGACCACGACGGCGTGGGCGCCCGTGGCGTCGGGCATCTCGCGCACCCAGCGCGGCGGCCGCCCCGTCACGAGGACGATCTCGATGCCGGCCGCCTGCGCGGCGTCGAGCGCGGCGCGGGTGCGCGCCGAGACGCCGCCGTCGGCGTCGAGCAGCGTGCCGTCGAGGTCCGAGGCGATCAGGCGCGGAAGGCTCATGCTGACAGATTCCCGTCATACGCGCGGGTGGTCATCCGCCGCACGAGCGTGTCACGAACTACCCAGGGCACGACCCGATCGCTTCCTCCCCGCGGCTCTCCGCGGACACCATCCCCTCCTCCCGTACGACGCCGAGGCCCGCGCAAGCGGGCCTCGCGCGTTTCCCTGGTCATTGCAGGAGGAACCCGAGAAAGATGGTGTTGGCGACGAGCAGGACGGCGACGACGATCGTCATGCGCGTGAGGTTGCGCTCCATCACCTGCGTGGCGCCGAACTGCGACTGGCCGATGCCGAACGCGCCCGAGAGCCCCGTGTCCTTGCCGGAGTGGGCGAGCACCAGGATGATCACGAGCACCCCCAGGATCACCTGGAGCGCGACGAAGATGCCCTCGAGCATGCCGCGCAGTGTACCCGCACGCGGGGCCCGCGCCCGCCGGTCCTACGCGAGGCGCACGGCGCCCGCCGCACCGGCCGCGAGGCGCCCCACCACGGGCCCCGGCAGGAGCGCGGGGTCCGCCTCCGCCGGGACGGCCGCGAGCAGGCCACCCGAGGTCTGGGCGTCGCAGCCCAGGAGCGCGAGGTCGGGGTCCGCAGCGGCCGCGTCGAGGTAGGCCGCCGCCTCGCGGTTGCGGCGCGTGCCGCCCGGCACGGCCCCGGCCCGCAGGAGCTCGAGCGCGCCCGGCAGCGCCGGCAGGGCCGCCTGGTCGAGCTCCGCGGCGCAGCCCGACTGCCGGGCCATGGCGTGCAGGTGGCCGACGAGCCCGAAGCCGGTCACGTCGACGACGGCGTGCGGGGCGAAGGGGCGCAGGGCGCGGGCCGCGTCGCGGTTGGGCGCGGCCATCGACGCCACGGCCGCGGCGACCACGGCGGCATCGGCGAGGTCCTTGCGCAGCGCGTTGCAGACGATGCCCGTGCCGAGCGGCTTGGTCAGGCAGAGCAGGTCGCCGGGCCGCCCGCCCGCATTCGTCCAGAGGGCGTCGGGCCGGACGACGCCGGTCACGGCGAGGCCGTAGAGGGGCTCGGGCGCCGTCACCGTGTGGCCGCCGACGATCGCCACCCCGACCGACGCGGCCAGCTCCTGGCCGCCCTGCAGGATCCGCACGGCGACGTCGTGGTCGAGGTCCGCCGGCACGGCGAGGATCGCGAGCGCGAAGCGCGGCTCCCCGCCCATCGCGTAGACGTCGGAGACCGCGTTGGCCGCGGCGATCATGCCGTAGTCGCGCGCGTCGTCGACCGGCGGGCCGAACAGGTCCACGGTCTGCACGAGCAGCGTGCCGTCGTCGAGGCGCACGACGGCGCCGTCGTCCATCGTCGCGCTCGACACGAGCACGGACGGGTCCGCGGGGGCGGTGACGTGACGCAGGACCTGCGCCAGCTCCCCGGCGGGGAGCTTGGAGGCTCAACCGCCGCCCGTCGAGAGCCGGGTCAGCCGCACCTGCTCCGCCATGACCACCCCCTCCCCGCCGTCGTCGATCCGCGCTCACGCTAGCCGAGCGGACGGTCGGCCGCGGGCCCCCGACTGCCGATAAGGTTCAGGCAATGCAGCGACGCACCCTCGGATCCAGCGGCGTCGAGGTCTCGGCGGTCGGCTTCGGCGTCTGGACCCTCGCCACCGGCTGGTGGGGCGAGTACACCGACGACGACGCGGTCGCCCTCCTGCACCACGCCCGCGAACGCGGGATCACACTCTTCGACACGGCCGACACCTACGGCGAGGGCCGCGGCGAGCAACTCCTGCGCAAGGCCTTCGGCGACGACCCGGGCGTCCAGGTCGGCACCAAGTTCGGGTATGACATCTACTCGCCCTGGGACCGCAAGGGCCACAGCGAGCGCCCCCACGACTGGTCGCCCGCCTTCATCCGCTACGCCCTCGAGCAGAGCCTGCAGCGCCTCGGCCGCGACACGATCGACTTCTACCAGCTGCACAACCCGCGCCTCGACGCGCTCCAGGACGACGCCATCTTCGAGCTCCTCGACGAGCTCCTGCAGGCCGGCACGGTGCGCTCCATCGGCGTCGCGCTGGGCCCCGCGATCGGCTGGCGCGACGAGGGGCTGTGGGTGGCGGAGAACCGGCCGATCCACGCGATGCAGGTGATCCACAACGCGCTCGAGCAGCAGCCCGGCCGCGACTTCATCGCCGCGGCCCGCGCGAACGGCGTCTCGATCGTCGCCCGCGTCCCCCACTCGTCGGGGATGCTGGAGGGCCGCTACACGCTCGACACCGTCTTCGCGGAGAACGACCACCGCCGCCACCGGCCGCGCTCCTGGCTCGTCGAGGGCGTCCAGAAGGTCGAGCGGGTGCGCTTCCTCGAGCGCGACGACCGCACCCTCGGCCAGGCCGCAATCCAGTGGCTCCTGCACGAGCCCGAGGTGGCGAGCGTCCTCCCCAACATCTACGACCGGGACCAGATCGACGAGTTCGCCGCGGCCTCCGACGCGCCGCCCCTGACCGACGACGAGTTCCGGGCGGTCGAGGCGCTCTGGGAGGACGGCTTCGGCGTCGAGCCCTACGTCGAGGAGTCCGAGCCCGTCACGGGCGACTAGCCGCGGCTTCGAGCACGTCGAGCAGGCGCCGCGCCTGCACGACGTCCGCATGGCGGTCGGCGACCGCCTGGCCGGCCGGATCGTCCCGCTCGAGCCGCAGCGCGGCCCGCAGCCCCGCGAGGATCGCGTCCTCGTCGGCCGGGTCGACGCGCACGGCGGCCGTCTCCGGCAGCTCGTGGGCGACGGGGGCCGTCCGCGACACCACCAGGGGCACGCCGCAGGCCACGGCCTCGATCGCCCCGAGCCCGTAGCCCTCGGACAGCGCGACCAGCGCCGCCGCGTCGGCCGCCCGCAGGAGGTCCGGGATCCGCTCCGGCGCGACCGCGCCGAGCAGCCGCACGTGGTCGAACCCGCGCAGGCGCTCGGCGAGGGGCCCGTCCCCGGCGATCCACAGCTCGCCCCCGCCCGCCTCGGCGCGCAGCCGCTGGACGGCGCGGGCGAGCCGCTCGGGGTTCTTGCGCTCGATCAGGTTGCCGACCTGCACGACCAGGGGGCGGCTGGGCGCGGGCCCGAAGGCCGTCGCGTCGCCCGCGCCGGGCCGGAAGCGGACCCGGTCGACGCCCGTGTCGACCACGACGGGCTCGACGCCCGGGCAGACCGCCGTCAGGCGGTCGGCGAGGGGCTGCGAGACGGCGATCACGCGCGCCGCGCCCGCCAGCGCACGGCGCGTGGCCAGCCGCAGGGGCCGCGAGCGCTCGAGGTGCCCGACGTCGCCGCCGTGGGCGACGAGCACGTACGACGCACCCGCGACGCGCGCCGCCCGGCGCGCGACCCGGGCGGTGGGCACGAGGTAGTGCCCGAGCACGACGTCCGGGCGCATGCGGTTGGCCACGTGCGCGCCCTCGCGGCGGAGCCCGGCGTACTTGCCGGCCGAGCCGGCCCGGCCCGTGGCCCGGCGCTCGAGACCGACCAGCTCCACCACGCAGCCCGCCTGCTCGAGCGCGGCCGCCTGCCGCGCGACGAAGACGCCGTACTGCGGCGCGTCCGCGGACGGGAGCATGTTCGAGACGATCAGGATGCGGAGCGGTCGCTGCACCCCCTGAGGATGCCCTACCTCGCGGTCGCTAGGCTGCGCAGGCCGCCGGCGTAGCTCAGTTGGCTAGAGCACTCGCCTTGTAAGCGAGAGGTCCTCGGTTCGAGCCCGAGCGCCGGCTTCGTGGCGCGGCCGCGGGACCGGCTCCTCCACGCGGCCGGCCAGCTCCATCAGGAGCAGGACCGGAAGCGGCGCGAGCGGCACGGGGGGCGACGACGGCGAGGAGCGCCCGAGAGGGCGACGGCCACCCCGGCCCAGCCGCGCCCCGTGGCG
>VGBM01000017.1 GCA_016870485.1 Actinomycetota bacterium
GTGTGCCGGCTCGCGCCCTAGTCCCCGTGCACCAGGTCCGCCGCCTCGCGCTCGAGGTCGCCCTCGTGGATGTAGCGCTCGCGCGGGTCGAACAGCTCGCGGCCGGCGAGGTAGCCCTCGTAGATCGCGTGGTCGAGCTTGCGCACGGCGACGCAGTCGCCGACCCGGTGCACGTTCCCCCGGCTCGCGGTGAGCTCGAGGTAGAGGGCGTCGTCGGGCTTGGCGCCCGTCACCACGACGGTGTCGGCGTGGAGGGCCTCCTCGGGCTCGCCCGTGTAGAGGTTGACCATCTCCACGCGGGTGCCGTCGATGCCGGCCGCCCAGTGGTTGATCGAGTACGTCAGGCCCTTCCGGAACAGGCGCTCGTAGAGGGTGGCCATGTCGAGTCCGCCGAGGGTGAACGGGAAGAGCTGGTTCCAGCGGGTCGCGACGTGCACCCGGAGGCCCCGGTCGAGCAGGACCTCGGCGGCGCCCGCGGCGGTGCGCGAGCCGTCGTCGTCGAGCAGGACGACGCGGCCCGTGGCCGGCTTCGTGCCGTCGATCGCCTCCCACAGGGTGAGGGCGTTGGCGGTGGCGATCCCCGGGATCGCGTCCACCATCGGGAACACGCTCGAGAAGCCCGTGCGGGTGGGCAGCGCCCCGGTGGCGATGATCACGCCGTCGGGGTCGAGCTCGGCGATCAGCTCGGGGGTGGCGGGGGTGGCGCGGCGCACGTCGACGTGGCCGAGCTCCATCTGCACCTCGAGGTCGCGGGCGACGACGTTCCACATGTGCCGGCCCGGGGTCTGCACCACGAGCCGCAGCTGCCCGCCGAGGTGCTCCTCCTGCTCCAGCAGGATCACCTCGTGGCCGCGCTTGCCGAGCGTCTCGGCCGCCTTCATGCCGGCGGGCCCGCCGCCGACCACGACCCAGCGGCCCGGGTCCTCGGCGGGCGGCAGCTCGCCGAAGCGGCCCTCGCGGCCCGTCGCCGGGTTGACGGTGCAGGAGACGGGGAAGCCCTTGTAGATGCGCCCGATGCAGCCCTGGTTGCCGCGGATGCAGTGCACGATCTCGTCGGCCCGGCCCGCCGCGGCCTTGTTGGCGAAGTCGGGGTCGGCGATCAGGGCGCGCGTCATCGCCACCATGTCGGCCTTGCCCGTGGCCACGATCTCGTCGGCCAGGGCCGGGTCCTTGATGCCGCCGACCGTGAAGACGGGCACCGCGCTGACGGCCTTGACCTTCGCGGTCATCTCGACGAGGTAGCCGTCGGGCTCGTCGGAGGGCTGCATCGCCATGTGGATGTTGTGGTAGCCGGCCGCCGAGACGTTGATGTAGTCGATGCGGCACTGCGCCTGCAGGTGCAGGGCCGCCTCGACGGCGTCCTGGTCGGTCAGCCCGCCGGGCATGAAGTCGTGCAGGCTGAGCCGGATCCCGACGGTCCAGTCGTCGCCGACCCGGGCGCGGATCGCGTCGAGCACCTCGCGCGTCAGGCGCAGGCGGTTCTCCATCGAGCCGCCGTAGGCGTCGTCGCGCTTGTTGTAGAGCGGCGACCAGAACTGGTGCAGCAGGTACGAGTGCGAGATGTGCACCTCGGTGCCGTCGAAGCCGCCCTCCCGGCTGAGCTCGGCGCACAGCGCCCACCACTCGACGAGCTCGTCGATGTCGGCCTGCTCCATCGCCTTCGGCATCTCGCCGTAGGAGGGGCTCTTCACGTTCGAGGGGCCCCACAGGACGCGGATGTCGTCGGCCGAGTCGGAGGTGGCGTTGCCGCCGAAGTGGTTGAGCTGCTCGAAGATCCGGGCGCCGTGCTCGTGCACGGCACCCGTCAGGCGCCGGTTCGTCTTGACGGCGTCCTTCAGGTAGGCCCACATGAAGCGCTGGTTGCCCGTGGTGGAGGTGGGGTGGACCAGCCGGTTGCCGGTGATCAGCAGGCCCGCGCCGCCCTTGGCCCGCGCCACCTGGTAGTCGATGTCGCGCTGCGTGTCGTGCCCGTTCTGCGAGTACATCTTCGCGTGCGCCGTCTGCATCACGCGGTTGCGCACCTCCGTCGAGCCGATCCGGAGCGGGCTGAGCAGGTGCGGGTAGGCGGGGTCGGCGCGCATCGCGGAATCCTCTCCTCCAAGGACGATTGCCCGGATCGTAGGCGAGGGCCGGGGCGCGCGGAAGGGCGGGAATCCGGTGCGGGCCCGTGGGGGTCGGCGCGGACGCGCGCGCATCCGGCGCGTCTCCGGCCCGGTTCCGCGCACCCCGGGCCGGGCGGGCGCGGGCACGATCAGCCCTTGGACCTCCCCGAACCCGATCCCCTGTTCGTGCCGCCCGACGACGCGTCGAGCCTCTACGCCAACACCGTCGAGGTGTGGTCGACGCACCACGACGTCGTCGTCGATCTCCACACGCTCGGCCCCGTCGACCCCGAGGAGGGGTTGCGGGTCGCCACCGGCATCGCCCGCGTGCGCCTGCCGCGCACTATCATCATGGACATGCTGGTCGATCTCAATCGCGCGCTCGGGCCGCTCGATCCGTCAGGAGGCGCCGATGCGGCATAGGAAGATCCTCGCCTACTCCTCGTCGCTGCCGGTCGGCACGCCGTTCAAGTGCCGGCTGCCCGGCTCGCGCGAGTACGAGATGGTCACGATCGTCCAGGGGCCGATCGCCTACGAGTGCGAGACCACGGACGGGGGCTTCGGCGTCCGCATGCACGAGACGCGAACGGGCATCGAGGCCGCCGGTGGCGACTTCATGGCCGTGCGCGCGTCGATGCACCGGCAGCTGCGGGATCGCGCGGCCGAGCTCGCCGACCGCGAGGCCGATGGCCTGACCGAGGGTGAGGCCGACCAGCTCGCGCACCTGCGCCAGTGGCACCGCTTTCTCAGCACCTGACGCGCGGGGCTCAGGCGGGACGGCGCGCGACGAGGTCGACGAGCGCCGACATGCCCTGGTGGCGGGGCCCCTCGTCGAGGACGGCGTCGTACGCCTCGAGGAGCAGCACCTCGAACCCGGGGAAGGCCGTCGCCAGCTCCGCGACGGTGTAGAGGTGGTCGAGCCGCTTCGGGCCGCCCGTGCCGTACGCGAGCTGGCCCGGGCCGTAGCCCTCGAGCAGGAGCAGCCCGCCGGGGGCGAGCGCGTGCGCCATCCGCCGGAACATCGCCGCGCGCCCCGCGGGGTCCGTGAACTGGATGAAGATCCCGACGACCGCGTCGTAGGCGGCCACGGGCCAGTCCCACTCCTCGAGGTCGGCCTGCTCGAAGCGCACGGCGACGCCGCGCTCGGCGGCCAGCCGCTCGGCCTTGGCCAGCGCGTTGGCGGCGGCCTCGACCGCGTGCACCGCGCAGCCGAGGCCGGCCAGGTAGGTCGAGTTGCGGCCCTCGCCGTCGGCCACGCAGAGGACCCGCGCGCCGGGGCCGAGGCGCCCGGCCTCGCGGGCGAGGAACGCGTTCGGGGCCGTCCCGAACAGGTACCCGTCGCCCTCGAAGCGCTCCTCCCAGGTCTGGATGTTGGCCTTGCTCATCGGCGCGGGCAGCGTAGCCACCCGTGCACGAGCGGCGCGGGCCGGCGCGCCCGGCGCGCGTCGGCGCGCGGGAGCCGCGCCGCTCCGGCCGTCCCGCGGCGCCCGGGCCCTGCGAGGCTGGGGCCATGGACACCGCGAATACCGAGCGTGTACTCCCGCGCCTGCCCCTGGAGACCACCGTCAAGGTCGACCGCGAACTGCGCGACCGCATCAACGCCGCCGTCCGCGAGCAGCGGATGACGCCGGCGCGCCTCCTCGGCGTCCTCGTCGGGGAGTACGCGCGGCAGCGGTGGGTCGCGCTCGCCGTGGCGGAGATGAACGCGGCGCCGGACGACGACGACGACGACGACGAGGAGCCGCCCTACCCGATGCCCGAGGGGCTGATCCCGTTCGTCGCCGAGCCGGACGGTGTGTCGGACCCGGACCCGTACCCGACGCCGCGCTGGATCGCCGAGCTGGAGCGACGCGAGGCGGAGCGGGGCGGGCGGCCGTGAGGCTGCGCCCCGGGCACGTCGTCTGGGCCGACCTCGGCGACCCGGCCGGCCACGAGCAGGGTGGGCAGCGGCCGGCGGTCGTCGTGGCGGCGCGGATGCACGCCGCGATCAGGCAGCGGCTGGCCATCGTGGTGCCCTGCACCGCGCGCGACCGCGGCTGGCGCTCGCACGTGCGCGTCGCCGGCGACCTCCTGCTCGACCGGCCGACCTTCGCGATGACCGAGCAGCCCCGCACCATCAGCGTCGAGCGCGTGTCGCACCTCGCCGGGACGGTCGACGAGCCGTGCCGGCAGGCGATCGCCCGTGCGGTCGCGGACTGGCTGCACGGTCCGCCCGCGTTCCGGGGCTGGGCCGCGGCGAGCCGCGCCGCTAGGCGCCGAGCGCCCGGATCGCCCCGTACAGCACCTCGGCGGCGAGGGCCGCGTCGCGGGTGTCGGCGTCCTCGAGCGGCGTGTGCGAGAGCCCGTCCTTGCAGGGCACGAACATCATCGCGGTCGGCACGCGGTCGGCCACGCACATCGTGTCGTGGGCGGCGCCCGACGGCATCACCATGAAGGGCTCGCCCGTCGCCTCGGCCTCCGCGGTCAGCGCGGCCACGATCCCGTCGTCCATCGGCGTCACGTCGAGGCCCTGGCGCTCGACCCATTCGAAGCCGGCGCCGCGCGCCTCGGCCCGCTCGCGGGCGAAGGGCACGATCCGGTCGCGCAGCTCGAGGTGGCCGCCCGTCACCGAGCGCGTGTCGAGGGAGACCCGCATGCCGCCCGGCACGACGTTGATCAGGCTGGGGAAGGACTCGACCTCGCCGGTCGTGCCGACGGTCGTGTTCCCGATCTCGTTGGCGAGCCGCTCGACCTCGAGGATCGTCTCCGCGGCCGGGATCGACGCGTCGACCCGGAAGCCCATCGGGGTGGCGCCCGCGTGGTCGGCGCGGCCCGTGAAGTGGAGGTCGCCGTGCACGTAGCCGGCGATCGCGTGCACGATGCCGAGCCGGTTGCCGGTGTCCTGCAGGACGCGGCCCTGCTCGATGTGCACCTCGACCCAGCCGGTCAGCCCGTCGAGCTCCGTGATCGACGCGCGCCAGTCCTCGACGGGGTAGCCGGCCGCCTTCGCGGCGTCCCAGAAGGGCACGCCCTCGGGGCTGAGGAACTTGCCCTTCAGCTCCTCCTCGGTGACCCGCTGCAGCATGATCCGCGAGCCGAGCAGCATCTGCCCGAAGCCCGAGCCCTCCTCCTCGAGGAAGGAGATCAGCCTGAGCGGCAGGTGCTCGCCCGACTCCTGCGCGAGCCGGCAGACCTCGAGCGCGGTGACGACGCCGAGCGTGCCGTCGTACTTGCCGCCGTTGCGGTTCGAGTCGCAGTGCGAGCCGATCCCGAACGCGGGGGCGCCCTTCGGCACGTTCGAGGCCACGAGCGTGCCGACGGGGTCGCGTCGGACCTCGAAGCCGATCCGCTCGAGCTCGCGCGTGAAGTACCGCAGCGTGGTCTCGTAGACGTCGGTGTACGCGTAGCGGCGGATGCACTCCGACGACTCGGTGTAGTCGGGCCCCGCCAGGGTCTCGATGTCGTGCTCGATCCGCGCCGCCGAGCGGTCGCGGTCGATCGTCACGGTCTTCGCCATCTCGTCGTCCTCCCCGTGGGTCCCCGGCGCTCCGGCTACACCTCGACGTCGCCGAAGGCGCCGGCCTCGGCGAGTCGGTCGATCTCCCCGTCGTCCATCCCGGCCAGCTCGTGCAGCACCCGGCGGGTGTGCTCGCCCCGCTTCGGCGCGGGGCGCAGCTCCTCGGCCGCGCCCGGCATGCGCAGGGGCGAGCGGACCTGGCGCACCGTGCCGAGCACGGGGTGCTCGGTCGCGGCGATCAGGTCGCGCGCGACGGTCTGCGGGTCGGCGCAGGCCTCGGCGATCGAGTAGATCGGGCCCGACGGCACGTCCGCGGCGGCCAGCGCCGCGACCCAGTGCCCGGTCGTGTTCGTGCGCAGGACCGCCTCGAGGGCGGCGACGCAGGCGTCGCGGTGCTCGGAGCGCGCCGCGATCGTCGCGAAGCGCTCGTCCTCGAGCATCCACCCGGTGCCGATCGCACCGCACAGGTTCTCGAAGAACTTCTGCTTCGCGCAGGCGATCACGACCCAGCCGTCGGCCGTCGGGAAGTTGCCGAAGGGCACGATCGACGGGTGCGACGAGTTGCGCGTCCGGATCGGCTCCCAGCCGCGCGACAGGTGCCAGGTGGTGACGTACATGTCGAGGTTGAGCGCCGTCTCGAACAGGGACACGTCGACGTCGCAGCCCGTGCCGTCGCGGCGCGCGCGCCAGAGCGCGCACATCATCCCGAGCGCGGCCGCGTAGCCGGTCGACATGTCGACGAGGCTGAGGCCCGACTTCGTCGGCGGCCCGTCGGGGTCGCCGGTCAGGCTCATCCAGCCGGCCATGCCCTGGGCGATGTAGTCGTAGCCGCCCTCGGCGGCGCGCGGGCCCGTCATCCCGAAGCCCGAAAGCGAGCAGCAGACGATCGCCGGGTTGAGGTGCCCCAGGTCGTCGTAGGTGATCCGCAGCTTGGCCGGGCCGTCGCCGCGCAGGTTCGAGAAGACGGCGTCGGCGTGGGGGACGAGCCGCTCGAACGTCGCGCGGCCGACCGCGGAGCGCAGGTCGAGCGAGATCGACTCCTTGTTGTGGCAGAAGGTCTCGAAGAAGAGCGAGTCCTCGCCCTCCTGGAACGGCGGCACGTAGCGGCCGATGTCGCCCTTCGAGCCCGGGTCCTCGAGCTTGACGATGCGGGCGCCGAGGTCGGCGAGGTGGACGGTCCCCCACGGCCCCGCGCCGTACTGCTCGATGGCGAGGATCGTGACGTCGTCGAGGGGGCGGCGCATGGGCGGGAGCGTAGCCGGAACACGTCCGGTCGGAGGGGGGTTCACGGGGCGCGTGGACGGCCCCTCAGACGCGAAGGGGGGGCGGCGGCCGCGGCCGCCGCCCCCCGGGTTTCGCCGCCTAGCGCTTCGCCGCGACGGCCCTGCCCGTGTGCGGGCTGACGGCCATGCGGTGCGGCAGCTTGACGAGCGAGAGGAGCTCGCCCTGGAAGCTGCGGCCGCGCTTCTTCTGCAGCTGCGCGCGCAGCCGCTTCGTCTTCGCGAGGTCGACCTCGAGGGTCTTCGGGTCGATCACGACGCCGTAGGCCTCGCGGGCCAGCTCGATCGTCGTGAAGTCGTCGAGGACGTCCTCGCGGACGAGCTTCGGGTCGCGCCTGAGCGGGTTGCCGTAGCCGCCGCCGTTCGGCTCGATCAGCTCGATCGCGTCGCCGGCGTCGCACATCAGGCCCGTCACCTTCGCGGGGATCTCCGTGAAGCCCCGGCCCTGGTGGTGGCGCACCATCGCGGGCAGGCCGTCGTAGCCGCCGAAGATGCCGCGCGGCGGGTCCGTGTGGCGGTCGCCCTCGCACGAGTACGCGCCCGGCTCGAGGAACCGGTTGACGCGGATGATGCCGACGCCGCCGCGCCACTGGCCCGGGGCGGCCGGCTCGTCGCGCAGCTCGTAGCGCTCCGTCCGCATCGGGAAGCGCATGTCGAGCTCCTCGATCGGGTTGTTGCGCGTGTTGGCCATCAGGCAGTCGACGGAGTCCATGCCGTCACGGCCCTTGCGCCCGCCGTAGCTGCCCTCGTTGACCTCGAGGTAGAGCCAGTACTCGCCCTTCTCCGGGATGAAGCCGGCGTACGAGCAGAAGTGGATCGCCGCCGAGTTGCCCGCCGTGACGAGGTCGGGGACGACCTTCGAGAGGGCCACGATCGTGTTGTCGACGACGCGCTGGCACTGGTTGAAGCGCGAGAAGCACGCGCGGGGGAAGTTCGGGTTGAAGATCGAGCCCTTCGGCGCGATCACGTCGACGCAGCGGAAGATGCCGTCGTTCTGCGGCACCGGCTCGTCGAGGCGGTCCTGGTCGAGCAGGATCGTGCGGATCGCGAAGTACGCCGCGACGAGCAGCGACCCCTCGAACGGCACGTTGTAGCCCGTCGGCACCTCGGCGTTCGACCCGGTCAGGTCGATCGTGACGTGGTCGCCCTTGACGATGATCTTCGTCTCCACGCGCAGGCGCACGTCGCGGTTGCGGCCGTCGTCGTCGAGCCACGCCGTCGGCGCGATGTACTCGCCGTCGGGGAGCTTGCGGATCTCGTCGCGCAGGCGCCTCTCCGAGTAGTCCATCCAGTCGTACGCCGCCGACATGCAGGTGTCGGCGCCGTACTTCTCGAGCAGGCGGTAGAAGCGGTCGCGGCCGAGGATGCAGGCCGCCTTCATGGCCTCCATGTCGCCGCGGTTCATCGTCTCCGTGCGCACGTTGTCGAACACCATCCGGTCGAGGTCCTCGTTGAGGACGCCCTCCTCGTACCACTTGAGGCCGTTGTAGATCTTCGACTCCGCGTACATGTCGAAGGCGTCGGCGTTGATGCCCGGGTACGAGCCGCCGACGTCGAGGACGTGCGCCGTCACGGCGGCGAAGCCGAGGACCTCGCCCTGCCAGAGGATCGGCACGGCCACCGCGATGTCGGGCGTGTGCGACGCGCCGAGGTACGGGTGGTTGTGGATGATGACGTCGCCCTCCTTGAGGGTCGACTTGTCGATCCGGTGCAGGAAGCCGCGGATGTACCACGGGAGCGACCCGATGTGCATCGGCGTCGACTCGGACTCGCAGAGCTCGCGCCCGTCCGCGTCGAACAGGCCCGCGCCGAGGTCCTCGGACTCGCGGATGATCGACGAGTAGGACATGCGGAACAGGACGCCCGCCATCTCCTGGGCGATGGCGTCGAACGCGCCGCCGAGCACGCGCAGCGTGATCGGGTCGACCTTCACCCGCTTGCGGGTGGGCTTGCCGGGGTTGATGCCGACGTCAGGCAGATCAGCCATTGGGAATGCCTCTCTCTCGCAATCGGGGGGTCAGTGGCCGGACTGGGCGGCCTTCGCCACCGCGGCCGAGTACTTGATGATCAGGTTGCCGTGCTTGTCCACCTCGGCCGAGTAGCCGGGCGGCACCACGCTCGTCGAGTCGAACTGCGTGATGATCGCGGGGCCCGCGATCCGGTTGCCCGCGAGCAGCTCGGTGCGCTCGTAGAAGCGCGTCGTGAACTTCGCGGGCTTGCCGTTCTTCTCGAACCAGGCGTCGGCGGTCAGCTTGAGCGCGCCCTTCGGCGGCGTCGCCGTGCCCTTCTTGATGGTCTTGGGCTTGAGGCCCGGCATCTGGCCGATGGCGCGGACGCGGATGTTGGCGAACTGGACGTCCGCCTCCTCGAAGCGCCGCGAGAACTCGCGCTCGTGGATGTCGTGGAAGGCCTCCTTCACGGAGCGGATCCAGCGCTCCGTGACCTTGCCCTGCTTGGCGTCCACGCGCAGCTCGTAGCCCTGGCCCTCGTAGCGGGCGTCGATGATCCACTCGATCTTCACGCGCTTCCGGTCGATCTTGTCCTTCGCGAGCTGCTTGATCGCCTGGGCCTCGAGCGCCGCGAACTGCTTCTCGAGGGTGGCGCGCGCCTTGGCGTCGGCGGACAGGGCGGAGCACATCACGTACGAGGTCTGCGTGTACTCGTAGACCATGTCCGTGGTGAGCAGGCCGAGGGCCGCCGTGATGCCCGGGTAGTTCGGCACGAGGACGTGCTTGACGCCGACCTCGGGGGCGATCGCGCTCGAGAACAGCGGGCCGCCGCCGCCCTCGGCGATGAGGGCGAACTCGCGCGGGTCGAAGCCCTTGCGGACCGACGACTGCTCGATCGCGTCGACCATCGAGTGCACGAGCACCTTGAAGATGCCGAGCGCGGCCTCCTGGGTGGAGAGCTTCAGCGGCTTGGCGATCTTCGCGTCGATCGCCTTCGTGGCGAGGTCGACGCGGAGGTCCTTCTTGCCGCCGAGGAACAGCTCGGGGCGCAGCCAGCCGAGCGCGACGATGGCGTCGGTGGCGGTCGGCTCGGTGCCGCCCTGGCCGTACGCGGCCGGGCCCGGCATGGCGCCCGCCGAGCGGGGGCCGACGCGGAAGATGCCGCCCGAGTCGATGTAGGCGATCGAGCCGCCGCCGGCGCCGATCGTGTCGACGTCGACCATCGGGATCATCGCCTGGTACGGGCCGACCTTCGTGTCGAGCAGGTGCTTCATGCGCAGCTTGCCGGACTGGGCGAGGCCGATGTCCGCGGAGGTGCCGCCGACGTCGAGGGTGATGACGTTCGGCTCGCCCGCGATCGCGCCGGCCCAGATGCCGCCGACGACGCCCGCGATCGGGCCGGACATGAGCAGGTTGACGGGCTTGTCGACGGAGGCCTCCGGGGTGGCCACGCCGGCCGCGGAGGTCATCAGGTGGATGCCCGTCTTGACGCCCATCTTGCGCAGCTCGGAGTCGAACCGCTTGACGTACGCCGACACCTTCGGGCCGACGAACGCGTTCAGGGCCACCGTCGAGAAGCGCTCGTACTCGCGGTACTGCGGGATCACCTCGGAGGAGACCGACAGGTACGCCTGCGGGAACTCCTCGCGCACGATCTTCGCGACCAGCTTCTCGTGCCTGGGGTTCTTGAAGGAGAAGAGCAGGCAGACCGCGACCGAGTCGACGTTGGCCCGCTTCAGCCTGCGCACCTGGGCGCGCACCTCGCGCTCGTCGAGCGGGATCTGCACGGAGCCGTCGGCGAGGATGCGCTCGTTGACGGTCAGGCGGTTGCGGCGTCGCGCGATCGGGTACGCCTGCCACGGCAGGTTCTGCCACAGGGAGAAGTTCATCGGCTTCTTGTGGCGCGCGATGTGGATGACGTCGCGGTAGCCCTTCGTCGTGATCATCCCGACGTTGGCGCCGTTGTGCTCGATCACGATGTTGGTGGCGACCGTGGTGCCGTGGAAGACCTGGTCGAGCTCCGCCGGCTTGATCTTCGCCATCTCGCACAGGGTGCGGATGCCGTCGACCGTCGCGATCGACGGGTCGGCGGGGGTCGACGGGGTCTTGTGCACCAGCACGGTGCCCTGCTGATCGTCGACGTAGATCAGGTCGGTGAACGTGCCCCCGACGTCGACTCCGATGCGCTTCATCCGCTCCTCCGGTCCTCGCTCGCTGGTCCGCGCCCTGCGCGCACGCACAGGACGCGGGAAATCCTCTCAGGTGTGGGCGTTATAGAGTGCCAGCCCCGCCGGTGTCAAACGCCGCCGCCCCCGGAGCCCCGTGACCGACGCCCTCCCGACCCGGCCCTCCGCGGCCCTCATCGCCCGGGTCGTCCTGATCGCGCTCGGGATCGGCTGGAACTTCGCGCTGCTCGGCCCGATCGCGCGCAACCTCGCCGGCTCGTTCGGGGTCTCGTTCGGCGCGATCGGCGTGCTGACCACCCTGATGCTGGTGACGCACGCCCTCTCCCAGCTGCCCGCCGCCCTGCCCGCGCAGCGGCTCGGGCCGCTGCGGCTCGTCCGCCTCGCCTTCGTCCTCGTCGCCCTCGCCAACGTCCTCAGCGCGCTCAGCCCGGCCTTCTGGGTCCTGGCCGTCGCCCGCTTCGCCGTCGGGCTCGGGACGGGCCCCGTCTTCGTCGGCGGCCTCGACGGGTCGCGGCGGCGCGGCGGCGCGTTCCTCGCCGGGATCTTCGGCGGCGCCGCCACGCTCGGTCTCGGCCTGGCGCTCGCCGTCGGGGCCGCCCTCGAGCAGGCGGGCGCCTCGTGGCGCTGGTCGTTCGTCGTCGCCGCGGTCCTCGCCGCGGCCGCGGCGCTGCTCGGGCCGCGCGACCAGGAGCGGCCGACGGGGGAGGGCGGCGGCGTCGTGCAGCACCTCGGCGCCGTCCTGCGCTCCGGGCCCCTGTGGCGGCTCGCGATGATCCACTCGGCGTCGTTCGGGGCGAGCCTCGTGGTGGGGGCGTGGATCGTCACGCACCTCGTCGAGGGCGACGCCACCACGTTCGTGGCGGGCGCGATCGGCTTCATGCTGCTCGCCGTCGCCGCCGTCGGGCGGCCGATCGGCGGCTACCTCTCCACGCGCGGGGTGCCGTGGCGCGTCCTCGGGCCGGGGGCGGCCCTGCTCAGCGCCGCCAGCCTCGGCGCCATCGCACTGGGCCCCCCGACCTGGGCCGCGGCGCTGATCTCCGCGCTGGTCGGCATCGGCTACGCGCTGCCGTTCAGCGCCGTGTTCGTGCAGTCGGTCCGCGCCGAGCCGCGCTACCCGGCCGCCGCCATCGCCTTCGTGAACATGGCGGGCGCGGTCTTCGCGCTCGTCCTGACGCCGTTCACCGGCCTCATGCTCGACCGCGGGGTCGGGGGGATCGGCTTCGGGGCGCTCGCGGCGTTCGCGGCGGCGGCGGCGTGGGTGGCGCGGCGACCGGTCGACACCTCGCCGCGACCCTGATCAGCGCGACTCGGCGAACACGCGCTCGAGCTCGGCCTCGCCGACCGGCAGCGGCGCGACGGCCAGGAGGCGCTGCTGCAGCAGCGCCCCCGCCACGAGGTCGGGCACGTCCTCGGCCGCGTAGCCGACCTCCGTGATCGTCGTGGGGCAGCCGACGTCGGCCATCAGCTGGCGCACGGCGCGCGGCAGGGCGTCCGCGTCGTCCGCGGCGACGGGCTGGCCCGTCAGGAGCTCGGCCGCGCGGCGGCAGCGCTCGGGCACGGCCGGCTCGATCAGCCGGAAGGCGGCGGGCGCCGTGATCGCGCAGGCCAGGCCGTGCGGCACGAAGCGGGCCTCGCCCGGGTAGCCGGGCGGCGACCAGGCGTGCTTGAGGCCGGCGATCGGGTACGAGCAGGCGTGGGGGATGTGGACGCCCGCGTTGCCGAAGCCGACGCCGGCCGCGGTGGCGGCGAGCATCATGCCCTCGCGCGCCTCGAGGTCGGAGCCGTCGGTGACGGCGCGGCGCAGGTGCCGGCCGACCAGCTCGATCGCGTGCGCGACCCAGAGGTCCGCCAGCGGCGTCGAGCCCTGGTAGTTGGGGCGCGCCCCGGCGTGCTCGGGCGCGGCGCGCTCCGTGTACGGGATCGCCGTGTACGCCTCGGCGGCGTGGAGCAGCGCGTCGATGCCCGATGCGGCCGTGATCTCGGGCGGCAGGCCGAGCGTCAGCTCGGGGTCGCAGAGGGCGATCCGGGGCCGGAGGAACGGGTGGGCGATGCCGGTCTTGACCTTCTCGGCGCGCAGGTCGAGGACGGCCACGGCCGTCACCTCGGAGCCCGTGCCCGACGTGGTGGGCACGGCCACCACGGGCATGATCGGCCCGGGCGGGACGCGCGCGCCGCCGAGCGGCGCGTTGATCCAGTCGCGCAGGGGGCCGCCGTGGGTGGCGATCAGCGCCGCCACCTTGGCGGTGTCGAGGGCGGAGCCGCCGCCGACGCCGAGGACGCCGTCGGCGCCTGACGCGACGCAGGCGTCGGCCGCCTCCTGCATCGTCTCCTCGGTCGGCTCGCCGGTCGGCACGGCGTGCACGACGGGCTCGACGCCCGCGGCGCGGACGGCCTCGACGACGGGGTCGACGAGGCCCGAGTCCGCGAGGAAGCGGTCCGTGACGACGAAGGCGCGGCTGACGCCCAGCGCCTCGAGATGGTGGCCCGCCTCGCGCGCGGCCCCGGGGCCGAGCGCGATCGACGGCATGTGCAGGACCCCGATCCGCTCCGTGCGCCTCACGCGTCCACTCCCCTCAGCCGGTCCTCGACGGAATCCCACTCGTCCTTGCCGAGGATGCCGTTGATCTCGTCGAACGGCATCATGCGGGGCACGACGCTCGTCGTCGAGCCCTCGGCCATCAGCGCGGCGGCGAGGTCCTTCGTGGACTGGGCCGCCGCGAACAGGGTCGACGACGGGTAGATGACGAGCCCGAACCCGAGCTCCTGGAAGCGCTGCGCACCGAGGTCGGGCGTCTTGCCGTGCTCGGACACGTTGACCATCAGGACGGCGTCGATCCCGCCCTCGGCGATCGCGACGAGGTCGTCCTCGGAGGTCGGGGCGTCGATGAAGATCACGTCGGCGCCGGCGTCCGCGTAGAGCCGCGAGCGGCGGATCGCGTCGTCGAGCCCCGTCACCGCGGTCGCGTCGGAGCGGGCGATGATCACCGTCTCGGGGTCGCGGCGCGCGGCGAGGGCGGCGCGCAGCTTGACCACCATCTCCTCGGCGGGGATCACCTGCTTGCCCTCCATGTGCCCGCAGCGCTTCGGGAACACCTGGTCCTCGAACTGGATCGCGGCCGCGCCGGCCGCCTCGAGCTCGCGCACCGTGTGGATCACCTGCGGCACCTCGCCGTAGCCCGTGTCCGCGTCGGCGATCACCGGCACCGAGACGGCGCTCGTCATGCGCCGCAGGTGGTCGACCATGTCGGTCAGGGTGGTGATGCCGAGGTCGGGCAGGGCGAAGGCGGCCGCCGAGGCGGCGTAGCCGCCGCGGTAGACCGCCTCGAAGCCCGCCTGCTCGAGCAGGCGGGCCGTGAGGGCGTCGTAGGCGCCGGGGGCGACGAGGATGTCCCCCCGGTTGAGGCGCGCGCGCAGGGACACGGCGTCAGTCCCTCAGCGGTGAGACGCCGTCGATCCAGACGATCACGCGGGTGAAGAGGCCCGCCTCGTCGACCGTGAAGAAGTTGCAGGTGATCACGTGGTCGAGCGAGCCGTCGTTCTTGACGTGCGGGCACGACTGCTCCGTCGAGACCTTCCCCGCCGCCTCGTCGACGACGATGTTGGTGATGGTGTGCTCGATGTGGGAGTAGTCGCCGAAGAAGTTCTCGAACAGCTGGCGCAGCCCGTCGTGGCCCTCGAAGGTGATGTGGGCCGACTGGATCGTGAAGGTGGCGTCCGGCGCGAAGAACGCGAGCGTGCCCTCCATGTCCTTGCGGTCGACGGCGTCGAAGTAGGCGCCGGGCGCCGTCGACAGGTGCTGGCGGTCGTGGCCCGTGCCCATCAGACCTGCCACTCCGCGTCCGTGACGGGGAAGACGTCGGGGCTCTTCGCGCCCTCGCGGCGGTAGATCATCATCGTGCGCCGGAACTCGCAGATGACCTCCGTGCGCTGGTTGATGCCGCGCGTGCGGATGCCGACGATGCCGACGTACGGGCGGCTCCCCGACTCGCGCTTCTCCAGCACCTCGGACTCGCACCAGACGGTGTCGCCGACGAAGACGGGGTTCGGGAGGCGGATGTCGTCCCAGGCCAGGTTCGCCATCGCGTTCTCGGACACGTCCGTCACGGACAGGCCCGTGACCAGCGCGACGGTGAAGGCCGAGTTGACCAGCACCTTCCCGAACGGCGACGCCTCGCCGAAGGGGTTGTTGAAGTGGACCTGGTTCGTGTTCAGCGTGAGGTTCGTGAACCAGATGTTGTCGGTCTCCGTGACCGTGCGGCCGAGCCGGCTGCGGTACACGTCACCGATCTCGAAGTCCTCGTAGAAGCGGCCTTCCCAGCCCTTGACGACGCCCATGTTGCCTGTGACCTCCTGATCTCTCTCGTGCCTGTGTGTGTATCGCGGCTAGCCGCGCTGCGGTCGGATCTCGGTGAAGACGTCGAGCGGGCACAGCGCCGACACGACGGGGTGGGGGATGTCGACGACCTCCGAGATCCTGAGGTCGACGGCGACGGAGCAGAGCACGTACGCCTGCTCGGGGTCGAGCCCGGCCTCGTCGCCGAGCCAGCGGATCATCTGCGCGATCGCGTTGCGCGCGCAGAGGGTCAGGTCCATCGGGTGCACGACGCCGGCGCCGTCGATCGGCAGGCCCGTCGTGGTGACGTGCCGGCGGGCGCGGAAGGCGGGCTCGGTCGACTCGACGAGCGGCGTCGTCGGGCGGTGGCGCACCTCGCGCAGCGGCGTGACGCGGATCCGGGCCTGGCCGTGGCACTCGATCGCGGTGCCGCAGACCTCGCCGTCGCCCTGGCTGAAGTGGACGTCGCCGAGGGACAGGAGCGCGCCGGGCACGTCGACGGGGAGGTAGGCGGTGGCGCCCGTGCGGACCTGCATCACGTCGAGGTTGCCGCCGAGCTCGCGCGGCGGGATGGTGCGCGCGCCCGTCGAGGCGTACGGCTCGCGGACGGGGGCGGCGCCGTCCGGCGACGGCGGCAGGGCGGCCTCGCCGACGGCGGCCTCGCGGGCCGTCCAGGCCGCAAGGCGCTCCGCGGACGGGGCGACGCCGATCACGCCGATGAAGGCGTCCTCGGGGACCGCGACGCCCGGCATGCGGCCGCTCGTGGCGAGGCCGTCGTGGAGGCCCCAGGTGACGAGGTACGGATCGGGGAAGCGGTCGGCGAGCAGGCCGAAGCCGGGGATCACGGGCGTCGAGCCGAACGTGTCGGTGCGCACCTCGAGGATCTCGACCTGCAGGACGTCGCCGGGCTCGGCGCCCTCCACGAAGATCGGGCCCGTCAGCGGGTGGTTGCGCCCGAAGTCCATCCCGGGCAGGTCGGCGTCGACGGTGGTCGGGACGACCTGGCCGTCGAGGCCGTCGCGGCAGTCGACCACGATCTCGTCGCCGGGCCGCACGACGAGCGCGGGCTCGAGGTCGGGGTGCCAGCGGTTGTGGCCCGTGTCGGGCAGCTCGGCGAGGGGCCGGCGCACCGGCGGGTCGAGGCGGTGCTCGGCCATCAGGACGTCTCGAGCTGCCAGATCCGGTCGGCGCCGTGGCGGCACCAGCGCCGCTCGATGTCGGACCAGGTGCGGGGCGCGACCAGGTCGTGCACGCTGAGGAGCAGGACGATCTCGCCCGAGCGGTCGCGCACCGCGGTCACGATCTGGGCCCTCATCCCCCCGAACAGCCGCAGCATCTCCCGGAAGCCCGGGTCGTCCGTGGCCGCCGCGCAGTCGTCCTGGGCGACCTGCTCGGCACCCGCCTGCATCGCGAGGACGACGGGCTGCGTGGCCATGTCGACCTCTGGGGCGTCGCGGATCGAGGCCGCGCCGCCGCCGAGCCACTCGTAGGCGATCGGGAAGACGGCGTCCTCGGCCCGTAGACGCACGGTGACGCGCTGCACCTCGAGGTCCTCGCCGAGCTCCTCGAGGATCTCGGCGATCAGGTCGGCGGCCGCGGGATCCCTCACTGGCGCCACTCCAGCGTGTCGTCGCGGGTCGCGTCGTCGAGGGCCGCGAGCAGGTCGTCGGGGAGGGGCTCGGCGAAGGCCGGCAGGACGTCGTCGAGCTGGTCGGCCCGCGACGCGCCGAGGATCGGGGCCGTCACCGCGGGCCGGGCCAGGACCCAGCCGACCGCAACCCGGGCGGGGGCGAGCCCCGCCGCATCGCAGAGCGCGAAGATCCGCTCGGCCTTCGCGAACATCGCGTCGTTCCAGTAGCGCGTCCGGTACGTGGTGCCGCTCATCCCCGGCAGGGAGAAGCGCCCCGCGGGCGGCTCCTCGTCGGGCCGGCGGCCGCGGTGCTTGGCGGTCAAAAAGCCGCCGGCGAGCGGGTTGTACGGGATCACGCCGAGGCCCTCGGCCTCGGCGATCGGGAACGTCGCGTGCTCGCAGTGGCGGTGCAGCAGGTTGTAACGGGGCTGCAGGCAGGCGAAGCCCTCGACGCCCAGGCGGGCCGCGGCGATCTGCGCCGCGGCGGTGGCCACGGGCGAGAAGTTGCACGAGCCGCCGTAGAGGATCGTGCCCTCGCGGCGCAGGTCCTCGAGCACGTCGAGGGTCTCCTCGACGGGCGTCATCGGGTCCATCTGGTGCACCTGGAAGAGGTCGATCCAGTCGGTGCCGAGCCGCCGCAGGCTCGCCTCGACGGAGCGACGGATGTGCAGCCGGCCGTTGCCGCGCTGGTGCGGCGCGGACCCCATCGGGAAGTGGCACTTCGTGGCCAGGACGACGTGGTCGCGGCGCCCCGCGAGGATGCGGCCGAGGATCTCCTCGGTCTGGCCATTGGTCTCGGGGTTCGGGGGAATCGGGTAGGCGTCCGCCGTGTCGATGAACGTGACGCCGGCGGCGAGCGCCCGGTCGACGATGCGGGTCGCCTCCGCCTCGTCGGCCTGGCGGCCGAACGTCATCGTGCCCAGGCACGCGCGCGACACGCGCAGGCCCGTGCGGCCGAGGTTGACGACGTCCATGGGGCGGGGTCCCGGGCCGGGCGCCTACGCGTTGTGGACGCGCTCGCCCTGGAGGAACCGGATCACGACGTCCGCGGAGAGCTCGGGCTCCTCCATCAGGTTCGTGTGGCCCGAGCCCGCCACGATGTACAGCTCGGAGCCCGCGATGTGGTCGTGGATCCAGCGCGCGCCGGCGCCGTCGGGGCCCGCGTCGATCGGGGTCAGGCAGTCCTCGGAGCCGACCATCACGAGCGTCGGCGCCGTCACCGTGGCGGCGTACGGGCGCAGGTCCATGTCGCGCATCGCGGCGCAGGCGCCGGTGAAGACGGGCACGGAGCAGTTGCGGTCGAGGACCTGCTGGATCACGCCGACCGTCTCCTCGCCCGCGGGGGTGTCGAGGAACGTGCGGCTCAGGCACTTCGTGGCGATCTCCTGCGCGAGGCCGCGGCCGCCCATGCCCTGGGCCTCGGCGAGCGCCGCCCAGACGTCCCAGTGGGCGCGCGCCATGTAATCCGACTTGGCCATCGGGCAGTCGAGGATCAGGCGATCGATGTACTGCGGGTGGCGGCCGGCGAAGGCGAGCGCGACCATGCCGCCCATCGACGTGCCGTGCACGTGGGTCTTCTCGATGCCGGCATCGTCGAGGACGGCGGCGAGGTCATCGGCCCAGAGGTCCATGTCGTAGTGCTGCTCGGGGCGGTCCGACAGGCCGTAGCCGCGCAGGTCCATCTCGACGACCTTGAAGTGCGGCGTCATCAGGTGCGTGACGAAGCCGAAGTTCTCGTGGGCGAAGCCCGCGCCGCCGATCTGCAGCAGGTGCTGCTCGCCGTCGCCGTGGACGTCGTACCAGATCCTGACGCCGTCGATCTCCACGTGGGACATGGGTCCTCTCCTCCGTCCGGGGGTCCGCCGCGAGCCTAGTACGAGCGCGGCATCTTCAGCACGTGCTGGCCCAGGAAGGCGAGCACCAGGTTGTTGTTGATCGGCGCCGTCATGTACAGGCGCGTCTCGCGGAACTTGCGCTCCACGTCGTACTCCTCGGCGAAGCCGAAGCCGCCGTGCGCGTCGAGGCACGCGTTCGCGGCCTGCCACGAGGCCTCGGACGCGAGCAGCTTCGCCATGTTGCCCTCGGCGCCGCACGGCTCGCCCGCCTCGAACAGCTCGGAGGCGCGGCGGCGCATCAGGTCGGCCGCCTCGACGGCCGCGTAGGCGCGGGCGATCGGGAACTGCACGCCCTGGTTGGCGCCGATCGGGCGGCCGAAGACCTCGCGCTCGGTGGCGTACGCGGCGGCCTTCTCGATGAACCAGCGGCCGTCGCCGATGCACTCGGCGGCGATCAGGATGCGCTCCGCGTTCATGCCGTCGAGGATGTACTTGAAGCCCATGCCCTCCTCGCCGACGAGCGCGTCGGCGGGCAGCTTCAGACCCTTGATGAAGACCTCGGTCGTGGCGTGGTTCATCATCGTGCGGATCGGGCGCGCGTCGATCGCGTCGCCCGCCTCGCGCAGGTCGACCAGGAAGGTCGACAGGCCCCACCACTTGGGCTTGCCCTCGACGGGCTCCGACGTGCGCGCGAGCAGCAGCATCATGTCCGAGTGGAAGAAGCGGCTGGTCCAGATCTTCTGGCCGTCGACGACCCATGAGCCGTCCGGCTGCTCGACCGCGCGGGTGCGGATCGCCAGCGAGTTCGAGCCCGCATCGGGCTCCGTCACGCCGAAGGCCTGCAGGCGGATCTCGCCGGAGGCGATGCCCGGCAGGTAGGCCTGCTTCTGCGCCTCGGAGCCGTGGCGCAGGACGGTGCCCATGATGTACATCTGCGCGTGGCAGGCGCCGGCGTTGCAGCCCGAGTGGTTGATCTCCTCGAGGATGATCGCCGCGTCCGACTCGCTGAGCCCGCCGCCGCCGTACTCCTCGGGGATCAGGGCCCCGAGCCAGCCGTCGTCCGACAGCCGCTTCACGAACGCCGTCGGGTACTCCTGCTCGCGGTCGAGCTCGCGCCAGTACTCGCCGGGGAACTCGCTGCAGAGGGCGGCGACGCCCTCGCGGATCATCGTCTCGCGCTCCTGCGCCTCAGTCATCGACATGGCCGGGATCCTATTCGGAGAAACCTACGGGGGGCAAATGTTCAACCGGCGTATCGCGGGGGGGCGCGGCACCGGCTGAGGCGCGGCTAGGCTGGCGGCGTCCGCACGCGAAGGAGCGACCCCATGAGCGACGAGCTGTTCGAGACCGGCCTGAGGATCCGCAAGGAGGTGCTCGGCGAGGCGTACGTGGAGCGCTCGCTCGCGAACGCCGACGACTTCTCGAGGGACTTCCAGCGGCTCGTCACGGAGTACTGCTGGGGCGCCGGCTGGGGCCGCTCGGCGCTCACCAGGCGCGACCGCTCCCTGCTGAACCTCGTGATGATCGGCTCGCTCAACCGCATGCACGAGTTCCGGCTGCACCTGCGCGGCGCCATCACCAACGGCGTCACCAAGGCGGAGATCCAGGACGCCCTGATCCAGCTCGCGATCTACGCGGGCATCCCCGCCGGCGTCGAGGGCTTCCGGATCGCCCGCGAGGTCTTCGCCGAGTGCGAGGCCGAGGGCGTCGAGGTGCCGTGACCCGATGAGCGCGGAGACCCCCGACCACGTCGCCATCACGAAGGTGCGCTGCCGCTCGCTCGGCGGGCTCGCGGCCGAGCTCACCGTCAAGGACCACGCGCCCGTGGTGGCCGACGAGCCGCTCGACTTCGCGCTCGGCGGCCTCGTCGGCACGGACACCGGCTGGACGCCCGTCCAGTACCAGCTCGCCGCGCTGATCTCGTGCGCCAACGTGGCGATCGCCCTGACCGCGCAGGACCAGGGCTTCGCGCTCGACGGGCTCGAGATCCGCGCCCAGTCCGACCTCGACCTGCGCGGGCTGATCGACGGCGACCCCGACCGCCAGCCCGAGTTCCTGCACGTCGGGGTCGAGTACCGGATCGCCGCGACGGAGAGCGCCGAGCGGATCGAGGCGCTCGCCGTCGAGTCGGACCGCCGCTGCCCGCAGCTCGGCCTCTTCCACCGCGCCCGCATCCCGATGACCCAGGTCTGGACCCGGGACGGCGCGGAGGTCTGCGCATTTCGGACCGACGGCGCGTAGCGCCCGCGGCGCGCCCTACGGCGCGTTGAAGTTCGCGTTCGACGCCATCCGCCAGCCGCTCGGCGTCTGCACGAACGTGACGATGCGGGGGGCGGGGGTGGTCGAGTACGCGGTGCCGCTGATCGTCTGCGTGGACTGCGAGTAGTAGCGCACCACCACGAGCCCGCCGGCGCGGGTCACCTTGATCCTCGACAGGGAGTAGTCGGAGATGACGGTGGTCGAGTTCGCGAAGTCGGCGAGGTACTGGTTGCGGTTCTGCCCGCTGCCGTTCGCGCGCTGCACCTGGAAGGCGGGCGAGAGGAAGGCGCGCAGCTCGTCGGGGTCGCCGGCGACGAGGAGCGACCAGAAGCGGTTGACGAGGCGCGTCCCGAGCTTGAGGTTGGCGGCCTGCTGCTCGGCGGTGGCGCGCTCCGCGGGGGCGGCGGCCGCCGGCCCGGTCAGGGCCAGGGGCACGGCGAGGGCGAGGGCGAGGAGGAGCAGACGTGGATGCATGGGGCGAGCCTAGCCGCTGCGAGGGGTCAGACCGCGGCGATGTCGCGGACCGGATCGTCCGCCGGCCCCGCCGGTCTCGCGCGCTCCGTCACGCGGGGCGTGCGCGGGGTGCCGCTACCCGCCCCAGATGCCGCAGGTGATGCCGCCGTCGACGTTGAGCTCGAGGCCGGTCACCCAGCTGGCCTCGTCGGAGGCCAGGTAGACGAAGGCGTTGGCGTGGTCGAGCGGCTCGCCCATGCGGCCGAGGGGATGCAGGCCGATCGCGAAGCGGCGGCTCGCGTCGGGGTCGTCTTGGGCGTCGAAGTAGCCGTCGATCATCGGCGTGTTCGTGAAGCCGGGGCAGACGCAGTTGGCGCGGATGTTCTGCTTGGCGCCGTCGAGGGCCATGCACTTCGTGAGCATGATCAGGCCCGCCTTGGAGGCGCAGTAGGCGGCGTCCGCGGGGATCGCCCACTGGCCGGCCATCGAGGCGGTCGAGAGGATCGAGCCGCCGCCGCGGGCGGCGAGGTGGTCCCAGGCCTCCTTCGCGCACAGGAAGACGCTCTTGAGGTTCGTGTCGAGCTCCGTGTCCCACTGGTCCTCGGTCAGGTCCATGACCGACCCGACGATGGTCACGCCGGCGTTGCAGACGAGCACGTCGAGGCCGCCGAAGCGTTCGACCGTGGCCTCGACGACCGCCCGGATCGAGGCGCGGTCGGTGACGTCGACGCCGAGGCCGAGGGCGTCGCCGCCGATCAGCGCGGCGGTCTCCTGCGCCGTCTTGGGCCTGAGGTCGCAGGCCACGACGTGCGCGCCCTCCTCGGCGAAGCGCTGCGCCGTCGCCCGGCCGATCCCCGAGCCCGCGCCCGTGACCAGCGCCGCCTTCCCGTCCAGCCTGCCCGCCATCGTCCCCTCCTCGTGGGTCCGCGTGTCTGCGGGGGCAATCGTGCCGCCCCCGGGCGAATCTGGCAAGGAGCGGAGGATTTGCCGGGGGCCGGATCCGCCCGTAGGATCCCGGCGTGGCCGCGCGGACCGCGATCGATCGGATCTGGGACGAGCACCTCGTCGCCGACGACCTGATCTTCTGCGACCTGCATCTCGTGCAGGAGGTGTCGAGCCCGCAGGCCTTCGACGAGCTGCGCCTCGCGGGGCGCGGCGTGCGCCGCCCCGACCGCACGGTGGCGACCGCCGACCACGCCGTCCCGACCGCGGGCCGGGCGCTGCCGATCGCGGACGACATGGCGCGCCGACAGGTCGAGGCGCTCGAGCGCAACGTCGCCGACTTCGGCGTCCCGTACCTGCGCTACCGCTCGAGCGGGCAGGGGATCGTGCACGTGATCGGCCCCGACCTCGGCCTCACGCAGCCCGGCATGACGATCATGTGCGGCGACTCGCACACCTCGACGCACGGCGCCTTCGGGGCGCTCGCCTTCGGGATCGGCACGAGCGAGGTCGGCCACGTGCTGGCCACGCAGACGCTCGTGCAGGTGCGCCAGCCGCAGCTGCGCGTGACCTTCGCGGGGACCCGCGGCGCGGGGGTGACCGCGAAGGACATGGTGCTGGCTCTGATCCGGCAGATCGGGACGGCGGGCGCGACCGGGCACCTCGTCGAGTACGCGGGGCCCGCGATCGAGGTGCTCTCGATGGAGGGCCGGATGACGGTCTGCAACATGACCGTCGAGGCGGGCGCCCGCGCCGGCCTCGTGGCCGCGGACGACACGACCTTCGCCTACCTCGAGGGCCGGTCCTGCGTCCCCGCCGACTACGCCGCGGCGGTCGCGCGCTGGCGGGGCTACCGCACCGACCCGGACGCCGTCTTCGACCGGGAGGTCGTGGTCGACGTCGACGCGCTCGCCCCGACCGTCACGTGGGGCACCAACCCGGGCCAGTCCGTGCCCGTCACGGACCCCGTGCCGGAGCCGGCCGACGACGGCGACGCGCGCGCCCTCGCCTACATGGGCCTGACCGCGGGCGAGCCCCTGCTGGGCCTGCCCGTCGACCGCGTCTTCATCGGCTCGTGCACGAACGGCCGCATCGAGGACCTCGAGGCCGCCGCGGCCGTGCTCGGCGGGCGCCGCGTCAAAGACGGCGTGCGCGTGCTCGTCGTGCCCGGCTCGATGGCCGTCAAGGCGGAGGCGGAGCGGCGCGGCCTGGCCGACCTCTTCACCGCCGCGGGCGCCGAGTGGCGTGACGCCGGCTGCTCGATGTGCGTCGGCATGAACGAGGACATCCTCGCCCCCGGCGAGCGCTGCGCCTCGACCTCCAACCGCAACTTCGAGGGGCGCCAGGGGCGCCTCGGGCGCACGCACCTGATGAGCCCCGCGATGGCCGCCGCCGCGGCCGTCGAGGGCCGCATCGCGGACGTGCGGGAGCTGGTCGGCTGACGGCCGACGGAAACGACCACCAGACAGGGGAGATGGACATGGGCAAGCGGATCGCGGTCCTCGTGCCGTTCGCGTTCGACGAGACCGGCCTCGCCGGCCGGCGCGCGCAGCAGAACTCGGTCAGCTGGGGACCGGGCATCGAGTTCGAGTACGTGCCCGTCTCGGCGGGCCCCCAGTGGTACGAGAACTACCACGACTGGATTCTCGCGGACCTCGCGATGCTCGAGTGCGCGCTGCGCATCCAGGACGCGGGCTACGACGCGATCTGCATCGACACGATGTCCGACTCGGGCGTCAACGCGATCCGCTGCGAGCTCGACATCCCCGTGATCGGCCCGGGCCGCACCTCGTACCTGACGGCGCTGATGCTCGGCAACACGTTCGGGGTGCTCACGCAGTGGGGCCCGTGGGCGGCGATCTACAAGAAGGGCGTCGGCGAGCTCGGCCTGCTGGACAAGTGCGCCGGCATCCGCCACATCGACACGCCGCCGGACGTCGTCAACCTGCTCGGGGGCAAGGAGGAGGTCGTGTTCCCGAAGCTCCTGGCCGCGGCCATGCAGCTCGTCGAGGAGGACGGGGCGGAGGTGATCTGCCTCGGCTCGACCACGATGCACCAGTCGCACGCCTACCTGGCCGAGCACCTGCCCGTCCCGATCATCAACCCGGGGCCCCTGTCCTACAAGATCGCGGACGCGCTGCTCGACTGCGGCCTCACGCAGAGCCGCACGGCCTACCCGAACCCGCTGGTGCCGAAGCACGCGATGATCCACGCGATGCTCGACGCCGCCAAGGCCGAGCAGGAGGGCTGAGTCAGGGCGCGTCGGGGCCGTGGCGCTCGAGCAGCGCCGCGGCCTCGGCGCTGCCCGCCGCCCGCGCGAGCACCCACCAGACGCGCGCGGCGTCCGCGCGGCCCGTGGCCAGGCAGAGCTCGCCGAGCCGGCAGGCCACGTCGCCGTCGTCGGCGTCCGCCAACACGCGGCCCGCGTCGTCGGGCGCGCAGCCGAGGAGGCCCGCGAGCTCGGCGGCCAGGCCCTCGTCGAGCGCGGCCGCCCGGCACCAGTGCGCGCGCACGCCGGGCAGGTCGGCGCGCTCCACGGCGGCCACGCCGAGCCGCCAGCGGGCGTCGGGGTTCTCGCGCTCGGCCATCCGCCCGAGCAGGACCTGGCGGCGCGCGTCGCCCTCGGCGAGGAGCTGCAGGTGGTCGACCGCCGCGGGGCTGCCCGCCGCGGCCGCGGCCTGCCAGGCGGCCTGCGCGGCCGCGAAGTCGCCCGCCGCGTAGGCGGCGAGCCCGTCGGCCAGGAGCTGGTCGGGGTCGGGATCCACGGCCGGCAGGCTACCCGCCGGCCGGCTTCCCCGGAGCGCCGGGGTGTGCGACGATCCCCCCCATGGCCGACGCCCCGCACCCGTTCTCGCCCCTGACGCCCGACGAGATCCGCGCCGCCGCCGCCCTCGCGCGCACGGCCGACGGCGCGGACGGCTGCCGCTTCATCGCGATCGGCCTCGACGAGGCCGACAAGGAGGCGTACCACGCGTGGGTCGACGCGGGCGGCCCGCGGCCCGCGCGGCGCGCGCGGGCGTCGGTCTACGACGCGGCGCGGCAGGTGCGCGAGATCACGGTCGACCTCGACGCCGGGAGCGTGGTGGCGGACCGCCTGTTCCCGAACGCCTACCCGCCGATCACGCCCGACGAGTACGTGGCCGTCGAGGCGTCCGTGAAGGCCGACCCGAAGATGATCGCGGCGCTCGCCGCGCGCGGCATCGACGACATGGGCGCCGTGCAGATCGACGTCCTGGCCTCCGCCAACATGGGCCACCCGCTGGACGGCAGGCACCGCTACGCCCGCGCCGTGCCGTACCTGCGCGGCCCCCTCGGCATGAACTCGTACGCGCGCCCGATCGAGAGCCTGCTCGCCCTCGTCGACCTCGACACGCACGAGATCCTCGCGATCGAGGAGTACGACACCAAGCCGATCCCGGCCGCGGACGGCGAGTACCGCACGGGCACGCTGCCGGCCCGCACCGGCGTCAAGCCGATCGCGATCACGCAGCCCGAGGGCGTCTCCTTCACGGTGGACGGCAATCGCGTGCGCTGGTTCGACTGGGAGTTCTCGGCCTCGCTCGAGGCGCAGGACGGCCTCGTCCTCCACGACGTGCGCTTCCGCGGGCGGCGCGTCCTGCACCGCGCGTCGTGCGCCGAGATGATCGTGCCCTACGGCGATCCGCACCCGATGCACAACTGGCGCACCTACTTCGACGCCGGTGAGTACGGGCTGGGCGCCTGCACCAACTCGCTCGTCCTCGGCTGCGACTGCGTCGGCGAGATCACCTACCTCGACGCGCACCTCGCGGCGGGCGACGGCGACGTGGTCGAGATCGCGAACGCGATCTGCCTGCACGAGGAGGACCACAGCCTGCTCTGGAAGCACACCGACCACGCGACGGGGAACGTGGAGAGCCGCCGCGCGCGCCGCTTCGTCGTCAACTCGATGGCCACGGTCGGCAACTACGACTACGCCTTCCGCTGGAACTTCGGCCTCGACGGCCACATCGAGCTCGAGGTGGAGCTGCACGGGATCATCTCGACGATGGCCCACACGGAGGGCGAGGACCTGAAGGGCACCCAGCTCGTCGACGAGGGCCTGTCGGGGCCGCACCACCAGCACCTGTTCTGCTTCCGCCTCGACCTCGACGTCGACGGGCCGCGCAACACCGTGTGCGAGATCGAGGCCGAGCCCGTACCGACCGGCCCCGACAACCCCGAGGGCAACGCGTGGCGCTCGAAGACGACCGTGCTGCGCACGGAGTCCGAGGCGGCCCGCGACGCGAACGACCACCTCGCCCGCCAGTGGTACGTCGGCAACCCGCACGAGCGGTCGGTGGCGGGCGCGCCGCGCTCGTACCGGATCGTGCCGATGCACGGCGTGACGCCGCTCCTCGCCAGGCCCGAGGCGACGATCTACCGGCGCGCCGGCTTCGGCCGGCACACCCTCTGGGTGACGCCGTACCGCCCCGACGAGCGCAACGCGGCCGGCACGTACCCCTACGGCCGCGTCGACCAGGACGGCCTGCCCGAGTGGACGGCCGCCGACCGCGGCATCGAGGACACCGACATCGTCTGTTGGTACACTGCCGGGGTGACGCACTTCGTGCGCCCCGAGGACTGGCCGATCATGCCCGCGGCGCGCACGGGCTTCCGGCTCGAGCCCGCAGGGTTCTTCGACCGCAATCCGACCCTCGACTGGCCGGCCTCCGAGGCGGCCTGCTGCCACCGCGACGGCTGATGCACTCGTCGACCGCGCTGCAGATGGACGCCTTCGCCGTGGAGGTCGACGGCCGCCCCGCTGGGCCCGACGACGTCTGGCCCGGCTTCGACCGCCACGACCGCGTCGGCATCGTGCTGCGCGACCCCCTCGACGCGCTCGGGGCGAGCGCCCTGATGGCGCTGTCGGTGACCGCCTTCTATGACCTGCTGCGGGCCGAGCATGGCGACGATTACCACCGCTACGCCGACTTCTACCTGTTCGGGCAGGCCACGGACGTCGCCGACTACGGCGAGCTCGACTGGTGGCCCGACCACAAGTACGTCCAGACCGACGCCTCCGCGGAGGCGCTCCTGCGCGCCGTCAACGACCGTGCGATTACGCGCCTCGTGGTGCCCGCGGGGCCACCGCGCGACGGTGCCCTCGAGCGCCAGACCCGCACCTCCGCGCTCGATCGGCTGCGCACGGCGATCGCCTACGACCCGCGCGGGCGCGTCGCAGGCAGCGACCTCACGATCACCGCCGACCGCGTCGTCGAGAGCTACGTCGAGGTTTTGGTGTTCGCGGGCTCGCCCTGGGTCGACGAGGCGTTCGAGCGGGAGCTGAAGGCGTGGCGCGAGACCCTGTTCGTGGCGCCCAAGTCGGCGCGGGAGACGTACCGGCGCATCGCCGTCGCGGACGCCTTGACCCTACTCTGAAGCTCTACCGGGGCGCCTCTGGGTGCTACGTTCCCCCGCACGCCCATGCCGACCCACCGCCGCGTCCGGCCCTTCAACACGAAGGATACCTACCCCGAGCAGAGCCTCGCGAACGACCTCTGCCAGGCCGTGGTCGCGAACGGCGTCGTCTACCTGCGCGGGCAGGTCGCGCAGGACCTCGACACGCGCGAGGACGTCGGCATCGGCGACCCCGCGGCGCAGGCCCACAAGGTGATGGACAACGTCGAGCTCCTGCTCGGCGAGTCGGGCTCCGAGCTCGCGCACATCGTCAAGTGCGTCATCTACCTGACCGACATCCGCCACCGCGAGCCCGTCTACCGGGTGCTCGGCGAGCGCATGCCGGGCGTCTTCCCCGTCTTCACGGGGCTCGTCGTGGTGGCGCTGGCCCGCCCGACGTGGCTGGTCGAGGTCGACGTGACCGCCGTCATCCCGGAGGGGGCGGGGGCGTGACCCTCTCGCTCGTCGCCGCCGACCCGGTGGCCGGCGAGTGCGGCGTGGCGGTGATGTCCTCGAGCCCGGCGGTCGCCGCGCGCTGCGCGCACGTGCGCCCCGGCGTCGGCGCCGTCGCCTCCCAGAACGTGACCGACCCGCGGCTCGGCCCGCTGCTCCTCGACCGCCTCGCGGCCGGCGCGGAGCCCGCGGCCGCCGTCCACGCCGTCGTGGTGGAGCAGCCCGCCGACGTGATCGCCTACCGCCAGCTCCTCGCCGTCGACCTCGACGGCCGCACCGCGATCCACTCGGGCGCCTTCGCGCTCGGCGTCGTGGGGGAGGCGACGGGTCCGTGCGCCGCGAGCGCCGGCAACCTGCTCGCCGCCGCCGACGTGCCCGACCGCGCGCTGGCCGGGTTCGCGGCCGCCACGGGCGCGCTCGCCGAGCGTCTGCTCGCCGGCCTCGAGGCGGGGGTCGCGGCGGGCGGCGAGGCGGGGCCCGTCCATTCCGCGGGGCTCGTCGTGGCCCGCGACGGCGTCGGCTGGCCCGTCGTCGACCTGCGCGTCGACTGGGCCGACGACGACCCCGTCGGGCGCCTGCGCGGGCTCTGGGAGCGCTGGCGGCCCGAGCTCGAGGGCTACGTCACGCGCGGGCTCCGGCCCGCCGAGGCGCCGTCTTTCGGCGTCCCCGGCGACGAGTAGGCTCCGCCTGTGCGCCGCCCCCTCGCCCTCCTCGCCTGCCTCGCCGGCCTCGCCCTCGTGCCGGGCAGCGCGGCGGCCACCGTGGTCTACACGACCGACTGGACGCGGCTCGGCATGGCGACGGATACGGGCCGCGGCCCGGCCCCGCTCGGCGTGCGCGGCTGGGGCGCCGAGGTCTCGCCCGACGGGCGCCTCGTGGCCTACCTGCGCGGGCCGGTCGGCGACGCCACGGCGCTCGTGGTCCGCGACCTGCAGACCGGCGCGGCCGTGACCGCGGCCCCCGCCGACGGGCAGTACGCGTCGGTGCGCGGCATCGCCTGGGCCCCCGACGCGACGGCGCTGCTCGTGGAGACGCAGACCGCGGACGCCGAGGGCTACGTGACGGGCGAGGGCCTCGCCGTCGTCGACGCCCGCACGGGCGCGCCGACCGTGATCGTGCCCGCCCGGGGCAGCCAGACGAACGGCTACGGCTGGTCGCCCGACGCCCAGCGGATCGCCTACAACCGCCAGGCCTACGCGGGCCGGATCGGCGGCGGCACCCTCTACGCGGCGGCCCGCGACGGCTCGGGCGCGACGTCGCTCGGGCGGGGCACCGACCCCGTCTGGGGCCCGCGCCTGATCGCCATCCGGCGCCACACCAGCGAGCGCTGGAACGGCGGCACCGCCTGGCACGCGCAGATCTGGACCGTCGACCCCGCGCTCGGCGCGGCGAGCGCGCGCCAGCTGACGCGCCTGAAGCCGAGCCACCCGATGGTCTACGGGCCGTCGGTGCGCTGGTGGACGCCCGACGGGCGCACGCTCGTCGGCGGCGTCGGCGGCGAGGACTACGCGGAGCCCGCGCGCATCGACGCCGCCAGCGGGCGCATCCGCTACATCCGGCTCGGCGGCGAGCGCCAGAACGAGGCGGTCGTGGTCGGGCTGTCGGCGGACGGGGCCACCCTGCTGCTCGAGCGGGGCCTGATCGCCGGCGCCCCGACCTTCTGGACGCTGCCCCTCGCCGGCGGCCCGGGCACGCGCTTCTTGCGCGGCGCGACGTCGGTGTCGGTGCCGGCGAGCTGGGCGCCCTGAGCGCGCACGGCCTAGGATCCGCCTGACCGACCCGGGGAGAGGACCGATGGCCGAGGACGATCCGCGCGCGCAGCTCGAGACGCTCTACTGGTGGGGCGTGCCCACGTTCTTCCGGTCGGAGCACGATGAGGATCCCGCCAACGCCGACATCGGCGTGCTCGGCATCCCGCACTCGTCGGGCAACGGCTCGACGGAGCGCGACCAGCACCTCGGCCCGCGCGCCGTCCGCCACGTCTCCGCCCACAACCGCCGCCCGCACCGCACGTACGGCCTGAGCGCGTTCGACGCCTTCCGCGTCCGCGACCTCGGCGACGTGCCGCTGCCGGAGGCGATGGACAACGAGGCCTGCGTCGACCGCATCGCCGCGCACACGCGCCGGATCGCCGAGGCCGGCACGCGGCTGGTCTCGATCGGCGGCGACCATGCGATCACGGGCGCGGTGCTGCTCGGGCTCGCCGGGCCCGGCTCGCCCCTGACCGCCGACGGCCCCGTCGCCCTCGTCCACCTCGACGCGCACGTCGACTCGTACGCGCAGATCCCGCACTGGCTCGGCGCGCGGCGCTCGGCGGCGCACTGGGCCGCCTACCTGGTCGAGGCCGGCCGCATCGACCCGACGCGCTCCACCCAGATCGGGATGCGCGGCCAGCCGCGCACCGAGACCTGGCTCGACACGAGCCGGCAGCTGGGCTACGCCGTGATCACGATGGCCGACGTGCGCGAGCGCGGCATCCCGGACGTGGTCGCCGAGGCCCGCGAGCGGGCCGGCGACCTGCCGGTCTACCTGACGTTCGATCTCGACTGCCTCGACCCGGCGGTCGCGCCCGCCGTCTCGAACCTCGAGGTCGGGGAGGGCGGGTTCTCGATCGACGAGGCGAACGCGATCGTGCGGGGCCTGCGCGGCCTCGACGTCGTCGGGGCCGACGTCGTCTGCCTGATGCCGACGAAGGACGACCGCTCGCAGCGCACCGCGATGGTGGCGGGGCACGTCGCCCACGAGCAGGTCTCGCTGATCGCGGACCGGCTGGCGACGCGCTAGGCGGCGCCGGCCGCGAACGGCCGCTCGGCCGCACCGGTCCCCGCCAGCGCCCCGAGGCAGAGCTCGGCCGTGGCCGGGTTCGTCGCGAGCGGCGTGTCGTGCACGTCGCAGACCTTCATCAGGGCCTGGATGTCGGGGTCGTGGGGGTGCGCGGTCAGGGGGTCGCGCAGGAAGACGACGAGGTCGAGCTGCTCCTCGGCGACGAGGGCGCCGATCTGGAGGTCGCCGCCGAGCGGGCCCGACATCAGGCAGTGGACGCGCAGGTCGAAGCGGTCGTTGAGGAGACCGCCGGTGGTGGCGGTGGCGACGAGGCGGCTGGCCCGGAGGTAGCCCTCGTGGCGGGCGACGAGGTCGAGCATGGCGTCCTTGGCGCCGTCGTGGGCGACGAGCGCGATGCGGTGCGGGGTTCTCGTGGTCATGGCCCCAACCTACCCCCGCCGCGGGCGCGCTCCTGCCCGCGTAACCGGACCCGAACCGCCTCTACACCGGCTGGCGCACCGGCACTCGCCGCCAGTCCGACCACTCGACGCCGTCCCCGACCCGCACGACGACCCAGCGGGCCGCCTGCGGCGCCCCGCGCAGCACGACGCGCGGGCGGAAGCCGAGGGTGCGGGCCGTGCCGCGCACCCGCACCTGCAGGCGCTCGGCGTCGCCCGTCAGGAGCAGCTCGATCAGGGCGCCGCGGCGCGTGGCGGTGACGGCGACGTCCTCGAGGTCGACGAGGTCGGGGTCGCCCGCCTCCGTGGGCGGGGCCGGCGCGGGCGCCGGCTCGGGGGCGGGGGCGGGGGCGGCCGGGGGGACGACCGTGAAGGGCGCGAGCCGGCCCGGGACGCGGATCTCGAGGCAGTCCGCGGCGAGGCCGTCGAGGAGGGGGTGCCCGAAGGAGAAGGCGAAGCGAACGTCGCCGTGGCCGACCCGCACGGTCGCGGTCAGCGCGCCGGCGACGCCGTCGCGCTCGAGGACGGCGGTGCGCTCGTGGACGGAGGGGTCGACGTCCACGACCTCGCGGGTGACGGTGCGGGCGTCCCAGTAGCCAGCCCGGAGCCAGTGGTGGCGGGCCCGCCACGTGTCCCAGCCGAGGTAGCTCCAGCCCGTGCCCGGCCAGGACGAGGAGACCGTCCAGCGGTGCTGCTCGGGCACCCAGAACCGCTCCGTGACGGTCTCGGTGCGCACGAGCGGGAGGTCGGCCGCCGTGATCCGGATCGTCGCCGCGTCGGTCACGCAGGTGCCGTCGCCCGGCGCGCGGCCGAGCTCGACCAGCACCTCGCCGCGGGTCGGGGCCTCGAAGAAGCGCAGCGCGAGGGCGAGGGTCTTCGCGCGGTTGTCGAAGGCCACGTCGACCTCGTCCACGTCGTCGGGGACGAAGCCGCCCTGGAAGGACGGCGCGACCGTGCGCTCGAAGGCGCCGCTGAGCGCCCAATCGCCGGGGTGGGCGGACGCGGCGGGGGCGAGGGCGAGGAGCGCCGCCGCCACGAGGGCGGCGACGGGGACGCGGGAGCGGTGCACGGCGGACCTCCAATCGGGACGTGAAAGTTGTCGCACCCGCAGCGCGTCCGCTTACGCGGCGCCCGGGGTCGCCGCGCCCGCCGGCCATGGCCGGTCGACGGGCGCGGCGAGGCGGGTCAGCGGACCAAGACGCGCTCCCAGTCGGACCAGTCGGCCCCGTCCGAGAAGCGGACCATCACCCAGCGGACGCGACTGTCCTGGTTCTTCAGGATGACGCGGCTGCGGAAGTCCAGCGTCCTCGAGGCGCGGCGCACCCGGATCTGCACCTTCTCGGCGT
>VGBM01000018.1 GCA_016870485.1 Actinomycetota bacterium
CGGCGCCCTCGACCGGATCGCCGCGCTGCTCGGGGAGCGCCGGTGACGGTGCGCATCGGCATCAACGGCTTCGGCCGCATCGGGCGGCTCGCGCTGCGCGCCCTGCACGACCGCCCCGACCTCGGCCTCGAGGTCGTGCACGTCAACGAGACCGGCGGCGGCGCCGAGGCCTGCGCGCACCTGCTCGAGTTCGACTCGGTGCACGGGCGCTGGGACCGGCGCATCACGGCCGCCGACGGCCAGTTCGCGATCGGCGGGCGCCTGATCGGCGTCTCGGGCCACGCCGACCCGGGCGACGTGCCCTGGGGCGAGGCCGGCGTCGAGATCGTGCTCGAGGCGACCGGACGGCTGAAGACCCCCGAGCGGCTCGCGCCCCACTTCGCGCGCGGCGCCCGCAAGGTGGTGGTCGCGGCCCCCGTCCACGACCCGGCGGCGGCCAACGTCGTGATGGGCGTCAACGAGGACGCCTACGTGCCCGACCTGCACGCGATCACCACGGCGGCGTCCTGCACCACCAACTGCCTCGCCCCCGTGGTCAAGGCGCTGCACGAGGCGATCGGCATCCGCCACGGCCAGATCACCACGCTCCACGACCAGACGAACACGCAGACGATCGTCGACCGGCCCCACGCCGACCTGCGCCGCGCCCGCGCCTCGAGCCTGTCCCTGATCCCCACCACCACGGGCTCCGCCATGGCGATCGGGCTGATCTTCCCCGAGCTCGAGGGCCGCCTCGACGGCCTCGCCGTGCGCGTGCCGCTCCTCAACGCGTCCCTGACCGACTGCGTCTTCGAGCTCGCCCGCGAGACGACGGCCGCCGAGGTCAACGCGGTCCTGCGCGCCGCGGCCGACGGCCCCCTGCGCGGCATCCTCGGCTACGAGGAGCGCCCCCTCGTGTCCGTCGACTACCGCACGGATCCGCGCTCCGGGATCGTCGACGCCCCCTCGACGCGCGTGATCGCCGGCACGCAGGCCAAGGTGCTCGTCTGGTACGACAACGAGTGGGGCTACGCCAACCGCTACGCGGAGCTCGCGGCGCTCGTGGCGCGGCTCCTGCCGGCCGGGTAGGCCGGTGGCGGACGCCACCGCCCGCGCAGGGGACCTGCGCAACTACGCGGTCGTGACCGCCGCCTACTGGGCGGACACGATCGCGGACGGCGCGATCCGCATCCTCGTCCTGTTCTTCTTCTACCGACTCGGCTACAGCCCGTTCGAGTTGGCCACGCTGTTCGTCTTCTACGAGGCGTTCGGCGTCGCCACCAACCTCGCGGGCGGCTGGATCGGCGCCCGCTTCGGGCTGCGCTCGACGCTCCTGCTCGGCCTCGTGGTGCAGCTCGGGGCGCTCGGCATGCTCGTGCTCGCCCCCGACCAGTGGCTCGTGGTCGGCTACGTGATGGCCGCGCAGGCCCTCAGCGGCATCGCCAAGGACCTGACCAAGATGAGCTCGAAGTCGGCGGTCAGGCTGGTCGCCCCCGCGGGCCGCGACGACGCGCTGTTCCGCTGGGTCGCGGTCCTGACCGGCTCGAAGAACGCCCTCAAGGGCGTCGGCTTCTTCGTCGGCGGCCTGCTCCTGTCCACCGTCGGCTTCCAGGCCGGGCTCGGCGTCCTCGCGGCCCTCGTCGGCGCCGGGCTCCTGCTCGTCCTCGTGGCCATGCGCGGCGACCTCGGCCGCGCCAGCCGCTCGGCGAGGTTCGCGCGCATCTTCTCCCACTCGCGCGCGATCAACGTGCTCAGCCTCGCGCGCGTCTTCCTGTTCGCCTCGCGCGACATCTGGTTCGTGGTCGCGCTGCCCGTCTTCCTGCGCACGGTGCTCGGCTGGTCGTTCTGGGAGGTCGGCGGCTTCATGGCGATCTGGGTGATCGGCTACGGGGCGGTGCAGGCCGCGGCGCCACGGGTCCTGCGCCGCGAGGGCCATGCGGAGCCGAGCGGGCGGACCGCCGCCTGGCTCGCCCTCGGCCTCGCCGCCCTGCCCGCCCTGATCGCGGTCGCCCTGTGGATGGACGTCGACGCAACCGTCGCACTGGTCGGCGGCCTGATCGCGTTCGGGGTCGTCTTCGCCCTCAACTCCTCCGTCCACTCGTTCCTGATCCTGCGCTACGCGGACGGCGACAAGGTCGCGATGAACGTCGGCTTCTACTACACGGCGAACGCCGCCGGCCGGCTCGCGGGCACCCTGCTGTCGGGCCTCATCTACCAGTGGCAGGGGCTTGAGGCGTGCCTCATCTGCTCGGCGCTCCTCGTGGTGCTGGCCGGCGCCGTCTCCCTCGCCCTGCCGGGTGGCACGCGGGGCGGGGCGGCCGTCGCGGCCGCCCCGCCCGCTCGCGCCTAGCCCCGCGCGCGGACCAGCTCGGCCAGCTTGGGGACGATGTCGTGCAGGTCGCCGACCACGCCGAGGTCGGCGTAGTCGAAGATCGGGGCGTTCTTGTCCTTGTTGATCGCGACGATCGTGCCGGACCCCTGCATCCCGACCTTGTGCTGGATCGCCCCGGAGATGCCGCAGGCGATGTACAGCTTCGGCGAGACCGTCTTCCCGGTCTGGCCGACCTGGGCCGAGTACGGGTACCAGCCCGCGTCGACGACGGCGCGCGTCGCGGCGACGGCGCCGCCGAAGGCCGCGGCGCAGTCCTCGATCATGGCGAACCCGCCGGCGTCGCCGAGCCCGCGGCCGCCGGCCACGAGCACGTCGGCCGCGCCGATATCGGGACCGGAGTCCTCGGCGTCCTCGTGGCCGACCAGCTCGACGCCCTCCGACCAGCTGCGGAACGACGGCTGGATGCGCTCGACCGGCGCGGAGCCGGTCGCGCCCTCGGTCGGGGCGAACGAGTTGGCGCGGGTCACGACGACGCCGACCGGCGTCGCGAACCCGCAGTGCGCGAGCACCGAGTCGCCGAGGCCGGAGCGACGCGTGACGAGATCGGAGCCGTCGGCGACGAGCTCGACGGCGTCGATCACGATGCCGGCGCCGAGCCGGGCCGCGAGGCCCGCCATCGCGTCGGCGGTCATGATCGAGGCGCCGGCCAGCCAGTAGCGGTACTGGCCCGCCTCCTGCGCCGCGGCGCAGGCGTCGACGACGGGCTGCGCGAGCCCCGCGCCGAGGCGCGGATCGTCGGCCGCGACCACGGTCGCGGCGCCGTGGGCGCCGAGGTCGGCGAGCGCCGCGTCGTCGAGGCCGGAGCCCGTGACGACCGCGGTGACCGGCTCGCCGATCGCCGCGCCGAGGCGGGCCGCCTCCTCGAGGACGCCGAGCGAGCCCTTGGCGACCTGGCCGCCCTGGAGCTCGCAGAGGACCGCGATACCGGCCATCAGGCCACCACCTTCTTCTCGACGAGGAACTCGATGATCTTCTCGGCCGCCGTGCCGTCGTCCTCGATCAGGACGGTGTCGCCGCGGCCCTCGGGCTTCGACAGCCCGCCCACCCTCGTGCCGGCGCCCGCGGCGCCCACCGAGGCCGGGTCGACGCCGAGGTCGGCCAGCGCGAGCACCTCGTGCGGCTTCTTCTTGGCGCCCATGATCGCGGGCAGCGGCGGATAGCGCGGGTCGTTGATCGCGTCGGAGACCGACACGACGCACGGCGTCTGCGCCCTGACGGTGTCGTAGCCCGTCTCGACCTGGCGCTTGACGGTGACGGAGCCGTCGCCGACCTCGATCGACGCGGCCTGCGTCACGCACGGCAGCTCGAGCAGCTCGGCGACGAGGCCGGCCATCACGTAGCACTCGGCGTCGGCGGCCTGCTGGCCGAGCAGGATCAGGTCGTACTGGTCGCGCCTCAGGGCCGCGGCGAGGATGCGGGCCGTGCCGAGCAGGTCGCTGCCGGCGGCCGCCTCGTCGGCGACGTGGACGGAGCGGTCACCGCCCTGCGCGAGCGCGCGGTCGACGCTGCGGGCCGCGCTCTCCGGCCCGACCGTGACCACGGTGATCTCGGTGTCGGGGGCGGGGCCCTCCTTGATCCGGACCGCGGCCTCGATCGCGTGGCGGTCGTACGGGTTGAGCGTGTTCTCGCCGGCCCGCACGAGCCGGTTCGTGCCCTCGTCGATCCGCTTCTCCGCGGACGGATCGGGGACTTCCTTCACGCAGATCGCGATACGCACGGGGGCCTCCTGGTCGTCTGCCGCGCAACGATACCCAACGGCACCAGATGATTCGCCGGGTTCAGGCGGCGCGGCTGAACGGCCCGCGCCGGCGGCGGCCCGCCTCGCGGCCCAGGGCCAATACGTCCGGGGGCACGTCGGCGCCCCGCGCGGCGGCGACGCCGGCGGCCGCGACGGCCTCCGCGATCAGCCCCGCGCGGCGCAGGACGACGCAGGCCTGCACGACCTCGTCGGCGGGCGACAGTTCGTCGGCCACGATCCCGCGCGCCAGCTCGACCGCCTGCTCGCGGCGGTGCGGGCCCTCGTCGAGGAGGTAGCGGGCTGCCCGGGCTGCGCTCACGGCTCCCACGCTACCCCCGGCGTGCGCGCCGGTGGGCCCCTGCGCGACGTCCGAACAGAGCCTTAACGAAGCCTGGCATGGCCGCCGGAGGCCGGAGAACGGGCGATTTCGCGTCGATTGTGAAGCCCGCGCGCGGTCTTCACCGGTCCGGTACGCGACTCCCCCAACGCCTTCACCCATGGACCTCCCGCGTCTCCGTACGGTCCCGACTGACCGCGGAGCATCCGCGGGATCCCCAAGGAGGATCTTTGAAGAGGAACGGTCGTCTCATCGCGCTCGGCGTCTGCGCGGCGATCGGCGCGGCGTTCGCCGCGCCGGCGCTGGTCGGCGCCGAGGGGCCGGTCTCGCTGGCCCGCAACAGCTACGCGCTCAGCGGTTTCAAGCTCTCGCCCCATGGCAAGCAGCCGAGGTCGGTCGTGCCTACGAACTCGCAGGGCAAGTTCCCGCAGCGCACGCTCGACCTCAGCAAGATCCCGTGGGGCACCACGGTGACGGGCGTCGTGGGCATCGAGTTCACGAACCCCCAGAACTGCGGCACCTCGCCGGCCTTCACCTACAGCGCAACGTCGCGCGCCTGCCAGAACACGTTCGGCTCCGGCGTCTCGTTCCCGCTGCAGGCCCCCGTGCCGATCAAGCCGGCCAAGATCGGCATCCTCGGCGGCCTCAACGAGAACGGCGACTGCGCGGGCTCGTTCGCCAACCCGACGGCGCCTCCGGGCTTCCTCTGCGTCTACCCCGGCAAGACCGGCTCGGCCGCCGAGTACTTCGACAAGTCCGAGGCGGACATCTTCAACATCTCGAGGAACAGCGACGGCGCCTACGCCGTCGAGGTGTACCCGCTGACAGGCAACGCCTCAAAGCACGGGTTCCGCATCGCGGCGCAGGGCGCGATCGCCGGTGCCGCCAAGTTCTTCGGCACCTGGGCGTACACCGCCCCGGGCGTCACCTCCGCCGAGGCCCGCGCGGCCGACGCCTCCTAGCGATCCCCTGACCAGAGAGACACGAGAAAGGCAGCAATGAAGAAGCAGCTCATCATCCTCGCCGCGACGATGGCGGTCCTCCTGGCCGTCACCGGCACGGCCTCCGCCCAGGTGACGAAGATCGTCACCGGCGGCTCGACCGGCCTGCAGATCCTCGGTTCGGCGCTCGCCGCCCAGTACGGCAAGGACACCAAGGGCAAGGTCCGCGTGACGGTCTCGGGCGGCGGCTCCGGCGCCGGCCAGACGGGTGCGGCCAACGGCACGTTCCAGATCGGCAACTCGTCATCGGACAAGTCGTCGTCGACGCCCGCCGGCCTGACCTTCACCCCGATCACGAAGGAGCCCTTCGCGATCGTCGTCAACCCAGCGAACCCGATCAAGGGCCTCACGGGCGCTCAGGTCAAGCAGATCTTCCTCGGCCAGGTCACGAACTGGAAGGACCTCGGCTGGGCCCAGGGCGGCGCCATCAAGTGCTTCTCGCGCGTGGCCACGTCCGGCACCCGCCAGTCGTTCCAGAAGCTGTTCCTCGGGAGCATCTCCACCCCGGTGTCGAACTCGTGCCCGGCGCTCGCGTCGAACGCGCTCGACCGCTCGGCGGTGGCCAACTCGAAGAGCGGCATCGCGTTCGTGACCTACGCCTACACCGTGGGCTCGGGCGGCGCGACGGTAAAGACGCTACCGATCGACGGCGTCACGCCGACCCTCCAGAACGTGGTCAGCAACAAGTACCGGTACTGGAACTGCCAGTACCTCGTCACCAAGGGCGAGCCCGCCGGTGACGTCAAGACCTACATCGACTGGGTCCGCGGCAGCAAGGGCGCGGCCGTGATCAAGACCTACGCCGTGCCGTTCTCCGGCACCTACGACCAGTGCGTCTCCTAGGCCCGACGCGCTGAAGCACCGCGGGGGCTCCGGTCGTCGACCGGGGCCCCCGCACCCCTCCCCTCCCACACCCCCGCACCCGGTGGCCACCTTCACCCGCCCCCTCGTCGAGCCCCGGCCGCAGAGCGGAGGCGCCTCGGCGACGCGCGCCGACGGGATCTTCCGCGCCGTCCTGATCGCGATCTCCGCGTTCATGCTGATCGTGATCGCCGCGATCACCGTCTTCGTCTTCTACGTCGGCTGGCCGTCCTTCTCCGCGAACGGCCTGAGCTGGTTCGGGTCGGGCGACACGCCGCTCGACGTCGAGCTCGGCTACTCCTTCCTCGGCGACCCCGAGGGCGGCCGCTACACGACCCTGAACGCCTGGCCGGCGCTCCTCGGCACGCTCCTGACCACCGGCGGCGCTCTGCTCCTCTCCTTCCCGTTCGCGCTCCTCGCCGCGATCTTCATCGCCGAGCTCGCGCCCAAGCGCCTCGCCGCGTTCCTCGACCCGATCGTGTCCGTCCTCGCGGCGACGCCGTCCGTGATCTACGGCCTGTTCGCGATCCTCGTCCTCGCCCCGCTGATCGAGCAGAACCTGATCCCGCAGGACAAGGCCGAACAGATCTCGCCGGTGGTCACCCTGACCGGCGCCAACGTGCTGCTCGGGATCCTCGTCCTCACGCTGATGATCGCGCCGCTGATGATCGCGATCTTCGCCGACGCGCTGCGCGCCGTCCCCGTCAAGTGGAAGGAGGGCGCGATCGCCCTCGGCTGCGACGAGTGGCGGATGACGCGCCGGGTCTCGATCCGAGCGATCCGCCCCGCCCTCGTCGCCGGCACCACGCTGGCCATGGGCCGCGCCGTCGGCGAGGCGATCGCCCTGTCGATGGCGACGGGCTCCATCGCCTTCATCCCGAACCCGCTCGACGGCTACTTCTTCTTCCTGGAGCCGGTCCGCTCCCTCGCCTCGTCGATCGTCGACTACTCCGAGGGCTTCGAGTCGCCCGAGCTGAAGGCCAACCTGTTCGCCTTCGGCGTGATCCTGCTGATCACCACCGCGGCGCTGACGATCGGCGCGAAGATCGCCTCGCGCGCCGCCGAGAAGAAGCTGGGCGGGAGCTGAGATGCCGGTCCGCCTCTCCGACCGGATCGGCGTCGGCATCGCGTACGTCGCCGGCACGATCCTGATCGTCGCCGTCGCCGTGATCATGCTGTGGCTGATCGTGCAGGGCCTCGGCACGATCTCGTGGGACTTCCTGACCGGCGAGCCCGCGCCGGGCACCCTCGAGCAGGGCGTCTCCGGCGGCATCCTGCCCGCCATCGTCGGCACGTTCCTCGTCGTCGCCTTCGGCATGGCGGTCGCGTTCCCGCTCGGCCTCGGTGTCGCGATCTTCCTGACCGAGTACCGCCAGCCTGCCTGGCTCGCGAAGGGCACGGACACCGCGATCGACCTGATCTTCGGCGTCCCGAGCATCGTGTTCGCGCTGTTCGGCCTCGCGATCTTCTCGCAGGGCTGGCTGTCCTTCATCTCCAACCCCGTCGGCGACACCGGCATGGCCACGGCGCAGTCGTTCTTCTGCTCGTCCTTGATGATGGCGCTGATCGGCCTGCCGCCCGTCGTGCGCTCAAGCCAGGCCGCGATCCTCGGCGTCCCCGACCAGCAGCGCGAGGCCGCCTACGCGCTCGGCAAGGGCCGCCTCACGACGATCCGCCGGATCGTGGTCCCCGGCGCCCGCCCCGGCATCGCGACCGGCATCGTGCTCGGCGTCGGCCGCATCGCGGGCGACACGGCGATCGTCTGGATCCTGCTCGGCGGCGCCGTCCTGCAGGCCCCGCCGGACGGCTGGTACCTGCCCTGGAACCTGATGGACTTCCTGCGCAGCGAGGGATCGACCCTGACCACCTACATCTTCTTCTCCTCCCCGGCCGGCGAGGGCAACTCGCCCGGACCGGCGTACGGCGCGGCCTTCGTCCTGATGGTCGTGATCCTCATCGTCAACATCGCGCTGATCCGGCTGAGTCGGCGCAAGATCGGAAAGCGGTGACCCCGATGGACCCGAACGACGACCAGCAGCGGCTCGACGAGCGGGCCAAGCGCCAGGAGTGGCGCCACGCCCTCGACCGCAGCGCCGACCTGCGCGCCGCCGGGGACCCGACCGATCCGACCGCGGTGGCGGCGACGCCCCCGCCGCCGCCGGCCGCTCCGGCTCCGGACCCGCTCGCGGCGGTCGAGCCCGCCCCGTTCGGCGCGGCCGCGGCCGTGCCCGCACCGCCCGCGTCGGCCGCCGAACCCGACCCGGTCGCGCTCGCCCAGCCGCTCGCCCAACCGGCCCACGTGGCCGACCCGGCCGACCTGGTGCTGGCCGCGCGCGGCCTGCGCGTCGCGTTCTCCGGCAACGAGATCCTCCACGGCGTTGACCTCGACGCCCCGCGCGGCGGCGTCCTCGCGCTCGTCGGGCCGTCCGGCTGCGGCAAGACGACGCTCCTGCGCTCGATCAACCGCCTCACGGAGCTCGCGCCGACGGCGACGATCGGCGGGCAGATCCTGTTCGACGGGGCCGACGTCTACGCCGGGGGCACCGACCTCAACCTGCTGCGCCGCCGGGTCGGGATGGTCTTCCAGCAGCCGAACCCGTTCCCGATGACGATCTTCGACAACGTCGCCTTCGCGATCCGCGAGCAGGCCAAGCGGCGCCCCTCCCGGGGTGAGCTGATGCCGCAGGTCGCCGACGTGCTGCAGCGCGCCGGCCTCTGGGACGAGGTCAAGGACAACCTCGACCGCAACGCGCTGTCCCTCTCGGGCGGCCAGCAGCAGCGCCTCTGCATCGCGCGCACGCTCGCGGCGAACCCCGAGGTGATCCTGATGGACGAGCCCTGCTCGGCCCTCGACCCGCGCTCGACGGCGCGCATCGAGGAGCTGATCGTGCAGCTCGCGGGCTCCCTGACGATCGTGATCGTGACGCACAACCTCGCCCAGGCCAAGCGCATCGCCGACTACGCCGCCTACCTCCTGAACGGCGACCTGATCGAGCAGGGGATCGCGCAGCAGGTCTTCGAGGACCCGGCCAACCAGTCGACGCGCGACTTCGTCGCCGGCATGTTCGGCTAGGCGCCCCGTGCGCCGCCGCCTCGCCCTGCCCCTCCTCCTGCTCGCCGGCCTCGCGGCCGCGGGCTGCGAGAGCTCGTTCGACAAGGCCGACCGCATCCGCGCGGAGGCCGGCGAGGCGGCCAAGGCCGAGTCCATCGAGGTCGAGCAGGCGATCGGCGTGGAGGCCGAGACCGTCGCCGTGATCCCCTCCGCCGACGGGCTGATGGCGGCTGTGGTGATCCGGATCACGGCCACGGGCGCGGGCGGTGCGCTCCTGTGGGCGCCGATCGAGGTGCGCCTCCTCGGCGCCGACGGGGCCGAGGTCGGCACGAACAACACGCCGGGCGCGGACCCGACGCTGGTGCACCTGCCCTCGCTCCTCGACGGCGGCGAGACCCTCTACGTCAACGACCAGATCGCGGTCACGGGCGAGCCCGTCACCGCCGAGGTGGTGATCGGCGGCGCCCCAGTCGCGGCCACCGTCGTCGCGGGCCTCGAGATCGCGAACCCCAGCGTTACCGAGGACCCCTCGTTCGGGACCACATGGACGGCGACCGTGACCAACCAGACGCCGGTCCGCCAGGAGCAGATCATCGTCCAGGCGCTGCTGCGCGAGGGGGATGCGGTGGTCGGCGCCGGCATAGCCATCATCGAGGGCCTCGACCCCGGCGCCTCGTCCGACGTCACGGGCTTCTTCACGGGCGGTCAGACGGGCGAGCTCGAGATCTTCGCCCCGGCGTCGAACGCCGACGACGGCCAGGGCGCGCCCCCGCGCGTGCCCGCCGGCGGCGCGGACGCCGCCACCACCTGACTCGCCGCGCCCCGGTGATAGCCTGAGCCCGTGCGGCTCCGAGCGCTCCTCCCCCTCGCCGTGGCCTGCGCGCTCGCCCTCGCCGCAGTGCCCGCGCAGGGCGCGACCCTCGCCCAGAACCTGACCCGGGTCGGCGTGGCGCCCGCCGACCGGACGGAGTACCTCGCCACCGTGGCGGAGGCCCGCAGCCTCGCGGAGCGGCTCGGCGGCAGCCGCCAGACGGCGCTGAGCGCGGTCGTCGCCAGCGCCACCCGGATCGCCAACCGCCCCGACTTCTCCCCCGACCTGGCGCGGATCGTGTTCCGTGAGGTGGGCGCCAACGTCGGCTACCTGGAGGCGAACGCGCTGCCGGGCTCCGGCACCCGCATCCGCCTCGACGGCGTCGTCTACGAGAGCTACACGGGCCAGGGCCTGCGGATCCAGCCGCTCGGCACCTTCTTCGCGATCCTCGAGCCGGGCCGCCAGATCGCCGACGAGGGCGGCGTCGCCGCCGCCTTCGACGCGGCGCTCGTGATCGCCCTCGCCGACGGCGACGCCTACGACCTGCCGTACCTCTTCCCCTACGACGGCGCCTCGCCGCCGTGGGAGAGCGCGATGGCCGAGGGCGTCGCCGCCCGCGCCGGCCTCAGAGCTTGGGACCGCCGGGGCGACGACCGCCACCTCGACGCCGCGATCCGCTTCGGCAACGCGGCGATCGCGGACGCGATCACGGTCGACGGCAACGGGCTGTGGTTCCCCCTCTACGTCTTCAAGCCGGGCTACCGGGTGCTGAACGGGCACCTCGAGGGGGTCCTGGCGATGGGCGACCTCGCCGACGCGACGGGCGACGACGGCTTCGCGGACGCGTTCGCCCGCTCGGTGGCCGCCACGAAGGCCGTGCTCCCGAAGTACGACACGGGCGGGTGGGGCCGCTACGCCCCGGGCGAGGACGCCCCGGTCAAGTACATGACCCTGATGGCCAGCCAGCTGAAGGACCTCGGCGCGATGACCGGCGACGGGTCGTTCACGGCGCTCGGCGACCGCTTCAGCGCGGACCTCAAGACGCCGCCGGTGCTGACGGGCCCGGCCAAGGCCCCGAAGCCGCTGCGCCTCGCGAAGCTCAAGCCGGGCGTCAAGCCCACGCTCAAGCTGCTCGTGGGCCGCGACAAGCCCGTCAGCCTGGTCCTGCGGGTGCAGACGAAGCGCGGCCGTCCGGCCGGGATCGGGCCGATCGCCCGCTCGGTCGCGTCGGGCGCGGGCCGGATCACGGTCACGCTGCCCCGCAAGCCCGGCACCTACCGGATCGTGGCCAGCGCCACCGACTGGGCCGGCAACACGGTCGAGGGCGTCGTCCTGACGACGGTCCGCGTGCGCTGATCAGCTGACGCGGACGGCGCCGTCGATGTCCGAGCGATCCGACAGGCTCGAGACCTTGACGACGTCGCCGGTCTGCGACGCGTGCACGTACTGGCCGCCGCCGATGTAGATGCCGGCGTGGCCCGAGCCGCGGAAGGAGATGATGTCGCCCGGCTCGAGCGCCTCCAGTGGCACGGGCGTGCCCGTGCCGTAGATCGCGGCCGCGTTGTGCGGCAGGGACACCCCGACCTGGGCGTAGGCCCACATGATCAGGCCCGAGCAGTCGAAGCCGCCCTCCGGCGACGAGCCGGCCCAGACGTAGGGGATGCCAAGCGCGCCGAGCGCGATCGAGGCGGCCGACCCGCCCACGGTCGAGGACGGCGGCGCCTCGATGACCGCCCCGGCGGAGCCGAGGTCGGCGCTGCCGCCGAGCGCGATGTCGTCGCCTCCGGCGACGGCGACGGCCTCCTCGAGCGTGATGCCCGCGGCGGCGGCGAGGCGCTCGGCCTCCGCCCGCCGGGCGGCCTCGCGGCGCTGGATGATCGCGCTGATCTCGCCCGACAGGGACGCGAGCAGGTCCTGGCGCTCGGCGAGGGCGCCGCGCACGGCGGCCTCCTCGTCGGCGCGGGCGGCGAGCGCGGCCTGGCGGTCGGCCTGCTCGGCCTCGAGCGCCCGCTCCGTCTCCTTGACCTGGCGGGTGTAGCGGCGCACGTCGCGGACGATCTGGCCCGCGTGGACGGTGACCCGCTGCATGAAGCGGCTCTGGTCGACGAGCTCGTCGATGGAGTCGGCGGCGAGGAGGAAGGCGAGCAGGTCCGGGTCGCCACGGCGGTAGGCGTCGACCAGCATCTGCTCGAGCTCCCGGCGGGAGACGCGCAGGTTCGACTTGGAGGCGTCGAGGATGCGCCGGTTCTCCGCGATCGCGGCGTTCGTCCGGTCGAGTTCGATCTGGGCCGCGTTGTAGGCCTCCGCGGCGGCGGCGACCTGGTCGTTGAGGCCCTGCAGCTCGGCCTCGACGCGGTCGGCCTCGGCGAGCGCCTCGGCGAGCCGGTCGGCGCGCGCGGCGCCCGGGTCGAGGCCGGCGAGGGCGGCGACGGCGACCAGTGCCAGGAGGGCGGCGACGGGCCGCAGGCGGAGGCTGCGGACGTACGACATCCTGCGCGGAACGCTAGCAGCGGCCGGGCCGGCGGCCGGTGGAGCGGGGCGTCGGCTCACGCCGCCAGCCGCACGAAGCCGTCGAGGTCCGTGCGCTCCGAGAGCGGCGACACGCGCACGACGTCGCCCGAGCGCGTCGAGTGCACGTAGAGGCCGCCGCCGAGGTAGAGCCCGACGTGGCCCTCGCCGTGGAAGGAGACGATGTCGCCGGGCGCGGCCTGCCGGCGCGGGATCCGCCGCGCGGCGTCGTAGATGTCGCCCGAGCTGCGCGGGATGGCGAGCCCGGCCTGCCCGAAGGCCCACCAGAGGAGGCCCGAGCAGTCGAAGCCGCCGGGCGCCTCGCCGGCCGTCCGGTACGGCGTGCCGACCTGCGTCAGCGCGTAGGCGAGCGCCACGGCGCCGATCCCCGACGGCTCGGCACGCGCGGCGCGCGGGAGGGCGGGCAGGCCGGCCCGGCCGGTGGCCAGGGCCACGAGCGGCGAGGCCACGCGCGGCGCACGGTGCTCCACGCGCTCGCCGCGGGCGGCGCGGCGCAGCGCCGCCTGGCGCAGGTCGAGGGGCAGGGCGCGCAGGACGACGCGGCGGGCCGCGCGGTCGGTGGCGATCAGGTCGCGGGCGTAGCCGCGGTCGCGCAGGAGCACGGCGCGGGTGGCGAGGAGGCCGCGGCGCTCGAGGGCGAGCGCGTCGACCGCTTCGGCGGCGGCGCGGGCCTCGGCGCCCGCCGGGTCGACGACCTCGAGGGCGCGCGCGTCGGCGGGGTCGGCGGACTCGAGGAGCGCGGCGGCGAGTGCGGCCCGGCCGGACGCGACGGCCCTGACGGCGCCGACGGCGAGCCCGGCGCGGGCCGCCTCGACCCGCACCCGGGCGGCGGCCCGCTCGCCCTCGAGCGCGGTGAGGCGCGCGTCGAGGGCGGCGAGGCGCGCCTCGACGCGGCGCAGGGCGGCCACGTTGGCGCGGATCTCCGGGTCGAGATGGCCGAGGGCGACGAGGACCCGCTCGAGCTCCACCGCGGGCGGCGGCGGCACGCTGCGCTTGCGCTTGGCCTCAGCGGGCGCGGGCGCGCAGACGACGACGAGGGCAACGACCAACAGCGCGAGCGACGCGACCACCGGCCGGAGCGCGATGCTCCAGGTGTGCGGCATGTGCGGCCCGCAGGCTAGCACTCGTCCTTCGGGATTTCGCGAAAAACCCCTGCAGACGGGTGGCGATCGTCACGAAGTCCGCCGGATCCCGCCCCGGGGGGCGGGCCGGCGGGACTGCGTGACAAAGATCCGTCAGCGGCCGGCGAAGGCGTCGACCAGGGACTCCTCGAGGATCGCGAAGCCCTCGTCGAGGTCCTGCTCGGTCGCCACCAGCGGCACGAGGACGCGGATCGCGTTCGAGTAGAGGCCCGAGGCCATCAGGATCAGGCCGCGCTCACGGGCCAGCGCCACGATCCGCCCCGTCTCCGCGGCGGCCGGCTCCTTCGTCGCCCGGTCGGTGACGAGCTCCATCGCGAGCATGCCGCCGAGGCCGCGCACCTCGCCGACGCAGTCGTGCCGCTCGGCGATGGCGTCGAGCCGGGCGCGCAGGTCGGCGCCGAAGGCCGTCGCGTGGGCCTGGAAGTCCGGGTCGAGGACCTGGTCGAGCGCGACGATCGCCGCCGCGCAGGCGACGGGGTTGCCGCCGAACGTGCCGCCGAGGCCGCCCGGATGCACGGCGTCCATCAGCTCGGCGCGGCCCGTCACGCCGGAGATCGGCATGCCGCCGCCCATCGACTTCGCCCACGTGGCGAGGTCCGGGGAGACGCCGTAGTGCTCGATCGCCGACGGCGTGCCCGTGCGGCCCATGCCGGACTGCACCTCGTCGGAGATGTAGAGGATGCCGTGCTCCCGGCAGATCTCGAAGATCGCCTCGATGAAGCCGTCCGGGGCCGGCAGGAAGCCGCCCTCGCCCTGCACGGGCTCGTAGATCACGGCCGCGACCTGCGTCGGGTCGATCTGCGTCTTGAGCAGCTTCCGGAAGCCGTCGAGCGCATCCTCCCCGGAGATCCCGCGGTACGGGTACGGGCCGGGGGCGCGGTAGATCTCCGCCGCGTACGGGCCCATGCCCTTCTTGTACGGCATCGGCTTCGAGGTCAGGGACATGCCGAGCAGCGTGCGCCCGTGGAAGCCCTGGTCGAAGCAGACGATCGCGTCACGGCCCGTCGCGTAGCGCGCGATCTTGACCGCGTTCTCGACCGCCTCGGCGCCCGAGTTGAGCAGGAGGCCCTTGAACGGCCCGTCGCCCGGATGGCACGCGCAGAGGCGCTTGACCGCCTCGATGTAGCCCTCGTACTGGGCGACGGAGTACATCTGGTGCATGTAGCGGGCGGCCTGGTCCTGCACGGCCTGCACGACCGCCTCGGGCGTGTGGCCGCAGTTGAGCGAGCCGATGCCGCCGACGAAGTCGATGTACTCGCGCCCCTCGACGTCCGTGATGCGCGCGCCGTGCGCGTGCTCCACGAAGAGAGGCTGCGTGTACACGGAGGCCGACACCCAGCGCTCCCGCTCCGCCTGCAGGGCCGCGGTCCGGGCCCCGATTCCCTGGTCGACTGCCATCGGATCCTCCTCGCCCCCGCGGGGCGGTCGGTGATGGGCGGCAGCATACCGCCGTCGGGCCGCGCGGGCGGCCCCGCATGACGCCGCGACGCGGGCCCGGTACACTACCGGAAAGGAGGCGATACCGATGGCGACCATTGACACCGCGCGACTCCAGGAGCTGGCGATCCAGCACCTGTGGCTCCACTTCACGCAGATGGCGGGCTTCGACCCGGACAAGCACCCCGTGATGGCCCGCGGCGACGACATCTACCTGTACGACACCGACGGCAACCGCTACATGGACTTCCTCAGCGGCCTGTTCACCGTCCAGATCGGCTACTCGCACGGCGAGGAGATCGGCCAGGCGATGCTCGAGCAGGCGATGGAGCTGCCGTACTACACGAACTGGACCTACTCGCACCCGCGCGCGATCGAGCTGGCCGCGAAGCTCGCCGAGATCACGCCCGCCTCGATCGACCGCGCCTTCTTCGTGTCCGGCGGCTCCGAGGGCGTCGAGGGCGCGCTCAAGCTGGCCCGCAACTACCACACCGCCAACGGCGAGCCGATGCGGCGCAAGGTGATCGCCCGCAAGATCGCGTACCACGGCACCACCTACGGCGCGCTCTCGATCACGGGCATCACGGGCATCCGCTCGATGTTCGAGCCCCTGATGAGCGGCGTCCGCCACGTCTCCCCCACGAACCCGTACCGCTGCCAGCACTGCGCCGACGCGGGCGGCTGCAACCTCAAGTGCGCCGACGAGGTCGCCGAGGTGATCGAGTTCGAGGACCCGTCGACGGTGTCGATGGTGATCATGGAGCCCGTCCAGAACGCGGGCGGCTGCTTCACCCCCCACCCCGAGTACCACCAGCGGGTCAACGAGATCTGCCGCGAGTACGGCGTGCTGCACGTCGCCGACGAGACGATCTGCGGCTACGGCCGCGTCGGCGAGTGGTACGGCGCGATCCGCTACGAGTACGAGCCCGACATCATCACCTGCGCCAAGGGCCTGACCTCCGGCTACCAGCCGATGGGCGCGGTCCTGTTCGGGCCGCGCATCGCCGACGCGCTGATCTCGACCGAGAGCATGTACATGCACGGCATCACGTTCGGCGGTCACCCGATCGTCGCCGCCGCCGCGCTGAAGAACCTCGAGATCATGGAGCGCGAGGACGTGATCGGCAACGTGCGCCGCAACGAGGACTACCTGCGCGACCAGCTGCTGGGCCTCAAGGAGCGCCACGCGATCGTGGGCGACGTCCGCGGCGCCGGCTACTTCTGGGCGATGGAGCTCGTGCGCGACAAGGCGACCCGCGAGACCTTCAACGAGCAGGAGTGCAACGTGCTGCTGCGCGACTTCCTGTCGCCGACGCTCCTCAAGGAGGGCCTCCTGTGCCGCGCCGACGATCGCGGCGACCCCGCGATCCAGATCTCGCCGCCCCTGATCACGACGCGCGAGCAGATCGACGAGGCGATCGCGATCTTCGACCGCGTGCTGCCCGAGGCCGAGCGGCGCATGGCCGCGATGCGCTAGGCGGAGGCGACGGCCGGCGGGCGCCGGCTGGCGAGCACCAGGACGAGGCCGGCGGCGGCGAACGTCGCGCCGACGGCGTAGACGGCGCCGTAGCCGGCCTGGTGCGCGGCGAAGCCGAGCAGCGGCCCGGCGACGGCGAAGCCGAGGTCGAAGCCGCCCGTGTAGACGGCGAGCGCGGCGCCGCGCCGCTCGGGCGGCGTGCGGTCGATCGCCATCAGGGCGAGCGCCGGGAACAGGAGCGCCCAGGCGGCGCCGCAGACGACGGCGCCGCCGGCCGCGATCCACCAGCTCGGCGAGAGCCCGATGGCCACGGCGCCGACGAGGGCCAGGGCGAAGGCGATCAGCCCCGTCTTGTAGGCGCCGAACGTGTCGGGCAGGTGGCCGAGCACGATCCGGCCGAGGAACGTGGCGGCCCCGTAGGCGCCGATCACGTACGAGCCGCCGCCTCCGCCGCGCGCGTCGAAGGTGAGGACGGCGAAGCCGACGATCCCGGCCATCACGACGCCGCCGAAGGCGAGACCGAGGCCGGGGCGGAGCGCCTCGCGCGGGATCGAGATGCCCGGCGCGGACGCGCCGTGCCTGGCGGGGCGGATGATGCCGACGAGGCCGACCAGCGCGAGGAGCGGCGCGACGACGAGCAGCAGCTCGGCCGCCCCGAAGCCGACGTGGTCGAGCAGGAACTGCGCCGCGACCGGCCCGACGGAGAAGCCCGCCCAGATCGCGAGGCCGAACAGCGAGATCGCCTGGCCGCGGCGCGACGCCGGCGCGAGCGCGATCGCCCAGGCCAGCCCCGCCGTGAACACGAACGCCTGCCCGAAGCCCTGCAGGACGCGCGCGGCGAACAGGATCCACGAGGCGTCGGCCACGTAGAAGAGCGTGCCGCCGAGCGCCAGGAGCACGAAGCCGGCGCCGATCACGAGCCGCGGGCCGCGGCGGTCGATGCCCGTGCCGGCCACGACCCGGAAGCCGAGCGCGGCCAGCGCGAAGACGGTGATCGTCCAGCCGACGGTCACGTCGTCGCCGCCGAGGCGCTCCGTCACGAGCGGCGGCACAATCGCGTACGCCGCGCCGAGCGCCATGAAGCCACCGAGCGACGCGACCACGAGGCGCGCGAACGCGACGCGCCGGGGGGAGCCGAGCAGGGGCAGGCCCATCGGCCCCGAACCATAGGGCGCGCCTTCCCCCTTTGACCCCGGGACGGCGCTGTGGCTACACTTCCCACCTGATGCGCACGACGCCGCACACGCATGAAGGGACTCTCGGCCGCTCTCATCAGAGCGGCCGTGGGGTCGTGGCGTCGTCGCCCGTCGCCCCGCTGCCCCTGCTCGTCGGCCTCCTTCCCCGCTAGGGGAAGCACTTGGCCTACGCGCCGCCTGCCCGGCGCAGACACCGACGAGACCACGGGACCGGTGCGTGCGAGCGCACCGGGACGCGAAAGGAGGCACATCCGATGAGCGACACCACTGACGGCACCTACGTCCGGATCTTCGACACCACCCTGCGCGACGGCGAGCAGTCGCCGGGCATCAGCCTGAACGCGCAGGAGAAGCTGGAGATCGCGCGCCAGCTCGAGCGCCTCGGCGTGGACATCATCGAGGCGGGCTTCGCGATCTCGTCGCCCGGCGAGGTCGAGGGCATCGGCCTCGTGGCCAAGCACGTGCGCGGCTGCACCATCGCCAGCCTCAACCGCACCCAGCAGGCCGACATCGATGCGTCCTGGGAGGCCCTGCGGCACGCCGAGCGCCCCCGCTTCCACGTCTTCATCGCGACCAGCGACCTGCACATGGAGCACAAGCTGCGGATGACGCCCGAGCAGGTCGTCGAGCAGACCCGCGAGGCGGTCGCGTACGCCCGCTCGAAGGTCGCCGACGTCGAGTTCTCCTGCGAGGACGCCACGCGCTCGCGGCCCGAGTTCATGGCGGAGGTCGTGCGCACCGCGCTCGCCGCGGGCGCGACGACGATCAACATCCCCGACACCGTCGGCTACACGACGCCGGACGAGTACCGGGAGATCCTCGCCACCCTCTACGAGAACGTGCCCGAGCTGCACGAGGCCGTCCTCAGCGTGCACACGCACAACGACCTCGGCCTCGCGACCGCGAACTCGCTCGCCGGCGTCCAGGCCGGGGCGCGCCAGGTCGAGGTGGCGGTCAACGGCATCGGCGAGCGCGCCGGCAACAGCGCGCTCGAGGAGATCGTGATGGCGCTGCGCACCCGCCCCGCGCTGTACGGCTTCGAGACCGGCGTCGAGACGCGCGAGATCGCCCGCACCAGCCGCCTCGTCTCGCGCCTGACCGGCTACCCCGTACAGCCGAACAAGGCGATCGTCGGGAAGAACGCCTTCGCCCACGAGGCGGGCATCCACCAGGACGGCGTGCTCAAGCACCGCCGCACCTACGAGATCATGGACGCCGAGTCGATCGGCCTCGCCCACAACGAGCTGGTGCTGGGCAAGCACTCGGGCCGCCACGCCCTGCAGAGGGCCTACGCCGACATGGGCTACACCGTCGAGGGCGACGACCTCAAGCGCGCCTTCGCGCGCTTCAAGGAGATCGCGGACCGCAAGAAGACCGTCTCGATGCTCGACCTCGAGGCGCTCCTCGACGACCAGTCGCGCGACACGGCCGAGCGCTGGACGCTCGAGCGCCTCGCGCTGAGGACCGCGACGGGCGAGACCTCCCACGCGGACGTCGTCGTGGGCGAGGGCGGACAGAGGCACGCCGCCTCGGCGGAGGGCGACGGCCCGATCGACGCGGCCTTCAACGCGCTCAACGCGATCGTGGCCACGCCGGCGACGCTGCGCGAGTTCAACGTCAACGCCGTCACCGGCGGCAACGACGCGCTCGGCGACGTGCGCGTCGTGCTCGAGCACGGGGGGCGCACGTACACCGGCCAGTCGGTGGCGCCCGACATCACGGAGGCCGCCGCCGAGGCGTTCCTCCGGGCCGCCGCGCTGGTCGCGGCCGGCATCCCCAACCCGATGGCCCGCGAGTCGGTCTGAGCACGGCGGACAGGAGACTCTGGTGAAGATCGCAGTCCTCCCCGGCGACGGCATCGGCCCCGAGACGACGCGCGTCGCCCTCGACGTGCTGCACGCCGCGGCCGACGTCCACGGCTTCGCCGTCGAGGTCTCCGAGCACCCGTTCGGCGGCAACGCGATCGACAGCCACGGCGATCCGTTCCCCGCCGAGACGCGGGACGCCCTCAAGGGCGCCGACGCGGTGCTCAAGGGCGCCGTCGGCGGGCCCCAGTGGGACACGGGCGCGATCCGGCCCGAGCAGGGCCTGCTCGCGCTGCGCGCCGAGCTCGCGGCCTTCGCCAACGTGCGCCCGATCCGGCTGTGGAGCTCGAAGCTCGAGTCGCCCCTGCGCCGCGAGCTGGTCGAGGGCCTCGACGTCATCATCATCCGCGAGCTGACCGGGGGCCTCTACTTCGGGCCGAAGGAGCTGACCGCCGAGACCGGCATGGACACCTGCCGCTACTCGGCCGAGGAGGTCGAGCGGGTCTGCCGCTACGCCTTCGACCTCGCACGCACCCGCTCGGGCCGCGTCTGCTCGGTCGACAAGCAGAACGTCCTGTCCAGCTCGAAGCTGTGGCGGCAGGTCGTGGCCGAGCGCGTCGCCCCGGACTACCCGGACGTCGAGCTCTCGCACCAGCTGGTCGACTCGATGGCGATGAAGCTGATCGAGCAGCCGACGGCCTACGACGTGATCGTGACCGAGAACATGTTCGGGGACATCCTCTCCGACCTCGCCGCCAGCGTCTCCGGCGGCATCGGCCTCGCGCCGAGCTCGTCCCTGGGCGCCGCGCGCCCGGGGCTGTACGAGGCGATCCACGGGTCCGCGCCCGACATCGCGGGCCGCGGGATCGCGAACCCGACCGCGATGGTGCTGACCGTCGCGATGCTGCTGCGCGACCTGGGCGAGCGCGCGGCCGGTGATGCCGTCGAGGCGGCCGCCGTCCACTGCCTGGAGCACGGCCCGACCACGCCGGATCTCGGCGGGTCGGCTTCGACCGACGAGGTCGGCGCCGCGATCGCGGCGCACGTCCGCGATCCCGAGGTGACCGCATGAGCACCCAGACCGATTCCGCCCTCGCCAAGGCGCGCGCCCGCACGGGCCGCATGAACGGCGCCGAGGCCATCATCCGCAGCCTGGAGGCCGAGGGGGTGGACATCTGCTGGGGCATCCCCGGCGGCGCCATCCTGCCCCTCTACGACGCCTTCATGGCCTGCGACCACACGGTCCAGCACGTCCTGGTCCGCCACGAGCAGGGCGCGGGCCACATGGCCCAGGGCTACGCACGCGCGACCGGCAAGGTCGGCGTCTGCATCGCCACGTCGGGCCCGGGCGCCACGAACCTCGTGACCCCGATCGCCGACGCCTTCCTCGACTCGACGCCGCTCGTGGCGATCACGGGGCAGGTGCCGACCCACCTGATCGGCACGGACGCCTTCCAGGAGGCCGACATCACGGGCATCGTGATGCCGATCGTCAAGCACTCGTTCCTCGTGCAGACGGTCGAGGACATCCCGAAGGCGATGAAGGCCGCGTTCCACATCGCGCTCAGCGGCCGGCCCGGCCCCGTCCTCGTCGACGTCCCGAAGGACCTGCAGCTGACCGAGTTCGACTTCGCGTGGCCCGACGAGATCGACCTGCCGGGCTACGACACGGACTGGATCAGCGGCGTCGACCGGGACGCGATCGACGCGGCCGCGGACCTGATCGCCCGCGCCCGCAAGCCCGTCCTCTACGTCGGCGGCGGCGTCATCAACGCCGAGGCGACGGATGAGCTGATCCTGCTCGCCGAGGCCCTGCAGGCGCCGGTCACGACGACGCTCCTCGCCAAGGGCGCCTTCCCCGACTCGCATCCCTTGTCCGTGCAGATGCCGGGCATGCACGGCTCCAAGTACGCCAACTGGACCATGCACCGCTCGGACCTCCTGATCACGATCGGCGCGCGCTTCGACGACCGCGTCACCGGCAAGCTCGACGCGTTCGCCCCGAGCGCCAAGATCATCCACTTCGACATCGACCCGGCGGAGATCTCCAAGAACCGCCACGCCGACGTGTCCCTGATCGGGCACCTCAACGAGACGCTGCCCGCCCTGCGCGACGCCGTCCTCGCGAACCGGAACGACGAGCGCATCCGCCACCAGATCGACTGGCTCAACGACGTCCAGGGCTGGCGGCGCGAGCACCCGTTCCGCTACCGCCGCGGCGGCGACACGCTCAAGCCCGAGTACGTCATGGAGGCGTTCGACAAGGCGCTGCGCGGCAAGGACGCGATCTGGGTGACCGGGGTCGGCCAGCACCAGATGTGGGCCGCCCAGTACCTCACAATCGACAGGCCGCGCCGCTGGATCACCTCCGGCGGCCTCGGCACGATGGGCTTCGGGGTGCCGGCCGCGATCGGCGCCCAGCAGGCCTGCCCGGACGCCTACGTCGTCAACATCGACGGCGACGGCTGCTTCCAGATGACGATGCAGGAGCTCGCCACGGCGCGCTGCTACGACGTGCCCGCGATCCACGCCGTGATCAACAACGGCTGGCTCGGGATGGTGCGCCAGTGGCAGGAGCTGTTCCACGGCGAGCGCTACTCGGAGACGGACCTGTTCGGGACGATCCCGGACTACGTGATGCTCGCCGAGTCGTACGGGTGCCTCGCGCTGCGCGCCGAGACCGAGGCCGAGGCGGACGCCGTCATCGCCGAGGCGATCGCGGCGCGCCGCCCGACCGTGATCGACTTCCGCGTCGACCGCGAGGAGAAGGTCTACCCGATGGTGCCCGCCGGGTCCGCGTCGCACGAGATGCTGGACGAGACGTGGGAGAACGAGTGGGTCGAGGAGGGCGTCTGATGGGAGCGACCAACCACCACACCCTCTCGGCCCTGGTCGAGAACCGCCCGGGCGTCCTGTCCCGGGTGGCGGGCCTGTTCACGCGCCGCGGCTTCAACATCGACAGCCTCGCCGTGGGCCCGACAGAGCGCGCCGACCGCTCCGTGATCACGATCCGCGTCGACTGCACGCGCCACTCCGTCGAGCAGGTCGTCAAGCAGCTCTACAAACTGGTCGACGTGATCGACGTCTACGAGGTCGCCCCGGACGCGGCGATCGAGCGCGAACTGCTCCTGATCAAGGTGCAGGTCGACGCGGAGCGCCGCTCCGAGGTGATGAAGCTGGCCGAGCTGTTCGACGCCCGCGTCGCGGACGTCGGCCAGACCACCCTGCTCCTCGAGTGCGTCGAGCACCCCGACCGGCTCGCCTCCTTCGAGGAGCTGCTCACCCCCTACGGCATCCTCGAGGCGATCCGCACGGGCCGCGTGGCGATGCTGCGCGCCTCGGCGCCCGAGGGCGAGTCCACGTCGCGCCTGCGCGTACTGGGCTAGCGGGGCACGGCACGGCGGTTCGTCCTACAGTTCCGGGCGGCGCCGGGCGCCGCACGACCACGAGACACGAGGGGATCAACCCATGGCCAAGCTCCACTACGAGTCCGACGGCGACTTCGGCGCCCTCGCCGGCAAGCGCATCGTCGTCATCGGCTACGGCTCGCAGGGCCACGCCCACGCGCTCAACCTGCGCGACTCGGGCGCCGACGTGACCGTCGCGGTGCGTCCCGGCTCGGACGGCTGGAAGCGCGCCGAGGGTCACGGCTGGACGCCGCAGGAGCCGACCGAGGCCGTCAAGGACGCGGACGTGATAGCGATCATGGTCCCCGACCACATCCAGGCCGAGCTGTGGGCGACGATCCGCGACCTGATCAGGCCGGGCGCGACCGTCCTCTTCACGCACGGCTTCTCGATCCACTTCGGCACCGTCGAGGTGCCCGAGGGCGTCAACGTGATCATGGTCGCCCCGAAGGGCCCCGGCCACCTCGTGCGCCGGCTCTACACGGAGGGCGCGGGCGTGCCCGCCCTGATCGCGATCGCGCAGGACGCGACGGGCGACGCCAAGCAGCTCGCGATGGCCTGGGCGATCGGCATCGGCTCCGCGCGGGCGGGCGTCATCGAGACGACCTTCCGCGAGGAGTGCGAGAGCGACCTCTTCGGCGAGCAGGCCGTGCTCTGCGGCGGCACCACCGCGCTGATCCAGGCGGGCTTCGAGACGCTGGTCGAGGCGGGCTACGCCCCCGAGATCGCCTACTTCGAGGTGCTCCACGAGCTCAAGCTGATCGTCGACCTGCTCTACGAGGGCGGGATGGACTGGATGCGCTACTCGATCTCCGACACCGCCGAGTACGGCGACCTGACGCGCGGCCCGCGCGTCGTCGGCCCCGAGGCCAAGGCCGCGATGAAGGAGATCCTCGCGGAGATCCAGCGCGGCGACTTCGCCAAGGAGTTCATCGCCGAGAACCAGACCGGGCGGCCCAAGTTCAAGCTGCTGCGCCAGCAGGCGGCCGACTCCCAGCTCGAGCAGGTCGGCGCGGAGCTGCGCGCGATGATGCCGTTCGTCTCCCAGGCCCGCAAGAGGGCCGAGGAGGCGAGCTAGCCCGAACGGGCTAGGCGGTGACCGCGCGCCAGGCGGCGGTCGCGTCGAGCGTCTGCAGGCGGTCCTGCAGGGCCTTGACGACGTCCTGGGCGAGCGCGGCGGCCTCGCGACGCCCCGCGGGCGTCAGCGAGGTCAGGCCGGTGCGGTCACGGCGCGTGATCAGCCCGCGCACCTGCAGGGCCAGGGCGAGCTGCTTGGTCTGGCTGGAGGAGGCGGCGACGCGGGCCGCGATGTGCGCGGTCGAGACGGCGTCGCCCTCGTCGAGCATGATCAGGAGCAGGTAGGCCTCCATCGGGCGCAGCTGACGGGTGCGGGCGACGTCGAGGAGCGCGCGGTCGGCCACCCGCACGGATTCGAGGAAGCCGGGGAGGGCCTGCGTGGCGGTGCTCATCTGCTGTCGAACCTCTCTGCTCGGGCGGACTTCGGCGGAAACAACCCGCGCTGCACAATCCTACCGTCGGTGGTGGTCTTCGTAGACGGTGGAAACCGCTCGGATCTCCTCCAGTGCCTATGCGGAACCGCCGCCGAGTTATACCGCTGAGCGGGTGGCTGCGGCAACCGTCCTGGATATCCCGTACGTCATCTGACCGATGCGCCCGGTCAGCCGGCCGGGAGCACCGCGAGCGTCGCCGTGAAGGCGTGGACCTGGTTGGCCCCCGCGACCGGTCCGAGCTCGCCCTGGCAGAAGGCCCCGGCGACCGGCACGCCGAGCAGCTCCTCGACGACCCCGGCGTCGTGGTGGTCCGCCCCGAACATCCGCCGCCCGCGCCCGTTGCAGGCGAAGAGCAGCGCCGCGCCGGCGTCCGCCTTGCACCCGTCGAGGGCCCGGCGCAGGTCGCCGTCGGCGCCCGCCGCGTCGCGCACGTGGAACCGGAACGTCTGCCCGACCCGCGGCAGCGCCTGCACCGCGAGCCCGCCCGTGCTCGCCTCCACCCCGACGAGGCCCCGCACGAGGAAGTCGCCGACGCCGTAGTCGGGGCGGTTCTCGTCGATCACGATGCCCGCCATCAGGCCGTGGCGCGCGAGCGCCAGGTCCTCGGCGTCGAGCGCGCCGAGGACGCCGTGCAGCTGCTCGACGGCCGGCTTGCCGGCCAACTCGAGGACGACGCTGCCCTCCGCCCCCGTCACCACGAGGTCGGGGCCGATCGGGCGCGCGCCCTGCGAGACCACCGCGGCGGCCCCGTCGAGGTCGACGGCGAGGGCGACGGCGCCGTGGGTGCGCACGCCGTCCGCGTGGATCAGCCGCGCCGAGCCCGGCCCGTAGCCGCCGGTGAAGCCGCCGACCAGGTCGATGCCCGCGCGGTCGGCGCGGTCCGAGAGCTCCTCGGCCCCGAGCGTGAACGGGTCGGCGAAGGCGACCACGAGCCCCGCGTGGTCGGGCAGCTCGTCGGCGTCGTCGAGCGCGGCCACGCGGACGGCGCCGTCCGGCAGGGCGGCGGCGAGCAGGCTCACGGCGGGCGCCTCCTCGACCTCCTCCCCGCGCCCGATCACGCCGCCCGCGATCACCGCACCCGCGACCTCCGCACCGGGGAAGCGGCGCAAGACGGCGCGGCGCAGCTCGTCGGCCTCGTCGCGAAACGCGTCGGCCGCCGTGATCACGACCAGGGTCGGCGGCGCCCCGGCGAGCTCCGCCTCGAGGTGATCGGCGGCCACGTCGACCGCCGTCTCGGGGTCGCGATGGCGGACGAGGTGCGAGGCGTAGCGGGCCACCCCCGAATCATGGACGCTGGGCGGCTCGCGTGCACCCCGTGGCGGCTAGTGTGCGCCCGACACCCCGACCGAAAGGGCACCCGTGGCCACCAAAGCCGAGATGCAGACGAGCATGGGGACGATCGTGCTCGAGCTGTTCCCCGAGGACGCGCCGAAGACCGTCGCCAACTTCGCCAAGCTGGCCGGCGAGGGCTACTACGACGGGCTGATCTTCCACCGGGTGATCCCCGACTTCATGGTCCAGGGCGGCTGCCCGCAGGGCACCGGCACGGGCGGCCCGGGCTACACCTTCGAGGACGAGCCGAACGCGCACGACGTCGACCGCGGCAAGCTCGCCATGGCCAACGCCGGCCCGAACACGAACGGCTCGCAGTTCTTCATCGTGACCGCCGCCGACTGCGGCTGGCTGAAGGGCAAGCACACGGTCTTCGGGCAGGTCGTCGAGGGCATGGACATCGTCGACGCGATCTCGAACGTGGACCGCGACGGCCGCGACATGCCGCACGAGCCCGTCACCATGACGGTCGTGATCTCCGAGGACTAGCGTCCCGCGCCACCCCCGACTTCGCGACATCGGATACGATGCCGGCGGCCGATCAGGGGACCGCCGGGTCTCCGCAAGCGAGACCGGGAGGAACGTCCGGACACCGAAGAGCAGCGTGCTAGGTAACGCCTAGGCGGGGAGACCCGACGGCAGAGCGCCACAGAGAACAGACCGCCCGCCTCGGCGGGTAAGGGTGAAACGGTGCGGTAAGAGCGCACCAGCGGCGCCGGCGACGGCGTCGGCTCGGCAAGCCCCACGCGGTGCAACGCCAAACAGGGACGATGAGGCTGCTCGCCGAGTCCCGGGTAGGCGGCTCGAGCGATCCGGCGACGGATCGCCTAGATAGATGGTCCCCCTCGACAGAATCCGGCGTATCGATCGGCCACCGCGACGCCCCCGCCCACGCGGGGGCGTCGTCCGTTCGGGGCCGTCCGCCCGCACCCCGGCCCGCGATAGGCTGAACGCCATGATCGCCTCCGTCTCCCTCGTCACCTACCCCCGCGAGGAGCTGCGCTGGGCGTTCGGGCGGATGGGCCTCGACCGCCCCGACCTCGCCCAGGTCCCCGGCCTGCGCTTCCGGCGCCTCGTCGGCACCGCCCAGGGCCGCTCCTTCGCGTGGAAGCCCGACCTGCTGCGCTGGGGGCTCGTGGCCGCCTGGGACGACGAGGCCGACCTCAACCGCTTCCTCGCCGAGTCGCCGATCAGCGAGCGCTGGCGCGAGCACGCCTCGGAGGTGTGGACGGTGCGCATGGTGCCGGTCAAGTCCGCGGGCCGGTGGGGCGGCGCCAACCCGTTCCCCGCGCAGGAGCCGCCGCCCGGCGATGGCCCGTACGCGGTCATCACGCGCGCCTCCTTGCGCGCGCGGCGCACCCGCCGCTTCTACGGCGCCGTCCCCCCGATCGACCTCGACCTCGCCCGCGCCGAGGGCCTGGTGGCCAGCATCGGCTTCGGCGAGTCGCCGCTCGGCCGGCAGGGCACCCTCTCCGTCTGGACGTCGCTCGAGACGATGAAGGAGTTCGCGTACGGCACGCCCGCCCATCGCGAGGCGATGCGCCGCCGGGCCGACGAGGACTGGTACGCGGAGGAGCTGTTCGCGCGCTTCCGGCCCACCGCGAGCGAGGGCACCTGGGATGGCTCCGACCCCCTCGCCCCGCTCCTCGCCGCCACCCGATGATCGCCCTCTACGCGCTCGCCGCGCTCCAGACCGTCGCTTGCCTGGTCGTGCTCGCCCGCCTCAGCCGCGGCCGCAACCGCGTCGCCCCGTTGACCCCCGGCCCGCCCGGCCCCGCGGGCGCGCTCGCGATCCTCGTGCCGGCCCGCGACGAGGAGCTGCGGCTCGGCCCCCTGCTCGAGGCGGTGGCCCGGATGGGGCCCGTCGTGCGCGAGGCGATCGTCATCGACGACGGCTCGACCGACGGCACCGCGGAGCTCGTGCGCGCGTGGGCCGCGCGCGACCCCCGCCTTCGCCTGATCGCCGCGGGCGAGCGGCCCCCTGAATGGGTCGGCAAGCAGCACGCGCTGCAGGCGGGCCTCGCCGTCGCCGCCGCCGACTGGTGCCTTTGCCTCGACGCCGACGCCCGCCCCGACCCCGCCCTGCCCGACGCGGCGCTCGCCGCCGCCCTCGAGCACGGCTACGACGCGATGAGCGCCGGCCCGCGCTTCGCCGTGGACACGGCCGGCGAGGCGGTCCTCCACCCAGCCCTCCTGACCACCCTCGTCTACCGCTTCGGCCCGCCCACCCCCGCCCCCGCGCGCACGGACCGCATCGTCGCCAACGGCCAGTGCCTGCTCGTGCCGCGGGAGCGCTTCCTGGCCGCGGGCGGCTGGACGCCCGTGCGCGCCAACATGACGGAGGACGTCGCCCTCGCCCGCCACCTCGTGCGCGCGGGCTGGCGCGTCGGCATGGCCGACGCCGCGCCGCTCCTCGTTGTCGACATGCACGCCTCCGGCCGCGAGGCCTGGCGCGAGTGGGGCCGCTCGCTGGCCCTGCCCGGCGTCGCCTCGCGCTACGAGCAGCTCGTCGACGTCGTCACGCTCCTGCTCGTCCTCGCCCTGCCGCCGTGGATGCTCCTCGCGGCGCTCGTGACCGGATCCTGGTGGGTCGCCACGCCGTCGCTCGTCCTGCTCGCCGTGCGCCTCCTCCTCCACGGCGCCCTGCGCGCCACCTACGACCGCCCGCCGGCCGCCTACTGGCTGGCCCCGCTCGCCGACGGCCTCGCCGTCCTGCGCCTCGCCGTCTCCGCCGTGCGCCCGAACCGGCGCTGGCGGGGCCGCACCTACGCCCGCTCGTCCTGATGCTTCTGGATGCCGGCGCGCGCGAGCGCCCGGTCGGCGAGGTACGAGCGCACCCCGACGAACAGGAGCAGCCCCACGGCGATGGCGAGCCGCAGGCCCGCCCCGTAGAAGAACCAGGCCGCGAACGGGGCCACGATCAGGCAGGCCTGGATGCCGCGCGCGAAGTCGAAGCGCCAGCGCACCGCGAGCAGGACCACCCCGCCGACGACGCAGGCCAGAGGCATGACCACGATCGCGCCGCCGGCGAGGCAGAGCAGGCTGCGCCCGCCCCGGAACCCCATCGGCGCCGGGAACATGTGCCCGAGGATCGCGCCGATCCACCCGACCACCGCGCCCTCGAGCCCGCCGACCGCCAGGCCGAACCCCGCGCCGGCCGCCCCCTTGGCCGCATCGAGGAGGAGGATCGGCAGCGCCGCGTGGCTGCCGAGCAGGGCGCGTGCGTTCCAGTAGCCGGGGTTGAGATCGCCGACCGCGCGCAGGTCGGCGATGCCGTGGCGGCGCGCGACGAGGTTGGCGAAGGGGATGCAGCCGAAGGCGTAGCCCACGGCCAGCGCGGCGGCCAGCCAGGCGTACGTCACGCCGGCTCGCGGGCCAGCTCGTCCGCGATCGCGCCCGCCACGACGAGCCGGTCGATCGCCCCGTAGGCGCCCGGGCCCCACGGCCAGCGCGTCAGCCACTCGACGAGGCTCCAGATCGCGGCGCGCGCGTCCGCCGAGCGCGGGTCGTCCGCGACCAGGCCGTGCGCACGCTCCGCCAGCTCGAGCGTGCGCCGCGACTCGCGCCCGTGCACGCAGCGGTGGCGCACGAGTACCACGACGCGCGCGACGAGCCGCTCGGCGAAGCGCTCCAGGTCGTCGACCGCGTCGCCGTCGAGCTCCGCGTAGAGGTCGCGCTGCGCGCGGGTCAGGAGGAGGTCGTCGGTCTGCAGCACGCCCGGAGGATAGAGGGGCCGCTCGCCGGGCGGGAGCCCGCCCCCGCGGCGATGGCGGAAACCGATCAGCCGAACGGGAAGCCCGCGGGGGCGCGCGGCGTCAGCCGGCCCGTGCGGGTGGTGAAGCGGTACTCGGGGTGGTACGGCGCGTCGAAGGCCGTCTGCGAGCGGCCCGCGCGGTCGTAGTAGACGAGGATCGGCGCGGACCCGAAGCGCTCGCGGGCGAAGGCGACGACGTCGGCGCGGCGCGACTCGCCGGAGACCACCGCCACCACCCTGACCGAGGGGTTCGCCGACGCGTACCGCGCGACCTCGGGCGCATTGCCCTGGCACGCCCCTCAGAAGGGGTGGAAGAACATCACCACCGACGGCTTCCCCTTCAGGGAGCTCGGGGTGATCGAGCCGTTGACCACGCGGGCCGCGTTCGCGGGCGCCGCGGCCAGCGCGACCGCCACGAGGGCGGCGGCGAGGACGAGGAGGCGCCGGCGGGTCATGCCCCACAGTTCAGCAGATCCGGCGGCCCGCGTCAGGCCGCGGCGGTCTCGAGCGGCAGATCCTCGAGCACCGAGCCGCACTCGCGGCAGGCCCAGGCGGCATGCCCGCCGCGGCGCTCCACGCGCAGGGTCTCGCCCGCGCAGACCACGCAGGTGCCCTCCGCGCCGGACGGCGCGTGCGGGCCGGCCCAGGCGGCCAGGAGCTCCTCGAGGGTGCGGGTGGCGGGTGCCGTCGCGTCCATGCCGAGCAGAAGCATGACTCAGATCCTCCGGAAGACGCCCACCACGACGCCCATGACGACGACGTGGTCGGGGTAGAAGGGCTGCAGCGCGTCGTTCTCCGGGTCGAGCCGGACGCGGCCGTCGATCCGGCGCACGCGCTTGACGGTGGCCTCGTCGCCATCGACGAGGCAGGCGGCGATCTCGCCGTCCGCGCAGTCCTCCTGCCGGCGGATCACGACCGTGTCGCCGTCCAGGATCCCCGCGTTGACCATCGAGTCGCCGCGCACGGCGAGCAGGAAGTTCTCGCCGCTGGCCGTGATCTGCTCGGGCACCGCGATGTGCTCCGTGATGTTCTCCTCGGCCAGGATCGGCGAGCCCGCGGCGATCGCCCCGACCATCGGCAGCATGCGCACGCCCGGCAGATCGATCGGCTCCGGACGCCGCGCCTCGCGCTCCCGGCGGCGCTCGCCGAGGTCGATCGCGCGCGGCTTCGTGGCGTCGCGGCGCAGCGCGCCCGACTGCTCGAGCGCCTTCAGGTGCGCATGCACCGTGGAGGGCGAGGTCAGGCCGATCGCCTCGCCGATCTCGCGCACGGTGGGCGGGTAGCCATGCTCCTCCGTGTACTGCTCGACGACCTCGAGCACCTCTTGCTGTCGCTTGGTGAGCGCCACGCGGGCCTCCAATCGAACGGGTGTTCGTGCGAAGGATGGCACATCGAACGCGTGTTCGCAACCCCGGCCGGCCGAGCGACGCCATGGCCGCCCCACGGGCGCCCGGATTCGGCTAGCCTTCGGCCTCCACGCGCTGGTGGCGGAATTGGTAGACGCGCAAGGTTGAGGGCCTTGTGCCCGCAAGGGCGTGGAGGTTCAAGTCCTCTCCAGCGCATGCACACGACGGCCCCCGGGATCCCCGGGGGCCGTCCGTCTTCCCAGGGTCGTGCCGCGCGCGATTGTCGGGGCGCGCACCCGGTTGGTCGCGTCAGCCGCGGTTGTCCGCCGTGCGCGCCGCGTCCCGCGTGGCCCCGATCGCGGCGTACGCCGCGTCGAGCTCGCCCGCGGCGATCTGCGCGTCGATCGCCTCGGCCTGCGCCTGCGTCACGACGCCGCGCGCGAGCGCGGCGGTGGCGATCAGAAGGGCGGCCAGCCCCCGCCCGGTCGTGGTGCTGCGTGCGGTCATGTCCTCGTACTCCTTCGTCTCTCGGGACCCGCCGTCGCGGCGGGCCGACGGGCCGGACGGTGCCGCACCCGGCTGAGGATCTCCTGAGATCGCCGAGCGCCCGCTGAGAGCGGCGTCAGATGCAGGCGCCCCGGGCGTCGTCAGAGGCGGCAAGGGGCGGGACCGCCCCGCCCACCTCCCGAACAAGGGACCCCCGCACCATGCCCCGCACCCGACTCCTCGGCGCCCTCATCGGCGCCGCCGCCCTCGGCGCCCTCGTCGCCGTCCCGGCCGCCCAGGCCTACGACGGGGACTGGCGCATCGCCGGCGCGTTCGAGCGCTCCACGTCGCCGAGCTTCTACGGCGGCTTCAACCCCAACCACGTCGACGAGGTCGCGGCGGTGTTCGACAGCCGCGCCAAGACCCTGCGGGTCGACCTCGAGTACTTCCAGGCGCCTGAGCGCGGCAACGTCTCCGTCAACTTCGGCCGCGGCCAGGCCGACGGTCCTGCCAGACGGGCGTGATGGACGTCACCATCGCGTCCCGCGACACCTCGGGCCAGGCCCGCACCGAGTACGCGTGGACGACGTCCCGCTCCACGCGGCCCGCGGGCGAGGGCTGGACCTCCGTGGGCCGCTTCTCCGCGCAGGGCTACTGGCGCTCCCAGTGGAGCCGGATCGTGCCCGGGCTGGACCCCGAGCCCTACGAGCGGGTCGCCACCCTCGAGCTCGACGGCGTCGACGGCGCCCTGACCGACGCCGAGCGGCTCGACAACGGCGCGACGGAGATCTCGTGGTCGTTCGGCTCGCCGCTCCTCAACGGCATCGAGGCCGACTGCCTCGAGATCCAGGTGCCCGGCCGGCGCGCGCCGTTCACGGTCGCCCCGCCGGCGACCGAGCCGGCCCCGGCGCCCACGCCGACGCCCGCCCCCGAGGCCGGCGGCGACGGATCGGAGACGATGCTCGACGACATGGTCGTCAGCGCCGGCCGCCGCGGCGCGTCGATCGAGCTGCGCATATCCGGCGACGCCGAGAAGGTGCAGATCCGGGTGCGCCGCGCCTCGAGGACGCTGGACTTCCGCAGCCGCGTCATCCTGAAGAACCAGGACAGTCGCGTCCGCTGGGTGATGGTCCGCTTCTCGGACGGGGCCGGCTGGTCCGACTGGGAGCGCGTCTTGGTCCGCTGACCCGCCTCGCCGCGCCCGTCGACCGGCCATGGCCGGCGGGCGCGGCGACCCCGGGCGCCGCGTAAGCGGACGCGCTGCGGGTGCGACAACTT
>VGBM01000019.1 GCA_016870485.1 Actinomycetota bacterium
CGAACCCGGCCCGGCGGATCGCCGGCGCCAGCTCGAGCGGCGCCGTGAAGATCGGGAAGAAGGTCGGGGTCTTCGCGGTCAGGGGCGTCTCGACGTGGCAGATCGCGAGGTCGGCGCCAGCGATCAGGGGCCGCACCCGCCGGGACATCGGCCGGAAGTCGTAGCCCGTCCCGCCGGCGTAGGCACGCGCCTGCCGGGCCACCGCCTCGTGCACGAGCAGGTCGCCGGAGACCGCGACGGTGATGGTCTCCGCGGGCGCGGCCCGGGCCGCCGGGGCGAGGGCGGCGAGCGCCGCCACCAGCACGAGGGCGAGGGCGCGGCGCATGCGCCGAGCCTAGACCCCCGGCCCGCCCCGGTCGACCCGGGCCGCACCCTACTCCGAGGCGTACTCCGGCTCGAACAGCTCGGGCTCGGCCTGGCCGACGTCGATCGCCTCGCGGGTGGCGGCGCCCGCGGCCTCGCGGGCCTTGTCGCGGACCTCCGTCGGCGTCGCGTCGCGGACGTCCTCGATGCCGTGCTTCGCTCCCTGGATCAGACCCATGGCCGGCCTCCTTCGTGGTGGTCGGCTCACGGATAGCCGCGCGGCGCGCGGCCCGCCCCCGGGGAACTACGCCGAGGCGGCCGGGTCGTCCGCGGGGGGCGGATCCGCGTCCGCCGCCCCGGCCGCGGCCTCGGCGGGCTCGAGCGCGCCGCGCCCGGCCTCCTTCGCCGCACCCGTCAGGCCCTGCCCCTCGGCGCGCGCCTGCCTGAACGAGGCCTCCCCCTTGTCGAACGCGTCGGAGGCGGCATCGGCCGCGGTCTGCGCGACCTCGCCGGCACTGACCGCGGCGGCCTTCGCGTTCGTCGCGGCCTCGCGGGCCTTGTCCTTGAGGTCCGCGGGGACCGCCTTCTTGAAGTCGTCGAGCAGTCCCATCATCGCCTCCCGGGATCGTCGGAGGACCCCATCCTAGTGCGAATCAGGCCTCGATCCGCTCCGGGAAGCCGGGCGCCCGCAGCTCGGTGCCGCAGGCGTCCTCGAGGAGGCGCACGATCTCGGGCGACTGGGCGTCGCCGCCGTAGCGCTCCTTGGCCTTCAGGTACTGGTCGCGGACGGCGGTGGCAAGCTCGAGCGGCACGCCGTACTCCTCGCCCATCGCGAGGTTGAAGCCAAGGTCCTTGAGCGCGAGGTCGAAGGTGAAGTCGATCATGTACGAGCCGCTGAGGATGACCTGGCCCTCCGTCTCGTGCACGAACGAGTTGCCCGACGAGGCCTGGATCACCTGCCAGGCGGTGCCGAGGTCGATCCCGGCCTGCTTGGCCAGCATCATCGCCTCGCCGTCGGCGACGAGGTGGATGAAGGCGAGCATGTTCGTGATCGCCTTGATCTGCGAGGCCTGGCCGACGTCGCCGACGCGGAACTGGCGGTTGCCGATCAGCCGGAACAGCGGCATGTGCGCCTCGACGAGGTCCGCGTCGCCGCCGAGGATCACGGTCACGCCGCCGGTCTTGGCGAGGTGCACGCCGCCCGTCACGGGCGCCTCGATCGTGCGGATCCCGCGCTCGGCGAGGCGCCCGGCGAGGTCGACGATCAGGTCGTGGTCGTTCGTCGAGTTGTCGATCCAGACCGCGCCGTCGGCGAGGCCCTCGATCAGGCCGCGCTCGCCGGCGACGACCGCCTCGATCGCCCGCGTCGAGGGCAGGCAGGTGAAGGCGACGTCCGCGCCCGCGGCGGCGTCGGCCGGGTCGTCGGCCCAGCGCGCGCCGGCGGCGACGAGCTCGTCGCCCGCCGCGCGGTCGAGGTCGGTGACGGCCAGTTCGTGGCCGTCCCGCAGCAGGTTCATGGCGATCGGGGCACCGAGCGCGCCGAGGCCGATGTAGGCGATCCTCACGGGTAGTGCTCCTCCCCGAGCTCGCCGTACACCGGGTTGAGGTGCAGGGCGCTGCCGGTGTAGGGGTTGGCGCGGGCGACGTCCTCGTCGAGCTCGACGCCGAGCCCGGGCGCGGTGGGGATGATCACGTGGCCGTCCTCAAAGCCCATCTTCGTCTTCAGGATCTCGGCGTGGAAGCCGCCCCAGTCGCGGATCGACTCGAGGATCAGGAAGTTGGGTGAGCAGGCCGCGATCTGCACGTTGGCGGCGCCCACGAGCGGCCCGCAGTAGAGGTGCGGGGCGATCTGCGCGTAGTGCGTCTCGGCCATCCCGGCGATCTTCTTGGCCTCGAGGATGCCGCCGACGCGGCCGAGGTTCATCTGCAGGATCGAGGCGGCGCCCGTGCGCAGGACGCGCGCGAACTCGTACTTCGTCGTCAGCCGCTCGCCCGTGGCGATCGGGATCGAGGTGGCGTGCGCGACCCGCGCCATCTCCTCCGGCATGTCGGGCGGCGTCGGCTCCTCGAACCAGAGCGGCTCGTACGGCTCGAGCCGCTTCGCCATCCGGATCGCGCCCGCGGTGGTGAACTGCCCGTGCGTGCCGAACAGCATGTCCACGCCGGGCCCGACGGCCTCGCGGATCTGGCGCACGAAGCGCTCGCAGCGCTCCAGGGCCTCGACGGACGGGTTGCGGGGGTCGAGCGACGAGTAGCGCCCCGCCGGGTCGAACTTGACCGCCGTGAAGCCGGCCTCGACGGCCTCGACGGCGCGCTGGGTCGAGAGGTCGGGGTCGTGGTAGACGTCGACGGGGTCGCCCGGCTCCTCGTAGAGGTACGTGTACGCGCGCAGCCGCTCGCGGACGCGCCCGCCGAGCAGGTCGTAGACGGGCTTGCCGGCGGACTTGCCGATGATGTCCCAGAGGGCCATCTCGATGCCGCTGAAGACGCCCATCGAGGTCACGTCGGGCCGGAAGTTGAAGCCCGCGCCGTAGACCTCGCGCCACATCGTCTCGATCCGGTGCGGGTCCATCCCGACGATGCGACGCTCCATCATGTCGTCGATCGCCTTCGCGATCACGTCGGGGCCGAAGGTGGCGACGTAGCACTCGCCGTAGCCGACGATGCCGTCGTCGGTCACGACCTTGACGAAGATGAAGTAGTTGCCGCCCTCGTGCGGCGGCGGGTTGCCGACGACGAACGTCTCCCAGGACGCGACCCTCATCCGAACACCACCACGTTGCGGAGCGCCTCGCCGCGCTTGACCGCGGCGACGGCCTCGTTGATCTCCTCGAGCGGGTACGTCGCCGTGACGAGCTCGTCGAGCTTGAGCCGGCCCGCGCGGTAGAGGCCGACGAGCTGCGGGATGTCGGCCGGGGTCTGCGCGGAGCCCATCTTGGAGCCCACGATGCGCTGCGAGTCGGCGGCGAGCCAGGACGGGTCGAACGTGGTGGTCACGCCGCTCGGGGGCATGCCCACGATGACCGTCTCGGCGCCCTTGCCCATCAGCCCGATGCCCTGCTCGATCGCGGGGCCGACGCCGACGGAGACGAGCACGTGGTCGGCCATGCGGCCCCCCGTCAGCGCCCGCACCTCGGCGGCCACGTCGGCGGTCTGGGAGTTGACGCCGTGCGTCGCGCCGAACGCCTTCGCCGCCTCGAGCTTCGCGTCGTTGACGTCGACGGCGATCAGCGGGTTGGCGCCGGACAGGGCGGCGCCCTGGATGCAGTTGAGGCCGACGCCGCCGGTCCCGATCACGACGACCGCCGAGCCGGGCTTGACCTGCGTCGTGTTGATCGCCGCGCCGACGCCCGTGATCACGCCGCAGCCGAGCAGGGACGCGACCGCGAAGTCGACGTCCTTCGGCATCACCGCGATCTGCGAGTGGTGCACCAGCACCTGCTCGGCGAACGAGCCGACGTTCATCATCTGCGCGACGGGCGCGCCCGTCGCGTCGGTGATCGGCTGACGCTGCGAGAGCGGCAGCACCGTCTCGCACATCACGCGGTCGCCGCGGCTGCAGTAGAAGCACTGGCCGCAGCAGCGGATCAGGGTGACGACGACGTGGTCGCCGACCTGGACACCGGGCGTCTCCGGGCCGACCGCCGAGACGACGCCGGCCGCCTCGTGGCCGTACAGCGCGGGCAGGTCACCGCCCCAGCCGCCGTCCATGTAGGTGATGTCGGAGTGGCAGATCGCGCACGCCCGGACGTCGACGACGAGCTCGCCGGCGCGGGGCGCCTCGAGGGTCAGCTCCTCGATCACGAGCGGCTCGTTGAATGCGCGGCAGACGGCTGCCTTCATGCGGTTTCGGTCTCCCCTGCGGGTGGTCGGGCCGCGCGGCGCGACGGCTCGGCGGAGCCTACCCCATCGGCGCGACGATGCGGACGCCGCTAGGGCGTCGTCATCGCGCCGTCGACCGTCAGCACGGCCCCGGTCAGGAACCCCGGCGCGTCGGCCAGGGCCCACGCGGCGACGTCGGCGATCTCGGCGGGCTCGCCGAAGCGGCCGACGGGCATGCGGTCGACGAAGGTCTGCGGGTCGCCGCCGGCGGCGATCACCGCCGCCTTGATGTCGTCCATCATGCGCGTGTTCGTCGGGCCCGGGCAGAGGCAGTTGACCCGGATCCCCGCCTTGGCGACCTCGAGGGCGACGCCCTGCGAGAGGCCGACGACGGCGTGCTTCGAGGCCACGTAGGCCGCGAGGCCGGGCACGCCCCGCACCCCGGCCTGCGACGCCGTGTTGAGGATCGCGCCCGCCCCCTGCGTGCGCATCACCGGCACCACGTGCCGGAGCCCGAGGAAGGCGCCGCGCAGGTTGACGGCCAGGACCCGGTCGAACGTCTCGACCGGGTAGTCCTCGACCTGGGCGATGTCGCCCTCGATGCCGGCGTTGTTGAAGAAGGCGTCGATGCGCCCGTAGCGCTCGATGGCCGCCGCCACGTAGCCCGCGACGTCGGCCTCGTCGGAGACGTCGGCGGCGATCGCCGTCGCCGGCGCGCCGATCCGGTGCGCGACCGCCTCGGCGGCGTCCCCGTCGCGGTCGACCACGAGCACCGCGTAGCCGCGCGCGGCGAGCCGCTCCGCCGTGGCGGCGCCGATCCCGCCGGCTCCGCCCGTGACCACCGCGCTCCGCACCACCGCCACCCCCCGGTCCGCGGTCACCCTACCCGACGACGGCGACCGCGTCGATCTCGCAGAGCATGCCCTCGAAGAGCAACGCCGTCGACACCGCCGTGGTGGCGGGGAAGGGCGGCGCGAGCACGTCGGCGCGCACCGCCCGCCAGACGTCGAGGTCGGCGGGGTCGGCGAGGTAGACGGTGATCTTGACCAGGGACCCGAGCGACGCCCCGGCGGCCTCGAGCGAGGCCCCGAGGTTGGCGAGGGCGAGGCGGAGCTGGGCCTCGACGCCGTCGACCAGCGCCCCGTCGGCGTCGAAGCCGCCCTGCCCGGACGTGAACACGAGGTCCCCGACGCGGACCGCCTGGCTGTACGGGGCGCCCTCCGCCCACGCGAAGGGGGCTGCCGGGATCACGCGGGGGTCGGCCATGCCCTACGCCTCCGCGCGCGAGCGCAGGTAGGTGTCGAGGACGTCCTGCGCCTCGGCCGGGTCGTGCTGGGCGTGCTGCTGGTAGTAGCCGGCGCGGCTGATCCGGTACTGGCCGACCTTCGCGAGGTCCGCCAGGAGCTCGGCCTGCTTGACCGCCATCACGTTCGGGTTGACGATCGGCAGCGGCGGGATGTCGGCGAGGCCCTCGAGCAGCGCCTTCTCGTAGCACGCGGCGATGATCGTGCAGCCGAGCACGATCGCCTCGGCGTCGTCCTCCGCCATCACGGCGGCGCAGCGCGCGGCCGCGTCGCGGGCCACCGCGGCGGGATCCTTGACCATGTCGTCCACGTACCAGTCGATGGCGCGCACGGAGCGGCAGTTCGGCCAGGCGCCGTACTTGCGCACGAGGTCCTCGAGCTCGGGCACGGCCTTGCGGTGGTCGGTGACCACGCTGAAGCGCTGGCCGAACGGGCGCACGTTGGCGATGCTCGCCTCGAGCGGGCCGACGACGGGCATCGACGTGATCTCGCGCGCGACGGTGAGGCCCGGGTCGTAGCAGCAGCCGATCACGAAGGCGTCGAAGCCGTCCTCCTCGGCGCGCAGGATCAGCTTGAACAGCTCCGTCTCGACGAGGTGCTTGGGCAGGTAGTAGTCGATGTTGCGCGGGCAGTCCTCGATGTGGACGCTCTCGACGGTCGTGCCCTCCCGCAGGTACGGGGTCAGGGTCTCGAGGACGAGGTCGTCGAACTGGTCCGTCCCGAACGGGTTGCAGAAGCAGATGCGGGTCATGGGGTTCGCCTCCTCAGGCGGTGGGCGGGTTCTCGAACCACGTACGCAGATGGAAGTCGTCGGACGTGTCGAGCGCAACCCGCTTGTTCGCGAGGTACTCCCGCATGCCGGCGAGCCCGAGCTCGCGCCCGATGCCGCTCTCCTTCCAGCCGCCGAACGGGGTCTCGGACTGGCGGATGTAGTGCGTGTTGATCCAGATGTCGCCGAACTCGAGGCGCTTGACCATCCGGATCGCCCGCGAGATGTCGCTCGTCCAGACGCTGCCGCCGAGGCCGTAGCGCGTGGAGTTGGCGATCTCGAGCATGTGCTCCGCGTCGCGGGCGCGGAACACGACGACGACGGGCCCGAAGACCTCCGTGCCGGCGACCTCGGCGTCCATCGGCAGGTCGGCGACGATCGTGGGCGGGCAGTAGCGGCCGTCGAGGGCGCCGCCCAGGAGGAAGCGGCCGCCGTCGCGCTCGACCGTGTCGAGGAACGCCTGCACGCGCTCGGCCTGGCGGTCCGACACGAGCGGGGCGAGCAGCGTCGCGTCGTCGAGGGGGTCGCCGGCGGGCATCGCCTGCGCCCGGCTGATCAGGCCCGCCACGAACTCGTCGTAGAAGGCGTCCTCGACGATGATCCGCGTCGCGGCGGTGCAGGACTGGCCGCCGTAGATGAACGCCCCGTAGGCGAGGGCGTCCATGCACTTCTCGCGGTAGCAGTCGGCGAACACGAGGCAGGGCGCCTTGCCGCCGCACTCGAGCGACACGCGCTTGAGAGTGCGCGCCGCCACCTCGGCGATGCGCTTGCCCGTCGGCGTCGAGCCCGTGAACGAGATCTTGTCGACCTCCGGGTGGGCGACGAGCGCCTCGCCGGTGGCGCCCGGGCCGTGGACGAGGTTGACGACGCCGGGCGGCAGGCCCGGCAGGTCGTCGAGCAGGCGAAACAGCGCCTCCGTCGAGGCCGGCGTCTCCTCCGACGCCTTGACCACCATGGCGCAGCCGGCCGCCATCGCGGCGCCGATCTTCCGCACCGCGAGGTCGACGGGGTCGTTCCAGGGGATGATCAGGCCGCAGACGCCGACGGGCTCGGGGATGGTCATGTCGAGCACGTGGTCGGGGGAGGCGCCGGTGACGGTGCCGTCGAGGAGGCGCCCCGCGCCCGCGAAGTAGCGGAACTTGTCGACGGCGCCCTTGATCTCGCGGTCGCGCATGAGGCGGATCGGCTTGCCCATCTCGCGCGTCCCGAGGATGGCGATCTCCTCGAGGTTGGCCTCCAGGCGGTCGGCCAGCTCGAGCAGGACGCGCCCGCGGTCGGCGGCCCGTCGCGTCGCCCAGTCGGACTCGCGGTACGCGCGTCGCGCCGCGCGCACGGCGCGGTCCACCATCGCCGCATCGGCGATCGGGGCACTGCCGACCGGCGACCCGTCGTGGCTCGCGAACGACTCGAACCGCTCGCCCTCGGCGATCCACTCGCCGTCGATCAGATGCGCGCACTGGATCACGCCGCACTCCCCGCGGTCTCGTTGGCGATCACGTCGACCAGATCGTCGACGACCCGATCCCAGTCCCCGTCCGCCGTGACGAGCGGTGGGGACAGCTTGACGACGTTCATCATGCGGCCGGAGTGGCCGACGATCACGCCGCGCTCGCGCATCCGGCGCACGGCGGCGGCGGCGCGGGCGTGGTCCGGGGCGCGCGTCGCGCGGTCCGCGACCAGCTCCACGCCGAGCAGGAGGCCGCGGCCGCGCACGTCGCCGACGTGCGGGACCTCGGCGAGGCCGGCGCGCAGGCGCGCGAGGGCGCGGTCGCCGAGCGCCGCCGCGCGCTCGACGAGGCCCTCATCGACGAGGACGTCGATGGCGGCGATCCCCGCGGCGAACCCGAGCGCGTTGGTGAGGAACGTCGAGGAGACGGCGTCGGGCGACCAGGCGGCCATGCACGCCTCCCGCCCGAGGACGGCGGAGACGGCGAGGCCGCCGCCGATGCCCTTGCCGACCGTCATCAGGTCGGGCGCGACGCCGGCGTGGTCGCACGCCCACATGCGGCCGGTGCGGCCGAACCCGCACTGGATCTCGTCGAGGATCAAGAGGACGCCGTGGCGGTCGCAGCGCTCGCGCAGCCCCCGCAGGAAGGCGTCGGGCGGCACGACGGCGCCGCCGTTGCCCTGCACGGGCTCGAGGAGGATGCAGGCGGGGGTGTCGACGCCCGAGCCCGTGTCGTCGAGGTACTGGTCGAGCAGCGCGAGCACGGCGTCGCCCGGATCGGCGCCGAGCGCCCAGGGCGAGCGGTAGGGGTCCGGGTAGGGGAGGAACTGCGCACCCGCCGGCACGCCGAGCGGCGCCCGGTACGACGGCTTGCCGGCGTAGGCGACGCTGCCCGGCGAGCGCCCGACGTAGCCACCGCCGAAGGCGATCACCTCGCGGCGGCCGGTCTCGGCGCGGGCGAGGGCGACCGCGATCTCGGTGGCCTGCGAGCCGGTGATCGCCGGGATCACGCGGGTCAGGGGGTCGGGGGCGATGCCGATCAGGCGCTCGTAGAAGTCGGCGCGCACCTGCGACGGCGCGGCTGATGGGCAGTGGGTCATCGTGCCCGCCTGCGCGGCGATCGCGGCGGTGACCCGCGGGTGGCAGAAGCCGATCGAGGCGGCCGCGAAGCCGCCGTTCATCTCCAGGTACTCGCGCCCGTCGGCGTCCCACACGTGCGCGCCGGCGGTCCGCTCCCACACGATCGGGTCCTCGCTCCCGAACGTGCGCAGGCCGGCGCCCTCGAGCGCCCGGGTGCGCGCGCGGATCGCCGCGGCGCTCACAGGCGCAGCTCGCCGTCGACCATCAGGGGCTCGCCGTCGACGAGGATCGTTGGCGTGAACAGCATCCCGTCGAGGTGGAGGTCGCATTCCACGACGCCGCCGTAGCCGCCGGCGTTGTCGCCGATCGCCATATGGGCCGTGCCCGCGCGCTTCTTGGACTCGGTGATGTCCGCGCTGAGGCGGGCGAGGGGGTTGAGGCCGATGCCCAGCTCCCCGATGTTGCGGGCGCCCTCGACGCCCTCGATCATGCGCTCGAGCAGGTCGGCCTCGGGGCCGCCGCCGATCGCGGTGACGAGGCCGTCGACGACGTCGAGGCGGATCGGCTCCGAGAGGGCGCCGACGTCCGTCATCACGTACTCGAGCACGATCACCCCGTTCGTCGTCCCCTCGAGCGGCGGCAGCGAGACCTCGCCGCCGGGGTAGGCGGAGATCTCGCCCGGCTGATGGCAGATCGCGGTCAGCCAGGCCTTCGGGGCGCGGCCGAGGATCGACAGCTCCACGTCCGTGCCGGCGGGGGTGGTGACGCGCACGCGGTCGGCGCCCCGCAGGCGGTCGGCGACCTGCTCGGCGACCTTGCGGATCGCGTGGTGATCGGCGGTCATCGCGCCGTGCGTCCACGCATCCACCGTCGCCGGCGCGTTCATCGCCCCGCGCGTGCCGGCGGCCTTGGCCGCCCCCGTGGCGCGCGTGTGGTACAGGCTGCGCTTCGTGACGCTGACCACCACGTCGGCGCCGGCCATCAGCGCCGCAACCGCGGACGGCGGCTCGGCCCCGGAGCGGGCCCGCATCGGGATGCGGACGAGCGCCGCGTCGGCGCCCGCCGCGAGCCCCGCGGCGTAGAGCGCCTCCCCGATCGCGAGCTCGGCGCCGTCGTCTACGATCAGCACCAGCGACTCGCCCGGCTGGACCGCCATGTACGACCCGATCACGCGCTCGGCCACCTCCGCGAGCGGCACCGTGCGGGCGGACTCGGGGGCGTCGGCGGGGATCCGGGTGGCGTGCGGCATTTTTGATATCGTATCAAATATGCGCGCGCCGCTCGATTCGCCGGCCGTGACCGCCCGCGCCCTCGCGGACGGGCGACCCGCGACCGGCCGCAGCTTCCGCCTGCACCGGCCGCGGTCGGGCGTCTGCGGCAACGGCACCTGCGGCCAGTGCGGCACGGACCCCGCGACGGGCGACGCGCTCTGCTGCACGCCGGCCGGCGCCGCCCCCGTCCGGCGCCGTGACCCGCTGCGCGCGCTCGGGCTGCCGGCCGAGCGCCAGCTGCCCTGGTTCTGGGAGCGGCGCCTGCTGCGCCCGCGCGCCCTGCGCGGGCGCTACCTCCGCGTGCTCCGCGGCCTCAGCGCGGCGCCCGGGCTGCCGCCGGCGCCCGCCGGTGGGCCTCCGCAGCGGCGCGTCGTCGAGGTTGAGACGCTCCACGTCGGCGACCCCGCTCGGGCCGACCCGGGCGCGCTGGTCGTCGACGCGGCCGCGGGCGCGACGGCGTTCGGGGTCTACGCCGACCGCACCGTGGCGGTGACCGCGTCCGGCGAGCTACTCGAGGTGCGCTGCGAGCGGCTGGTGCTCGCGACGGGGGCGCATCTGCGCCTGCCGCCCGTCGTAGGCAACGACCTGCCCGGCGTCCTCCACCTCGACGCGCTCCTGCGCTACAGCGGCCAGGGCGCAGACCTCGGCGCGCTGCGGGTCGCCGTGATCGCGCCCCCCGAGCGCCACGCCGCCGTCACGGCCGCGCTCGGCGACCGCTGCCGCCTGGTCCACGTCGGGGCGCGGATCCCCGACCGGATCGACGGCCGGGGACGCGTGCGGCGGATCGCCGTCGGCGCCGAGGCCGTCGCCTGCGACGCGGTCGCCCTCGGCCTCGACCAGCCCGCGATCGAGCTCGCGCTCCTCGCCGGCGCGCACGGCGTCCTCGGCGACGGGCCGCTGCCCGTGGTCGTCGCGGACGCGGTGCCCGACTGGGTCGAGCTGCGCGGGCGGGCCGCCGCCCGCGAGCGGCTGCCGGGGTGCACGGCGCAGCGCGACGCCTTCGCCTGCCCGTGCGAGGACGTGCGCCTGCGCGACCTCGAGGCCGCCGTGGCGAGCGGCCTGCGCGACGTCGAGCTGATCAAGCGCCGCACCGGCGCGATGACCGGCCCCTGCCAGGGCAAGGTCTGCCAGGGCGCGGTCCTGACCGCGCTGCGCGACCTCGGCGTCGAGCCGCGGCCGATGACGCCGCGGCCGTTCGCCCGCGTGACCCGCCTCGCCGACCTCGCGGTGGCCCATGACGCCTAGGCGCATCGTCATCGTCGGCGCCGGCATCGCCGGCCTCGTCGCCGCCCTCGAGGCCCGCGCCGCGGGCTGCGACGTGATCGTGCTCGAGCGCGGCTACCCGGGCGGCGGCAACTCCGGCCGCAACGTCGGGCGCATCCGGCGCATGCAGCTGACCGAGGAGCTGACGCGCATCTCGATCGCGGCGAGCGACTACTGGCTGCGCATCGACCGGCTGCTCGGGGGCCGCAACCCGCTGCTCCACCCCACCACCTACGCGCTGGTCCTCTACGGCGACGACGAGGCGGAGCGCCTCGGCGCGCTCGAGCCGATGTGGCGCGCCACGGGCATCGACGCGCGCCTGCACGACGCCGCGACGACGCTCGACCGCGTCCCCGTCCTGCAGGGCGGCGAGCGCCCGGTCGGGTCGGTCCTCTCGTCCGCCCTCCTCGTCCACCCCGACGCGGCGGTGCACGGCGCCTACCTCGCCGCGCGCGAGCGGGGCGTCGACGTGCGGCTCGGCGTCGAGGTGCTCGGCTTCGAATCCGCCGGCGGGGCCGTGGTCGCCGTCGAGACCACGGCCGGCCGCATCGCGGGCGACGCCTTCGTGAACGCCGCGGACGCCCACGCCCGCGGGCTCGCGGGCACCGCCGGGGTGGTCGTGCCGACCCACCCGATGCGCCGCGAGGCGCTCGTGACGCACTCGATCCGGCCGATCATGGACCAGGCCGTCACCTTCTACCGGCCGTTCGAGGGCTGGTTCAACCAGACGCTGCGCGGCGAGATCGTGGCGGGCGTGACCGACCCCGACGAGCCCGCTGACTACAACCACGACTCGAGCCTCGCCTTCGCGACGCGGACCGCCGCGCTCCTGGCCCGGAAGGCCCCGTCCCTGCTCGGCCTGCACGCCGTGCGCCAGTGGGCCGGCACCTACGAGTACACCCCGGACCGCAGCCCGATCGTGGGCGCGTACACGGGCGTCGAGGCGCTGTACGGCCTGCACGGCTGGTCCGGGCGCGGCATGCTGCTCGCCCCCGTCAGCGCATCCCTGCTCGTGCGCGAGATCCTGACCGGCGCGCGCGATCCCCTGCTCGCGCCCTTCGCCCCCGCCCGCTTCGACGGCGTCGCCGACGACGCCGCGCTCCACGCCGACTACTACGGCGGCTACGCGTCCACGGGGGCGGCATCGTGAGCGACGCGCCAGCGCTCCTGGAGGTCGGCCCACGTGCGGATCGTCGCCTCGCGGTGGAGGACCATCGCGTCGCGCGCGCCGGCGCCGTCATGGGCGATCGCCGCGTCCAGGAGGACGCGGTGCTCGGCCTGCGCGCGCTCCATGCGCCCGGGCTCCTCCCCGAAGAGGCTGCGCTGGCGACGCGCCACCCAGGCGCGGTCCCATTGCGCGCCGATCAGGTCGACCAGGGCCGGGCTCGCGGCGGACTCGAGCGCCTCGTGGAAGTGCCGGTTGGCGGCGCTGAAGGCCGCCGAGTCGCCGACGGCGACCGCGGCCTCGAGCGTGGCGAACGCCGCCTCCGCCGTCGCGATGGCGGCCGCGTCGAGCCGCGGCGCGGACTGCTCCATCGCCAGCGCCTCGAGCCACATGCGGGTGGACACGTGGTCGAGGACCTCGGCGAGCGAGATCTCCGTGACCGTCGCACCGCGGTGGTCCTGGATCTCGACCATGCCGTCGCGCTGCAGCATCCGGAGGGCCTCGCGGACCGGCATCTCGCTGAGCCCGAGCTCCGCGCCGAGCTCGCGCAGGCGCAGGCGCATGCCGGGCTCGAGGCGGCCGTCGGCGATCCGCGCGCGGATCTCGCCGTAGGCGTACGCGCTCTTGACGGCGGGGGCACTTGCCACGGGGCACAGGATAGTGATTCGATATGCGATCAAAAAGGAGGACGGGGATGAGCATCGACAAGGTCGCGGTCGTCGGCGGGGGCATCGTCGGCACCGCCTGCGCGTACTTCCTGGCCCGCGAGGGCAAGCAGGTGACGCTGTTCGAGGAGACCGCGCTGGCCCACGGCGCGTCGGGCCGCAACCCCGGCTTCGTCTGGCTGCACACCCGCAACCCCGGCTTCGGCCGCGCGGTCAGCCTCGCCTCCCGCGCCCTCTACGACCAGCTGGTCGAGGACCTCCCGCTCGACTTCGAGTTCCGGCCGAGCGGCGGGATCATCTTCTACACGACGGAGGAGCAGGGCGTGATCGTCCGCGACTTCGTCGCCTCGGTGCAGGCCGACGGCTACCCGATGGAGCACATCGACGGCGCCGAGGTGCGCCGGATGGTCGAGCCGATCCGCGAGGACGTCCTCGGCGCCTCGTACTGCCCGGCCGACGCCTGCATCAACACGCCGCTGCTCGTCCGCTCGTTCGCCGAGGGCGCACGCCAGGCGGGCGCCGAGATCCGCGAGGGCGTCGGCGTGACGCGCCTGATCGAGGAGGGCGGCCGCGTCGTCGGGGTCGAGACCTCCGAGGGTCGCTTCGAGGCCGACGCCGTCGTCCTCGGCGCCGGCGCCTGGGCGCGGAAGCTGGCGGACACCGTCGGCATCCAGCTCGCCGTCGGCGGCGAGCGGCTACAGGTCGCGGCGACCGTGCCGGTCCCCGAGATCCGGGTCGAGCCGCTCGTGTACGGCCCGCTCGTGACGAAGCAGTACCGCCTGTTCCGCGACCTGCCGAGCTGGGACCCGGTGCACTTCACCGAGCCGTACGAGGACGAGGCCAACATCGAGGTGCTGGAGCTGATCTCGCAGCGCCGCAACGGCGAGATCCTGATGGGCTGCGCGATGGACTACCCCGAGGACATCGACCTGCGGCCGACCGTCGAGGGCCTCGCGCGCTCCCTGCAGTCGATCGTGCAGGACTTCCCGGGCCTGCGGGGGGTCGCGGTGGACCGCGTGTGGGCCGGCATCCTGCCCTTCACGTCGGACACGGCGCCGATCATCGACGAGCCGATTCCCGGACTCTTCCTCGGCTCCGGCCACGTGTACGGCAACGCCGCCGGGCCCATGACGGGGAAGCTGATCACGCAGCTGATCCTGGACCAGGAGCCCGAGATCTCGCTCGAGGAGGTCTGCTTCAACCGCGCGCTCGAGATGCCGGGCGCCGGCGTCGCCGTGCGCTGGTGAGGGGCTGACCTAGCGAGCCGCCCGCCAGGCGAGCAGCCGCTCGAGCCCGTCGAGCGGCCAGTTCGGGCCCGACGAGCCGTAGATGAAGAACGTCGCGCCGGCGTCGAGGAAGGCCTGCAGGTGGGCGTCGAGCTCGGCCGGGTCGTGCGGGATCTCGTCCTCGTTGAGCATGATCGAGCGCTCGATCTCGGCCGGGTCGCGGCCCACGGTCGCGCAGTGCGCGTCGAGCACCTCGCATTTGTGGCGGATCACGTCGGGCTCGCCGAAGCCGTGCCAGATGTCGGCGTGCTGCGCGACGAGCTTGAGCATGACCTTCTCGCCGCCACCGCCGATCATGATCGGGACCCGGCCGCGGACGGGCGGCGGGTTGCCGATCGCCATCCGCTCCTTCACGACGGGGATCGCGTCGCGGAAGGCGTGCAGGCGCGTGATCGCCGTCCCGAACTCGTACCCGAACTGCTCGTAGTCCCTCTCGAACCAGCCCGACCCGATGCCGAGCGTGAGCCGGCCGTCGGAGATGTGGTCGACGGTGCGGGCCATGTCGCCCAGCAGGTTCGGGTTGCGGTACGACATGCAGGTCACGAGCGCCCCGATCTCGACGCGGCTGGTGGCCTCCGCGAGGGCGGCGATCAGGGTCCAGCACTCGAAGTGCGGCCCGTCGGGATCGTCGTACAGGGGGTAGAAGTGGTCCCAGTTGTAGATCGCGTCGACGCCGAGCTCCTCGGCGCGCACCCACGACGCGCGCATCGCGTCGTAGGAGCCGTGCTGGGGTCGGGCCTGGAAGCCGATCCGGATCGCGCGCTCGCTCATGGTCATCCCATCCAATGCTCGGAGTCGATGGACATCAGGCACTGCACCCGCACCTCGCCGTCGCGTTGGAACGGGTAGTCGGTGCCGAGGTACTTCTGCGCGAGCGCGTCGATGCCCGCGTCACCGCCCTCCGTCGTCATCGCCACGGTGCCGCGCAGCTCCGCGTAGCGGTAGCCGTTGGCCGGGTCGAGGAGCAGGATCGTCACGCGCGGGTCGGCGGCCATGTTGCGGTGCTTGGCGCGGCCCTCCGCCGTGTTGAAGACCACGTGGTCGCCCTCGACGTGCAGCCACACCACCGTCACCTGGGGGTGGCCGTCGGGGCCGATCGTGGCGAGGCTGGCGAAGAGCGGCTGCTCGAGCAGCGTGCGGGCGTCGTCGGAGATGGCCATGCGCAGAGCCTAGTGACCGGCGTCGGCGCGCCGGCGGCGCCAGTCGAGAAGGCGGCGCAGCCCGTCGAGGTCGTAGTCGGGGCCGGGCGCCGAGTAGAAGAGGTACGTCGCGCCCGCCTCGACGTAGGCGTCGAAGAGGTCGTCGTCGCCGAGCTCGTGCGCCTCGAACATCACGCTACGCTCGATCTCGGCCGGGTCGCGGCCCACGGTCGCGCAGTGCGCGTCGAGCACCGCGCACTTGCGGCGGATCTCCTCGGGCGTCCCGAAGCCGTGCCAGATGTCGGCGTGCTGCGCGACGAGCTTGAGCATGACCTTCTCGCCGCCGCCGCCGATCATGATCGGGACCCGGCCGCGGACGGGCGGCGGGTTGCCGACGGCCATCCGCTCGCGGATCACGGGCAGCGCGTCGCGGAAGGCGTGCAGGCGCGTGATCGCCGTCCCGAACGCGTACCCGAAGGCGGTGTAGTCCGGCTCGAACCAGCCCGAGCCGAGGCCGAGGACGAGCCGGCCGCCGGAGATGTGGTCGACGGTGCGCGCCATGTCGCCGAGCAGGTTCGGGTTGCGGTACGAGACGCACGTCACCATCGCCCCGATCTCGACGCGGCTCGTCACCTCGGCAAGCGCGGCCAGGGTCGTCCAGCACTCGAAGTGCGGCCCGTCGAGGTCGCTCTCGACCGGGAAGAAGTGGTCATCGTTGTAGATGCCGTCGGCGCCGAGCGCCTCCGCCTCGACCCAGGCGGCGCGCATCGCGGCGAACGTGCCGTCCTGCGGGCTGCACTCGTAGCCGATGCGGATCGGGCGGCTCACGCGAAGAGGTCCCGGTCGCGGTCGATCAGGCCGCCCGCGGCGCCCTCGGCGCCCGCCTCGAGCCCGACGCCGCGCACGATCGCGGCGGGCACGCCGCCGGCCGGGCCGAGCGCGAGCTCCGCGGCGCTCGCGAGCTGGTCGGCCACGTGCACCTGCGTCGAGTGGAAGGGCCGACCGACGTCGTCGAGCCGGCCGGCATGCTCGACCACCGTGGCGAAGCCGGCCGCGCCGAGGGCGACGCCGACGGTGCCGCGGCGGAACGGGCGGCCGATCGAATCCGAGATGACGACCGCCACGTCGGCGCCCATCACGGCGCGCAGGGCGTCGCGCAGGGCGCGGGCCGAGGCGTCCGGGTCGACGGGCAGGAGCGTCACGTGGTCGGGGTCGTCCTGGTTGGAGCGGTCGACGCCGCTCGACCCCAGCACGTGCCCGGCGGGCGTGCGGCCCACGATGAACGAGCCGCGGCGGCGCACAACCTCGGCGGACTCGCCGAGGATGACCTCGACGAGGCGCGGGTCGCCGCCGTCCTCGGCGGCGATCGCACGTGCCTCGGGCGACGGCTCGACGTCGCGCAGGTCGACGATCCGGCCCTCCGCCTTCGAGACGGGCTTCTGGGCGACGACGAGGGCGTCGCCGTCGACGAGGGCCTCGCCGGCGTCGGCGATCGCCCCGACGAGGAGCGCCGCGAGGTCGTCGCCGGGGCGGATCCGCGCCCGCAGGGGGATGGGGACGACCCGGATCACGCCAGCACCACCTGGGCGACCCCGGCCCGGGCCGTCGCGTCCTTCAGGAGCGCGGGCACGACCAGGGGCCGCAGCCCGAGCGCCTCGACATCGGTGGCGAGCCCCGCGTCGGCCGGGTCGACCACGTAGGCGGCGGCGAGGTCGGCGAGGCAGGCGGCGATGCCGACGGCGTCGGGGCGGTGCCCGAGCGTCTCCAGCATCCCGACGAGGGGCCCCTTGACGGTGCGGCCGCCGATCACGGGCGCGACGGCGACGACGTCGGCGCGCCGCACGCGGACGGCGTCGCGCACGCCGTCGACGGCGAGGATCGGGTCGAGCGAGACGAACGGGTTCGACGGGGCGAGCACGATCCGGTCGGCCTCCGCGATCGCCTCGAGCACCCCGGGCCCGGGGCGCGCGCCCGGGACGCCCTCGAAGCGCACGCCGGCCACCGGGTCGGCGGCGCGGCGCCGCACGAGCCACTCCTGGAACGGCAGCTCGCCGTCGTCGGTCGCGATCCAGGTACGCAGGCGGTCGTCGGTCGCGGGCAGGAGGGTGCTCGGGCAGCCCCAGCGCGCCGCCACGTCGGCGGTGATCGCCGACAGGGGCTCGCCAGCGGCGAGCTTCCGCGTGCGGCTGATGTGGAGCGCGAGGTCGCGGTCGCCGAGGATGAACCAGTCGTCCTCGCCGAGCCCCGTGATCTCGTCCATCACGGCGCGGGTGTCGCCGGCGACGCCCCAGCCGTTGGCCGGATCGATGCGGCCCGTCAGGGTGTAGAGGACGGTGTCCAGGTCGGGCGCGATCTGCAGGCCCCAGTGCTCGGTGTCGTCGCCGACGTTGCCGACCACGGTCAGCTCGCCCGGCGCGAGCGCCTCCTGCAGCGCGAGGGCCATGCGGGCGCCGCCGACGCCGCCCGCGATGCACGTCACCCGCATGCGGCCTCGAAGGCGGCGAGGTCGGCGGGCGTGTCGATGTCGCGCGCGAGACCCGGCCGCTCGACCGGGGTGCCGCCGTGGCGCGCCGCCGAGCCCTCGCCGTAGGCCGGCGTGAACGCGGCCGGCGGGCGCGCCGCGACCGCGTTCGTGCGCCCGTCGGGCGACGGCGCGACCGCGACGGGGTCGGCGGCGGCGAGCAGGGCCTCGACGTCCTCCGTCGTCACGTACGGCAGGTCGCCCGCGATCACCACGACCGCCTCGGCGTCGGGATAGGCGGCCAGGCCGCGGCGCACCGAGCCCGTCAGGTCCTCGCCGCCGTCGTCGACCACGGCGGCGCCGAGCTCACGCGCCGCGATGTACGCCATCGGGTCGGACGAGACGATCGCCACCTCCAGGCCCGCGCCCTGGCAGGCGTCGACGACGCGCGTCAGCATGCGCAGCGCGAGGTCGTGCCGCGCCTCGGCGTCGAGCACGTCGCCGAGCCGCGACTTCGCGTCGTCCAGGGACTTGAGCGGCACCAGGGCTATCATCCCGCGGCAGTCTACGTCCGCCTGAGGCGGCGGACCCCAAGGGGGTAGCGTGATCCGGATCGGCTACAAGGCGTCGAGCGAGCAGTTCGCCCCGCGCGAGCTCCTCGAGTTCGCCGTCCACGCGGACGCGCAGGGCTGGGACACCATCGCGATCTCGGACCACTTCCAGCCGTTCCGGCACACGGGCGGCCACTCGCCGTTCTCGTTCGCGTGGATGGGGGCGCTCGTCGAGCGCACCTGCCACGCCGCGATCGGCACCAGCGTCATCACCCCCACGTTCCGCCACCACCCCTCGACGGTGGCGCAGGGCTTCGCCACGCTCGCGTGTCTCGCGCCGGGCCGCATCTTCCTCGGCGTCGGCTCGGGCGAGTCCCTCAACGAGGTGCCGCCGACGGGCGTCGAGTGGCCCGAGGGGCCCGAGCGACTGAAGCGCCTGAAGGAGTCGCTGGCCCTGATCCGCCAGCTCTGGTCCGAGGAGCGCGTCACCTTCGCGGGCGACTACTACCGCACCTCAAACGCCACGATCTACGACCTCCCCGACGCGTCGCCGCCGATCTACGTCGCGGCCGCCGCCCCCCTCGCCTCGCGCTACGCCGGCGCCACCGCCGACGGCTTCATCACCACGTCGGGCAAGCCGCGCGAGCTCTACACGGAGAAGATCCTGCCCGCCCTCGCCGAGGGCACCGAGCAGGCCGGCCGCAGCCTGGCCGACCTCGACCTCCTGATGGAGATCAAGCTCGCGTACCACCCCGACGTCGAGCAGGCCCGCGCCGACTGCGGGTTCTGGGCGCCCCTGGCCCTGCCGGCCGAACTCAAGAAGGACGTCGACGACCCCGCCGAGCTGGAGCGCCTCGCCGCCGACCCGAGCGTGGACGCCACGAGTCGCTTCATCTGCACGAACGATCCCGACGAGGCCGTCGAGCGGATCGCGAGCTACGTGGAGATGGGCTTCACGAACCTCGTCTTCCACTACCCGGGCCCCGACCAGATCGGGTTCATCGACCGCTTCGAGGCCGACATCCGGCCGCGGATCGCGGCGCGCTGGTCCTGACCGGCCCGACCCGTCCCGGCTAGGCTTCGGGCGTGCTGACCGACGCCGAGGCCCGTGCGCTCGCCGACGACCCGGCGCCCGACGTCGAGGGCCTCTGCGCCGCCGCACGCGAGCGGCGCGACGCGGCCCGCGGCGTCGTCGTCACGTACTCCCCGAAGGTCTTCATCCCGCTGACCGTCCTCTGCCGGGATGTCTGCCACTACTGCGCGTTCGCGAAGCCGCCGCGCAAGGGCGAGGCCGCGTACATGACGCCCGCCGAGATCCTCGCCGTGGCCCGCGGCGGCGTCGCGGCGGGCTGCCGCGAGGCGCTCTTCACCCTCGGCGACAAGCCCGAGCTGCGCTACCCGGCGGCCCGCGACGGGCTCGTGGAGCTCGGCTTCCCGACGACGGCCGCGTACCTCGCGCACTGCGTGCGGCTCGTGCTCGACGAGACGGGCCTCTTGCCCCACGCGAACCCGGGCGTCCTCGACGACGCGGAGCTCGCCGAGCTCCGGCGCTCCGCGCCGAGCCAGGGCATCATGCTGGAGACGGCGAGCGCGCGGCTCTCGGAGCGCCGGATGCCCCACTTCGGCTCGCCCGACAAGGACCCGGATGTGCGCCTCGACGCCCTCGGCCGGATGGGCGCCCTGCGGATCCCGACCACCTCGGGGATCCTGATCGGGATCGGCGAGACCCGACGCGAGCGGGTCGAGGCGCTGCTCGCCCTGCGCGAGCTGCACGCCGCGCACGGCCACCTGCAGGAGGTGATCGTCCAGAACTTCCGGGCGAAGGCGGGCACGAAGATGGCCGATGCCCCCGAGCCGTCGCTCGACGACCACCTCTGGACCATCGCCGTCGCGCGCCTGATCCTCCCCGACGAGGTCGCGCTGCAGGCCCCGCCGAACCTCGCGCACGCCGACTTCCCGCGCCTCCTCGAGGCCGGCATCGACGACTGGGGCGGCGTCTCCCCCGTCACGCCCGACCACGTCAACCCCGAGGCGCCGTGGCCCGAGATCGAGCGGCTCGAGGCGGCGACCGCCGCGCACGGCCTGACGCTCCTCCCGCGGCTGACCGTCCACCCGCGCTACCTCGACCCGGCCTGGGTCGAGCCCGCACCCCTGGCGGCGGCGCTGCGCCTCGCCGACGGCCAGGGCCGCGCGCGCCCCGCCGAGGAGTGGCGCACCGGCTCGTCGCCGGCGCCGCCGGCTGGATGGCGCGACGGCGCGCCCCGCCGGGCGGGCGGGCTCTCGCCCGCCTTCGCACGGGCCCTGTCGCGCGCCGCCGATGGCGCGGCCCTCGACGTCGACGACGCGGAGGCGCTCGTGGCCGCGACCGGCCCCGAGCTCGCCCCGCTCGCCGCCCTCGCCGACGAGCGCCGCCGCGAGCGCTCGGGCGACGACGTCACGTACGTCGTCTGCCGGAACATCAACTACACGAACGTCTGCTACTTCCAGTGCGGCTTCTGCGCCTTCTCGAAGGGCCGCCTCGCCGAGAACCTGCGTGGCCCCGCGTACCTGCTCGACCACGCCGAGGTCGCGCGCCGCGCCGTCGAGGCGTGGGAGCGCGGCGGCACCGAGGTCTGCCTGCAGGGCGGCATCCACCCCGGCTTCACGGGCGAGTGGTACCTCGGCTGCCTCGAGGCGGTCAAGGCGGCCCAGCCCGAGATCCACGTGCACGCCTTCTCGCCGCTCGAGGTCTGGCAGGGCGCGGCCACCATGGGCTGGACCCTCGAGGAGTACCTCGTGCGCCTCAAGGAGACGGGGCTCGGCAGCCTGCCCGGCACGGCCGCGGAGATCCTCGACGACGAGGTGCGCGCCGTCCTCTGCCCCGACAAGGTCTCGACCGACCAGTGGCTCGAGGTCGTGGGCACCGCGCACCGCGTGGGCCTGCGCACCACGTCGACGATCATGTTCGGGCACGTCGAGCGGCCCGTGCACGTCGCCCGCCACCTCCTGCGGATCCGCGGGCTCGCGGCCGAGACGGGCGGCATCACCGAGTTCGTGCCGCTGCCCTTCATCGCCGCGGAGGCGCCGATCGTCCTCAAGGGCCGCGCCCGCTCGGGCCCCACCTTCGACGAGGTGGTGGCGCTGCACGCCGCCGCGCGGCTCGTGCTCGACCCCGTCGTGCCGCACATCCAGGCCTCGTGGGTCAAGCTCGGGCCCGACGGCGCGCGCGTCCTGCTCGGCGCCGGCGTCGACGACCTCGGCGGCACGCTCATGAGCGAGTCGATCAGCCGCGCCGCGGGCGCGAGCCACGGCCAGGAGTGCCCGCCCGAGACGATGGACGCCGTGATCCGGGCCGCCGGCCGCACCCCGGTGCAGCGCACGACCCTCTACGGGCGCCCCGCCCCCGCGCAGGTCGCCCGCTCCTACGGCGCCGCGCCGCTCGCCGACGCGACGCCGCCGCCGTACGACGACCACGGCCTGGAGCGACCCGCCACGCTGGTCAAGCCGAGCCTCGCGCGCGTCAGCTGACGCGGCGCGCGCGCCACAGCACGACGGCTCCGGCGGCGCACGCCACCGCCGCCCCGAGCAGCCAGCCGGCGAGGACGTCGGTCGGCCAGTGCACCCCGATCACGAGGCGGCTGGGCCCGAGCAGGACGCCGATCGCGATCGCCACCACGCCGACGACCTGGGCGAAGCGCCCGAGGCCCGCGCAGAGCAGGATGATGCCGAGCACGACCCACGAGTCGATGCCCGTCGTCGCGTGCCCCGACGGGAAGGAGGCCGTGGTCGGGTGGTAGGCCGATTCGGCCCAGTCGGGGCGCTCGCGCCCGACGACGCCCTTCAGGAGCGTCTGCAGCACCCAGCCCCCGAGCGCGCTGAGGAGCAGCCACTCGGCCCAGCGCCGGTGCGCCCGCCAGAGGATCGCCGCGGCCACCAGGACGACGGCGCCCGTCGAGACGTCGCGGGTGGCGAGGCCGAGGAGGTCGGCCGGGCCGACGAGCCAGTCCGGACGGCCGACCGCCAGGCCGCCGAGCCAGCGGTCGAAGCGCAGCTGCGCGCCCCACGCGGCCTGCCCGACGCCGAGCAGAACGACCAGGCCGGCGAGGACCGCAACCGCGACCAGGAGCGGGCGCGGGCGCGGCGCGTCAGTCGACGCCCTGCTCCATCGCCGCCCCGAAGCCCGGCTCGGGCTCGTCGGCGACGTGGTCCGGGGCGGGGCCGTCGCCGCCCGGGCCGAGGTGGCCCGAGATCGACGGCTGAGCGACGTCGAGGAGGCCCGCCTGCGCGTAGATGTCGAGCTTCTCGCGCGAGTCCTGGATGTCGAGGTTGCGCATCGTCAGCTGGCCGATCCGGTCGAGCGGCCCGAAGGCGCTCTCCGACTTCTCCATGCTGAGCCGCTCGGGGTGGTAGGTGAGGTGCGGGGAGACGGTGTCGAGGACGGTGTAGTCCTCGCCGCGGCGCAGCCGCAGCGTCACCTCGCCCGTGATGGCGCGCCCGACCCAGCGCTGCAGGCCCTCGCGCAGCATCAGGGCCTGCGGATCGAACCAGCGGCCCTCGTAGAGCAGGCGCCCGAGCCGGCGGCCGTGGTCACGGTACTGGTCGATCGTGGCCTCGTTGTGGATGCCGTTGACGAGGCGCTCGTAGGCGATGTGGAGGAGCGCCATGCCCGGCGCCTCGTAGATGCCGCGGCTCTTGGCCTCGATGATGCGGTTCTCGATCTGGTCGGACATGCCGAGCCCGTGCCGGCCCCCTACGCGATTCGCCTCCATCACGAGCGCGACCTGATCGGCGATCTCGACGCCGTTGATCGCGACGGGCCAGCCCTCGTGGAAGCGGACCGCCACCTCCTCCGGCTCGATCGCCACGGCCGCGTCCCAGTGGGCGACGCCCATGATCGGCGAGACGATGTCCATCGACGTGTCGAGGAACTCGAGCCGCTTCGCCTCGTGCGTCGCGCCCCAGATGTTGGCGTCCGTGGAGTACGCCTTCTCGGTCGGGTCGCGGTACGGCAGGTCGTGCGCCTGCAGCCACTCGCTCATCTCCCGGCGCCCGCCGAGCTCGTCGACGAAGGCCTGATCGAGCCACGGCTTGTAGATGCGCAGCGCCGGGTTGACGAGCAGCCCGTAGCGGTAGAAGCGCTCGATATCGTTGCCCTTGTACGTCGAGCCGTCGCCCCAGATCGAGACGCCCTGCTCGCGCATCGCGGCGACGAGCATGGTGCCGGTGACGGCGCGGCCGAGCGGGGTCGTGTTGAAGTACGTGCGCCCGCCCGAGCCGATGTGGAAGGCGCCGCACTGCAGCGCCACCAGGCCCTCGCGCACGAGCTCGGTGCGGCAGTCGACGAGCCGCGCCGACTCCGCCCCGTACTGCAGCGCGCGGGTCGGGACGTCGGAGAGGTCGGGCTCGTCGTACTGGCCGAGGTCGGCCGTGTACGCGTACGGCACGCCGCCCCTGTCGCGCATCCACGCGACGGCGGCGGACGTGTCGAGGCCGCCGGAGAAGGCGATGCCGATCTTCTCGCCGGCGGGGAGGCTGGTGAGGACGTGGCCCATCGGGTGAACGCTACCGGCGTTGGGGGTCGGCGAGCGCTGCCAGGGGGTCGGGGACCTCGGGCCCGACGATCCGCCGGGCCCGCGCGTGCTCCACGACGCCGACGGCGGCCACGGTGACGACGATGCCGAGGGCCTGCGGCGCGGTCAGGGCCTGGCCGAGCAGGAGCCAGGCCAGAAGCGACCCGACGATCGGCTCGGTCATGCCGAGCATGCTGGCCGTGCCCGACCCGACGCGCGCGGTGCCGGCGAGGATGATCGCGAAGGCGATCGCCGAGCCGACGACCACGACCCACGCGATCGTCGCCCACAGCGGCACGGCCACGTCGACCGCCCCGCTCAGCGATACGGTCGAGCCCAGCTCGCCCCACGGCACGGTCCAGACGGGGACGACGACGAACCAGGCGACACCGGCGAGCAGCAGCGGCGCCCCGGCGCGGGCGGAGGGCCCGACCCGGGCCGGCTGCTTCGGGCCGAAGATCAGCATCACCGCGAACGTGGCCATGCAGAGGAACGCGAGCACCAGGCCGAGCGGGGTCAGCTCGCCGACGCTGCTGCCGCCGAGCACGGCCAGCGCGAGGCCGCCGACCGCGAAGACCATCGCGCCGTACGCCCAGATCGGAAGCCGCTCGCCGAGGCGCAGGCGCCGGTAGAGGGCGACCGGCAGCGGCGCGATGTACGAGATCACGAGCGCGAGCGCGACGTCCATGCGGCTGATCGCCTCGAAGTAGAGGCCCTGCGAGGCGAACACCCCGATCAGGGCGTACACGACGACCGGCCCCGCCATCGAGCGGTCGAAGCTGCGCCACGCCCGCACGACGAACGGCAGGAGCAGGAGCGCCCCGCCGTACGTGCGCACGGCGGCGACCTCGGCGGGGTCGAGCCCGCCGTCGATCGCCATCCGCGCGACGACGCCCGTCGACGCGAACAGCACGCAGGCGAAGACGACGATGATCACGCCGATCATGCGCTCCGACATAACTCAGAGCTCCGCGACGTAGGACTCGGGCACGCGCCGCAGCCGGTAGCGCTGGCGCTCCACGATCGCGACGCACGCGATCGTGAGCGCGACGCCGAGGGCCTGCAGCGGCGTCAGGACCTGCCCGAGGGCGAACCAGGCGAGGAGCGGGGCCACGACCGGCTCGGTCATGCCGGCCATGCTGCCCGCGCCTGGCCCGATCCGGGCGAGGCCCATGATCAGCAGGAGGTAGGGCACGACGCTGCCGAAGACCGCGACGTAGAGGACCGCCGCCCCGACGGGGATCTCGAGGTCGAAGCGGCCCGTGAACGCCGCCGTGTCGCCGAACACGTCGAGGGGGAGCGCCCAGATGGGCACGAGCGGGATCCAGATCACGGCGGCCGCGGCCATGCCCGCGCCCGTGCGGGCGAGCGGCGGCAGCGTCAAGGGCTGGCGCGCGCCGAGGATCGCCTGCCCCGCGAAGCAGACCGCGGTCAGGAGGGCGAACCCCACGCCGAGGAGCGAGATCGCAGCGAGGCCGCCGCTGCCGCCGAGCACCGCGATGGCGACCCCGGTCACGGCGAGGACCATCGCGAGGTAGCCGATCAGCGGCAGGCGCTCCGCGTGGAACGCGCGCTGGTAGCCCGCCACGAGCAGCGGCCCCGTGTAGACGATGACGAGCGCCACCGCGATGTCCATCCGGGAGATCGCGCCGTAGTAGAAGCCCTGCGCGAGCACGATCCCGATCAGCGCGAAGAGCACGATCGGCAGGAGGTCGGCACGGCGGATCCGCCGCGCGACGAGAAGCAGGAACGGCAGCAGGATCAACGCCGCGATGTAGGAGCGGAGTGCTGCGAGCTCGATCGGCGCGACGCCGCCCTCGAAGGCCACCGCGCTGACGACGCCCGTGCTGGCGAACAGGGCCGAGCCGCCGCAGACGAGCAGGTAGCCGGATCGACGGGACGCCACGGCGGCATCTTGACGGAGCGCCGGTCGTACCGCCGTACGCAGCCGTCCCCGTCAGAGCTCGACGGGCGCGTCCGGGGCGTCGAGCCGGCGCGTGCGGATGCGGGCGAGCTCGACCACCGTGATCGCACCGACGGTCACGAGGATCCCGACGACCTGCAGCGGCGCGAGGGCCTGGGCGAGGAGCGCCCACGCGACCATGGCCGCGAGGACGGGCTCGGCCATGCCGACGACGCTGGAGGCCCCGGCCCCGACGATCCGCGTCCCGGCGATCCACGTCACGAACACGCCGACCGACCCGACGAGGACGGAGAAGGCGACGGCGACCCAGAGGGGCAGCGCGAAGCCGAGCCGGCCCGGGAAGGTCGCCGTCGCGCCGAGCAGGTCGAAGGGCAGGGTCCAGGGCGGCGCGATCACGCAGAAGGCGAGGCCGGCGACGACCATGCTGGCCGCCGTGCGGGCCAGCGGCGGGAGATCGCCGGGCAGCCGCGACGCCAGCACCACGGACACCCCGTACGCGATCATCGACGCCACCGCGAAGGCGAAGCCCCGCGCCGTGATGCCGCCGACGCCGCCGCCCGCCACCGCGAGGCCGACGCCGGCGACGGCGACGAGGATGGCCGCGTAGGCGTGGCGCGGCAGGACGGCGCCGAGCCGCAGCCGCTCGTAGAGGGCCACGAACAGCGGCGCGGTGAAGATGATCACGAGGACGATCGCGACGTCGGAGTCGGAGAAGGCGATGAACGCGGTGCCCTGGCCGACGACCAGCCCCACGACGGCGAACGCGGCGATGGGCACGAGGTGGCCCCGCCGGAGCCGGCCGAGCACGGGCACGAGGAACACGAGCAGGATCAGCCCGGCGCCGTAGATGCGCGTCGCCGACACCTCGAGCGGCCGCATGCCGGTGTCGATCAGGAGGCGCCCGAAGATGACGTTGAAGGCCGCGAACCCGGCGGAGGCGCCGACGAGCAGGTAGCCGAGCCAGGCGAGGGGGGCGCGGTCGGACGCGGCGGCGGCCATCGGCGGCACCGTATCGCGCCGCCGGTCGTACGTGCCTACGGGGGCTACGCTGCCCGGCATGAGCCACGCGAAGACCCTCTTCCTCGAGGACCTGCCGGTCGGCAGCGTCCTCACCTCGTCCGCGCGCACGATCTCGGCGCAGGACATCGCCGACTACTGCGTCCTGTCCGGCGACCACAACCCGCTGCACACCGACGACGAGTGGGTGCGCGCCAACACGCCGTTTAGGGAGCGGATCGCGCACGGGCTGCTCGTGCTCGGCGCCTCGTCCGGCACGCCGTGCCCGGAGATGGATGCGCTCCTGATCATCGCCTACCTGTCCGAGTCGCGGGACTTCAAGGCCCCGACCTACCCGGGCGAGGCGATCACCACCACCTGGACGGTGACCGAGAACCGCCCGTCGCGGTCGAAGCCCGACCGCGGCATCGTGCGGATGGCCGTCGCGTGCACCAAAGACGACGGCACCGTCGTCCAGACCGGCGAGGACGTGCTCCTCGTCGGCCGCCGGCCGGCCTAGGAACGCGAACGGGGGCGGCCCGGCCGCAGCCGGACCGCCCCCGTCGTGCGTGCGCCTAGGCGATGGCGGGCATGCCCTCGAGGGCCTTGGCCGCCTCGTCCAGCTCGGCCTCCGGGAGCTCGATGTCCTCCATCGTGCCCGCGAAGTACGCGTCGTACGCGGTCAGGTCGAAGTTGCCGTGGCCGCAGAGGTTGAACAGGATCGTCTTCACGACGCCCTCCTCCTTCGCCCGCTCGACCTCGGCGATCACCGCGCGGATCGCGTGGGTCGGCTCGGGCGCCGGGATGATGCCCTCGGTGCGCGCGAAGCGAACCGCCTCCGCGAAGCACTCGCGCTGCGGGTAGGCGACGGCCTCGATCAGGCCGAGGTTGAGAAGGTGCGACACCAGCGGCGCGGCGCCGTGGTAGCGCAGGCCGCCGGAGTGGATCGGCGCCGGGATGAACCCGTGGCCGAGCGTGTGCATCGGCAGAAGCGGCGTCAGCTGCGCCGTGTCGCCGAAGTCGTAGCCGTAGTGCCCGCGTGTGAGCGTCGGGCAGGCGGCGGGCTCGGCGGCGACGACGCGGATGTCCCTGCCGGCGATCTTGTCCGCGAGGAACGGGAACGCGATGCCGGCGAAGTTCGAGCCGCCGCCGACGCAGCCGACGACGACGTCCGGGTAGGCGTCGAGCGCCCTCAGCTGCTCCTGCGCCTCCTGGCCGATCACGGTCTGGTGCATCAGCACGTGGTTGAGGACGGAGCCGAGCGCGTACTTCGTGTCGTCGCGCGTGGCGGCGTCCTCGACGGCCTCCGAGATCGCGATGCCGAGGCTGCCCGGGCAGCCCGGGTCCGTCTCGAGGATCGCGCGGCCCGCGTTCGTGTCGGGCGACGGGCTGGCGACGACCTCGCCGCCCCACGTCTCGATCATCGCGCGGCGGTACGGCTTCGCGTCGTACGAGGCGCGCACCTGGTAGACCTTGATCTCGAGGCCGAACTGGGCGCCCGCGAAGGACAGGGCCGAGCCCCACTGGCCCGCGCCCGTCTCGGTGGCGATGCGGGTGACGCCCTCCTGCTGGTTGTACCAGGCCTGCGGAATGGCGGTATTCGGCTTGTGCGAGCCGGCGGGCGAGACGCCCTCGTACTTGTAGAAGATGCGGCAGTCCGTGCCGAGCGCCGCCTCCAGCTTGTCCGCGCGGTAGAGCGGCGTCGGGCGCCACATCGCGAGGACGTCGCGGACGGGGTCGGGGATCGGGATCATCCGCTCCGCCGAGACCTCCTGGCCGATCAGGGCCATCGGGAACAGCGGGGCGAGGTCGTCGGGGCCGAGCGGCTGGCCGGTGCCCGGATGCAGGGGCGGAGGCGGCATGCTCGGCAGGTCGGCGGCGATGTTGTACCAGTGCCGCGGGACCTGGTCGTCCGTGAGCGAGTACTTGTGGGCCATCTCGGGGTTCCTCTCCGGTGGAACGGGCGCGTTACTGACCGGAAAGGCTAGCCGCGAATCGCGCTCCGGGCGCGCTCAGCCGTCGACGTGCACGAGCACGGCCTGACCCTGCCCCACGCCGATGCAGACCGCCGCGACGCCTGTGCCGCCGCCGCGGCGGCCGAGCTCGCGGGCGAGGTCCGCGATCAGCCGCGGCGCCGAGGCCCCGAGCGGGTGCCCGTAGGCGATCGCGCCGCCGTGCACGTTGACGCGCTCGGGGTCGAGCCCGAGCTCCCGGATGGCGATCAGGGGCACCGCCGCGAATGCCTCCTGCAGCTCCCACAGATCGATGTCGGCCACGCCGAGCCCGGCCCGGTCGAGCAGCGCCCGGACCGCCGGCACGGGCGCCTCCCCGAAGTCCTGCGGCGCGACGCCGATGGTGGCGCTGCGTCCGATCCGCGCGCGCGGCACCCAGCCGTGCTCCGCGCAGGCGGCGGGCGACGCGAGGAGCATCGCGAGCGCGCCGTCCGAGATCGGCGAGGCGTTGCCGGCGGTGATCAGGCCGTCCGGGACGAAGGCGGGGGCGAGCTCGGCCAGCCGCGCCGGGTCGGCGTCCGTCCGAATCCCCTCGTCGCGGGCCACGTCGCCGACGGCCACCACGCCGTCCGCGTGGAGGCCCGCCTCCCAGGCGGCGTGCGCCCGCAGGTGGCTGCGCAGCGCCCAGTCGTCGAGCGCGGCCCGCTCGAGGCCGTGGCGGGCGGCGAGCCGGTCGGTCGCCGCCCCGAGGGAGGCCGTCCAGTCGGCCGGCATCGCCGGGTTCACCATCCGCCAGCCGACGGCGGTGCCGTGCAGGCGCTGGTCGCGCGGCAGCACCTCGGCGGCGGGCTCGAGCACGAAGGGGGCGCGGCTCATGCCCTCCACGCCGCCCGCGATCACGACCTCGGCGTCACCCGCGCGCAGCATCCGCGCGCCCTGGACGACGGCCTCGCCGCCCGACCCGCAGAGGCGGTTGAGGGTCACGCCGGGCACGCTCACGGGGAGCCCGGCGAGGAGCAGGGCCATCCGGGCCACGTTGCGGTTGTCCTCGCCCGCCTGGTTGGTGTCGCCGTAGAGGACCTCGTCGACGCGGGCCGGGTCGAGGCCCGGGTGGCGCTCGAGCAGGGCGCGCAGCGGGATCGCCGCGAGGTCGTCGGTGCGCAGGTGGCTGAGCCCGCCGCGGTTGCGGCCGAACGGGGTGCGCACGCTGTCGACGAGGAGGGCGTCCATGGCTGCGGAGCGTATCCGCTCGCCGCGGCCGATCGTGCCATGCGGTGGGACGGCGGTCGACGCGGTCGCCGCGGAGGCGATACCCTCCGGCCATGCAGCGGCCGCTCCCGGGCGCGGCGTTCTCCGAGCCGGAGACGTACGCCAAGACGCGCCTCCCCGTCGACTTCGCCTGGACCCTGATCCCCGACGCGTACACGTCGGAGGAGTTCCACGCGCTCGAGCAGGAGCGCGTGTACGGGCGCGCGTGGGTGCCGGTCTGCGTGGCCGACGAGGTCGCCGAGCCGGGCGACTTCCTGGTGGTCGAGGTCGCGGGCCGCTCGATCATCGTGACCCGCAACCTCGACGGCGAGCTGCGCGCGCACCACAACGTGTGCCGCCACCGCGGCGCGCGGCTGTGCGAGGGCTCCGGCCACGTCAAGCGCTTCCTCTCGTGCCCGTACCACGCGTGGGCGTACGACCTGAACGGGTCGTGCCTCGGCACGCCGCTCTTCACGCCGGAGAGCGAGATCCCGGTGGACGCCCGCGCGGCGTTCGACATGTCGGACATCAAGGCCTTCGACAAGGCCGACATGGGCCTGCACCCGGTGCGCGTCGCGCAGTGGGAGTTCCTCGTCATGGTCTGCCTCGACCCCGAGGCCCCCGCGCTCGAGGACGAGCTCGGCGACCTCGGTGCGCGCCTCGCCGGCTACCGGCTCGGCGAGTACCGGATGGCCCGCCGCGTCGAGTACGCGATCGACGCCGACTGGAAGCTGATCGGCGAGAACTTCATGGAGTACTACCACCTGCCGTGGGTCCACCCTGCGCTGGTGAAGGTCTCGCCGATGGACGACCACTACCGCTGGCAGGGCCCCGGCAAGTACGTCGGCTTCTGCACGTGGCCCGTCGCCCCGAACACCGACGACGGCGGCTGGAAGGGCCTGCCGCCCGTCACCTTCGTGGAGGGCCAGGACGCCGAGGCGGCCCGCTTCGTCTGGCTCTACCCGAACATCGCGATCAACGTGATGGCCAACCACGTCTTCCTGCTGCTCGCCCGCCCCGACGGGCCGGGCCGCACGGCGGAGGTGGCGTACCTCCTGACCCACCCCGAGTCGGTCGCCGCGAGCACCGACCCCGAGGGCGACGTCGACGCGCTGATGGCGTTCTGGGACGAGGTCAACCAGGAGGACATCGGCATCGTCGAGCGGGTCCAGGACGGGCTGCGCAACCCCGCCTACGAGGGCGGTCGCATGTGCTACCGCTTCGAGGAGTCGTGCCACCGCTTCCAGAACATGGTGATCGACTCCATGCTCGGGATCCGCGACGTCCCGCCCGGCGACGACGCGGAGACGGTGCGGATGTTCGGGCCGCGCGACGCGGCCGCGGACCGCGGCTGGACGCACCCCCCGATCGCGTAACGTCCGCGGGGATGGACGGGCATCCGGGATCGGGGCGCATCGAGCGCGAGCGGCGCCTCCTCAGGGGCCGCTGGCTCGACGTGACCGACGAGCGCAACGTCCTGATCGCGCCCGTCCTGTCGATCATCGCCTTCGTGCTGATCGCGGCCGGCGACGCCTCGCTCTGGACGCGCATCGTGGCGCTGCTCGTGCAGATCCTGCTGTTCGAGATCGTGGTCACGGCCCACATCCGCAGCCCGCGCTGGCGGCGCATCCTCTCCGTCGGCGCGCCGGTCGCCGTGATCGGGACGATCTCC
>VGBM01000020.1 GCA_016870485.1 Actinomycetota bacterium
CGCGACCACGAGCAGGAGGCCGAGGGCGAGCAAGATGCCACGCACGGGCGCATTATGCGCCCGACCAGTGCGCGGCGTGTGAGGGAACCGTAAGGGCCTAGGGCCGCCCGTAGTCGTGGAAGCCGCGACCCGTCTTGCGGCCGAGGCGCCCCTCCGCCATGAGCTCGAGGAGCAGCTTGTGGGGCGCGTAGCGGTCGTCGTCGAGGCCGGCCGCGATCGCCTCGGAGGCGTGCACCTGCACGTCGACGCCGATCAGGTCGATCAGGGCCAGGGGCCCCATCGGCCAGCCCGCGCCCGCCTTCAGGGCGCGGTCCATGTCGGCCGGCTCGACGCCGGTCTCGGCGAGGGCGCGGACGGCGTCGTTGAGCATCGGCACGAGGATCCGGTTGACGATGAAGCCGGGCGTGTCGGGACACGGCACGGCCTCCTTGCCGAGGCCCTCCGCGAAGGCGATGGCGGTCGCGTAGGCCGCCTCCTCGACGTGCGCGGTGCGCACCACCTCGACCAGCGGCATCACGGGTGCCGGATTGAAGAAGTGCAGGCCGACGACGCGCCCGGGCCGGCCGCTCGCCTCCGCGATGCCGGTCACGGAGATCGCCGACGTGTTGGTGGCGAGGATCACGTCGGGCCGCGTGGCCGCGGCGAGCGCGGCGAAGAGGGCATGCTTGGCCGCGGGGACCTCGGCGATGGCCTCGATCACGAGGTCGCAGTCGGCGAGGCCGGCGACATCCTCGGCCGTGGCCAGTCGCGCGAGCGCACGGTCGCGGGCCGCAGCGTCCAGCTGGCCCTTCTCGACGCGCCGCTCGAGGCCGCGCCGCACCGTCTCGAGGCCGCGCTCGCGGGCCTCCGCGGCGCCGTCCACGCCGACCACGGCGTGGCCCGCCTCGAGGCAGACCTGCGCGATCCCCGCGCCCATCGTGCCCAGTCCGACCACCCCGACCGTCATGCCCACCGGCTGCGCCTCCCGCTCGACTGCCCCGCAATCGTGCCGCAGACCGGGCCCGCGCGCCATCACCGGTGCGTCGCGGCTTTACCGCTCCGCGACAGGATCGCCCCGTCCGCCCCCGTATACTCAGCCGCGATGGGTGCCTTCCGCGATCGCGCCCGCCTGTCCCCGGGCGGCCCCGACGCGCCCCCGGGCGACGTCGTCGTGACCGTCGCCGCGAGCGAGGTGCGCGACGCCGCGGGCCGCACGCTGCCCGCCGCGGCCGCCGGCGACCCGGGCGAGTCGCGCCGCCTCGTGGGCGAGCTGCGCACGGAGCGCGCGGGCCTCGCCCGCCGCTACCTCGAGCTGCGCGGCGACCTCGGCGGTCTCCTGATCGAGATGGCACGCCGCGACCACTTCAACCTCAACCTGCTGCGCCTGAAGGCCGCCGAGGCGGTCGGGGTCGAGCGGCGCGCGCAGGAGATCGACGGCGTCCTGACCGTGCACGCCGCGGGGGCGCGCCGGACCCTGCCGCCCGGCTCGGTGGCCATGACCGCCTCGCGCTGCGTGACCTGCACCGGACTGATCCCGGCCGACGCGAACTTCTGTGCCTACTGCGGCACGCCGACGCGATGACGGACGACGACCAGCCGACGCTCGACGGGGCCGCCGCGCCCGCGGCCGCGGAGCCCGCCTTCGAGCCGCCGCTCCCGGCCGCCGACGTGCGCCGCTGCCCGGCCTGCCTGTCGCCCGTGCGCGCCGACCAGCGCTACTGCCTCGAGTGCGGCGAGCGCCTGCAGGTGGACGAGATCCCCCCGCCGCCCGGCGGCGGCTCCGCGCTCGCGGAGCGCAGCTCGGCCGCGCTCGTGGTGGCCGCGGTCGTGCTCGTCCTCGTCGGCGTGGGCCTGTCGTGGGTGGCGCTGCGCGAGCCCGCCGACGACGGCGCCGTGACGACGGCGACCGACACGGCGCCGACGGACACGGCGCCGACCGGCACGGTGCCCACCGACACGGTGCCGACGGACACCATGCCGACGGACACGATGCCGACCGACACCGTGCCCACGGACACGGGTGCGGCGACGGGCGACTGGCCGGCCGGGCTGACCGGCTGGGCCGTGATCATCGCCTCGAAGGACCAGGCGCAGTTCACGGAGGCCGACGCGCGCGTGATCGCCGACGAGGCGATGGCGGCCGGGGTCCTGCAGACCGGCGTCCTCGACTCGTCCGCCTACCCGTCGCTCAACCCCGGCTACTGGGCCGTCTACTCGGGCCCGTACACGACGCAGGACGAGGCCGAGGAGGCCGCGGCCAACATCCGCACGCAGGGCTACCCCGAGGCCTACGCGCGCGAGGTCGCGCCCTAGCCGCAGCCGAACTCGCGCGTTTCCGCACAATGGCTTGTGCGGCGCATGCAACACGGCTACACTGCGGTTCGTGTACGAAGCAGGCCGGCCCTGCGGAGTGCGCCGCTCACCCCCGCCGGGCGCGTTCCGGTGCGCCCCTCTCGAACCACGCACGTCCGGAGACCGCCATGTTCCGCTTCAGCCGACAGATCTACATCGAGGTCAAGGACGCGGTCGACCCCGCGCCCGACACGATCTCGGTCGCGGAGGCCCGCCGCCGCATCCTCACCGCCTGCGAGAGCACGATCGAGCGCCTCGCCCGCGACGCCCGCTACTTCCCGAAGCCGGCCCGCAGCCTGTTCCAGGAGATCCGGTACTACTTCCCGATCACCGAGCAGGCGCGCGTGTACTACACGTGCGAGCGCTACATCGGCCTCGCCCAGGAGTTCATCCGCGAGGAGCTCGAGCGCCAGGGCGAGGGCGTCGTCGCCCCCTGCCGCGCCACCACCCGCAAGGGCAAGCCCTGCCAGCGCACGCCGCTGCCGGGCCGCGAGTACTGCCCGTCGCACTCGCACCTCGAGGAGCGCGCACTCAGCAGGTAGCGCGCCCCGCACGTCCAGACGCAGGCCGAGGGGCCCGGGCACTCGCCCGGGCCCCTCGTCGTTTCCCGGACGGGCTCAGCCGTCCGCGTCGAGCCCGAGCCGCAGCTGCTCGCCCTCGACGAGCCGCGACACCGCGACGCCGAGGAGCCGCACGGGCGGCGGGCGGTCGCGCAGGGCGCGGGCGAGCGCGACCTCGGCGAGCCGCGCGATCTCCGCGGGATCGGCCGTGGGCTGCGCGGCGGAGCGGGCCCGTGACTGGATCCGGAAGTCCGGGTAGCGCAGCTTGATCGTGACGGTGCGGGCCACCCGCCCCTCGGCACGCAGCCGCTCCGCCACCTCGGCGGCGAAGCGGGCGGCGTGCGCGGAGAGGATCGCCGGGTCGGCGATGTCGTGATCGAAGGTCTCCTCCGAGCCGATCGACACGGACGGGCCCGCCTCGGCCAGGACCGGGCGGGGGTCGACGCCGCGGGCGCGCTCGCGCAGCTCGCGCCCAACCTGGCCCGGCAGGACCAGGCGCAGGGCGTCGTCGTCGAGGTCGGCGAGCTGGCCGACCCGCTCGAGGCCGGCGAGCGCGAGCCGCTGCTCCGCCTTCGGGCCGATGCCGGGCAGCGCCCGCAGGGGCTGGGGCGCGAGGAACTCCTCCTCCCGCCCGGCCGGCACGACCACGAGCCCCCGCGGCTTGTCGCGGTCGGAGGCGACCTTGGCCACCGTCTTACCGGTCGCGCAGCCGAACGAGGCGCCGAGGCCGGTTTCGGCGAGGATCCTGCCCTGCAGCGCGCCGAGCACGGCGCGCGCCTCCCCGGCCGTCGCCGCCACTCCCGTCAGGTCGAGGTAGCCCTCGTCGATGCCGACCTGCTCGACCACGTCCACGGCGGCGCGCACGAGCGCCCAGAGCCCGTCCGAGTGGCGCCGGTAGCGGGCGTGGTCGGGACGCACGAAGACCGCGCCGGGGCAGCGGCGCAGCGCCTCCGCGGCGCTCATCGCCGAGCGCACGCCGAACGCGCGCGCCTCGTAGGAGGCCGTCGCGACGACGCCGCGGCCGAGCGGATCGCCGCCGACGACGACCGGCCGGCCGGCCAGCTCGGGCCGCTCGAGGACCTCCACGGCGGCGAAGAACGCGTCGAGGTCGAGGTGCGCGACGACGCGGGCCACGGGGCGAGGCTACCACCCGATTCCCCCTTCTAGTCGGGGCATCGGACGGACCCGTGGCGGAGTCCGGAAAACCCCCTGAACGCTTGCGCGAAGCCCGTCGGATGTGCGTATGCTGGACGGCATGCGATGGCGGGGAGCAGCGGGCGCGGCATGAGCCATGACGCCGACAAGCTGATCCGGCAGCTCTCGCTTGTCGCCTACATCATGGCGGAGAAGCGGCCGATCACCGCGCGCGACGCCAAGAACGCCGTCGAGGGCTACTACGACATGTCCGACGAGGCCTTCGCGCGGCGCTTCTACGCCGACCGCGCGGAGCTGCTCGCGCTCGGCGTGCCCATCACCTCGAACCGCGACGAGTTCACCGGCGAGGAGCTCTACACCCTCACCCGCGAGAACTACTTCCTGCCGCCCCTGCACCTGACGGACAGGGAGCTGGCCGCCCTCAACACGAGCCTGTTTTTGCTCGAGGGCCAGTTCGCGTACGCGGCGCCCCTGCGCCTCGCGCTCCAGAACCTCGCCCTCGGCCGCCCCGGCGTCCTCGAGGGCTCGCCCGCGATCGGCGTCTCGCTCGACCTCTCCGGCGGTGGGCACAGCCCGGAGATCGCCGCGCGCCTCGCCAAGCTCGAGGGCGCGATCTCGAAGCAGAAGACGATCGTCTTCCCCTACTTCGCGGTCAGCACGGGCAAGGAGAAGACGCGCACCGTCGACCCGTACGGGCTCTACTTCTCCGACTCGCACTGGTACCTCGTCGGCCACGACCACGACCGCAACGCGATCCGCAACTTCCGCGTCTCGCGCATCCGGGGCGACATGCGCTTCCACACCCGCAAGGAGCGCGACTTCCGGCGCCCGGCGGAGTTCGACCCGGCCGACTACCGCGACCGCGCCCCGTGGGCCCTCGACGACCCCGTCGGCGAGGCCGTCCTCCACGTCGCCCCGTCGGCGGCCTGGCTCGTCGACCGCCTCTACAACAAGCACGGCGAGGTCACGACGCACGAGGACCGCTCCGCCACCTTCGAGACCGCCTACTCCGACATCGACCGCCTCGTCGAGTGGATCCTCGGCCTCGGCGGCCAGGTGCTGCCGCTCGAGCCCGCCGAGGTCGTCGACGCCGTCACCGCGGCGCTCGAGGAGGTCAGGGCGGCGCACACGGGCGACATGCCCGCGATGAGCCCGCCGAAGCGGATCGTCGGCGACGCCGCGGCGCCCGCCGCGCGCCCCGCCAACCCGGTCGCGCCCGAGCGCTTCGCCGTCCTGCAGGCCCTGCTCGCCGACCTGCTCGAGACGTGCGGCACGGACCAGGCGGGCAGCATCCCGGCCAGCGTCCTGCAGGAGCGCTACCTGATCGACGACGAGGAGATGGTCGAGCAGATCAACCTCCTCAACCTCGTCAACTTCGGTGGCGGCTGCTACGCCGTGTACGCCGAGCTCGACGAGGAGGGCGTCGTCCACGTCCAGAAGGAGCTCTACGGCGAGGACTTCCGCCGCCCCGCGCGGCTCTCACCGCTCGAGGCCAAGGCGATCCTGATGGCGCTCGACCTCGTCGGGCCGCAGATCGCCGGCCAGACGAACTCGACCCTCGCCAGCGTGCGCGAGAAGATCGAGATCGCCTGCGGCGGCGGCGTCCCCGGCGGCCAGCCCTCCACCACCGTCGGCGTCGGCGCCCCCGAGGACGTGATCGGCGAGATCTCGAGGGCGATCGAGCGCCACCACCTCGTCCGCATCCGCTACCTGTCGCGCACCTCGAACGAGATCACCGAGCGCGTGATCGAGCCGTACCGGCTGCGCGGCGTCAACTCGGACTGGTACCTCGAGGCCTACGACACGGGCGCCGAGGGCGAGCGCACCTTCCGCATCGACCGGATCGAGTCGGCCGAGCGCCTCAAGGACGGCTTCGCGCCGCGCGACGGCCTCACCAATATCGCCGAGCAGCGCGACGTCACCGGCAAGAAGGGCTCCGTCAGCATCTGGTTCTCGCCCGCGGTCGCCCTGCGCGAGGTCGAGGAGCGCAAGGACACCTCGCTCCTGCGCGACGGCGCGATCCTCGCCACCGTCACGTACGACTCGGAGCGCTGGCTCCAGGACGAGGTCATCAAGTACCGCGGCCACGCGGTCCTCGTCGAGCCGGCCGCCCTGCGCGCCCGCGTCGTGCGGCGCGCGACCGAGATGCTCAAGGAGGTCCGGGCGGCGAAGCGCCCGGGCTCCGCGCGCCGCCGCTAGGCAGGCGGCGGTGGCACGTCCCCCGTTTCGCGGGTAGGCTTCCGCCATGCCGAAGCGAGCGTTCTCCATGGTCCGGCGGCGTCTGACCTACGCCAACGTGATGGCGACCATCGCCGTCTTCCTCGCGCTCGGCGGCACCTCGTACGCCGTCACGGCCCTCCCGAAGAACAGCGTCGGCACCCCGCAGCTGAAGAAGAGCGCCGTCACCGGCGTCAAGGTCAAGGACGGGTCCCTGAAGGCGGCCGACTTCGCCGCGGGAACGCTGTTGAAGGGCGACACCGGTGCGACCGGAGCCACCGGCGCGACCGGCGCGACGGGAGCCACAGGCCCACAGGGCGAGACAGGGGCCGCCGGTCCTGCCGGAGCGCAGTACTCGTCGGTCGACGGCGATTCGCAGACCAACCCGATCCTCACCAACGCGGTATCGGTCGACACGGGGACCATTTACCTAGATCAGGCCGGCAAGTACGCGCTGTTCGTACGACTCGACACGACTCTCTCGGCGAACATGTGCGCCGGGGCCACGAGCCCGGTCCTGTTCCTGTCCGTCGACGGCACGGTGGTCGCCAAGAGCGGTCGCACGTTCGCCGATGCCGGCTCCACGTGGGACGCCCTGGTGCTGTTCGGCAAGATGAACGTCTCGCAAGCCGCCGGCAGCCACACGGCACGCGTGATGGCCGGCTGTTCCGACGGCAGCGCTCCCTTGTCGACGCCGACGCACTACAACGCCGCCTACCTCACGATCACTGCGGCGTAGACGCCCGCCGCCCCGCCGGCCCGAGCACCGGGTCCTCCCCCTCCGCGAATGGCCGCGCCAGCTGGCGGTGCTCGACGGGGCCGTTGCCGAGCGCGATCAGGGCGTTGCGCTTGAGGTAGCGCCCGTCGAGGTCGGGCACGTAGAGCCGCGCGTAGCGGCCGACGAGGTCCTCCTCGGAGGCCTCGAGCCAGGCGTCGAGGCGCACCCAGCCGGCGTCCGTGGGCTCGCGTTCGGTGCGGCGCGCGATCGGCCCGTGGTTGTACGGGCAGACGTCCTGGCAGACGTCGCAGCCGTAGACCATGTCGCCGAAGCCCTCCGCCACCGCGTCGGGCACCTCGCGCCGGCTCTGCGTCCAGTAGGAGACGCAGGCCTCGGCGTCGAGGACGTACGCCTCGTCGAGCGCGCCCGTGGGGCAGGCGTCGATGCAGAGCGTGCAGTCGCCGCAGCCCTGGCGCACCGGCTCGGGCGGGTCGTGCGCGATCGCGGCGTCGGTGATCAGCGTGCCGATCGCGATGAAGGTGCCGAGGCCGGGCGCGATCGCCATCGTGCTCTTGCCCGTGAACGTGAGGCCCGCGCGGCGCGCGCCCTCGCGGTCGACGTGGTGGTTGGCGTCGACGTGGACGACGCTGCGGAACCCGTCCGCCGCGAGCCGCTCGCGGACGCGGCCGAGCGCCGCGCGCAGCACCCCGTACGGGTCGCCCCAGGCGTAGCGCGGCAGCCGCCCGACAGGGCCAGCGGGCCGTTCCGTGGCGGGCTCCCAGACGGGCAGGATCGCGCTGACCACGGTCTGCGCACCGCGCACGGCGCGCTCGGGGTGGCAGGAGACCTCGGGCCGGGCCGCCGTGAAGCGCATGTCGGCCCAGAGGCCGCGCTCGACCCGGTCGGCGAGGGCCGCCTCGGCCTCGTCGTAGGGCGCCGCGGGCGCGGCGCCGAGCACGATCCCCTCGTCGTCGACGAGCGCCTGCAGCTCGGCCAGGGTCGGAGCGCTCACGCCGGAGAGCCTACCCCCTACCCTTGGGCGCATGCCGGCGGGAGCGGACGAGGTCGAGATCTGGACGGACGGCGCCTGCTCGGGCAATCCGGGCCCGGGCGGCTGGGGCGCGATCCTGCGCTGGCGCGGCCACGAGAGCGAGGTCTCGGGCGGCGACCCCCAGACGACCAACAACCGCATGGAGCTGAGCGCGGTGATCGGCGGCCTCGGGGCCCTGACACGGCCCTCGCGGGTCGTGATCGTCACGGACGCCTCCTACGTGGAGAAGGCCTTCACGGCCGGCTGGCTCGACAAGTGGCAGCGGAACGGCTGGAAGACGGCCGCCAAGAAGCCCGTCGAGAACCAGGACCTCTGGCAGGAGCTCCTACGGGCCGTCGCCGGACACGAGGTGCGCTTCGAGCGCGTCAAGGGCCACGCGGGCGTCGAGCTCAACGAGCGGGCCGATCAGCTGGCCGTGGCGGCGCGCGACGCCGCCCTCGGCACCTGAGCCCGCGCCACCCGAGGTCCTGTATGCTCCCGCGGTCCGATCCCCGACCGGGAGACCATCGCACGTGGCACAGCAGGCTCGACGCAAGCGGACCACCGCTCCCCCCAAGAAGCGCAAGCGCGTCCAGATCGCGGACGACCAGATCCGCTACACGAACGTCGAGGGCCTGAAGCGCTTCCTGTCGGACCGCGGCAAGATCCGCTCGCGCCGGATGACGGGCCTCTCGCGCCGCCAGCAGGCGCTGGCCGCCCGCGAGATCAAGCGCGCCCGCGAAATGGGCCTGCTCCCCTTCGTGATGCCGAAGCTCGAGCGCGCCCGCGGTGGTCGCCCGGACCGTCGCCGCGACGACGGGGACGAGCAGACGATGGCGTCGGCTGAGGCCACAATGGCCCGGGAGACCGTGGTCGAGGAGACCCCGGTCGTCGAGGCGACCGAGACCGCCGTCGTGGAGACCGTCGCCGTCGGCGGCGAGTCCTAGCCTCCCCCGCGCCGCCCCGCCGCGATCCGCTCCGCCCGCCCGGCTAGAAGCCGAGCGCGAACTTCGCGTCCTCGGACATCCGGTCCGGGGTCCACGGCGGCGACCACACGAGCTCGGCCTCGACCTCGCCGACGCCCGGGATCTCGCGCATGGCGCGCTCGATCTCGGCGGCGATGTGCGGGCCGGCCGGGCAGCCCATCGACGTCAGGGAGTACGTGGCCTTGACGTTGCTCTCCCCGTCGACCTCGACCTCGTAGACGAGGCCGATGTCGACGATGCCCATCATCAGCTCGGGGTCCTCGACCTGGTTGAGGGCGTCGAAGACCTGCTCCTTGGTGACTGCGCTCATGCGTTCCCTTTCGCGGTTCCCACGCAGGGTAGCCGACGGGCGCCCTAGGAGCCGAGCCGGTCGGGCAGGCTGCGCTCCGGCCAGACGTGCAGGAAGGCGGAGCGCTCGTCGCCCGTCCAGAGCGCGTGCTTGAGGGCGGCCACGGCGCCGCGGTCGGCGCCCGCCATCGCCTCGGCCCGCGCCCGGCACCAGTCGAGCTGGGCCGATCCCGCGACGATCTCGTCGGCGAGCCCGATCCGCACGGCCTCCTCGGCGCCCACCGCGGCGCGCGTGGCGAGGAGCCGCAGGGCGGCGCCGCACCCGGCGAGCAGCTCGAGCCGGGCGAGGCCCCCGAAGCCCGGGATCAGCCCGAAGCCCGTGTGCACGAAGCGCAGCTCGGCCGCGGGGTCCGCGATCCGCCAGTCGCAGGCGAGCGCGAGCTCGGCGCCGCCGCCGACGGCGTGGCCCGGCAGGCAGCCGACGACCGGCACCGGCAGCTGCTCGATCAGGTCGCAGAGCTGCGTGCCCACGTCGGTCAGGGTCTCCCCCGTCCCGTCGGCCGCCTCCCAGGCCCGGATCGCCGCGCCGGAGCAGAAGATCCCGCCGTCGCCGGTCAGGGCCACGAGCCGCACCGCGGGGTCGGCGGCCGCGACCGCGAGGGCCTCCATCAGCCGCTCGACGGCGAGCGGGCCGAGCGCGTTCCGGGTCGGCGGGTCGTTGAGGGCGACGACGCGCAGCGCGCCGTGCTCCTCCGTGCGGACGGGGACGCTCACGCGGCGGAGCCTACCGGGCGCCCTGCGGGCCCGTGCCGAGCTCCTCGTCGAGGGCGCGGATCGCCTCGGCGGCGCGGACGCGCTCACGCTGGACGAGGTCGGCGTAGTCCACGTCGGAGATGTGGTGCGTGGCGTGGTCGAGTTCGAGCTCCTTGAGGGCCTCGAGCGCGAGGTCGCGCTCCTCGCGCAGCGCGAGGCGCCGGCGCTGGCCCTCGGTGGTGGCGTCGAGGTGGTCGCGCTCGGCGGCCGGCCGGGCCAGGGGCCAGGCGACGAGGACGACCACGGCCACGGCGAGCGCGGCGAGGACGAGGTAGGCGATCACGGGCCCGCCTCCCCGGACAACGGCTCCTCCGCGTAGCGGCGCAGGATCCGGCGCCGCTCGCGCGCGTCGGGCCAGACGCACAGCACGACCCCGAGCACGAAGATGAGGCCCGACAGCCAGATCAGGGTCACCAGCGGCTTGTAGAAGGCCTTGATCTGGACGGCGCCGTCGCCGCGGATGCCGTCGAGGATCACGAACAGGTCGCCGCCGCTGAGCGTAGTGTGGATCGCCACCTCGTTCGAGGTGGTCTGCTCGCGGGTGTACGCCCGTCGGGCCGGCGCGAGCGTCCCGATCGGCTCGCCGCCGAGGGTGGCGTCGAGGACGGCGGCGCGCTGCGTGTAGTTCGGGCCCTCCGCCTCCTCCACGCCCCGGAACGTGAGCGTCGCGTCACCGATGGCAAGGGTCTGGCCGCGCTCGAGGAGGCCCTGGGCGCGCGACTCGTACGCGCTCGAGCCGATCGCGCCGATCACGAACACGATGATGCCGAGGTGGACGACGTAGCCGCCGTAGCGACGGCGGTTCTTGCCGATCATCCGCGCGAAGGCGGTCGGCCAGCGCTCGTCGCCGAGGGAGTGGCGCGCGCGCGTGCCGCGCACGAACTCGGAGATGATCGTGACGGCGGTGAAGGCGCAGACCGAGCCCGTGGCCGCGCCGGCCCACGAGGAGCCGAGGCCGAGAGCGAGCATCGCGGCGCCCGCCACCAGGCCCGCGACGAGCGGCCAGAGGAACGAGCGGCGCAGCTGCGCGAGCGACGCGCGCCGCCACGCGATCAAGGGGCCGATGCCCATCAGGAGCAGGAGCGGGATCCCGAAGGCGATCGCGAAGAACTCGTAGAAGGGCGACGAGACGGTCTCGCGGACGCGGCCGACGGCCTCGGTCAGGAGCGGGAAGACGACGCCCCAGAGGACGGCGAAGGCCATCCCGACGAGCAGCAGGTTGTTGAACAGGAAGGTGGCCTCGCGGCTGGCGACGCTCTCGATCCGCTGGTCGGCGCGCAGGAGCGGCAGCCGCCACACGATCAGGAGGGTCGAGCCGCCGCAGACCAGGATCAGGGCGACGATGAAGTACCAGCCGATGTCGCTCTCGACGAAGGCGTGGACGGACGAGAGGATGCCCGAGCGGGTCAGGAACGTCCCGAAGATCGAGAGCGCGAAGGCGCCGGCGATCAGCGCGATGTTCCAGACCTTCAGCATGCCCTTCTTCTCCTGCACGATCACGCTGTGCAGGAACGCGGTGGCCACGAGCCACGGCATCAGGGCGGCGTTCTCGACGGGGTCCCAGGCCCAGAAGCCGCCCCAGCCGATCTCCTGGTAGGCCCAGTGCGACCCGAGCAGCATGCCGACGCCGAGGAAGCCCCACGCCACGAGCGTCCAGCGTCGCGAGGCGACGACCCAGCGCGCGTCGACACGGCCCGCCAGCATCGACGCCATCGCGAGCGCGAACGGGATCGCGAGGCCGACGTAGCCGAGGTAGAGGGCCGGCGGGTGCGTCGCCATATACGGGTTCTGGAGCGCCGGGTTGAGTCCGTTGCCGTCGGGCGGCGCCACCTGCGTCGCGAACGGGCTCGCCGGCACGACGAGGAGCAGGAGGAAGAAGGCGAGGATGGCGCCGAGGATCGCGATCAGCCACGGCCGAATCTCGGCGAGGCCCTGGCGGGTGGCGCGCAGGGCCAGCAGCGAGAAGACGATCAGGATCGACACCCACAGAAGCAGCGACCCGGCCTGCGAGGCCCAGGCCGACGTGATCAGGTAGCCCCAGGGCAGGGAGCGCGACGTGCTGGACGCGACGACCTGGAACGAGAAGTCGTGCGTGACGATCGCGTGGACGAAGATCGCCACGGCCACGGCGACGAGCCCGAGGATGCCCCACAGGGCGAGCGCGGCGGAGCGCATCAGGCGCGCGTCGCGCCCGGTCGCCGCGGCGAGGCCCGCGGCGATAGCCCACAGCGCGAGCAGGAGCGCCAGGATCAGCGCACCCTGGCCGACGAGCGCCATCCCCTACCCGCCGTACCGGCTCAGGCCGGGTCCGTCGAGGTGCCCTGCTCCTCGTACTTCGAGGGGCACTTCGTGACGAGGGTGTCGGGCGTGCCGGCGAGCACCCCGTTCTCGAGGCGGCCGTCGATCACGACCTCGCGCCCAACGCGGAACGCGTCCGGCACGGAGCCCGTGTAGACGACGCGGATGGTCTCCTGCGTCTCGAAGTCGCGGACCGTGAAGCGCAGGCCCTGCGGATCGGCGGCGTCGCCCGTGGCCTCGGTCACGCGGCCCTCGAGGCGGATGTCCTCCCCGTCGTAGCCGGTCGCGGCCTGCGCCACGCCGAGGACGGGGATCGAGGTGTCGGCGAAGGCCGTGTAGACCGCGAACGTGCCGAGGATCGACGCCACGGCCAGCGCTACGACGAGGCGGATGTGTCGGAGCCCCCGCTTGGGCTCTTCCGGGGTGGCGGCGGGCGACTCGCTCACGGCACCTAGTCTATCGAAGGGCGCCCGAATTCGGCTTGCGGTTGACGGGTTCTCAGGCCGCCTCGGGCCGCTGGCCGTCGATCCGCTGCAGCTCGTCGCGCATCTCGGCGCGGTCGATGTAGCTCATCGCGTCGGCGTAGCCCTGGCTGTAGGCGGTGCGCAGGTACCAGCCGATCAGCTCGGGGTCCCACTGCTCGCGCGGCACCTCGAAGAGCTCCGTCCACAGCCCGGCCAGCCGGAGGTCCAGAAGCCGTGCGAGATCCTCGTGCCGTTCCACCTGTGCCGCACGTTACGGTGGCGGCCGGACAGCGGACGGGGACCCGTACCATGCGCCCGTGGCCGCCGCCCTCGCCGTCGACGTCCCCCGCGCCTACGAGGCCAACCCGGGGCTCGTGCAGTTCCGCGCCGCGCAGGGCGTCGACGCACTCGAGATCAAGGTCGACGGGCGCCGCTACCGCATCGTCGACTTCACGCGGCCCGTCCGGCGCGGCACGCTCGGGCCGTTCGGCCTGCCGAGCCGCGACCTGCGGCTGACGGTGGTCGGCTGGCGGGATGGCCGGCGGATCGGCCAGGTCGCGGTCGGCAACGTAACGGGCCTGCCGAAGGCCGCCATGGACGTCGTGCCGGTGCGCACGACGCCGCCGAAGGCGCAGGCCCGGATGCGGGTGATGGCGAAGCCGTCGTACCCCTCGGCCGGTTGGATCGCGAACCTCGCGACCGGCCGCGGCGCCTCCTACAACGCGGGCGCCCGGTTCACGGCGGCGAGCACCGTCAAGCTGCCGATCCTGATCACGGCGCTGATGCGCACGCGGGCCGACCTGCCCGACACCGCCCTGTGGGGGCCCGTCCAGCAGATGATCCGGTCGTCGTCGAACGACGCGGCCAACCAGGTCCTGACGATGATCGGCGGCTCCACCGCCGGCGGCGGCGCGATGGTGACCCGCGTCGCGCGCTCGCTCGGGGCGACACGCACCGACGTCGCGGCGGGCTACCTGCCGGGGCAGGACCGCCGCGCGCCCCCGAACGCCGTCGCCGACCAGCCCGACGTGCCGTGCTGCAAGCACACCACCGCGCACGACATGGGCGTCCTCATGCAGGCCGTCGTCGAGGCCGCCGCGGGCCGCGGCAAGGCGCGCCGCATGGGCCTCACGGGCCGCGACGCGCGCGTCGCCCTGTGGCTCCTCTCCCACACCGCAGACCGCGGCCTGATCGATCCGTGGACGCCGTGGGTGACGGCCCACAAGATCGGGTTCGTCGACCGCGCCTGGCACGACGTGGGTGCCGTCTTCACGCCGAAGGGCACCCTGATCGTGTCGGTGATGACCGACAACCCGGGCGGCGCCTCGGAGTCCGCGGGCGCCGCCTACGGCCAGCGCCTCCTGGCCCTCGCGCGGGCGGGGCTCAACGCCCCGCAGGCCGCGCCCGAGCCGGATCCGGAGCCGGAGGCCGTGCCGGACCCGCTCGAACCCTTCCGGCCCTAGATACCCTTCGGCGGTGAGCGCGACCGCCCACCCGGGCCTGACCACGGCCGAGGTCGAGGCGCGCCGCCGCGCCCTCGGCGACCCCGCCGCGGCTCCGACGAGCCTGCCCGTGCGCGCGATCCTGCGCCGCAACGTCCTCACGCTGATCAACGCGATCACGCTCGGCTTCCTCGTCCTGATCGTCGTCGCGGGCGCCTGGGAGGACGCGCTGTTCGCCCTGATCATCGTGATCAACTCGCTGATCGGGATCGTGCAGGAGCTGCGCGCGAAGCGCACCCTCGACCGCCTCGCCCTGCTCGTCGCGCCGCACGCCACCGTCCGCCGCGACGGCGGCACGCAGTCGGTGCTGGCGGACGCGGTCGTCCCCGACGACGTCGTCGAGCTGCAGCCGGGTGATCAGGTGGTCGCCGACGGCGAGGTCGTGGAGGCGCGCGGTCTGGCCCTCGACGAGTCGATCCTGACCGGCGAGTCCGACCACGTGGCCCGCGGCGTCGGCGACCGCATCCTGTCCGGCGCCTACTGCGCGTCGGGCGCGGGCGCCTACCGGGTCACCGCGGTCGGCGCCGAGGCGTACGCGAGCCGCCTGACGGCGCAGGCGCGACGCACCACCGATGAGCGCTCGCCGCTCCAGCTCGACATCGACCGCCTCCTGCGCGTCCTGCTGCTCCTGATGGTGCCGCTCGCCGCCGCCCTGATCGCGGCGTTCCGCGTCCACGAGACGCCCTTCCGGCAGGCCGCCGAGACCGCCACGGCCGGGCTGATCAGCGTGGTCCCCGAGGGCCTGATCCTCCTGACCAGCCTCACCTTCGCCCTCGGCGCGGTCAAGATCAGCCGCGCGGGGGCGCTCGTGCAGCGCCTCAACGCCGTCGAGTCGCTCGCCGGCGTCGACACGATCTGCGTCGACAAGACGGGCACCCTGACCGACGGCACGCTCGCCCTGCAGGCCGTCGTGCCCGTCCCCGGCGCGAACGCGGCCGAGGTGCGGGACCTGCTCGGCCGGCTGGCGGCCAGCGCCGCGGTGCGCTCGGGGTCGACCGACGCGATCGCCCGCGAGCTCCCCGCCGAGCCCGAGCCCGTGCTCGGCGAGCTGCCCTTCTCGTCGGTCTGGAAGTGGTCGGGCGTCGTGCTCACCGACGGCGCGATCGTCCTCGGCGCGCCCGAGGCGCTCGGCGCGGGCCCCCTCGCGGCCGCGGTCGAGCACCACCAGGCCCGACGCGGCCGCGTCCTCGTCGTCGGGCGGGCGTCCGCCCTGCCCCCGCTCCCCGACGAGGGCGACGCGGACGCCCAGCCGCGCCCGGTCGGGTTCGAGCCGCGCGGGATCGTCGTGCTTGAGGAGCGCATGCGCCCCGACGCCGCCGACGTCGTGGCCTTCTTCCGCCGCGAGGGCGTCGACCTCAAGGTGATCTCCGGCGATGCGCCCCTGACCGTCGAGGCCGTCGCGCGGGCGGCCGGGTTCGCCGACACGCGCGCCGTGTCGGGGCCGGACCTGCCGACGCACGACCTCGAGGCGCTCGCCGACGTCGCCGAATCGGCCAGCGTGTTCGGGCGCATCACGCCCGAGCAGAAGCGCGAGCTCGTCGACGCCCTGCGCCGGCGCGGCCGCTACGTGGCGATGATCGGCGACGGCGTCAACGACGTGCCCGCGATGAAGCTCGCGCGCATCTCCGTGGCGCTGGGCTCGGGCTCGCAGATCGCCAAGGGCGTGTCCGACATCGTCCTCATCGACGGCGCCTTCACCGCCCTGCCGGCGGGCGTCGCCGAGGGCCGCCGGATCCTCGCCAACATCCGCCGCGTGGCCAAGCTGTTCGTGGTCAAGAGCGCCTTCGCCTCCACCCTGATCCTCACGATCGGCCTCTCCGGCGCCGCCTACCCGCTCCTGCCCCGCCACCTCTCGCTCGCCGGCGCCTTCACGGTCGGCATCCCCGCCTTCGTGCTCGCGCTCGCGCCCTCGGTCGGACGGCCCACGCAGGTGCCCTTCCTGCGCGACCTGCTGCGCTTCAGCGTGCCCGGCGGCATCGTCTCCGCCCTGGGGGTCCTGGCCGCCTACGGCATCACGCGCGCGCTGCCCGGGCGCACGCTCGAGGACGCGCGCTCCGCGGCCCTCCTGGTCCTGATCCTGGTCGGGATCTACCTGATCCTGCTGCTCGAGGACGAGGCCGTCGAGCAGTCGCAGGTGCGCGCCTGGGGCGTCGGCGTCCTGATGGCCGTTCTGATCGGCGGGCTGATCCTCGCCTACGCGCTGCCCGTCGTGCGCGGCTTCTTCCTGATCACGCCGCCCGACCCGGCCGAGTGGATCGTCGTCCTCGGCAGCGTCGGCATCTCGGTCGGGATCCTCGGCGCGCTCGGCTTCCGGGCGCCCCTGTTCGTGCGCGTGCTCGCGCGCATGGTGTTCCAGAAGCGCCCGCCGGTCGGCTAGGGGCTACTCGGCCGCGACGGACGCGGACGGCTGCCCGCCCTCACCGCCCGTGCCGCGACCGCGGCCGCCGCGCCGGCGCCGCCGGCGCTTGGGGCCGTCGCCCGCGCCCGTGGCGGCATCGCCCGCGGGCGCGCTGCCACCAGTAGGGGCAGCGGCGACCATCGCCGTGGCCTCGTCCTCGCCGACGGGGGCGGCGGGCGTCGCGGCGATCGTCGGGTCGGGCGCCGGGGCGTCCTCGCCCCAGACCTGGATCTTGCGCTTGAGCAGCGCCTCGATCTGGGCGAGCTTCGGCTGCTCCTTCTTGGCGACGAAGCTGATCGCGAAGCCCTCGCGGCCGACGCGGCCTGTGCGGCCGACCCGGTGCACGTAGACCTCGGCCTCGTCGGGTAGCTCGTAGTTGACGACGTGCGTGACGTGGCTGACGTCGAGGCCGCGCGCGGCGACGTCGGTCGCCACGAGCAGCGGCACGCGCTGGCTGCGGAAGGCGATCATCACGGAGTCGCGCGAGCCCTGGCTCATGTCGCCGTGCAGGGCGCGCACCTTGTGGCCGCGCCGCTTGAGGTCGTCGGCGAGGCGCTGCGTGCCGATCTTCGTGCGGGCGAAGACGATCGCGCAGCGCGGATCGGCCTCCTTCAGGAACCGCTCGAGCAGGTCGATCTTGTCCTTCGGCTCGCAGAAGGCGACGCGCTGCTCGATCGTGTCCACGGTGATCTCCTTGGAGGCGATCTTGACGTGGACCGGGGCGTGCAGCTCCTCCTCGGCGAGGCGCTTGATGGGGTCGGGCATCGTGGCCGAGAAGAGCGCCGTCTGCTTGCCCCACGGGGTGCGCTTGAAGATGTCACGGACGTCGTCGATGAAGCCCATCGAGAGCATCTCGTCGGCCTCGTCGAGGACGACCATGCGGCAGTCCGAGAGGATCATCTTGCCGCGGCGCAGGAGGTCGAGAACGCGGCCGGGGGTGCCGACCACGATCTGGCCGCCGCGGCCGAGGGCCGCGATCTGGTCGACGATCGGCGCGCCGCCGTAGACGGGCACCACCTCGACGCCGTCGAGGTACTTCGCGAACGAGCGCGTGGCGTCGGCCACCTGCAGCGCCAGCTCGCGCGTCGGGCACAGGACGAGCGCCTGCAGGTCGGTCGAGTCCTCCTCGATCCGGTCGAGGATCGGCAGCATGAACGCGGCCGTCTTGCCGGACCCGGTCTGGGCCTGGCCGATCATGTCCTTGTCCCGGAGGAGGGCATCGATCGTGCCCTCCTGGATCGGGGTGGGCTCCTCGTAGCCGAGGTCGTCGAGGGCCCTGAGGATCTCCGGGCGGAGATCGAAGTCTTCGAAGCGCATGTCGTCCTTCCGAGTCATGACGCGCGACCGGACTCGGCAGCACGCCCCGCGATGGGCCGCGATCGGCGCGGCTCCGTGGTCACACCATACGCCACCGGGCGCAGGAGCCCTCCCGGTGGGGTTCCCGCACCCGCTCGGCGGGGGATCCCGGTGGCGGGCCGGGCGGGCGGGCCCGGCGTGGCGGGCACCGACCGAGGAGGCCGCCATGCGGGATCCCGAGCACACGGACACGCAGCACCCGCCGATCGACTTCGCGCACCAGCAGCGCCGTCCGCCCCAGACGCAGGAGGACCTGCACGCGCACCCGCGCGGGCGGCTCTGGCGGACCCTGCCGCCGGTCCTGCGGCGCGGTCCGTGGCGGCGCCACCCGGGGACGTCGGAGCGCTCGGGCGCCGGGGTCAGGCGACGAGGGCCGACAGGTGGTCGAAGACCCCGGGGCACGCGGCGACGGCCTGGTCGGCGTCGAGGGGCCCCGGCGTGCACGCCCACCGCCCACCCGCCTCGACCACGAGCAGGGAGCCCGCCGCCCAGTCCCAGGCGTTGAGGCCGCTCTCCCAGTAGCCGTCGAGGCGTCCGCAGGCGACCCACGCGAGGTCGATCGCGGCGGCGCCGCCGCGGCGGATGTCGCGGATCTCGGTGATCACGGATGCGACCTGGGCGGCCTGGGCGGCGCGCCGCTTGGACGAGTAGCCGAACCCCGTCGCCACCAGGGCCTGCCCGATCTCGGTCGTGGCGCGCACGTGGATGCGCTGGCCGTTGAGGGTCGCGCCGCCCGTGCGGTGCGCCGAGAAAAGCTCGTCTCGGCTCGGGTCGTAGATCGCCCCGGCGAGCGCACCCTGGTCGTCCTCGACGGCCACGGACACGGCCCACTGCGGGTAGCCAAAGACGAAGTTGGTCGTGCCGTCGAGCGGGTCGACGACCCAGCGCAGGCCGGTCTCCCCCGCCACCCCGGCGCCCTCCTCGCCGAGGATCCCGTCGAGGGGGCGCGCGCCGAGCAGGATCGCCTGCAGGAGCTCCTCCGCCTCGCGGTCGGCGTCGGAGACCATGTCCGTCGCCGTCGACTTCGTGTCGAGGCCGCGCAGGCCGCGGTCGGCGTGGGTGCGCAAGAGGTGCCCGGTCTCCGTCGCGGCGTGCTCGGCGAGCAGGCGCAGCGCGGACAGGTCGGGGGCCTCGTGCACGGACCCCACGCTACCGGAGTCGTCAGTCGCGGACGCGCGCGATCGCGTACTCGCGCTGCACGAGCTTCGTTCCGTCGCGCAACTCGACCGCGTGGCCCGGCACGAGCAGCACGAGGTCGCCCGCGTTGAGGTCCGAGACGTCGGAACCCGTGGCGAGCACGATCACCCGGTCGAGCCGGTTCATCTGCACCGTGGCCGGCAGCACCAGCTTGCCGTGGCCCTCGTCCTCGACGGAGGGTCGCACGTGCAGCCAGTCGTCGAGGGGCTCGACGTTGATCGGCGGCAACGACAGGGGCAGCGCGTCGCGGCCCGGCTTCTGCGTCTCGTCCATGCCCATAGGTTCGCAGGTTCCGCCCGCGCGGGCGAATCCCTGCCGCGACGGGCCCGGCACGATTCGAACGTGCGACCGCCAGGTTCGAAGCCTGGTGCTCTATCCACTGAGCTACGGACCCCTCGCCGCGCAGGGTACCGGCCCCGGGCGGGCGGCGTCACGCCGCCCGCCCGAACGCGGTCCCCACGAGTCGATGTTCTCGCAGCCGAGGCGAGCGCGGTGCAGGTGGTGGCGTCCGCCGACGAGCCCGTGATCAGCGGGTTCCAGCGGGTGCCCTTGCCCCACAGGAGCGCCGTGCCGTCGAACGCCGACGCGGCGCAGCCCGACGCCTTGTCGTTGAAGGCGAGGCCCGCCCAGACGGGGTTGTTCTTCGAGAGCTTGACCGTCGCGCACTTCGCGGGCGGCACCGTGCCGGTGCCCGCCCAGGCCTTGACGATCGTCGTCCTCTGCTTGGCGGTCGGGTTGACGGTCTGGCTGCCACCGGCCATCGCCGCCGTGGCGGTCACGGCGAGCGCGATGAGCGCGATCAGCAGGGACAGGGAGGCGCGGCGCATGCGCGGGGATCCTTTCGGACGGAGACGCCGCGAGGGCACTCCCGGCTCCCCCGCACGAGCCGGGCGGCGCGAGGGCCTAGGATGGCGGGGCACTCCGGAAAAGGCCCGCCATGACCGCGCACCTCAGCCACCACCACCGCGAGACCCTCACGCACCTGTTCGACCACCAGCAGGCATCGAACATCCACTGGCGGGAGGTCCGCCACCTGCTCGAGGCCGTCGGCACGGTCACCGGGGAGCACAACGGCAAGATCAAGATCACGGTCGGCGGGCGCACGAAGGTCATCACCGATCCGGGCCGCCACGAGGTCGACCGCCAGCTCGTCGTGGCCCTGCGGCACCTGCTGACGGACGCCGGGATCGCACCGGACGCCTAGCGCCGCCGCATCAGCTGATCGTGCCCGACAGCGCCAAGACGAGGATCAGCCCCCCGAAGGCGAAGCGGTAGAGCGCGAACACGAGCAGCGAGTGGTGCGCGAGGTAGCGCAGGAGGAACGCGATCGCCGCGTAGCCCGAGGCGAAGGCGAACAGCGCCGCGACGATCGTGACCGCGTAGGAGGCGTCGCCATCGCCGCCGATGTCCTGCAGCTGGTAGACGCCGGACAGCACCACGGCGGGCACGCTGAGGAGGAACGAGAAGCGCGCGGCCGCGGGCCGGTCGAGGCCCATGATCAGGCCGCCGACGATCGTGGAGCCCGAGCGCGAGACGCCCGGGATCAGGGCAAGGGCCTGGGCGAGGCCGACGACGAGGCCGTCCTTCCAGGTCACGGCCCCGATCGGGCGCAGCCGGGACGCGAGGCGCTCCACGACGATGAAGACGACGCCGCCCAGGATCAGGGCGCCCGCGACGATGTAGAGCGAGCGCAGGGTGGTCTCGATCTGGTCGGAGAAGAGCACCCCGATCACCACCACGGGCACAGTGCCGAGGGCGATGTACCAGCCCATCAGGCTGTCGGGCGTGCGCCGCAACTCGCGGCTGCCGAGGCCCCGCACCCAGGCCACGGTGATACGCAGGATGTCGCCGCGGAAGTAGATCAGGATCGCCGCCATCGTGCCCAGCTGGATCACGGCGCTGAAGGCGGCGCCGGGGTCCTCCCAGCCGAACAGCGCGGGGATCACGCGCACGTGGCCGGTGCTCGAGATCGGCAGGAACTCGGTCAGGCCCTGCGCGATCCCGAGGATGATCGCCTCGAGCCAGCCCACGGGCCCATGATGCCAAGGCCGGCGGACCCGTCAGGCGCTCAGGGCACGTGAATCGCGAGCGGCGCGACCGCGGCCACCTTGTCGAAATCGCGGTCGCGGTGCAGGACGGGCAGGCCGTGCGCGATCGCGACGGCGGCGATCAGGCAGTCGAGCGTGCGGCGGACCATCACGCCCTGCGCGCGGCACGCGCGGGCGTAGGCCGCGGCGGCCTCGTAGTCCCCGGGCGTGGTCGGCAGGGTCTGGGCGCCGGCGAGCAACTGGCGGAGCTGGCCGAGGTGCTGCTCGTCGCGGGCACCGGCGAGGACCTCCATCCGGACCGGATCGCAGGTGGCGATCGGGGCATCGGCGGCGAGGAGCTCGCGGACGCCGATCGCCTCCGGCGACCCCGTCTTCCGCAGGTACTCGACCCAGGCGGACGTATCGAGCAGGATCACAGCATCCGCATCTCGCGCATCGCGTCGAGGTCGCCCTCCCAGCCGGACCCCTCGAGCGCGAGGGCCTCGCTGGTGGTGAGGGGCTCGACGGCACACAGCCGCAGGGCCAGGTTGACCGCGTCGCGCTTGGTCCGCAGGCCGTACCGCCGCATCACCGCGGCGCAGGCCATCTCGTCGATGTCGATGTTCGTACGTGCCATACACCAACAATACACCTCCGTCCGAGGAGCCGCCACCGCCTGAGCACGACCATGCCCCGCGGATGCCCGGTCGGAGCAGCGGGTCTGCGCGTGGGGCTGCACCGGACGCGCGCGGCGCACTACGGGGATCGCACCCGGGCGCACAGGCCGGGGCCCGCCGTCGCCGATCAGCGCCCCGCCCAGCGCGCCTCCCGCTCGTACGGGTTGCGCGCGTACGGCTTGACGAGGTACGAGAGCGGCATCAGGGGCCCGCGCTGGCGCATCTGCCAGACGTGGCAGAGCTCGTGGCGCAGCAGGTAATCGGAGGTCTCGGCGAGGGGGCGGCGCAGGAGGATGGCGCCGGGCAGGGCGTACCCGTCGAAGCGCCGCAGGACCGGCCCCCGGAAGAACCACGGCGCGTAGATCACGCGCACCCCCGTGGGGTCGATCGGCTCGGGGTAGAGCCCGAGCGCGTTGAGGTGGTCGGCGGCGGCCCTCAGGCGCGTCGCCGCCGCGCCGGCCGGGCTCACGAGAACGAGGAGAGCACGATCACGGGCGAGCCGTCCTGCAGCTCCTGCATCTGGAAGGCGTAGCGGCGCGGCTCCGTCAGCCGGTCGACGACCTGCTGCTCCGCCGTGGGCATCGACTCGACGCCGGGCACCGACGGGGGCAGGGTGCGGTCGAGCGGTTTGTCGATCTCGCCCGCATACTGGCCCCGCTCGAAGAGCATCGCCACGTCCGGGGGCGAGCCCTTCTTGGGCGGCAGGAACGCCAGCACCTGCTCGACGCCCGGCACGTAGCGGAACGTGTAGAGCGCCAACTCGAGCGCCTCGCGGCGCAGCAGCCGGTCGCGCTCGACGCTGGGCTTGCCGGAGGCGATCGCGCACTGCTCGCCGAGCCCGCAGAGCACGTACGAGACGGCGCTGTCGGCCGCGATCACGCGGATCGTCTGGTCGACGGCGCCCGAGGCGGGCTGGACGGCGATCGCGGCGAGCGGCACCCCGCCCCACTCGGGCTTCGTGGCGGTCACGGCGACGAGCTGGGCGCCGTCGGGGAGCGCATAGCGGCCGCCGACGTGGTCGGCGATCGACTGGATCATCGTCTGGTCGGCCGTCTCGACGGGCACGAACCCCGACCACGGCGGGCCCGGCTCGGGGCGCGAGAACCCGAGCGAGGCGAGGAACACCACGAAGGCGACGCCCGCGACCACGCCGAGGATGCCGTAGGCGACGAGGAAGCGCCCGCGGTACGAGCGCTCGCGGACGGCCATGTGCTCGACGATCGGCTCCTCCCCGGTCCGGACCTGGTCGGGGTCGGTCTGGACGAGGGGCTCCGTGTCGACGGCGGGCAGGTCGGGGGCGCGCGGCGTCAAATCGTGGGCCACGACGACGCCTCCGTCAGGTCCACGGCCGGGATCTCGAGGTGCACCGAGTCGAGCAGCTCGATCACCTCGTCGCCGTGCATCTCGCGGCGCTCGACGAGCACGTCGGCGACCTTCTCGACGCCGTCCTTGTTGTGCAGGATCACGTGGTAGGCGGCGAGGTAGGCCTGGCCGATGATCTGGGCCGCATCCTGGCGCATCCCGGGGTCCGAGAGGACGGCCGAGATCGGGTCGCCCTGCTGGCGCGCTCCGTTCATGATCGTGGCGCCGATCCGCTGGAAGCGCTCCGCGACCTTCGCGCGCGCCTCGTCCTCGTCGGCCTGCGTCGCGAAGTCGCGGCCGAGGTCGATCGGGGCGGGCCCCATCGCGCACATCCCCACCATCCACGCCGAGCGCGCGGTCGCCGACATCACGTCGCCCGCGACGCCGCGCGAGTTTTCGCCGTAGAAGACGTGCTCGGCGGCCATCGCCCCGAGCGTCCAGACCAGGCGGGCCATCTCCTCGTGGCGCCACGAGGAGAAGCGCTCCTCCGTCTCGAGGGCCTGGTGGTGGCCGAGCGTGCCGGCGCGCATCTTGATCGAGAGGCGCGTCGACTCGGCGCCCTTCAGGTAGACGTGCGCGCAGACCGCGTGGCCCGCCTCGTGGATGGCGACGGCGCGCGTCTCCTCGGGCACGTACTCGATGCCGACGGCCGTGCCGGACTCGACGGTGGTGAGGGCGTCGACGATGTCGGTCCAGCCGAAGCGCTCGCGGCCCTCGTTGTGGGCCACGGTCAGGGCCATCGAGCAGACCTGCTCGATCATCGCGGGCGAGTAGCCGTTGGTGATGCGGGCGAGCTCGTCGCGGCGCTTGGGCGAGTCGAGGTCGGCCTCGTGCGCGACCTTCCCCAGGTAGAGGTCGAAGACGTCGATCCGGTCCTGCTTGGTCGGCGTGCGGAACCAGACGTGGCGGCCCATGCGGCCCGGACGCGTCAGCGCGGGGTCGAGCGCCTCGAGGGGCACGTTGCAGGCGCCGATGAAGTAGATCTGCTCGCCGGCGGGCCTCGGGCGCGGCAGCCGCAGCGGCACCCGCCAGAGCCTTCGGGGCACGATGTAGAGCGCGTCGAGGATGGTGTTGACGCGGTTGGTCAGGAAGCGCTTGCCGAAGGGCGGCGAGCCGAGGCCGTCCATCGAGACGAGGATCTGGTTGAGGGCCAGGGAGCCCCCGCCCATGCCGCCCGGGATCATGAAGGCGGCGATGCGGTTGTAGGCGCGGGCCAGGGCCGGCGGGTCGACGGCCCAGCCCGGGTCGCGCTCGGAGAAGCGCGCCTCGCGCCAGGCGGTCGTCTCGAGCACCGCGTCGTTGGGGGCGTCGTAGACGTCCTCGAAGGCGAGCGGGCGCTCGCCGCCCGCGTGGCGCGGCATGCCGCCCCCGCCGAGGCTCGCGCGGCGCATGCCGACGGCGTCGATCTCGTCGATGAAGACGATGCACTGGCCGCCCCACTTGCGGGCCAGGCGCTTGGCCTTCCACATCAAGAAGCGCACGAGGACGGCGTCGATGCCGATGAAGGTGCTGGCGAAGCCCGAGCCCGGGATGGAGACGAACGGCGAGTTGAAGCCGGTGGCGATCGCCTTGGCCAGCATCGTCTTGCCGGTGCCCGGGGCGCCGAGGAAGAGCAGGCCCCGCTCGCGCTTGCCGCCCGCCCGCTCGAAGGCCTCGCCGGACTGCCAGAGGCTGACGACGCGGCGCACCTCCTCCTTGGGCTCGGCCTGGCCGCGGACGTCCTCGAGGCGCACGCCCCAGTCGGCGTCGCCCGGCTCGAAGCCCTTGATCTGCGTGATCCCCATCGCCAGGAGCGGCCCGAACAGGATCGCGAAGTTGGCGATGAAGAGGAAGAAGACGAAGACGACCTGGAACAGGATCATCGGGTTCGAGAAGATCCCGGAGGCCTGGTCGAGCAGCCAGCCGAACGTCCCGAACCACGTGATCGTCTCACCGGCCGAGGCGGTCGCCGCGCGCACCGCGAAGACGACGGTGATGATGCCGGCGATCCAGATCGCCAGGCGCACCCGCCGCGACCAGAACCAGGCCCGCTTGCGGTCGAGGGCGTCGGTCTCGCGCCGGCGCGCGGAGTCGTCGCCGTAGAGGGTCGGCCACGGCACCAGCTTGCGCAGGATCACGTCGATCACGCCGCGCGCCACCGCGACGCAGCCGATCGTGAAGAGCACGCTCCAGAAGGCGCTCCACTCCTGCGCCACGTAGGCCCACAGGAAGACGCTCGGGGCGCCCATCAGGGCGACGATCGTGGCGATCCGGCCGAGCCGGCGCCAGCCGTCGGCCAGCGCCTTCGACGAGCGCGTGAACCCGCCCTGGTCGGGCGTCCCTCTCTGCTCTTCTACGAGCGCCATGGGCTATCTCCAGTGTAGTCGGCCTCGGCGCGCGGGCGCTCGCCCGCGGGCTGGCGGTAGCGGCCGCGCAGGGCGCTCGCGAGGAAGGCGATGCCGCCCATGAAGAGGATCACACTGGCCCCGATCAGGACGCTCTGGATCACCCCGGAGGCCTTGTCGCCGGAGAGCTGCTGGCGCACCAGCTCGGCGGCGATCAGGAGCGTGATCGGCAGGCCCGCGCCGACGGTGCCCTTGACGAAGCCGTGGCGCCAGCCGAGCACCGCGGCGACGACGAGCACGAGCAGCGGCCCGAACACCCCCGCCGTGCCGAGAAACAGCATCACGCCCGCGATCAGCCCGATCGCCACGGCCCCGACCACGATCGGCTCCGCCCACTGGCGCATCGGGCCGGGCCCGGCGGGCCGGGCGTGGCGGGCGGCGAAGGGACTCATAACGAAGTCTTCGCGCAGGCATGCCGAAGCGGCCGCAGCGCACCCGGCGGCGCGCTACGCGTCGACCGTGTCGAACGGCGGCTCATCGCCCCCGCCCGCGGGCGCCGCGGCGGCCGCGCCGCCCCCGGCCATCAGGCGCGGGATGTCGGCCTCGCTGATCAGCACCTGGCGCGGCTTCGAACCCTCGTAGCCCGAGATCGCGCCGCGCCGCTCCAGCATGTCGATCAGCCGGCCCGCACGGGTGTAGCCGACGCGCAGGCGCCGCTGCAGGAGCGAGACGGAGGCCGTCTCGTGGTTGCAGATCACCTTCAGGGCGTCCTCGAGCAGGGGGTCGGAGTCGGGATCCGAGTCGTCGTCCGCGTCCGCGCCCCTGCCCTGGCCCGCGACGAGCGCCGGCATGTCGAGGAAGCCCTCCTCGAACTCGGGCTCGGCCTGGCGGCGGCACTGCTCGACCACGAGGCCGACCTCGTCCTCGCCGACGAAGGCGCCCTGGATGCGCTGGATGCGGCTCGTGCCGATCGGGCGGTAGAGCATGTCGCCCTGGCCGAGCAGGCTCTCGGCGCCGGGCGTGTCGAGGATCACGCGCGAGTCCGTCATCGACGAGACCGCGAAGGCGATGCGGCTCGGCACGTTGGCCTTGATCATGCCGGTGATGACGTCGACGGACGGGCGCTGCGTGGCCAGCACGAGGTGGATGCCGACGGCGCGCGACTTCTGGGCGAGGCGGATGATGCAGTCCTCGTTCTCGGCGGGCGCGACCATCATCAGGTCGGCGAGCTCATCGATCACGACGAGGACGTAGGGCAGCACCTCCTCCGCGCGGCCCGCCGCGATGCGCGCCTTGTTGAACTCGACGATGTTGCGGCTGCGGGCCGTGCCGAGCTTCTCGTAGCGGCGCTCCATCTCGCCGACCACGTTGAGCAGCGCGGCGGCCGCGCTCTTCATGTTGGTGACGACGGGCGTCAGGAGGTGCGGGATCGCCTCGTAGTGGTTGAGCTCGACGCGCTTGGGGTCGATCAGGATCATCTTGACCTCGTCGGGCGAGGCGTTGAGCAGGATCGAGACCAGCATCGCGTTGAGACAGCCGGACTTACCCGAGCCGGTGGTGCCGGCGACGAGGACGTGCGGCATCTTCGCGAGGTCGGCGTGGACGTGGTTGCCGGAGATGTCCTTGCCGAGCCAGACCGTGAGCGGCGAGGAGCCGCCGGGGAAGGCGCCCTGGATGTCGCCGAGGGTGACGAGGTTCGGGGCGGTGTTGGGCACCTCGACGCCGACGGCCTGCTTGCCGGGGATCGGGGCGAGGATGCGGATGTCGGTCGTGGCCAGCGCGTAGGCGAGGTCGTCCTTCAGCGCGGACACCCGGCCCACCTTCGTGCCCGAGGCGAGCTGGATCTCGTAGCGCGTCACGCGGGGGCCGGAGACCGTGCCGATCACGCGGCTCTTGACCCCGAAGGACTCGAGCGCCTCGACGAGGGTTTGGCCCATGCGGTCGAGCGCGGACTGCTCGACCTCGGCCGCCGTCGACTTCGACAGGACCGAGGCGTCCGGCAGCTTGTAGTCCGTGTGCAGCCGGCGCGGGCGCTCGATGCCCGAGAGGTCGATCGTGGGCTCGCCCGCGTCGTCGCCCGCGAAGACGCTCTCAGGCGTGTCGGCGACGGGGTCGTCCCAGAAGGGCTCGGCCGTGGGGTCGGGCTCGACCGTGGGCTCGCGGGTCGGCTCCGGCGCCGGCGTCGGCTCGGCGAACGCCTGCGCCTCCTCCTCGTCGCCCCACAGCTCGTGCACCGGGTCGGGGAACACGACCTCCTCCGGCTGGGCCTTGGGGGCGGCGGCCTCGGCGCGGCGCGCCTTGGCGGCCTCGCGCTGCTCGATCGCGGCCTGGCGCTCCTCCTCCTCGCGGGCGAGGGCGCGACGGGCAGAGGCGTCGTCGATCCGCTCCACGGT
>VGBM01000021.1 GCA_016870485.1 Actinomycetota bacterium
GCCGGAGCCGCTCCCAGCGGTCGATCTCGCAGCCGTCAACGCGCGACAGGCGCACCGCCACCTCGACCCCGTCGAGGGTGCCGGTGATGCGGGCCTCCTCGGGCCCGCCGTAGATCTCCGTGCAGGCGATGTCCGGCCCGACCGGTTCGAGCGCGTCGGCCTCGGCGGCGAGCGCGGCGCAGGCCGCGGCCGGATCCGGCAGGTCGCCGCCGGCCGGGTCGCAGGTGAGGGTCGCGACGACCGCCGTGCCCTGCCCCTCGCCGGCCGGCCAGAGCGCGATCTCGAGCGCCGTCGGCCCGCCCGCGTCGGCCGCCCCGTCGTCCGTGCCGCCGCAGGCCGCGAGCAGGGCCAGGGCCACGAGGACGGTTGGCGCGAGGCGGCGCATGCGCCCACCCTAGCGGGCGGCTAGCCCTTGGGCTTGCGGGCGGCGCGCTGCTTCGGCGCGGGGCCCTTCGCACGCCGCTCGGCGAGGAGCTGCGCCGCCATCGCGGGCGTGACCGCGTCGGGCAGGACGTCCTTCGGGATCGACGCGTTCGTCTCGCCGTCCGTCACGTACGGGCCGTAGCGGCCCGCCTTGAGCGTGATCGCGCCGCCGGACTCGGGGTCGGGGCCGAGCGCCTTCAGGCTCTGCTGCTGGCCACCGCCGCGGCCGCGGCGCTCCTTCGGCTTCGCGAGGATCTCCTCGGCCTGCTCGAGCGTGAGCGTGAAGAGCTCCTCCTCGGAGCCGAGCGAGCGCGTCTCGGTGCCCTTCTTGATGTACGGGCCGTAGCGGCCGTTGGCCACCGTGATCGCCTCGCCGTCCGCGGCCGTGAGGGTGCGCGGGAGGGTCAGGAGGCGCACGGCGTCGTCGAGCGTGACCTGCTCGAACTCCATCGCCTTCAGGAGCGAGGCCGTGCGGCCCTTCGCGCTCGCGGGCGCGTCCTCCGGCAGGGCCTCCGTCACGTACGGGCCGTAGCGGCCGATCCGCGCCGTCACGGCGAGGCCGGTCTCGGGGTGCGGGCCGAGCTCGCGCTCCCCGGCCGCCGCGAGCGTCGCCGGGTCGATCCTCTGGGCGACGAGCTCCTCGGCCTCCTCCGGCGTGATCTCCTTGGTGCCCTGCTGGCGCCAGATCGTGTAGCCGCAGCCCGGCTCCTTCTTGGAGCGGTACGAGGTGCACGAGTACGACACCGGCATCTCGACGATCTCGCCGTCGCACCACGGGCACGGACCGATCACGCGCCGCTCGATCCTCATGGCGTCGCGGTCCTTGTCGGAGAACCACTCGACGATCTTGATGGTGTACGAGCGGATGTCGCTCATGAACGCCTCGCTCGACTCGGCGCCCTCCTGGATCCGCTGGAGCCGGTGCTCCCACTCGCCCGTCAGCGCCGGGCTGGTGAGGTCGTGGTCGCCGAGCATCCGGATCACGGCGAGGCCCTTCGGGGTCGCGTGGAGCTGGCGGCCGACGCGCTCGACGTAGCGGTTCGAGATCAGGTCCTCGATCGTCTGCGCGCGCGTCGCGGGCGTGCCGAGCCCCGAGTCGCGCATCGCCTCGGCGAGCTCCTCCTCGTCGACGAGCTTGCCCGCCGTCTCCATCGCCTGGAGCAGCGAGTTCTCGGAGAAGTGCCGCGGCGGGCTCGTCTCCTTCGCGAGCACCTCGATGCCGCGGATGGCGCTCGTCTCGCCCTCGGCGAGGGCCGGCAGGAGCGTGCGCTCGGAGGCCTGCTCCTCGGACTCCTCCTCGTCGGCCTCCTCGCCGGGCGCGGGCGGCTCAGCCGGCGCATCCCGGTAGACGGCGAGGAAGCCGGGCTCCACGATCACGGTGCCCGACGAGCGGAACAGCTCGCCGCCCGCCTCGGTGTCGACGGAGGTGACCTCCTTGCGCGCCGGCGGGTGGAAGGCGGCGAGGAAGCGGCGCGCGACGAGGTCGTAGACCCTGCGCTCGTCGGGGCCGAGCGCCGACAGGTCCTGGGCGCCCTCGGTCGGGATGATCGCGTGGTGGTCGCCGACCTTGTCGTCCGCGACGACCCGGCTGAGCGGCAATTCCGCGAGGCCCGCGACGTACTCCCCGGCCGTCCGGTAGGCGGCGTCGGCGCGGCCGACCTCGGCCGCGATCCCCTTCAGGGTCGGGATCATGTCGCTGGTCAGGTACTTCGAGTTCGTGCGCGGGTACGTCAGCAGCTTGTGGGTGTCGTACAGCGACTGCGCCGCGGCGAGGGTGCGCTTTGCCGTGAAGCCGAACTGCGCGTTGGCCTCGCGCTGCAGCTGCGTGAGGTCGAACAGGAGCTTCGGCTGCTCGACGCGCGGCCTCCGCTCGACCCGGACCACCTGCGCGTCCGCCGCGGCGCGGGCGGCCGCGGCGATCCGCTCGGCCTCCTCCGCGCTCGCCAGCGACCGCTCCGTGCCCCGGAACCAGCGGCCCCCGTAGGGCTGGCCCGCCTGGCTCGCGAAGTCCGCGTGGACCTCCCAGTACGGCACCGGCGCGAAGGCCTTGATCTCCTCGTCGCGGCGCGCGATCAGCGCCAGGGTCGGCGTCTTCACGCGCCCGAGCGGGATCGGGTTGCGCGGCGAGCCGACCTTGACGGTGGCGGCGCGCGTCGCGTTGTAGCCGACCAGCCAGTCGGCCGTCTCACGAGCCCGGGCCGCGGCCTCGAGCGGCCGCATCTGCTGGTCGTCGCGCAGGTGCTCGAAGGCGTCGCGGATCGCGGTCTTCGTCATCGACGAGAACCAGGCCCGCTCGATCGGCTTGTCGACCCCGCTCGTCTGGTAGATCAGCTTGAAGATCAGCTCGCCCTCGCGGCCGGCGTCGCAGGCGTTGACGATGATGTCGACGTCCTTGCGCTTCATCGCCCGGTGCAGGACGGCGAGCTGCTTGACGGCCCGCTCGCCGCGCGCCTCGTAGCGCTGCTCCGCCGGGATGATCGGCAGGTCCTCGAACTTCCAGCGCTTGTAGCGGGCGTCGTACTCGTCGGGCTCGAGCTGCTCGACGAGGTGGCCGGAGGCGGCGCCGACCACGTAGTCGTCGCTCTCGTAGAGGTCGCCCTTCTTCGCGAAGGCGCCCGGCAGCGCGCCCACGACGTCGCGCTGGACGCTCGCCTTCTCCGTGATGATCAGTCGCTTGCCCATCGGCGCGCCGGACGGTAGCACGGCCCCGAACCGGTCCACCGGACGGACACCCCGCGAAGGGGATGTTGCACGCTACTCTGCGGACAGACCGCGGGACGCGGGGATTCCCCGTCGGGGCGCGGCGCCAGAAGCATGTCGACCACCTCCGGGAAGAGCACCGAGCCCGATCCGCTGAGCGCGGACTCGACCGGGACGTGGCGCCCGCGCATCGACAGCCCGGACGAGATCGGGCCCCTCCCGAGCGACGTCACGCCGGAGGAGCTCCTGACGTACATGAGCGCCGGCATGTCGACGGTCAAGGCGTACCGCACGCACGGGCACCTCGCGGCGCACCTCGACCCGCTGGGCTCCGAGCCGCCCGGCGATCCCGCGCTCGACCCGAGCTTCCTCGGTCTCGACCGGCGCGCCCTCAACGCCGTCCCGGCGACGCCGCTGCGCACCTACACGTCCGGCGACACCCTCGGCGACGTGCTCGACGAGCTGCGCGAGATCTACTGCGGCGCGATCGCCTACGAGATCGAGCACCTGCGCTCGCACCGCGAGCGCGTCTGGCTGCGCGAGGCGATCGAGTCGCGCGCCTTCTGGCTGCCCGGCACGCCCGAGGAGCGCCGCCGCGAGCTCGTGCGGCTGCTCCGCGTCGAGGGGCTCGAGGCGTTCCTGCGGCGCACCTTCATCGGCACGAAGCAGTTCTCGATCGAGGGCCTCGACACGATGATCCTGCTGCTCGACGAGGCCGTGCTGCTCGCGGCCCGCGACGGCGTCGAGGACGTCACCGTCGGGATGGCGCACCGCGGCCGCCTCAACGTGCTCGCCCACATCCTGCGGCTGCCCTACGCCCAGATCCTCGCCGAGTTCGCCGGCGAGACCGAGACGAACGTGCACACGCTGATGCCGTCCGGCGGCACGGGCGACGTCAAGTACCACTACGGCGCGACGGGCCAGCGCAACCTCGAGGTCGAGCCGGGCGTGACGCGCGACGTGCGCCTCGCGCTCCTGCCCAACCCGTCGCACCTCGAGTTCATCAACCCGGTCGTGATGGGCCGGACGCGCGCGCTGCAGACGGACTGGGCACCGCCGAGCGAGACGCTGACCGACCCGGCCCGGGCCCTGGCGATCCAGATCCACGGCGACGCCGCCTTCCCCGGCCAGGGCGTGGTCGCGGAGACGCTCAACCTGCAGCAGCTCGACGGCTACCGGATCGGCGGCTCGCTGCACGTGATCGCCGACAACCAGGTCGGCTTCACCACGAACCCGAGCGAGGGCCGCTCGACCCGCCACTGCTCCGACATCGCCAAGGGCTACGACGTGCCGATCATCCACGTCAACGCCGACGACGTCGACGCCTGCCGGGCCGCGATCCGCCTGGCGATGGCGTACCGCGGCCGCTTCGGCAAGGACGTCCTCGTCGACCTGATCGGCTACCGCCGCTGGGGCCACAACGAGGGCGACGAGCCCGCCTACACGCAGCCGATGATGTACCGGGCGATCAAGGACCACCCGCCCGTCGCCGAGCTGTACGCGGCCACGCTGATCGCCGAGGGCGTCGTCACGCCGGCCGAGGTCGACGAGATGCGCGAGCACGTCCACGCGCGCCTCAAGCAGGCCCTCGAGGAGATCCGCGTCGACACCGTCGACGAGCCGATGCCGACCTTCTCATCGCCGTCGCGCACCAGCGTGGAGACGAAGGTGCCCGCCGCCCAGCTGCGGCGCCTGACCGAGCAGCTGCTCGAGGTGCCGGAGGGCTTCACCGTCAACGAGAAGCTCGCGCAGGTGCTCGAGCGCCGCCGCGCCGCGCTCGAGCCGGACGGCCGCATCGAGTGGGGCCACGCGGAGGCGCTCGCCTACGCGACCCTGCTCGAGGAGGGCGTGCCGATCCGCCTGACCGGCCAGGACTCGGAGCGCGGCACGTTCGCCCACCGCCACGCCGTCCTCCACGACGCCGAGACGGGCGCGCGCCACACCCCGCTCCAGCGCCTCAATGACGCGCGCGCCGGCTTCGAGGTGCACAACGCGCCGCTCACGGAGACCGGCTGCCTCGGCTTCGAGTACGGCTACGCGACGACCCGCCCCGACAGCCTCGTCCTGTGGGAGGCCCAGTTCGGCGACTTCGTCAACGTCGCCCAGGTCATCGTCGACCAGTTCATCATGAGCGGCCGCACCAAGTGGGGCGACGAGTGCCGCCTGACGCTGCTCCTCCCGCACGGCTACGAGGGCTCCGGGCCCGAGCACTCCTCCGCGCGGCTCGAGCGCTTCCTCAAGCTCGCCGCCGAGGACAACTGCACCATCGCGTACCCGACGACGGCCGCCCAGTTCTTCCACCTGGTGCGGCGCCAGTCGCTCGCGCCCGAGCGGCGCCCCCTGATCGTGATGACCCCGAAGTCGCTGCTGCGCCTGAAGGAGGCCGCGTCGACCCTCGAGGACCTCGCGGACGGCACCTTCACGCGCATCCTCGACGACCCCGACGTCAAGGACTTCCGCGACGACATCTCGCGCGCCATCCTCTGCTCGGGCAAGGTCTTCTACGACATCAAGAAGCACCCGGACTACGCGCCCGACCGCGGCGTCGCCGTGATCCGCCTGGAGCAGCTCTACCCGTTCCCGACGGAGACCCTGGCGCGCGTCCTGTCCTGGTACCCCAACCTCGAGGAGATCGTCTGGGCCCAGGAGGAGCCGGCCAACATGGGCGCCTGGCGCTCGATCCGCCACCGCCTCGAGATGGCCGCGCCGGGCGTCCTGCTGCGCTACGCGGGCCGCCCGTGGCGGGCCAGCCCGTCGGAGGGCTACCCGCCCGACCACCTGATCGAGCAGGAGCGCCTCGTCCGCGACGCGCTCGGCCTGCCGCCCCGCTAGCCGGTACCCTGCCGGTCAATGGCGGCGACGCAGACGACGGACCGGCTCGGCACCCTCGCGGAGCGCGCCCGCGCGATCGTGGGACCGGTCTGGGTGCTGTCCGACCCGGCCCAGCTGAGGACCTACGAGTGCGACGGGCTGACCAACCAGCGCGAGCGGCCCGGCCTCGTCGTCCTGCCCGCCACGACCGACGAGGTGGCGGCCGTGGTGCGCGCCTGCCACGAGCTCGGCGTGCCCTTCGTCGCCCGCGGCGCCGGCTCGGGCCTGTCGGGCGGCGCGATGCCGCGTGCGGAGGGCGTCGTGATCGGGCTCGCCCGGATGCGCGAGATCCTCGCGGTCGACCTGCCCAACCGCCGCGTCACGGTGCAGCCCGGGGTCACCAACCTCGCGATCACCGAGGCCGTCGCCCCGCACGGCTTCTACTACGCGCCCGACCCCTCCAGCCAGCAGGTCTGCACGATCGGCGGCAACCTCGCCGAGAACGCGGGCGGCGCGCACTGCCTCAAGTACGGCTTCACCGTCAACCACGCCCTCGCCGCGACCGTCGTCCTCGCCGACGGCGCCGTCGCGGAGCTCGGCTCCGCGGCGCCCGACGCGCCCGGCCTCGACCTGCTCGGCGTCCTGATCGGCAGCGAGGGCACCTGCGGGATCGTCACGGAGGCGGTCGTCGGCATCCTCCCGAGGCCCCAGCACGTCGAGACGCTGGTCGCGTTCTTCGACACGGTCGAGGAGGGCGGCGAGACCGTCTCGGAGATCATCTCCGCCGGCATCCTGCCCGCCGCCGTCGAGATGATGGACCGCCTCGCGATCGAGGCGGCCCGCGCCGTCACCCACATGGACTGGGACGCCGAGTCGGCGCTGATCGTGGAACTCGACGGCCCCGAGTCCGAGGTGCGCTCGCAGTTCGAGGCGGTCGCCCGGATCTGCTCGGCCCACCACGCCCGCGAGGTGCGCGTCGCCGCGTCGCCGGCCGAGCGGGCCGCGATCTGGACGGCCCGCAAGAGCGCCTTCGCCGCGGCCGGCCGACTCGCCCCCGCCTACCGCGTGCAGGACGGCGTGATCCCGCGCACCCGGCTGCCCGAGGTGCTGCGCGGCATCGCGGAGCTCTCTGAGCGCTACGGCCTGCGGGTCGCCAACGTCTTCCACGCGGGCGACGGCAACCTGCACCCGCTCGTTCTCTACGACAGCGCCGTGCCGGAGGAGGTTCAGCAGTCGGAGGAGCTCGCGATGGCGATCGTCGCGCTCTGCGTCGAGTTCGGGGGGTCGATCACGGGCGAGCACGGCGTCGGCACGGAGAAGGCCTGCTCGATGCCGAAGATGTTCGACGGCGACGACCTGACCGCGTTCGACCGCGTCCGCGGCGCCTTCGACCCGGACGGGCTGTGCAACCCCGACAAGCTGCTGCCGACGCCGCGCCTGTGCGGCGAGGTGCCGGGCTTCCACCGCGTGCACCCCGTCGAGCGGGCGGGGCTCGGGGACCGGCTCTGATGGGCCTCGTCGAGGACCTCGCCGCCGACCTCGGGCCCGACCGGGTGCGCCCCGGCGGCCCCGACGACGCGATCGGCGGGCGCGTGCCGCAGGCCGTGGCCGAGCCGCTCTCGCCTGCCGCGGTGGCCCTCGTCCTCGCCCGCGCCGGTCGCGACGGCCTCGCGGTGCGCGTCCGGGGCGGCGGCACGAAGCAGGCCTGGTCCGCGCCGCCCGCGCGCCTCGACGTCGTCCTGTCGACGCGGGCGCTGCACCGCCTCGTCGACCACGCCCCCGGCGACATGACCTGCGTCGCCGAGGCGGGGATGCCCCTCGCGGCCCTGCAGGTGGCGATCTCCGACGTCACTACGCACCGCCAGCGCCTAATGCTCGACCCGCCGGGCGGGGCGGGCGCCACGCTCGGCGGCGTCCTCGCGACGGCCGCCGCCGGCCCGCGCCGCGTCCGCTACGGCACCCCCCGCGACCTGGTGATCGGCGCGCGCTACGTGACGGGCGACGGCCTCGCCGCGAAGACCGGCGGGCGCGTGGTCAAGAACGTGGCCGGCTACGACGTGGCCAAGCTCCTGATCGGATCGCACGGCTCGCTGGCCGTGATCACCGAGGTGGCGCTCAAGCTGCACCCCCTCCCCGACGCCGCCCGCACGGTCGTGCTGCGCGAGCCCGACCCCGACCGGGCCGCCGCCTTCTGCGACGCCGTCCGCGGCGCGCCCGTCACCCCCGCGCTGGTGGAGGCGGCCTGGCCCGAGGGCCTCGTCCTCGTCCGCGTCGAGAGCACCGCGGAGGGCGCGGCCGCGCAGGTCGAGCGGCTCCGCGACCTCGGCCCCATCCAGGAGCTCGACGAGCCGGCCGCCGATGCGCTCGCCGCCGACCTCGCCGGCCGCGCCTGGGCGGGTACCGGGCCGGTCCTCGCCGTCGGCGTCGTTCCGGACCGGCTGCCCGGCCTCCTGCGCGCCGCGGCCGCGGCCGGCGCGACCCTCGTCGTGCGCGCGCCCGTCTGCGCCGGCGAGCTCGGCCTCCCCGACGACGACCCCGAGCGCGCGGCGCGCGTGGTCGGCGCCGTGCGGGCCCTCGGGGGCAGCGTACAGCTGCGCCGCGGCGGCGAGGCCCTGCGGGCGCTCGTCCACGACGAGCCCGGGCCCGCCGTCCGGCGCCTCGAGGCGGCGCTCAAGGACGGCCTCGACCCGCACGGCGTCCTCGCGGGGGCGGCGCGGTGAGCCTGCCCGTCACCCGCATCCCGCCCGCCCCGTCGACGGGCCGCCCCAAGGGCGACGCCGGGGCGCACGCGTTCGCGCCCGACGCCGGCCCCGCGCGGGACCTCCTGGACGCGTGCGTGCACTGCGGCTTCTGCCTCCCGACCTGCCCGACCTACGTGCTCTGGGGCGAGGAGATGGACTCGCCGCGCGGGCGCATCCTCCTGATGGACCTCGCCGACAAGGGCGAGATCGGGCTCGACGCCACGGCCGTGCGCCACTGGGACTCGTGCCTCGGCTGCATGGCCTGCGTGACCTCGTGCCCGTCGGGCGTGCGCTACGACCTCCTGATCGAGGCGACCCGCGCGCAGATCGAGGAGCGCTTCGCCCGCGAGCCGGCCGAGCGCCGGGTGCGCGACGCGGCCTTCGCCGTCCTGCCCCACCACCGCCGGATGACCGCCGTCACGGCGCCCCTGATCGCCTTCCGGGCGTCGGGCCTGCAGCGCGCGCTGCGCCGCTCGCGCCTCTACGGCCGGCTGCCCGCGCGGCTGCGCCGCGTCGAGGCGCTCGCCCCGATCGTGACCTGGGCCGGCGTGCGCGAGGCGGCCCCGGCCCTGTCGCGCCCCGCCGGCGCGCCGGTCCTGCGGGTGGCGATGCTGACGGGCTGCGTGCAGCGCGCCGTGTTCGGCGACGTCAACGCCGCCACCGCCCGCGTCCTCGCCGCGCACGGCTGCGAGGTGCGCGCCCCGCGCGCCCAGGCCTGCTGCGGCGCCCTCGAGCTGCACGCGGGCCGCGCCCCGTCGGCGCGGGAGCGCGCGCGGCGGCTGATCGCCGACCTCGACGCGCCCGACGTCGACCGCATCGTCGTCAACAGCGCCGGCTGCGGCTCGACCCTCAAGGAGTACGGCCACCTGCTCGCCGACGACCCGGCCTGGGCGGAGCGGGCGGCCGCGTTCGCGGCCAAGGTGCGCGACCTGCACGAGGTGCTCGCCGAGCTGGAGCCGCCCGCCGGCGCGCTCCGGCCCCTGCCGATGCGCCTCGCCTACCACGACGCCTGCCACCTCGCGCACGCCCAGGGCGTGCGCGCCGAGCCCCGCGCCGTCCTCGCCCGGATCCCCGGCCTCGAGCTGGTCGAGATCCCCGACGCCGCGATCTGCTGCGGCTCGGCCGGCGTCTACAACCTGCTCCAGCCCGAGCCCGCGGCCGAGCTCGGGCGCCTCAAGGCCGGCAACGTGCGGCGCGCGGCCCCCGACGCGCTCGCCGCCGCCAACCCGGGCTGCCTGATCCAGATCAGCGCGAGCCTCGGCGGCGACGGCGACCCCGTGCCCACGTTCCACCCGGTCGAGCTGGTCGACGCGTCCCTGCGCGGCGAGGACGCCGCCGCGCTGCTCGCGCGCCGCACGGCGCTCCTGGCGAGCGCAGGCGCCGCGCCGTGACCTGGCTCCTCGCGGCGCAGGCGTTCGCCGCCCTCTACATGACCGGTGTGATCTGGATGTGCCAGATCGCGCACTACCCGCTAATGCACGAGGTCGGCGACGGGATGCCGGCCTACCAGCGGCGCAACCGCGTGCGCACGACCTGGGTGGTGGGGCCCGCGATGCTCGTCGAGCTGGTCGCGGCCGCCGTGCTCCTGGTCGCGCGCCCCGCGGCCGTCCCGGCCCGGGCGGCGTGGCTCGGGATCGCGCTCGTGGCGATCTGCTGGGCCGTCACGGTGCTCCTGTCGGTGCCCGCCCACGAGCGGCTGTCCGCGCGCTACGACGCGGCCGCGCTCGACCGCCTCGTGCGCACCAACTGGATCCGCACGGCGGCCTGGACGGGCCACGGCGCGCTCGCGCTGTGGATGCTCGCCGTCGCCGCCTAGCGCGGCAGGCGCAGCGCTTGGATCGGCCCCACGCGCAGGCCCCAGCGGTTGAGGGGTACGGCGATGATCACGCCCTGCATCTCCTCGAACCGGCGCACCCACAGGGCGAGCGGGCCGTACGACGTCCCGACCGCCGCGAATACGACGGCGGCGAGGCCCCGGGCCGCCTCGAGCCCGGGCACCAGGGCGAGCACGAGCAGCGCGGCCATCGCCACGCCGACCGGGGCGACGCAGCGCCCGAAGGCGTCCCCGGGCGCGCCGAGCGGGATGCCGGCGGCGGGCGTGGCCCGCACGAGCGCGGCCCGGAGCGAGCGCACCGTGGTCAGCGCGCCGACGACCGCGACGACCAGCGCCACGAGGACGGCGCCGCGCCAGCCGAGGGCGGGCTCGGCCCCGGTCGCGTAGACGACGACGAGGTTGGCGGCGCCGAGCAGGAACCAGCCGGCGCCGAGGCCGGCCTGCTGCAGCGCGAGGGGGATCAGGGCCATCGCAGGGCGCTTTACCCGCCGGGTGTCCGATTCCTGCCCGGGGGTCAGCCGAGCAGCCGCCGCACGACGTCGAGCTGGAGCTCGACGGCGACGCCGAGGTCGTCGACGTGGATCCGCTCGTCCTTGTTGTGCACGCCGCCCTCGTAGACGCCGAGGGGCGTGTGGACGAGCGGCCAGAAGCCGTAGGCGACGGTGCCGAAGGCCTGGCGCACGAAGGCGGCGTCGGTGAAGCCGGTCGACAGCTGCGGCACGAGCACGGCGCCGGGCTCGCGCGCGCCGACGGCGTCGGCGATCGCGGCGTGCAGCGCCGTGCCGAGCGGCGACTCGGTGCCGCCGGTGATGCCCTGGTCGAGCCGCACCTCGTGCGGGATGTCATCGCCGAGGGCCTCGGCGAGCTCGCGCTCCAGGTCGGCCTCCGAGTCGCCGGGGAGGATGCGGCAGTCGACGCCGACGGACGCCCGGCCGGGCAGCACGTTGCGGGCGCTCGAGCCCGTCAGGAGCGTCGGCGCGATCGTGATGCCGAGGAGCGCGTCGACCTCCACCGCGAAGGCCGGGTGCAGCGCGGCCACCTCGGCGGCCACCAGGCCGAGGTCGCGATCGGGGTCGACGCCGAGCACCTCGACCATCCCGCGGATCGCGGGCACGAGCCGCCGCCGCGTGGCGTGGCCGTCGAGCCGGCGGATCAGCTCCGCGAGGAGCGGGACGGCGTTGCGGCCCAGCGTCGGGATCGAGGCGTGGCCCGCCTCGCCGAGCGCCGTCACCGTGGCGGGCAGGGTCGCCTTCTCCCCCACCTGCAGCGTGTAGACGACGCGGCCGTCGGCGAGCTCGAGGCGGACGCCGCCGCCCTCGTCGATCGCGTAGTCGCAGCGCAGGTCGGGGCGCTCGGCGAGGAGCCACGGCATGCCCACCTCCTCGGTGCCGTCCTCCTCGTCGGCCTGCGAGATCAGGAGCAGGTCGCCGGCGGGCGCGAAGCCCGTGCGCGCGAGCTCGGCGATCACCACGCAGCGGGTCGCGAGCTCGTTCTTCATGTCGCAGGTGCCGCGGCCCCACACGTAGCCCGCGTCGTCGAGGTGCGCCGCGAACGGTGGGTGCGTCCAGTCGACGGCGTCGGCCGGCACGACGTCGGTGTGCCCGAGCAGGGCGAGCGACGGCCCCGTGCCGCGACCGGGCAGCCGCGCCACCAGGTTGGCGCGGTCGGGGTCGCGGGCCACGAGCTCGCAGGCCACGCCGTTCGCCTCCAGGTACGCCTTGACCACCAGGGCGGCCGGGGTCTCGCGCCCCGGGGGGTTCGAGCTGTCGACGCGGACGAGGTCCCGCATCAGGCCGACGGCCTCGTCGCGCAGGCGCACGTCCATCCGGCTCAGGCCTCCCCGCCCGCGACGTCCAGGACGATCTTGCCGACGAACGCCTTCCCGACGAAGGCGCGCTGGGCGTCGTGCACCGCCTCGAGCGGGTAGGTGGCGGCGATCAGGGGGCGGATCGCGCCGCGCTCGATCAGGCCCACGAGCTCCCGGAACACCTCCGGCGCGGACACGGTGGCCCCGATCAGGGTCAGGTCCCTGAGGTAGAGCGTGCGCAGGTCGAGGTCGACGTGCGGCCCGGCGATCGCGCCCGAGACCGCGTAGCGCCCGCCGCGGGCGAGCGCGTCGAGCAGGGACGGCCAGGCGTCGCCGCCGACCACGTCCAGGACGGCGTCGACGGGGCCGAGCCCCTGCGCCTCGAGCGCGGCGTCGGCCGCGACGCCGCGGTCGATCGTGGCGATCGCGCCGAGCTGGCGCACGAGCTCCGCCTTCTGGGGCTGGCAGACGCCGATCGGCTCGGCGCCGAGCGCGCAGGCCAGCTGGACCGCGTACGCGCCGACGCCGCCCGAGGCGCCCGTGACGAGCACGCGCTCGCCGGGGGCGACCGCGGCGCGGCGCAGCATGTCGAGGGCGGTCTCCGCGGCCGTCGGGAACGAGGCCAGCTCGACGGCGCTGAGCGGCGCGTCGACAGGGACGGCGTTCACCGCGGGCACGACCGCGAAGTCCGCGTAGCCGCCGTCCAGCTCGGAACCGACGTAGCGGGCGCGCAGGAGGTCGCCGGGATGGTCGGGGTCGTGCACCCACGGGTCGACGAGCACGCGCTCGCTGATCCGCTCGTGGGCGACGCCCGCGCCGACGGCCGCGACGACGCCGCAGATATCGGCACCCTGGATCCGCGGGAAGCCGATCGCGCCGTCCCACGACCCGGCGTCGTCATCGGACTGCGCGTACCAGCCGACGCGTGTGTTGACGTCGGTGTTGTTGACGGCGCAGGCGTCGACCCGGACCAGCACCTCGCCCGGGCCCGGGGCCGGCGTCGGGTGGGCCGGGTCGAGGACGAGCCGGTCGAGGTCGCCGTGCCCCGTCAGGAGCACGGCGCGCATGGTGGCGGGGATCGTCATGGCGCGGGCGGGTCGGGGCGGCGGACGAACCAGACGAGGCCGAGGCCGAGCGCGATCAGCCCGACGCCGACGACCAGGGAGCCGGCCAGGGAGCCGTCGGGGATGATCTCCGTGCGCCACGGCCCGACGCCGCCCGCGAGGGCGAGGAACGCGTCGGCCAGGATCACGAGCGCGGCGACGAGGGCGATCCCCCGGGCGCGCAGGGGCCCGCGGTCGAGCTCGGCCTTGACCCAGGCCAGGCAGAGCCCGGCGATCATCGCGTCCTTCACGCCCACGACGAGGTCGTAGGGCGGTGCGACGTCCCCGCCGAAGAGCGCCCAGGCGCCGGTGGCCGCATAGGATCCGGCGCAGACGCCGGCGACGATTGCGTCGCCCTTCAAGTCCTATTCTCCGCACGGCGACCCGCCTCCGGATGACCGCCCTTGAAGAGCCGGAACAGGAGGTACAGGGCCGGCACGAGGATCACGCCCCCGATCGCGAGGCAGACGAGGTAGACGCTCAGCATCGCGGGCGACGACGCGGCGGCCGCGAAGGTCAGGTGCGGCGTGACGGCGTACGGCCACTGCGCGACCGCCCAGCCCCACAGGACCGCGAGCACGAACGCGACGCCGAGCGGCCGCACCCAGCGGTAGCGCCGAGCGGTCAGCGCCGCGAGTCCGGCCGCGCCGCAGAGGCCCGCGGCGAGGGCGAACGGCAGCCCGCGGCCGGTCAGGAGCGCGTCGGCGTGCACGGGTGCCGCGTCCGCCTCGAGCACGAGGCCGACCGCGGACAGGACGAGCAGGGCACCGCCGGCGACGAGACCCCGACGGCGGAAGTCCTCGCGCAGGTCGCCGTCCGTCTCACGGGTCAGGAAGACGGCGGCGAGGAACGAGCAGATCAGGACGGCGAGCAGGCCCGTCACGAGCGGGAACGGCCGCAGGAGCTCCGCGACGGGGACCGTCGCCCAGCCGTCCCCGACCGGCTCGAGCGCGGCGAGCAGCACGAGGGTCTGGTCAGTCACCGGCCACCTCGAGCCCGGCCGCGATGCGCTCGCACCGGCGGCGCGCCATCCGCACCGGGATCAGCGAGCCGAGCACGGTGAGCGGGACGTAGACCCCGCTGAAGACGACGAACCAGGGCGGGATGCCGGTGGCCGTCGTGAGGCTGTCCTCGGTGCGCAGCACCTCGTAGACGACCCACGGCCGGCGCCCCGACTCCGTGGTGACCCAGCCCGTCTCGACGCAGATGAACCCGGCGGGCGCCGCGGCGACGAGTCCCCACAGGAACAGCCGGTGCTGCAGCCGGTGCGGCCGCCGCCGCCACGCGTAGAGGGCGACGAGGCCGGGCAGGAGCAGGAGCGAGCCGAGTGATCATCGTGTCGTAGGCGAGGTGCACGAGGACCGGGTTGGGCCAGTCCTCCTCGGGCCACTCCTCCATGCCCTGCACCGTCGCCGTCGGGTCGTTGTAGGCGAGCAGGCTGAGCAGGTACGGGATCTCGATCCCGCCCCGGACGGTGCGCGTCTCCTCGTCGGGGATGCCGAAGAGCGTCATCGGCAGCCCCTCCGTGGTCTGGAAGAGCCCCTCCATCGTGGCCAGCTTGAGCGGCTGGTTCTCCGTGACCTGGACGGCGATCAGGTCGCCCGTGGCGAGCCGGACCGGCATCGGGATGCCGGCCGCGGCGAGGCCGATCGCGAGGCCCGTGCGGTGGTACTCGTCGCGGCGGCCCTTGAGCATGCCCCACGCGTAGACGGCGGCCACGGTGAACCCGGTCGTGACGAGAGCGGCGATGAGCATGTGCGTGTACCGGGTGAAGAGCGCCGGGTTGAACATCGCGGCGATCGGGTCGACGTCGACGACCTCGCCCGCCGCGCTGAGGGCGAAGCCCTGCGGCGTGTTCATCCACGAGTTGGCGGCGACGACGAAGAAGGTCGACGCGAAGCCGCCGAGGAGCAGCGGGAGCCCGCACAGGTAGTGCGCGCGCCTGGACAGCCGGTCCCAGCCGTAGAGGTAGATCGACAGGAAGATCCCCTCGAGGAAGAAGGCGAAGCCCTCGAGGCTGAAGGGCATCCCGATGATGCCGCCCGCGAACTCCATGAAGCGGGGCCACAAAGGGCCGATCTCGAAGGAGGGCATCGTGCCGGAGACGGCGCCGATCGCGAACGCGACGGCGAACGCCTTCGACCAGGTGCGGGCGAACCGGTGGTAGACGTCGCGGCCGGTGCGCAACCACAGCCCCTCGGCGATCAGGAGCACGAGCGGCATGCCGATCCCGATCACGGCGAAGATGATATGGAACGCGAGCGAGGAGCCCATCTGGGCCCGCGCCGCCATCAGCTCGCTCATCCCGCAGGTGCCTCCCGCGCCGTCGGGCGCACGGCGACTGTAGCGCAGGCCGCGCGTCCCTAGGCGTCCGGGCGCTGGACGCCCGCGACCATGCGGGCCATCAGCCGCCGCGGCACGAACCGCGGCACCTTCACGAGCGCCTTGTTGCCGGCGCCCGGGACGACGAGGACGCGTCCGGCCCGGAAGCCCCGCCAGCCGGCCTCCGCGCAGGTGCGCGCGTCCATCATCGCCATCGACTTCATCGAGGTCTCGTGCATGCCGGCGCGCTCCTGGAAGCCGGTCTCCACCGGGCCCGGGCAGAGCGCGGTCACCGTGACGCCCGTGCCGCGCACCTCCTCCGCGAGCCCCTCGGACAGGGCGACGACGTAGTTCTTGGTGGCGTAGTAGACGGCGGCGTTCGGCCCGGACAGAAAGCCCGCGACGCTCGCGACGTTGAGGATGCCGCCCCGCCCCCGCTCGACCATGCCGGGCAGGTGCGCGCGGGCCAGCGACGTCAGGGCCGCGACGTTCACGGCGACCATCCCGTCGATCGCGGCCGGGTCCGTCGCCCCGAAGGCGCGCCAGATCCCGAAGCCCGCGTTGTTGACGAGCACGTCGACGGGGCGCTCGAGGCGCGCGCCGATCCGCCCGACCGCGGCCGGGTCCTCGAGGTCCTCGACGATCGTCTGGGCGGCGACGCGGTAGCGCGACGCGAGCTCGCCGGCGGCCGCCTCGAGGGCGTCGGCGCGGCGCGCGACGAGGACGAGGTCGTGGCCGTCGGCCGCCGCGCAGCGGGCCAGCTCGAGGCCGATCCCGCCGGAGGCGCCGGTGACGAGGGCGACGGGCCGGTCGCTCACGCGATCCCCGCCCCCTGACGGGCGTCGAAGCCGCGCCCGCCGGCGAGGCGGTGCACGGCGCGCATGAAGCCGACCCACTCGGGGCCGGGCTCGAGGCCGCCCGCGGGCGGCCACGCGCCGACGCCGTGGACGTCGAGCCGGCGCCCGCGCCAGAGCAGCGCGATCGCCCAGGCGCCGCCGTCGCCGACGCCGGACGGGCGCGACTGCCAGCCCCACACGCCGAGCCGGTCGAGGGCGCGGTCGAAGCGCACCCAGACGTCGTCGTCGGGGGCGTAGATGGCGACGTCGGCGAGGCCGCCCTCGTCCCACTCGCGGTAGCGCAAGACCGGCCCGACCAGGGAACCCAGCGCGAGCAGGGGGCCGAGACCGGGCTCGGGGTCGTCGACCGGGTGGTCGGTCCACGCGTCGGGGTCGGCGGCCAGCGCCGCCGAGGTCAGGTCGAGCTGCCAGCTCGAGCCGAGCGTGTTCGAGACCGCGATGCGGAGGGCGTCGGGGAGGTCCACGCCCGTACCTTCGCACACGGCGCGGCCCGGGCCCGGCGCACGGCCGCCGACGACGGCGCCGATCGGCCACGGGACCGCGGTTTCGGCGTCGGCCTTTGCGTCATTTCGGATCAGAAAACACCGTCATTGCGGATCAGTTCGACGAGGTCCGAACCCGCGGAAGCGAGGCGGCGCAGGAATCGAACCTACCGACCGACGGGCTGCGCCGGCCTGCGCGTTTTGAAGACGCGATCCGCCACCAGGCGGTTGCCACCCCGGGTCGATGCTAGCGCAGGGCCGAGGGCCGGGCCGGCTGGTCGCCGGCCCGGCCCTGCACCGCGCCTCAGCGCACGATGGCGCTGCCGATGATGATCTTGCCGGCCTTGACGACGTAGCCGCCCTTCTTGATGTAGGGCACCGCGATCGTGTTCCTGCCCTTCATCGCGGGGAAGGTGCCGAGCTTCTTGACCCTCTTCTTGCCGCCCATGATCGTGACCATGCCCTTGGCCGCCTTGGCCTGGGCGGCGGTCAGGGAGAAGGTCAGCGTGACGTTGTTGCCGCTGACCTTCGCCCTCACGGCCGTGCTCCGCTTGGTCGTGTAGTTCGGGCTCGAGAACGGCACCGTGCCGACGTCGACGACGATGCCGACGCCCGGCACGGGCGTCGTGGTCGCCACGACGGGGGTCGTCGCGCCCCTCTCCGTGCGGGTGACCTGGATCGCGCCCTGGATCACGGTCGGGTCCGAGGCGCTGGAGACGCCGAACCCGAGCGTGGCCCAGGCGTCGGGCAGCATCATCCGCAGCGCGCCCACGTTCGGGGTCAGGGTGTTGCCCGTGCCCGCGTAGTACTGGCTGTAGTTGCCCATGCCCATCTGCAGGGAGGGGCTACCGCCCTGGTTCGAGTACTTGGTGCTCCAGCGCGGGGTGTTGATCGACTCGAACCACGAGCCGCGCTGCTCCTCCGAGCCCTTGCCGAGCGGACCGGCGAAGCGGGCCCGAACCTCGAACTGCAGGCCGAACGTCGAGACCTGGGCGACGGCGCCGCCGGGGCCGTACGCGCCGCTGTCGCCGTAGCCGTTGTCCTGACCGTTGCCCCAATTGCTGAGGCCCCCGAACTGCGCGTAGTAGGTGGCCGCGTCGACCGCCAGCGCGTTGTAGTCAGCCGGCAGCCCGGTCGGCCACCGCTCGGGAGCGGTCACGTTGGCCCGCGGAAAGCCCGTGACGGTGAGCGTGTTACCGCTCAGCGCGATGCCGGTGGTGCCGTCGAGCTTGCCCGTGGTGGTGAACCAGTACGCGTTCTGGGCCGCGTACGAGCCATCGGACGGCAGCTGCACGACGGCCACGATCGGTGAGTTCTCCGTCACCGCGGGCTGGTCGGCGTATGCGGGGTTGAACTTCTGCGCGAAGGCGGCGTGGTCGAGGAACCACGGCGCGGTACCGACCACGCTGAACCAGCCCGAGTCGGGGCTGGCGTTCGTGTAGTCGCGCTGGATCCGCAGAGTCCACGGGTACAGGCAGTCGGAGCCGTTGAGCTGGCCGTCGCCGGTGGTCATGGCGTAGTACAGCTTGCCCATGCCCGGCTTCGCGCCGGGGATCGCGACGCCGTCGACGGTGACGCTGGTCACGGTCGGCAGGGTGCCGCCGGCTGGCGCGCCGCAGCCGCCCTGGCGGGCCGTGGTCGAGCCGTGCCCGCCGGCGATGGCCAGCGGCACGAGCACGAGGAGACCGGCGAGCGCGATCACGGCCGCGCGGCCGAGGCTGGCGAAACGGTGATGCACGAGAACCCCCCCCTTCTGAGCAGTGTCGGGTAATGCTACACCTGCCACCAGCGCCTGGCACCGCCCGCCGCGCAGGGCCCGTGCCCTTCGCGTACCGTATCCCCCGCACGCGCACCGACCACGATCCCCGGAGACCATGAGCGCCACCGCCATCCCCACCGCCGCATCCGTCGCCGACGCCGTCGCCCGCCTCAGCCCGGAGGGCCGCGCGTTCATCGACGGCCAGTACGTCGACGCCCTCAGCGGCGAGACCTTCGACTGCGTCTCGCCGATCGACGGCAGCGTGATCGCCCAGATCGCCGCCTGCGACCAGGCCGACGTCGACCGCGCCGTCAAGGGCGCCCGCGCCGCGTTCGAGAAGGGCGCCTGGTCGAAGGCCCCGCCGGCGCGGCGCAAGCACACCCTGATCCGCTTCGCCGAACTGATCCGCGAGCACGCCGACGAGCTCGCCCTGCTCGAGACGATCGACATGGGCAAGCCGATCGCCGACAGCCGTCAGATCGACGTCCCCGGCGCCGCCAAGTGCATCACCTTCTACGGCGAGTGCGCCGACAAGGTCTCCGACGAGATCGCGCCGACCGACCCGTCGGCGGTCGCGATGGTCGTGCGCGAGCCGCTCGGCGTGATCGGCTGCGTGGTGCCGTGGAACTTCCCGCTGATGATGGCCGCCTGGAAGCTCGGACCGGCGCTCGCCACCGGCAACTCGGTCGTGCTCAAGCCGGCCGAGCAGTCGCCCCTGACCGCGATCCGGATCGCGCAGCTCGCCGTCGACGCCGGCATCCCCGAGGGCGTGCTGCAGGTCGTGCCCGGCTTCGGCGAGACCGCCGGCCAGGCGATCGGCCTGCACATGGACGTCGACATGGTCGCCTTCACCGGCTCGACCGAGGTCGGCAAGTACTTCATGCGCTACTCCGGCGAGTCGAACCTGAAGCGGGTCGCGCTCGAGTGCGGCGGCAAGACGCCGCACATCATCCTCCCGGACTACCCCGACCTCGACAAGGCCGCCGAGGCCGTCGCCTGGGGCATCTTCTTCAACCAGGGCGAGGTCTGCAACGCGGGCTCCCGCCTGCTCGTCCACGCCGACGTCCGCGACGACTTCATCGCCCGCGTGGCGAAGGTCGCGCAGGGCATCCAGCCGGGCGACCCGCTCGCGCAGGGCACCAAGATGGGCGCGATGGTCGACACGACGCAGATGGAGCGCGTGCTCGGCTACATCGAGGCCGGCAAGGCCGGCGGCGCCACCGTCGCGTACGGCGGCAACCGCGTGATGCAGGACACGGGCGGCTGCTTCATCGAGCCGACGATCTTCGCCGACGTCACGAACGACATGACGATCGCGCAGGAGGAGATCTTCGGGCCGGTCCTCTCCGCGATCACCTTCACCGACGTCGACGAGGCCGTCCGCATCGCCAACGACACCGTCTACGGCCTCGCGGGCGCGCTCTGGACCCGCGACGTCTCCACCGCCCACAAGGTGGCGCGCGACATCAGGGCCGGTGTGGTCTGGGTCAACTGCTTCGACGCGGGCGACATCACGACGCCGTTCGGCGGCTTCAAGCAGTCGGGCTTCGGCCGCGACAAGTCGATGCACGCGATGGAGAAGTACACCGACCTGAAGCTGATCTGGCTGCAGCTCGACTAAGCCGGAGGGCGCCGCGGTGCTGATCGCCGACGGCTGGGAGGCGCACGAGGCGGGCCGCTCGCGCGGCGACCTGCCCCTGACCGTCTACCTGCCCGCGGGCGCGCGGACCGTCGACGGCCTCCTGATCGCCGGGATCCACGGCGAGGAGCCCGAGACACTGCTCCTCGCCCGGCGCCTGCTCGAGCGGGTCGACGCCGCCGACGCGGCATGGGCGGTCCTCCCCGCCGCCAACCCCGACGGGCTGCTCGCCGGCGTGCGCCAGAACGCGGCCGGCGTCGACCTGAACCGCAACTTCCCGTCGGCGTCCTGGTCCCCCGACGACTCGTACACGTACCCGCCGGGCACCCGGGAGCGGCGCCGGCTGCACCGCACGAACCGCTCCTCGCCCGGGACCGGCCCCGGCTCGGAGCCCGAGACGCGGGCCCTGCTCGCGCTGATCGAGCGGCTCAACCCGGGCCTGATCCTCGACCTGCACAGCCCGCTCGCCCTGATCGCCCCCACCCCCGACGCCGATCCGCTGGTCGTGGCTCGGCTCGCCGAGGCGGCCGAGCTGCCCGTGCACCCGGAGATCGGCAGCCCCACCCCCGGCGCGCTGCGCGACTGGGCCGCGGACCGCGGCCTCGGCGCGATCACGTACGAGGTCGAGCACGCGCCCCTGCCCGCGCTCTGCGCCCGGCACCTGCCCGGCCTCGAGCGACTGCTGCAGGGGTGAGGGTAGAGCCCCCCCACCGCGCGCTGACCGGCGGCGCGTCCCGTCTCCCTCCGGGGGGGCGGGGCGGGGCGCACCGCTGTTGTTCGCGGTCCCCGATCACGGGCACAATGAGCCGGTGCCGCGCATCCCCATAGCCGTGGCGGCCCTCGCGGCCGCCGTCGTGGTCGGCGCCGTGCCCGCGCAGGCCGCCCCCGCGGGCGACGTGGGAACGCGGATCATCAACGGCTCAGAGGCCCCCTCAGGGGCCTGGCCGAGCGCGACGTTCCTGTCGTTCACGTTCAACGGCGCCAGCTACTTCGCCTGCAGCGGCTCCCTGATCGCCCCGCGCGTCGTGCTCACAGCCGCCCACTGCGTCGTCAAGAACGGCGAGCTCGCGAACGCGGCGCGGTCCACCGCGCGGCCGGGCGTGATCAGCAACGCCGACAACTCGACGCGCCAGGTCTGGTCCGCGGCGGTGCCGCACCCCGCCTACGACGAGGACTCCAGGACCAACGATGTCGCGCTCGTCACCCTGCCCGTCGCCGCGACCGCGCCCGCAGCGACGATCCCCCTGATCGCGCCGTGGCAGGACGGCGCCGTCGGCGGCGGCGCGAGCGCGGCGATCGCCGGCTGGGGCCGCACCGTCAACGGCGGCGCGATCTCGGAGACGCTCAGGCAGGCCACGGTGCCGCTCGTGTCGGATGCGGACTGCGCGCACATCTGGGGCGGCAACTTCGCGGCCGAGTCGATGGTCTGCGCCGACACCTCCGCCGGGATCGACACCTGCCAGGGCGACTCCGGCGGCCCCCTCGCACTCACCATCGCCGACACCCGTACCCTGGTCGGCGACACCAGCTGGGGCGCGGCCACGTGCGCGAGCGGCACACCCGGGGTCTACGGCCGCATCTCCGCGTTCCGGGGGTGGATCCTCGACGGCGGCACGCCCGCCAACCTGCTCGTGCGCGACTACGTTGCCGCGCAGAACGCCGAGGCCCAGAACCTCGCGCTCACGAGCACGGGCCCCGACGTCACCGTGACCTGGGGCGTCACCCCCGCCAACTGGACCACCACGGGCTTCCGGGTCACGGTCAACGGCTCCGCCGAGACCGTGACCGGACCGGAGGCGGCCCACACCGTCACGCTGCCCGACGGTGGCCCGGTCAGCGCGCTCGTGGAGCCGCAGGTGACGCTCGGCACGGCGACCGCGGCGTCGATCACCGCGACCCCCACCCCCACCCGCGCGCCCGTCGTCTCGGCGACCCTCCCGGCGCAACCCGAGGCGGGCGCCGAGCTGACGGCGACGGCGGCCTCCGACGACCCGTGGGGCGGCGCGATCGCCTACCAGTGGCTGCTCGACGGCGCCGACATCCCCGGCGCCACCGCCGCCGCCTACCGCCCCACCGCGGCGCAGGCCGGGAGGCTGCTGAGCCTGCGCATCGCCGCCGCCAACGCCGCCGGCACGGGCTCCGCTACGGTCAGGGCCGGCCGGGTCCTGCAGGCCCCCCGGGTCAGGGCGGGCCGGGTGCCCGTGCGCGGGCGCGCCGTCGTCGGCGGGCGGCTGACCGCCGCGGCCCCGTCGGCCACGGGGTACCCGCGGCCGCGAGTGACGTACCGCTTCGCCCGCAACGGCCGCGTCGTCCAGACCGGACGCGCGGGGGTCTACCGGGTGCGCGAACGCGACCGCGGCGCCCTGATCACGGGCACTGCGACCTGGACGAACAGCGCGGGCACCGTGGTGCGCAAGCTGACCGCGGTGCGGATCGCCCGCTAGTCGCGAGTCAGCGGCTTGTACTTGATCCGGTGCGGCGTGTCGGCGTCCGCGCCGAGCTCCCGGCGCCGGCGCTCCTCGTACTCGGCGTAGGAGCCCTCGAACCACGTCACCTGCGAGTCGCCCTCGAAGGCGAGGATGTGCGTGGCCACGCGGTCGAGAAACCAGCGATCGTGGGTGATCACGACGGCGCAGCCCGGGAAGTCGTTGAGGGCGACCTCGAGGGCGCGCAGCGTGTCGACGTCGAGGTCGTTCGTGGGCTCGTCGAGGAGCAGCAGGTTGCCGCCGGAGCGCAGGAGCTTCGCGAGGTGGACGCGGTTGCGCTCGCCGCCCGACAGCTTGCCGACGGCCTTCTGCTGGTCCGAGCCCTTGAAGTTGAACGAGGCCACGTAGGCGCGGCTCTGGAGCTCGCGGGTGCCCACATGGATGAGGTCGTGCCCGCCGGAGATCTCCTCCCAGATCGTCTTGTCCGGGTCGAGGTCGGCGCGGCTCTGGTCGACGTAGGCGAGCTGGACGGTGTCGCCGATCATGAGCCCGCCGCCGTCGACGGGCTCCTGTCCGGCGATCATCCGGAACAGCGTCGTCTTGCCGGCGCCGTTGGGGCCGATGATCCCGACGATGCCGTTCGGGGGCAGCGAAAACGAGAGGTCCTCGATCAGAAGGCGGTCGCCGAAGCCCTTGCTGAGGTGATCGGTGTTGACGACGACGTCGCCGAGGCGCGGGCCGGCCGGGATGTGGATCTCGACCGTGTCGAGCTTGACGTTCTGCTCCTCGGCGAGCATCTGGTCGTAGGCGGCGAGGCGCGCCTTCGACTTGGCCTGGCGGGCCTTCGGCGAGGCGCGCACCCACTCGAGCTCGCGGGCTAGGGTGCGCTGGCGCGCGGAGGCCTGCTTCTCCTCGACGGCGAGCCGGGCCTGCTTCTGCTCCAGCCAGGACGAGTAGTTGCCCTCGAAGGGCAGCCCGTGGCCGCGGTCGAGCTCGAGGATCCAGCCGGCCACATTGTCCAGGAAGTAGCGGTCGTGGGTGACCGCGATCACGCAGCCCGGGTAGTCGTGCAGAAAGCGCTCGAGCCACGCCACCGACTCGGCGTCGAGGTGGTTCGTGGGCTCGTCGAGGAGCAGGAGGTCGGGGCTCGACAGGAGCAGCCGGCAGAGCGCGACGCGGCGGCGCTCGCCGCCGGAGAGCTTCGCGACGTCGGCGTCGCCCGGCGGCAGGCGCAGGGCGTCCATCGCCACGTCGAGCCGGCGCTCCATGTCCCAGGCGTCGGCCTTCTCGATCTGCTCCTGCACGCGGCCCTGCTCCTCGAGGAGCGCCGCCATCTCCTCGTCGGTCATCGGCTCCGCGAACTTCATACTCAGCTCCTCGAAGCGCTTGAGCAGGTCGCGCAGCTCGCCGAGGCCGTCCTCGACGTTGCCGCGGACGTCCTTCGACTCGTCGAGCTCGGGCTCCTGCGAGAGGTAGCCGACGCTCGCGCCGGGCGCGAGCTTCGCGTCGCCGGAGGAGGTCTCCTCGAGGCCGGCCATGATCCGCAGCAGCGTCGACTTGCCGGCGCCGTTCGGGCCGAGCACCCCGATCTTGGCCCCCGGGATGAAGGACAGCGAGATGTCCTTAAGGACGTGCTTGTCCTGCCCGTGGTGCTTGTTGACCCGGTGCATTGTGAAGATGTACTGCGCGCTCATAGAACGCGAAGCCTAGCCCCCGCCCCCGTGCTCGAGCAGCAGCAGGCCGCGGCGGCGGCCGCGGGCGTCAGCCGTCGCGGAGCGCGAGGTAGCGCCGGTGGAACGCGTGCACGTAGCGGTCGTTGTAGGGGAGCACGCCGCCCTCGGCGTACCCGCGCGAGCCCATACCCAACTGTGCGCGCGCGCAGACGGCCCAGTCCTGCTCGGCCAGGCGGTGCCGGAAGTCGACGACGGGCCCCGGGTCGAAGCCCGGACCGGCGACCGTCTCGGGGCGGAACAGGTAGTGGCACGTCA
>VGBM01000022.1 GCA_016870485.1 Actinomycetota bacterium
GGCGCTCGAGCGCGGGCGCCCCTGGCTGGACGCCCCCGAGCGGCGGCCGCTGCAGGGCTAGACGGCGGCGAGGTCGGCACGCAGGCCGGCCATGCCGTCGACCAGCCACTCCGCGACGTAGGCCGCGAACGAGGGCCGCACGAGGAGGAGGAACGCGTCGTCGCCGCGCCGCTCGACGATCACGGGCGCCTTCTGGAGCAGGGTCTGCGCGCAGCGGCCGGCGCCGAAGGCGCGCGGATGCAGATCGAGGGCCATGCAGGTGGCCAGCACCTCGGCGGCCTGCGGGCCCTCGAGCTCGAGGCCGGTGCGGTTCGCGGACAGGTCGACGACGGCGCCGTCGGCCCCGATCGCCTCCTCGAGGATCGCCACCAGCGCGCGCTCTTCGCCGTCGACGGCGACCACGAGCCACTCGTCGGGGCCGAGCCAGAGCGCGCGGCGCCCGCCGGACTCCGCGACGCGGTTGGCCTCCGGCAGTTCGAGGCCGAGCGACGCGGCGACGCGCGCGGCGGCCGGGCCCTGGGGGTCGAGGCGGATGCCGACCTGGGCGAGGAAGGGCACGCTGCGCAGGGTGGCGCCGGCGAAGGCGGCGCCCGTGATCGCGCCCTCGAGCGCGGCGAGCGGTGCGGCGCGGTCAGCCATCGCGGCGGGCCCCCTCCTGGTCGAAGATGACCGGGTCGACGATCTCGACGGCCACGGTGCGGTCGGCGAGCGGCGCGTAGATCGTCTCGCCGATCCGGTCGCGGCCCCGGCGGACCAGCGCGAGGCCGAACGGCCGGCCGAGCGCGGCGCTCTCGTACGACGAGGTGACGTGCCCGATCATCGGCACGGGGATCTCGAATGCCTCGTCGTCGACGAGCTGGGAGCCCTCCGGCAGGCGCTCGGCGGGCAGGATGCCGACCAGCTGCTTTCTGTCGTCGCGGAGCATGTCGGAGCGGCGCAGGCTGCGGCGGCCGACGAACTCCTTGTCGGCGACCATCCAGTCGAGGCCGAGGTCGAGCGGCGTGACGGTGCCGTCCGTCTCCTGGCCGACGATGAAGTAGCCCTTCTCGGCGCGCAGGACGTGCATCGACTCGGTGCCGTACGGGGTGATCCCGAACGGCTGGCCGGCCGCGAAGACGGCCTCCCAGAGGGCGAGGCCCCACGTCATCGGCACGCTGATCTCGAAGGCGAGCTCGCCCGAGAAGGAGATGCGCGCGACGCGCGCCGCCAGCCCGGCGACCACGGCCTCCTCGACCTGCATGAACGTGAAGGCGTCCTGCGTGACGTCGAGGTCGGGCGCGAGCGCGGCCATCACGTCGCGCGAGCGCGGCCCGACGACGGCCACGGTCGCCCACTGCTCGGTGACGGAGGTGAGCCAGACGTCGAGGTCGGGCCACTCGGTCTGGAGGAAGTCCTCCATCCAGTCGAGGACGCCGCCGGCCCCGCCCGTCGTAGTGGTGACGAGGAAGCGGTCGTCCGCGAGGCGCAGGACGACGCCGTCGTCCATGACCATACCGTCGGCCTTGCACATCACGCCGTAGCGGGCGCGTCCGGGCTTGAGCGTGCCTATCACGCCGGTGTAGAGGCGGTCGAGGAACGCGCCCGCGTCGGCGCCCTTGACGTCGATCTTGCCGAGCGTCGAGGCGTCCATCATCCCGACGGCCTCGCGCACGGCGGCGCACTCGCGCAGGACGGCGGCGTCGAGGTCCTCCGCGCCCTGCGGGAAGTACCAGGGCCGCTTCCACTGGCCGACGTCCTCGAAGACGGCACCGTGGGCGACGTGCCAGGGGTGGATCGACGTGGTGCGGACGGGGTCGAAGCGGGCGCCGAGCGCGCGGCCCGCCAGCGATCCGAAGGTGACGGGCTGCGCGGGCGGGCGGGCGTTGGAGACGCCGACCTCGGCGAACGGCAGGCCGAAGCGATCGGCGGCCATGCGGCCCGCGTTGACCTTGGCGGTGCGGCCCTGCTCGGTGCCGGTGCCGACCAGCGTGTAGCGCTTGAGGTGCTCGACGTGGTGGAGGCCCGAGCCGAGCGCGCGCTCGACGCCGGCGATCGTGACGTCGCGGTGCTGGTCGACGAAGGCGTGGACCGGGTCGGTGCCCGGCACGACGACGAGGTCGGCGGGCGCGCCCTCGGGCTCCTCGTCGGCGGCGGGAACGGCCGGGCCGTCGGCCGCGGAGCCGAAGCCGGTCGCCTCGGCGGCGACGAGGCCGACGAGGTGGCCGTCGCGACGGCAGGCCGCCGTGCCGACGAGGCCGGCGGCGGCGCCGGCGAGGCGCAGGCCGTCGACGGTGCCCTCGGGGACGAAGCGGAGCCGCTCGGCGTCCCAGCGGGCCTGGCCGCCGACGTGGTGGTGCAGGTCCATCAGGGGGTCCCAGCCGCCGGAGACGGCGAGGACGTCGCAGGCCACGGCCTCCTCGGCCCCGCCGTCGAGCCCGACGATGCGGACCCCGGCGAGCGCGCCCTCGGCGTCCGGGTCGGTGCCGATCACGGCGCACCCGCTGCGGACCTCGACGCCGAGGTCGCGGGCGCGCTGGACGAGCGGCCCCGAGGGGTCGGGGCGGGCGTCGACGACGCACGGCACCTCGACGCCGGCACCGACCAGGTCGATCGCGGTGCGGTAGGCGGAGTCGTTCGTGGTGACGACGACGCAGCGCTCCGGCACGAGGCCGTAGCGGTGGAGCAGCCCGCGCACGCCGCCCGCCAGCATCACGCCGGGGCGGTCGTTGTCGGCGAAGACCAGCGGGCGCTCGGTCGCGCCCGTGGCCACCACCAGCTGGTGGGTGCGCACCTGCCAGAGCCGGCGCAGCGCGCGGCCGCCGCGGTGCGCGGGCGCGAGGTGCTCGGAGACGCGCTCCATCAGCGCGACGGCGCCCTGGTCGCCGACGTTGAAGGCGGTGGTGCGGGTGAGCACCGTGACGTCCGGGTTGGCGCGCAGGCGCTCCTCGGCGTGGCGGACCCAGTGGTCGGCGGGGGCGTCGTCGAGGATCAGGTCCTCGCCGAGCACGGCGCCGCCAAGCTGCGGGTGGTCGTCGACGAGGACCACGCGGGCGCCCTGCTCGGCCGCGGCGAGCGCGGCGGCGAGGCCGGCGGGGCCGCCGCCGGCCACCAGCACGTCGCAGTGGGCGTGGCGCTTCTCGAAGCGGTCGGGGTCGGCGCCCGTCGGGAGGACGCCCCGGTGGATGCGGCTCTCGGCGACGAGGCCGTCGTGGCACTCGACCTGGTGCATCCGCACGAGCGGCTCCGTGGCGTCGCCCGTGCCGACCTGGGCGAAGGCGTGCGGGTCGCAGACGCCGTCGGTGACGACGCCGCGCGGGCGCGACATCAGGACGCTCGAGCCGAGCACGCGCAGCCCGCTCGCGAGGAGCGCCGAGGCGAGGGTGTCGCCGCGCAGGCCCTCCACCGTGCGCCCGTCCCACGTGAAGGAGACGCGGTGGTCGTGGTCGACGCGGCCGCGGTCGGGGAGGCGCCTCATCGGGCGTCCAGCGGCTGCTCGCCGACCTGGTACGACCCGACCATCTCGTGGGTGCCCGTGTCGCGGATCACGTTGAACCAGCGCCGGCAGCCGGCCGCGTGGTTCCAGCGCTCGGCGTAGCGGCCCCGTGCGTTGTCGCGGAAGAAGAGGAAGCGCGCCCACTCCTCGTCGGAGAGGGCCTCGGGGTCGGCCGGGTAGGCGACGTGCGCCTGCCCGCCGTACTTGAACTCGGGCTCGTCGCGCGGGCCACAGTAGGGGCAGCGGATCTGGAACATCCCGGGCGCCTCGTCCTAGTGGGCGACGGCGGCGGCGCCGTGCTCGTCGATCAGCTCGCCCGTCTCGAAGCGGGTCAGGGAGAAGGGCCGGTTGAGCGCGTGCGGCTCGCCGGTCGCGATCGTGTGCGCCATCACGTAGCCGGAGCCCGGCGTGGCCTTGAAGCCGCCGGTGCCCCAGCCGCAGTTGACGTAGAGGTTCTCGACGGGGGTCAGGCCGACGATCGGCGAGGCGTCTGGGCAGACGTCGACGATGCCGCCCCAGGTGCGCAGAAGGCGCGCGCGGCTGAAGTGCGGGAAGAGCTGCATGCCAGCGCTCATCTGCTCCTCGATCACGTGCAGGCCGCCGCGCTGCGCGTACGAGTTGAAGGCGTCGATGCCGGCGCCCATCACGAGCTCGCCCTTGTGGGCCTGGGAGACGTAGACGTGCACCGCGTTCGACATGACGACGCAGTTGAGGACCTGCTCGTAGACCTCGCTGACGAGGGCCTGCAGGGGGTGCGACTGGATCGGCACGTCGAAGCCGGCCATCGCGGTCAGGAGGCTGGTGCGCCCGGCGGCCACGAGGCCGACCTTGCCCGCCGCGATCGGGCCCTTCGAGGTCTGGAGACCCGTGACGCGGCCGTCGTGGACGTCGATGCCGGTGACCTCGCAGCCCTGGATGATGTCGACGCCGAGGGCGTCGCAGGCCCGGCCGAGGGCGAAGATGACGGCGTCGTGGCGGGCGATGCCGCCGCGGCGCTGCAGCGTCGCGCCCATCACGGGGTAGCGGGCGTCGGGTGAGACGTCGACGATCGGGCAGAACTCCTTGACGCCGTCGGCGTCGAGCCACTCGGCGTCGACGCCGTTGAGGCGGTTGGCCTCGACCCGGCGGACGGACTCGCGCACGTCGTGCAGGTTGTGGGCGAGGTTGAGGACGCCGCGCTGCGAGAAGAGGATCTCGTAGTCGAGCTCCTCGGTCCAGCCCTCCCACAGCTTGAGCGCGTGCTCGTACATGGCCGCGCTCTCGTCCCAGAGGTAGTTGGAGCGGATGATGGTGGTGTTGCGCACGGCGTTGCCGTTGCCGATCCAGCCGCGCTCGACCACGGCGATGTCGGTCATCCCGTGGTTCTTGGCCAGGTAGTAGGCGGTGGCGAGCCCGTGCAGGCCTCCGCCCACGATGACGGCCCCGTACGTGGACTTGGGCTCCGGCGTCCGCCAGAGGAACGGGGCGTTGTGCAGCGCGTGCTCGTTGGGGTCCATCGTCGCCTCCGGGGCGTGGCCGTCGAACTGACATTTCAGATGCTAGGGCTGGCGCCGTCCGCCGTCAAGGTGCGCGCTCTGGCGATGCGCGCGGCGCACCCCCATACTTCCCGCATGACGCCGCACCCGCTCGACCCGCTCGCCCCCGAGGAGCTCGCCGAGGCGATCGCGATCCTCCGCCGCGAGCAGGGCCTGACCCGCGACCACCTGTTCGTCTTCACGCTGCTCGACGAGCCGTCGAAGGAGGCGCTCTCGGCGTGGTCGCCGGGCGACCCGATCGACCGCGCGGCGCGGATCACGGTCTGGGACCGGGCGCAGGGCCTCCTGATCGAGTCGGTGGTCGGCCTCGACGGCACGGTGCGCCGCTGGGACCCCCAGCCGGGCCAGAAGGCCGCGATGCTCGGCCCCGAGGCGGTCGCCTGCCTCGAGGCGGCCCGCAACGACCCGCGCGTGATCGAGGGGCTGCGCCGCCGCGGCATCGATGACCCGTCCCAGGTGCACATGGAGACGTGGCCCTTCGGCATCGACGTGCCGGAGCACCTCAATGACGGCCGGCGCCTGATCTGGACCCCGATGTGGCACCGGCCCACCCCGGACGCCAACCAGTACGCCCACCCGATCGGCGGGCTCCACGCCGTCGTCGCGGTCGACACGGCCGAGGTCGTCGACGTCGAGGACACGGACGGGATCCCGACGCCGCAGACGCCCGGGCCGTATCGCCTGTCCGAGACCGGCGGCGGCGTCAGGCTCAAGCCGCTCGAGATCATCCAGCCCGAGGGCGCCTCGTTCGAGGTCGACGGCTGGGAGATCCGCTGGGAGCGCTGGCGCTTTAGGCTCGGCCACTGCCAGCGCGAGGGCCTCGTGATCCACGACGTGCGCTTCGACGACGACGGCACGGAGCGCACGATCGCCCGGCGCATGTCGATCGCGGAGCTCGTGATCCCCTACGGCGACACCGGCATCAACGGGGCCGCCCGCAAGGCCGCCTTTGACACGGGCGAGTTCGGGTTCGGCAACTACGCCAACTCCCTGACCCTCGGCTGCGACTGCCTCGGCGAGATCGTCTACCTCGACGTCTGCACGGTCGACGCCGAGGGCGAGGTGCACGTCGTGCAGAATGGCATCTGCCTGCACGAGGAGGACTTCGGGGTCCTCTGGAAGCACACCGACACCGACGGCCACGTCGAGGTCCGCCGCGGGCGGCGCTTCGTCGCCTCGCAGGTCGCCACCATCGACAACTACGAGTACGGCTACTTCTGGTACTTCCACCAGGACGGCACAATCGAGTTCGAGGCGAAGCTGACCGGCATCGTCCTGACCCGCGCCGGCGTGCCGGGCGCCAAGCACCCCTCGTCGACCGAGATCGAGCCGGGCCTGCTCGCCCCCTACCACCAGCACCTCTTCTGCGCCCGCCTCGACCTGGACGTCGACGGCCCGGGCAACACGGTCATCGAGGTCGATGCCGTCGCCCAGCCGATGGGCCCCGCCAACCCCGACGGCAACGCGTACACGATCCGCGAGACCACCCTCGCGTCCGAGGCGCGCGCCCAGCGCGACATCGACCCGTTCGCGGGGCGCTACTGGAAGGTCGTCAACCCGTCGTCGACGAACCACCTGGGCAAGCCGCGCGGCTACAAGCTCCTGCCGACGGGTGCCAACTGGCCGCTCGCCGACCCGGAATCCGTGATCGGCAGGCGCGCCCGCTTCATGTACCACCACCTGTGGGTGACCCCCAACCGGCCCGACGAGCTCTACCCCGCGGGCGACCACCCGTTCCAGCACGAGGGCCTCGACGGCCTGCCGCGCTGGACGGCCGCCGACCGGCCCCTCGAGGACACCGACGTCGTGCTCTGGTTCACGTTCGGGACGAACCACATCCCGCGCACCGAGGACTGGCCCGTGATGCCCGTCGAGCGGACGGGGTTCATGCTCAAGCCGTACGGGTTCTTCGCGCGCAGCCCGGGCATCGACGTCGCCCCGAGCGAGCCGAAGCACTGCTGCTGACGCGCTAGCCGAGGAGCGGCGCGAGCTTCTCGAGGATCCTCAGGCCGCACGGGTCGTCCTCCTCGCCGAGCGGCTGGATCGCGACGTGGTCGGCGCCCGCCTCGAGGTGGCCGTGCAGCTTCGCGACCACGGTCTCGGCGTCGCCGTGCGCGACGAGGTCGTCGATCAGGCGGTCTGAGCCGCCGTTCGCGATGTCCTCCTCGCCGTAGCCCATCCACAGCAGGTTGCGCCGGTAGTTGTCGATCCCGAGGTACCAGCCGATTCCGGCGCGGGCGCGGGCGCGGGCCCGCTCGGGATCCGTCTCGATGATCGCCTTGTGCTCGACGGCGAGGATCGGGTCGTCGCCGAGGATCTCGCGGGCCCGCACCGTGTGCTCCACCGGCACGAGGTACGGGTGCGCGCCGAGCGACAGGTCGCGCGCGACCTCCAGCATCGGCGGGCGCAGCGCGGCGATGATCGTGTCGACGCGGTCCTCCTGCGGGGCGGCGCCGCCGTCGGGCGACTCGAACGCGCCGCGCTCAATCTGCCTCAGGTACTCGCGCATCTTCGCGACGGGCTTGAGGTAGGTCGTCTGGCCGCGCGGGTCGACCTGCGGCGGGTGGCTGACGCCGAGCCCGAGCAGGAAGCGCCCGTCGAAGGAGTCGTTGAGGGTGCGCGAGGCGCTGGCGGCGGCGATGGCGTCGCGCGCCCACACGTTGGCGATGCCGCTAGCCACGAGGATGCGCTCCGTGGCGCCGAGCAGGACGGCGGCGTTCGAGAACGACTCGCGCACGCCCATGCCCTCCGGGAACCACAGGCACGGGAAGCCGAGCTCCTCGGCGCGGCGGGCGGCCGGGCGGCCCAGCTCCGCGGGCACCGCGGTCAGCGCGCCGATCCACGCGCCCCAGGTCCCCATCCGCTCGCGCATCTGCGCCCGGTCGTCGCTCGGCGCCATCGTGCCGCCCCCCGTCGTCGTCATCGCCCGCCAGTCTCGCCGCTCGGGTCCCCGGTCGCGCCGGTCGGCGCGCCCCAGCCGCCCCCGCCGGGCGTGCGCACGTGCACGACGTCACCCGGGACGAGGTCGACGCCGGCCTTCGCCCCGACCGGTGCGCCGTTGACCCGGTGCTCGCCGACCATCCCCGGCCCCCCGCCCTGGGCGCCGCGCGGGCCGTGACGGCGGCGGTCGGCGACGAGCGACAGCGCCGCCGGGGCGAGCGCCTCGACCTCGCGCACGATGCCGTCGCCGCCCGCGTGCCGCCCCGTGCCGCCCGTGCCGTAAGCGAGCTCGTAGCGGCGCACCCGCACGGGCGCCTCCAGCTCGAGCGCCTCGACGGGGGTGTTGCGGGTGTTCGACATCGCCACGTGCACGCCGCTCGGGCCGGGCCCGCGCGAGGAGGCGCCCTGCCCGCCGCCGATCGTCTCGTAGGTGCTCCAGCCCGCCCCGCCGAGGACGAGGTTGTTCATCGTGCCCTGGCCCTGGGCGGGCAGGTCCGCGACCTCGGCGAGCGCCGCCATCACGACGTCGGCGATGCGGCTCGAGGTCTCCACGTTGCCGGCGGCGACCGCGCTCGGCGGCCGGGCGTCGACGAGACTGCCGGGCTCGGCCCGCACCTCGAGCGGCGCGCTGACGCCGGCGTTCAACGGGATGTCGCCCGGCAGGAGCACCCGCAGTGCGAACAGGCAGCCCGCGCGGGTGACGGCCAGCGGGCAGTTGACGTTGCCGCGCACGGCGGGCGCGGTGCCGGCGAAGTCGACGATGATCCGGTCGCCCGCGATCTCCACCGTGGCCTGGATCGGGATGTCGTCGTCCGTCACGCCGTCGCCCTCGAGCACGTCCGCGGCCGCGTGCACCCCGTCGGGCAGGGCGCGGATCGCCTCGCGGGTGCGCCGCTCGGCGTAGGCGATCATCGCGTCGTACGCCGCGAGGACGGTGGCCGCGCCGTGGCGGTCCGCGAGCTCGGCGAGCCGCGTCGTAGCCAGGTGGATCGCGGCGAGCTGCGCGTCGAGGTCGCCGCGGCGCTCCTCCGGCTGGCGCACGTTGGCGAGCAGGAGGTCGAGCAGGTTGGCGTCGACCGCACCGCCGCGGACGAGCCGCACCGGCGGGATCACCAGGCCCTCCTGGTAGAGCTCCGTCGCGCCGGGCGGCATCGAGCCGGCGCGCATGCCGCCGACGTCGGCGTGGTGCGCGCGCACCGCCGCGATCGCGAGGACCGCGCCGTCGACGGCGATCGGCGCGACGAGGGTGATGTCCGGCAGGTGCGAGCCGCCGGTGTAGGGGTCGTTGACGAGGAAGACGTCGCCGGGGACGGGATCGCGGGCGAGGACCGCCGCCACGGTCTCCGGCATCGAGCCGAGGTGGACGGGCACGTGCGCCGCCTGGGCCACCATCCGCCCGTCGGGCGCGAAGAGCGCGCACGAGGAGTCGCGGCGCTCCTTGATGTTGGCGGAGAAGGCCGCGCGCACGAGCACCGCGCCCATCTCCTCGGCCACGCCCGCCAGGGCGTTGCCGAGCACGACGAGGCCGATCGGGTCGAGGCTCACGCCGCCCCCTCCCGCCGCAGCACCAGCGTGCCCGTCTCGTCGCAGGCGCCGGCCCAGCCCGCGCCCACCCAGACCGTGGCGCCCGCGATCGGCACGGCCGCGGGGCCGGCCACCGGCCCGTCGACGACCGGCACGGGCGCGAGGGCCGGGCGCTCGGTCGGCACGGTCGCGGCAACCCGGACGGCGATCACCTCGACCGGCTGGTCGGGGCGGTCCCAGCCGTGGCGCAGCGCGTGCTGCCGGTGGAAGCCCGCCGTGGCCTCGGCGGCGTCGGCCACGGGCACGGTCAGCTCGTGGCCCTGGCCCGCGTAGCGGCAGTCGACGGCGAGGGTCAGCACCGCACCGGGGAGGTCGGCGAGGGCCTCGGCGGCGAGCCGGTCGAGGGCCGCCGCGACGTCGGCGGTGCCCTCGGGGTCGAGCGTCGCGCGCACGCCGCGCACGTGGTCGCGGCGGACGTCGGCGAGCGCGAGGCCGAGTGCGGAGAGGACGCCGCTCGCGGCCGGCACGAGCACCGCCCCGATGCCGAGGTCCTCGGCCAGCGCGCACGCGTGCAGCGGGCCCGCGCCGCCGAAGGCCACGAGGGCCCCGGCGCGCGGATCGCGGCCGCGCTCGACCGACACGACGCGCAGGGCCTGCGCCATCGCGCTGTCGGCGACGCGCACGATGCCGAGCGCCGTCTCCTCGACGCCGAGGCCGAGCCGCTCCCCGAGCCGCGCGACGGCCCGGGCCGCCAGCTCACCCGACAGCGCGATCGAGCCGCCGAGGACGAGCCCGTCGGGCAGCCGCCCGAGCACGACGTTCGCGTCGGTCACGGTCGGCTCGACGCCGCCCGCCCCGTAGGCCGCCGGCCCCGGCACGGCGCCCGCGCTGGTCGGACCGACACGCAGGCGCCCGCCATCGTCGACCCAGGCGATCGAGCCGCCGCCCGCGGAGACCGTGTGCACCTCGGTCATCGCGAGCCGCAGCGGGACGCCGGCCACGACCGCCTCGGTGGTGGTGGCGACGGATCCCTCGACGATCGCCGCCACGTCGGTGGAGGTGCCGCCCATGTCGAAGGTGAGGGCGTCGGCGAAGCCGCTCGCCACCGCGACGTAGGCGGCGCCGACGACGCCGCCCGCCGGGCCCGACAGGACGGTGGTGGCGGCGAGGAGGCTGGCCGTCTGCGCGTCGATCACGCCGCCCGACGACTGCATCACCGTCGGGGTCGGCAGCCGGGCGCCCTCCGCGCGCTCGACGAGGCGCTCGAGGTAGCCGCGCAGGCGCGGGCGCAGGTAGGCGGTGGCCACGGTGGCGCTCGCGCGCTCGTACTCGCGCATCTCAGGCAGCACCTCATGGGAGGCCACGACCTCGACCCCGGGCAGGGCGTCGCGCAGCGCCCGCGCGACGGCCTCCTCGTGGGCCGGATGCAGGTAGCCGAAGAGCAGGCAGACGGCGACGCTCTCGACGGCGAGGGCGCGCAGGTCGCTCACGGCCCGCGCGAGGTCGGCAGGGTCGAGCGCCTCGACGACCCCGTCGGGGCCCATCCGCTCCCGCACCGTCACGCGCAGCTCGCGGGGCACGAGCGGCGGCGGGTTGTGGCGGCTGAGGTCGTAGAGGTCGGCGCGGGCCTGGCGGCCGATCTCGATCACGTCGCGGAAGCCCTCGGTGGTCACGAGCGCGGTGCGGGCGCCGCGCCGCTCGAGGAGCGCGTTCGTGGCCACGGTCATGCCGTGCGCGAGGGCCTGCACCGCAGCCGGGTCGATGCCGCTCGCGAGGACGGCGGCGAGGACCGCCTCCGACTGGTCGCGGGGCGTCGTCGGCACCTTCGCGATCACGAGCCCGTCGGGCCCGACCGCGGCCAGGTCTGTGAAGGTGCCCCCGACGTCGATGCCGACCCGCATCCGGGAAGGGTACGTGCTGGTCGCGGGCCGACGGCTACCCTGTCGCCATGCTGGACGCGGCGACCACCAAGCGCCTGCGCACGGTCCTGGCCGAGCGCCCCGACCGCCCGCTCGGCGTCGTCCTCGACGTCGGCTTCACGAACGGCCTCGCCTCAGCCCGCTCCCTGCGCGACGCGGGTGCGCCCGTCGTGGTCGTCGACCACCGGCGGGGCGCCCTCGGCTTCAAGTCGCGCGGCGTGACCCCGGTGCTCGCACCGGACCCGGCGGTCGATGAGGCGGGCTTCATCGGGGTGCTCGCCGAGCTCGCGGCACTCGTGGGGCGCCCGGGGTACCTGTTCCCGACGCACGACGCGCACCTCGTCGCCGTCTCGAAGCACGCCGACCGCATCACGCCCCTCGTCCTGCCCGGCTCCGACTGGGACGTGATCGGCCCCCTGATGGCGAAGATCCCGCAGCTCCAGCTCGCCGAGCGCGCCGGCGTTCCGATCCCCCGCTCCTTCATGCCCCAGACGCGCGCGGAGGCGGAGGCGGCCGCCGCGCAGATCCCCTACCCGGCGATCGCCAAGCCGTCGATCGGGATCGTCTTCAAGCACGCCGAGAAGGTGCAGGTCCTGCAGGCCGACCGGCCCGAGCAGCTCGTCGACGCGTTCGAGCGGATCAACGCCACCGGCGACCGCGCGATCTTCCAGGAGGTGATCCCGGGCGGCGACAACGCGCTCTGGACCGTCGGCTCGTTCTCCGACGACGGCGGCCGCGCGGTCGGCACCTTCTGCGGGCGCAAGCTGGTGCAGCGCCCGCCGATCTTCGGCACCTGCCGGGTCGGCGAGGCGCGCTGGGCCGACGAGCCCGTCGCCTACGCCGACCAGCTGCTGCGCACGAGCGGCTTCGACGGCATCACCCAGATCGAGTTCAAGCGCGACCCGCGCGACGGCTCGTACCGGCTGATCGAGATCAACCTGCGCACCTGGCAGTGGCACAGCCTCGCCCGCCGCTGCGGGGTCGACCTCGTCGGCATGTGCTACCGGGCGGCCTGCGGCGAGGACGTCGGCCGTGCGATCTCGGGGCCCCGCCACGACGGGCGCCGCTGGGTGGCCGCCGTCCCGCACCTTAAGGCCGGCCTCGCGGGCCGCGAGGGCCTGCGTGACATCGCTCGGCCCCTCGTGGGCCTGATCGAGGAGCCCGTCTTCAGCCTGCGTGACCCCAAGCCCGGCGCCGTCCAGGCCGCGGGGCTCGTGGTCGGGCCGGTCAAGCGGCGCCTGCGCGGGCGCGGCTGACGGTTGCCCGCAGGAGGCCCGCGAGGGCCTCGGCCTGCCCCTGACGCGAGATGCGCGCGCGCACGTCGTCCGGCAGCGGCGTCGCCGCGAGCGTCCCGGCCCGCCAGGCGTCGACGAGCCGCTCAACGGCGGCCCGGGCCCCGGCCGCGTCGGCGGGCGCGACGACCTCGGCCCCGACGTGCGCGAGCTCGCGGGCGGCCGCCCCGTCGGGCGGCACGAGGGCGAGCACGGGCCGGCCGGAGGCCATCAGCTCCCAGACCTTGCCGGGCAGGAACTTGGCCCCGTGCCCGGCGCCCTCCTGCATGAAGATCAGCGCCACGTCCGCGTCGGCCTGGGCCTGCAGGGCGGCCGCGTGGGGCTGCGGCGGCTCGACCCGCACGACGTCCCCGAGGCCAAGGTCCCGGACGCGCGCGTGGTCCGTGTCGGGGAAGCCGCCCATGAAGCGCAGCCGCACCGCGTCGCGCAGCTCGGGGCGGTCGCGCAGGAGCGCGGCCACCGCCTCGAGCAGCACCGCGGGCGAGCGGTCGCCGAAGAACCAGCCCGTGAACGCGAAGGTGCAGTGGTCGGGGTCGGGGCGGCGCTCGACCGCGGCGAGCTCCTCGAGGTCGACGCCGTTGGGGATCACGGCGAGCGGCAGGTCGGGGCTTAGGCCGCGCACCTCGTCCTCGGCGTGGTCGACGACGCTGGCGGCGTCCATGCCGCCGGTGCTCCAGCGCGCGAGCCGCGCGATCGCGGCCTGCTTGGCGCGCACGTCGGGCCGCGACCGGTCGAGGTCGGCGTGGGTCAGCCACGGGTCGCGCCAGTCGGCGACCCACGGCACGTCGGTGCGGGCCCGGATCAGGCGGCCGGCGACCGCGACGGTGTGCGGCGGCGTGGTCGTCACGTAGGCGTCGAAGCGGCCCGTGCCGAGCAGCGTGAGCGCGGCGGGCACGACACTGGCGAGCCACGGGGCGTTCGCGTCCGGGAGGAAGATCCGCTGGGGCGCGAGGCGGGCCCGCATCAGGACCCGCCGGCCGAACGTCGGCTGGGCGCGGATCCGCTCGCCCGGCAGCTGCGTCAGGGAGGGCCCGCGGTACGGCACGCGGTGGACGGGCACGTCAGACGGGATCCGCGCCACCGACGCGGGGTCCTCGGCCAGCCACTTCGCGTCCGTCGGCACTAGCATCTCGACGTCGATCCCGAGGCCGGGCAGCCGCCGCGAGAACTGCAGCGTCCGCTCGACGCCCCCGCCGGACGTCGGCGGGTAGTAGAAGGCGACGTACAGGACGCGCAGGCGCTCCTCCATCGGACCCATCATCGCACGGGCGCCGATGCGGCCGCCGGTATGCTCGGGCGCGTGGCCGACCGCCTGCGCATCCTCCACGCGCCCCTGAACATCGCGGGCGGCCCCGAGGCCCTCAGCGCGGGGCTCAACGCGATCGGCTGCGAGAGCCGCCTGCTCGTGTTCACGAAGCAGCCGTTCCGCGACGGCTCGGACATCAACCTGCACCTGCGGCAGGGCGGCGGGCCCGCCAACCTCGCGCTCAACCTGCCCCGGCAGGCGCTCGCCTTCGGCCGCACGCTGCCGGCCTTCGACGTCTTCCAGTTCCACTTCGGGGTCACGCTGCTGCCGAAGCGGGTCAACCTGCCGCTGCTCGGCCGGCTCGGCAAGGGCCGCGTCTTCCACTTCTGGGGCTCCGACATCCGCGACGCCCCCGTCGCCAAGTGGGACTACGCGCTGCGCCACGCCGACGCCGCGATCATCGGCTCCTACGCCACGGTGCACCGCGCCCCGCGCGGCTCGTGGTGGCCGCCCTACGACGTCGTGCCGCCCGGCATCGACCTCGGGCTGTGGCGCCCCGCCGTCCCCGAGCCGCAGCGCACCATCCGCATCGTGCACGCCCCCTCGCGGCGGCGCTCGAAGGGCACCGAGGCCGTGCTCGAGGCCGTCCGAGCCCTGAAGGCGGAGGGCGCGCCGATCGAGCTCGACCTCGTCGAGCACACCCCCAACGACGAGGCCCGGCTGCGCTACGCCGCCGCGGACCTCGTGATCGACCAGCTCAACGTCGGCTGGTACGGGCTCTTCTCGATCGAGGCGATGGCGCTCGGCAAGCCGTGCATCGTGCGCCTCGACGCGGAGGCCAAGGCGGAGACCGAGGACGCCTTCGGCCACCGCATCCCGCTGATCAGCGCGGACGCCGACACGCTCGCCGACACGATCCACGGTCTCGTCGCCGAGCCCGCCCGGCTGAGAGAGATCGGGCGTGCCTCGCGCGCGTACGCCGAGGCCGTCCACTCGCACACCGCGGTCGCCGAGCGGATGCTCGACGTGTACCGGCGCCGTGGCATCGCCCACGGGTTCTGATGCCGCGCCGGCTCGACCGCGAGACGCGCCGCCCCGGCAAGGGCGCCGCGGCCGCCGTCCTCCTCGCCGCCGCGCTCCACGTCGGCTACGTCGGCGTCGCCGCGCTGCGCACGGGCGCGGCCGCGACGGGGCTCGTCGCCCTCACCGTCGCGGCGCTCCTGGTCGCCGGCACCCTCGCACTCGCGCGCGCCCGCCGCGCGGACGCCTAGAGCCAGTCGGCCCGGCGCAGGACGGTGGCCAGGGCGATCATCCCGGCGATCGCCGCGCCCGCGCTGAAGAAGCCGCCCCACGGGCTGTCGAGCAGCCACAGGTGCTGGAAGTTCTGGCCGTACCAGCCCGTCGTGATCGTGGGCACGAGCAGGACGGCGCCCCAGCCGGAGATCTTCTTCGTGATATCGTTCTGCTTATAAGCCACCAAAGACAGGCGCGAGTCCTGCAGGGCGATCAGCCGCTCGCCGTACGCGTCGAGGTCGTCGTGGACGCGCAGCAGGTGGTCGTAGACGTCGCGCAGCTCGAGGTCGACGGCCTCGCCGTGGCGGCGATCGACGAGCTCCTGGCGGATCACCATCCCGATCACCTCGCGCAGCCGGTTGGCGCGCCGGCGCAGGTCACCGACGCGGGTGCGCAGGTTCGCGGTCTCGCGCAGGGCCGGCAGGGGGTCGCGCCCGTTCGAGTCCTCGAGCGCCGACGACTCCTGCGCGACGAGGCGGTCCTCGAGATCGCCCGCCGCGTCCTCGTAGACCTCGACGAGGCGGCTCAGGAGCACGCAGGCCACCGCCATCGCGCCGGCGTCGGCGAGGCCGCTCCAGCCCTGCACGTCGGCGGAGGCGTCGCTGAAGTCGACGGGCCACTCGTAGCGCACGGTCACGGCGGTCGACCCCGACAGCACCATGCAGCCCGTGCCGTCGCCGCGCGGCGCCCCCACCTGCACGACGGCCCAGTCGCCGAGCCGCACGAACCGCTGCCGCCCCTCCGGCCTGTGGACCGCGTCCGTCAGGGCCTCCGACCAGCCGGCGTCGGCCGCGAGCGCCGCGAGCTCGGTGTCCGTCGGGTCGCCGCAGTCGACCCAGGCCAGCGACCCGTCCACCCGGAGCGCGGCGGCCAGGTCGGCCTCTGCGAGCGGCCGCATCGCGGCCGGGCTCGTGGTCAGATCGATGCGCTGCAGCACGGCCCCATGGTGGCAGGCGCGCCCGCGCGAGCAGCGGGCGGCCACGGGCGACCCGGTAGACTCAGCGCGTGCTCGAGGGCAAGCGCATCCTGCTGACCGGCGGCGCCGGATTCATCGGCACTACCGTCGCCGGCCTCCTGGCCGACCGCAACGAGATCGTCCTCTACGACAATCTCCACCACGACGCGCTCAGCCAGACGACCCTGCGCGACAACCCGAACGTGACGTTCGTCCAGGGCGACATCCTCGACCTCGACGGCCTCTCGGCCGCCGCGGAGGGCGCCACGCACATCGTGCACATGGCCGCCATCGCCGGCGTCGCGACCGTCCTCAAGAGCCCCGTCCGCACGATGCGCGTCAACCTGCTCGGCACCGCCAACGTGGCGGAGGTCGCGCACGGCCTCGGCGACCGCCTCGAGCGGATGATCGACTTCTCGACCAGCGAGGTCTTCGGCCGGCACGCCTACAAGGTCGAGGAGACCCACGAGACCTCCGGCGGCCAGGTCGGCGAGGCGCGCTGGTCGTACGCCGTCTCCAAGCTCGCCGGGGAGTACTTCCTGCACGCCTACTTCGAGGAGCACGGCCTGCCCGTCGCCGTGGTGCGCCCGTTCAACATCTACGGCCCCAACCAGATCGGGGTCGGCGCGATCCACCACTTCGTGCGCCACGCCATCGCGGGCGACGAGATCACCGTCCACAACGACGGGGCCCAGATCCGCGCCTGGTGCTACATGGACGACATCGCCGCCGCCGTCCTCGAGATCCTCGAGAACCCCGCGGCGGTCGGCCAGTCCTTCAACATCGGCAACCCGCGCAGCGTCTGCACCACGTACGACCTCGCCCTGCGCATCAAGCGCCTCGCCGGGTCGGACTCGCCGATCGTGTTCAAGCCGCTCGAGTACTCCGACGTCGAGATCCGCATCCCCGACATCACGCGGGCGCGCGAGGTGCTCGGCTGGGAGCCGCAGGTCGACCTCGACGAGGGCCTCGAGCGGACGATCGCGTGGTACCGCTCGAAGGCGGCCGCGGCCCCGCGGTGACCGCCCCCGCGCTCGTCGTCCTCGGCGCCGGGCTCTCGCAGCGACCCCTGATCGGGCTCGCCCGGGCACACGGCATCGCGACGTGCGCCGTCGACGGGCGCACGGACCGCCCCGCCGCCGACGCGGCCGACGTGTTCGTGCACCACGACTTCTCGGACCTCGACGGCACCCGCGCGGCGCTCGCCGCAGCCGGCGTGCAGGCCGTCGGCGTGACCTCCATGGGCTCCGAGCAGGCGGTCGTGCCGGGCGCCCGGCTGGCCGCGGCGCTCGGGCTGCCCGGCCTGCCCATCGACGCCGCGCTGGCCGCGACCGACAAGGTGCGCCAGCGCGGGCTGTACCACCGGCACGGCGTCCCCTCGGCCGGGTTCGCCCCGGCGCGCACGGTCGACGACGCGCTCGCGGCCTACGACGCGCTCGGGCCGCGCGTGATCGTCAAGCCGACGGACGGCGCCGCCCAGCGCGGCGTCAGCGACGTCCGCGAGCGGGCGGCGATCCCGGCCGCCGTCGAGCACGCCGTCCGCCACTCCCGCTCCGGCGACCTGATCGTCGAAGAGCACCTCGACGGGCCCGAGTACACCGTCAACGCGTTCGTCCTCGACGGCGTCTTCCACGCCGTGTCGGTCACGCTGCGCGATCTCGCGCCGGAGCCGGCGGTCGGCATCTGCGTGGCGCACCGCCACCCGTGCGGGCGCCCGGCCGCCGACGTCGAGGCGATCGTCGACGTCGTGCGTGGCGCCGCCGCGGCGATCGGCATCGACGACGCGCCCGTCTACGCGCAGGTGCGCGTCACCGCCGACGGCCCGCACATGATCGAGTGCGGAGCGCGGCTGGGCGGCGGCAGCGACGCGCAGCTCGCGCGGCTCGTGGTCGGCGTCGACCTGCTCGAGGCCGTCCTCGACGCGGCGCTCGGCCGGCCGGCCGGCGAGCACCTGCGGCCACAGGCGGTGGCGGAGCCGTTCGGCCACGCCTGCTTCGTGATCCCCGACGCCCCGGGGCGCGTGATCCGCGCCGGCGCCGGCGAGGCCCCGGGCCTGCCGGGCGTGCACGACGTCGGCTTCTACCACCAGCCCGGCCAGATCGTCCCCCCGCTGACGTCCGCCTCCGGCCGGCTCGGGGTGCTGCTGATCACGGCGGCCTCCGACGCGGAGCTCGACGCCCGCACCGCGGCGGCGCGCGCCGCCCTGGACGTCATGATCGAGCCGATGGAGCCGGCAGCCGCAGCCGTGGCGTGGGCGGAGCAGGTGCGGCGCGAGCGCGAGGGTGCCGCGTGACGGACTTCTCGCCCGCCGGCTACGAGCGCCTGCTGGAGGCGATCATCGCCGGGCGCTACCGGCTGCGCGGCTTCGGCGTCGCCCAGCCGGCCGAGCAGATGCTGCTCCTCCGCCACGACGTTGACCTCTCGCTCGAGGCCGCCCTCGAGATGGCCGAGCTCGAGCACGCGAAGGGCATCCGGGCGACGTACCTCCTGATGACGCGGAGCGTCTTCTACAACCTCGCCTCGCCCGCCGGCGAGGCGGCCTACGCGCGGCTGCGCGAGCTCGGCCACTGGGTCGGCCACCACGCGCTGCACCCCCACGTCGACCCCGTCGTCGACCCAGGCTTCGACCGCGTGATGGCCTGGCACAACCCCGACCCGGCCTTCATGGAGGACGCCGTGCCCGGCTGGGTCAACGTCATGGAGCCGCGCTTCACCGGCGGCTTCGCGTGGACGTACCGCTCCGACTCGAAGCAGACGTGGCGGCGCGGCGATCCGACCGCGGAGCTCGCAGAGGCGCGCTTCCCGTGGCTGCAGCTGTTGATCCACCCCGTGCTCTGGATGCGCGGACGCGACGGCATGCGGGCCACGATCGACGAGTACCTCGACCGCGACCGCGACGCGCGCCTCGAGCACCTGCGCGGTGACGACCTCGACCTTGGCTGAGCCCCTCACCATCCTCGTGACCGCGGTCGGCTCGCCCGGCTCGGCCGCGCTCCTGCGCGCGCTCGGAGGGAACGGCGAGCGCGCGGTGCGCCTCGTGGGCACAGACCTGCGCGAGGAGAACGCCGGCCGCTTCCTCTGCGACGCCTTCTCGACGGTGCCGGCGGGGACGGACCCGGCGTTCGGGCCCGCGATCCTCGCGCTCGCCGAGCGCGAGGGCGCGCGGGTGGTGCTGCCGCAGGCCTCCTTCGACCTCGCCGGCCTGGCCGCGATGCGCGCCGACTTCGCCGCGGCCGGGATCGCGCTGATCTGCTCGAGCCCGGAGTCGGTGGCCGCCGCCGACTCCAAGCACGAGACGCTCGCCCTCTGCGAGCGGCTCGGCGTGCGCGCCCCGGCGTTCCGCCTCGCGCGCGGCGGCGCGGAGGTGGCGGCCGCGGCGCGCGCGCTCGGCTACCCCGACCGCGACGTCTGCATGAAGCCGGTGGTCTCAGCCGGTTCGCGCGGCTTCCACGTCCTATCGGCCTCCGTGGACGAGCGCCACCAGCTCCTGCTCGAGCGCCCCGTCGCCCCGCCGCGCCGGCTCGAGGACGTCGAGCGCATCCTCGGCGACGATCCAACGGAGCTCCTCGTCATGGAGCTCGTGCAGGGCCCCGAGCGCACCGTCGACGGCTACGCCGAGGACGGCAAGATAGTGCTCGGGCACCCCAAGACGCGCGAGGCGATGCGCGCCGGCCTCGCGATGCGCTTCGAGACGCTCGACGCGCCCGAGCTGATGGAGGTCGCGTCCACCCTGGTCGAGGGCTTCGGGCTCGACGGCTTCTTCAACCTGCAGTTAATCGGCGACGCCGTCCTCGAGATGAACCCCCGCATCTCCACGATCGTCTACCAGGACGACCTCGACCTGCCGTGGCTCGGCGTCCGCCGCGCGCTCGGCGAGCTGACGGACGCCGAGGCCGCCGCGGCCCAGACCCGCGTCCGGCCGGGCCGGGTCGCCCTGCGCTACTTCGACCAGCTCGAGTACGGGCCGGGCTAGCCGGCGGCGACGGCGAGCGCCGCGAGCACGTCGACGACGTCGGCGTCCGCCATCGCCGGGTAGACCGGCAGCGCGAGGCCGCGGTCGACGACGTCCTCCGCGGTGGGCGCCGACTGCCCGAGCGGCGCGAGGCTCCCGATCCGGGTCAGGGCGTACGAGAGGATGCCGGTGCCGATGCCCTGGTCGCGGAGCGACGCGATCACCGCGTCGCGGTCCATCCCCGCGGACACGACGACCCCGAAGGTCTGCTCGTTGACGGCGGCGCCCGTCGGGTGCGCCTGGCCGGTCAGCCCGAGCCCGGGCAGCGCCGCGCGGTAGGCGTCGCAGATCTCGCGCCGGCGCCGGATCATGCCGTCGAGCCGGCCGAGCTGCACGAGGCCGATCGCGGCCTGCATCTCCGTCAGCCGCTCGTTGGGGCCGGGCGCGACGAACTCGCCAACCGCGCGCTGGCCGTGGTTGCGGAGCACCCGCAGCTCGTCGGCGAGGCCGTCGTCGTCGGTCAGGCAGGCCCCGCCCTCGCCGGTCGTGACGACCTTGCGCGGGTGGAAGGACAGGCACGAGACGTCCCCGAAGGAGCCGCAGGGCCGGCCCTCGAGCGTCGAGCCGATCGCGCAGGCCGCGTCCTCGACGATCGGGAGGCCGGTGAGCGCGGCACTGATCGCGGGGTGCTCCGCCGGCACCCCGAACTGGTCGATCGCGATCGCGCAGCGCGTCGCGTCGGTGCGCGCCGCGGCGAGCGCCTCGGCCGTGCCGTTCCATGTGCCCGGATCGACGTCGACGAGCAGCGGCGCGGCCCCCACCCACGCGGCCACGTGCCCCGGGCTCGGCCAGGACAGCGCCGGCACGAGCACCTCGCCGCCGTCCACCCCGAGCGCGCGCAGCGCCAGCTCGAGCGCGGCCGTGCCGTTGGCGACCGCGACGCAGTGGCGGCGCCCGCAGCGCTCGGCGAGCCCCCGCTCGAACTCCTCGACGGCGCGCCCCGAGATCAGCATGCCGCTGGCCAGCACGTCGGCGACCGCCGCGGACTCCTCCGGTCCGAGCTCGGGCCGCGCGATCGGGATGCGGATCGTCACGGCCGGAGGATACCCCGCGCCGCCGGGCCGCCCGTCACGAGAGGCCCGGCTCGGGCTCGGCGGTGTCGCCCGGGCCTGCGCTGCCGCCGCGGCTGCGCAGGCCGCGCACGATCTGCCGCGCGCGGTCGCGCTCGGCGCGGTCGAGGAAGCCGACGGCGACGTAGCCGAGCGGGATCAGGGCGACGATGCCGATCCGCAGGACGAGCGGCCAGGCCCCGTGGTCGGGGACGAGCAGCTGGCCGATCAGGAGCGCGGCGGCCAGCACGACCGGGATGCGGGCGATCCTGGCCCAGCGGTACGGCACCGGGAAGACGCGGTGCTCCCGCCACAGCATCAGCGCGAACATCGCGCCGTAGGCCACCACCAACGACCAGCCGGCGCCCGCCACCCCGTAGCGGGGAACCAGCACCACGAGGGCGACGACCTCGACCGCGGCGGCCGCGGCGACGACGACCCAGTTGAACTGGTTGGCCTTGCGGCGCCCGACGCCGATCGCGGCGATGAAGTAGCCGCCGTAGAGCGGTGCGGCGAGGGCGATCGGGGTGATCGCGGCCGCCGCGCCCCAATAGGGCTCGGTGGTGAGCAGCCGCAGGAACCACGGTGCCCACAGGGCCAGCGCCACGGCGGCCCAGCCCATGAAGGCGAGGTAGACCCCGAGGACCGCCGCGTAGGTGCGGCGGGCCTCCTCGTCGTCCTTGATCGAGTACGCGAAGGCGGGCCAGGCGAGCTGGAAGGCGTTGACGAGGAGCAGGACGCCGGTGCCGATCCGGAACGCCGCGCCGAGGACGCCGAGGGTGTCGGCGTCGGAGACGGCGAGGACCACGGGGCGGTTGATCAGCGTGACCGCCCACATCGCAGCGCCCGCCGGCATCAGCGGCACCCCGAACTTGAGCATGCGCATGAGGAGCGGCCGGTCGAGGGCGAAGCCGAGCCACGCGCGCTGCTCGACGAGCACGCCGAGGTAGACGATCGCCTGGCCGAGGTAGGCGCCGAGCAGGAGGCCGACCGGCCCCAGGTCGAGCTCGACGAGGAACACGTACGAGAGGGCCGCCGTGAGGACGAGGTTCACGATCGTGCGGACGCTGAACGCGACGGCGCGCTCCTGCACCCGGAAGAGCGCGCTCGTGAGCTCGTAGTTGACGGTGACGTAGACGCCGAGGGCGACCATCAGGACGAGGTCCGCGCCGGCGCCCGGCTGCGTGAAGACGCGCTCCCCGATCCACGGCGCCGCCGCCGCGGTGATCAGCGCCCACGCGAGCGTGGTCGCCTGCAGCGTCCAGAAGGCGGTGCGGAACGTGCGCCGCCGGTGCTCGAGGTCGTCGTGGTCGAAGAAGAACCGGAAGAAGGCGTTGACCAGCCCGAGCCGGGCCACGATCGCCACGACGAGGACGATGCGCAGCGCGAGCTCGGCATCGCCGAACTGGGCCGGGGTCAGCTGCCGCGTGTAGAGCGGCAGCAGCACGATCCCGAGCAGGGTCGCGGCGATCGACCCGGCGCCGTAGATCGCGGACTGCTTCCCGATCCGCGCCAGGTTGCGCACGACGCTCATGCGGTCGGCGGCCTCATCTCACGACCATGGTGCCACGCCGCGGGCGCGGCGTCGCCGTCGGTCGCCGCTGTCGCGCTTCTTGTCGGGCCTGCCATCAGCCGCCTTGTCGGGCTTGCTCTCGGCCGGTCGGTCGGCCTTCGGCGGGGCGGGGGCGGCGACGGGCGGGGCGGCCGCCGCGGGAGCCGGCGTCGCCGTCTCGGTGTCATCGGACCCGACGACGCACCGTGCCGCCCGACGGCCCCTGCCTCACGGCAGCGCCCGGCCCCACGGCCCGTAGCGCGGCCCCCGCCCCAGTGCGCCGACGGTGCGGGCCCACGAGGCCGCGTATTCGGGCAGCGAGCGGTCGACGCCGACGGGCACGATCACGTAGTCGGCGTGGTCGACGTAGACGGGGGCGTAGTCGATCCGCTCGAGCGTCGCCCGCCCCTGCGCGGGCACCCGGATCCGGAGCAGCCCGATCAGGCCGTCCTGCGTGTCCGCCGGCAGCCCGAACTCCTTCGCCTCGGCCTGACCCGATAGGAGGTTGCCCTCGCCGTAGAGGACGAGCGGCCGGGCCAGGGCGACCTGGTCGGCGGTCGGCTCGCGGCGCAACTCCTCGCCCCAGTGCACGTTCACGATCACCACCTGGGCTCCCGCCTCCTGGGCGCGGCGCGCGGCGGCGAGGATCGGCCGGGCGTCGGTGCCGACCTGGTCGACCCGCCAGGCCGGGTCGGGCACCTGGCCGTTGGTGGCCTGGGCGTAGGAGAGAAGCGCGACCCGGACGCCGCTGCGGGTCTCGAGCACGAGGGGCCGCAGCGCCTCGCGCGCCGAGCGGGCGGTGCCGGCGTGCCGGACCCCGGCGCGGTCGAGGGCGCGCAGGGTCTGGAGGATGCCGTCGGGCCCCTGATCGAGGGCGTGGTTCGAGGCCGTGGAGCAGGCGTCGAACCCGGCCCGGCGGATCGCCGGCGCCAGCTCGAGCGGCGCCGTGAAGATCGGAAAGAACGTCGGGGTCTTCGCGGTCAGGGGCGTCTCGACGTGGCAGATCGCGAGGTCGGCGCCAGCGATCAGGGGCCGCACCCGCCGGAACATCGGCCGGAAGTCGTAGCCCGTCCCGCCGGCGTAGGCACGCGCCTGCCGGGCCACCGCCTCGTGCACGAGCAGGTCGCCGGAGACCGCGACGGTGATGGTCTCAGCGGGCGCGG
>VGBM01000023.1 GCA_016870485.1 Actinomycetota bacterium
GCACGTTCATGTTGCGGCGGGCGCCGGCCCGCAGGAGCAGAAGCACCGGGATCAGGTTGAGGACGATCGCGACCAGTCCGATCACCGCCACCCCGCCGCCGTCGACGGGGCGCGGATCGAGGAGCCGCCCGATCGCCTCCCAGGCGAGGACGCCCGACAGGACGACGAGGAAGGCGGCGTTCACGAGCGCGGCCAGCACCTCGGCCCGGCGGTAGCCGAAGGTGCGCGCGCCCCGCGGAGGCAGGCCCGCGAGCCACGCCGCGCCGACGGCGAGCCCGACGGCGACGGCGTCCGAGAGGTTGTGGATCGCGTCGGAGACGAGCGCCAGCGAGTCGAAGGCGACCGCGCCACCGACCTGGATCACCCCGAGCATGAGCGTCAGGGCGAGCGAGATCCACAGCGCGCGCCCCGCGAAGGAGCCGTGGCCGTGGGCTCCGTGCGCGTGGCCGTGGTGCGCGTGCCCGTGATGGTGCGCCACGGCCGGATCCTATCCGCTCCCCCACACCGGGCGGAGGTTTCCTATGCTGCCGGAGGTTTTCCCGAACCAAGGGGACAAGGGTGAGCAAGGGCACGACGGCGGTGACGCTGATCCCCGGAGACGGGATCGGCCCCGAGGTGGCGGAGTCGGCGCGTCGCATCGTCGACGCGACGGGCGTCAAGATCGACTGGGAGGTCCACGAGGCGGGGGCCGAGGTCTTCAAGAAGGGCCTCGCCACGGGCGTGCCCCAGGACACGATCGCCTCGATCGAGCGCACCCGCTGCGCACTCAAGGGCCCGCTCGAGACACCGGTCGGCTTCGGCGAGAAGAGTGCGAACGTGACGCTGCGCAAGCTCTTCGAGACCTACGCGAACGTGCGCCCGGTCCGCGAGACGCCCGGCGTGCCCACCCCCTACTCCGGCCGCGGCCTCGACCTCGTGGTCGTGCGCGAGAACGTCGAGGACCTCTACGCCGGCATCGAGCACATGCAGACGCCCGACGTCGCCCAGACCCTCAAGCTGATCTCCCGCAAGGGCTGCGAGAAGGTGATCCGCCTCGCCTTCGCCCTCGCCGAGGCGGAGGGGCGCACCAACGTCGCCTGCGCCACCAAGGCGAACATCATGAAGATGACCGAAGGCACGATGAAGCGCACCTTCGAGGAGATCGCGCCCGAGCACCCGGACATCGACGCCTGGCACGTGATCGTCGACAACTGCGCGCACCAGCTGGTCAAGAAGCCCGAGCAGTTCGAGATGATCGTCACCACGAACATGAACGGCGACATCCTGTCGGACCTGACCTCCGCCCTCGTCGGTGGGCTCGGGTTCGCCCCGTCGGCGAACCTCGGCACGGACGTCGCGATCTTCGAGGCGGTGCACGGCTCCGCGCCCAAGTACGCCGGTAAGGACGTGATCAACCCGACCGCGATGATCCTCTCGGCTGTCCTGATGCTGCGCCACATCGGCGAGCTCGAGGCGGCCTCCTCCGTCGAGAACGCCGTCATGGCGACGCTGGCGAGCGGCGTCCGCACGCGCGACGTGATAGGTGACGACGGCAGCGTCGGCACGACGGCCTACACCGAGGCCGTTATCGGGAACCTCGGCAAGTCGGTCCCCGAGTGGACGGCGCGCGAGGTCAAGCGCCTCGCGATGCCGGTGCCGCGCGAGGAGACCGCCTTCGTGATCCCCGAGTCCGTCGAGCTCGTCGGCGTCGACGTCTTCTTCCAGACGGAGGAGCCGCCGGCCACGGTCGGCGAGGCCGCGCAGCGGATCGCCGAGGGCACCGCACTCGAGCTGAAGATGGTCGAGTGCCGCGGGACCCAGGTGTGGCCGAAGACGAGCGCCCGGCTCGATCCGACCGACGTGATGCGCGCGCGCTTCATCACGCGCGGCAGCGTGATCACCAGCGAGGACATCCTCGAGCTCCTGGGCCGCTTCGGCGGGCGCTTCAACTGGGTGCACGTCGAGAAGCTACGGATGTTCGACGGCGAGCCGTCGTTCTCCCGCGCCCAGGGCGAGATCTAGCGCCACGGGAGCGGATTCCGCCACCAACGGGCTGTAGAGTCGTGGCAGGTCCACCGCGCACGGAAGGATGGCGGCCATGATCTTCGAGCAGCTCATCTACAGCGACCTCGGCTGCGCCGCGTACGTGATCGGCTGCCAGGGCACCGGCGAGGCGGTCGTCGTCGATCCCGCCCTCGACACCCGTCCCCTCGAGCGCGCCCTGGAGCACCACCGGGCGCGCCTCGTCGGCGTGATCGAGACGCACACGCACGCCGACCACATCTCCGGCCATGGCATCCTCGCCCTCGAGCTCGGCGTGCCCGTCTACGTCTCCGCGCTCGCCGGGGCCGACCACCCGCACACCCCGCTCGCCGACGGCGACTCGATCCGCACCGGCAACATCGAGATCGTCGCGATGCACACCCCGGGCCACCGGCCCGAGCACCTCGCCCTGCAGGTGATCGACCACACCCGCGCCGACGAGCCGTGGCTGCTCCTGACCGGCGACAGCCTGTTCGTCGGCGACGTCGCCCGCCCCGACCTCGCGGTCGCCGGTGAGGAGGGCGCCGCGGGCCTCTACCGCACCCTCCACGAGCGCATTCTGCAGCTCCCCGACGGGGTCGAGGTCTTCCCGGGCCACGTCGCGGGCTCGCTCTGCGGCAAGGGCATGAGCGCGAAGCCCTCCACCACCCTCGGCTTCGAGCGCCGCTTCAACGACATGCTGCAGCCGATGGGCGAGGAGGCCTTCGTGGCGGCCGCCAACGCCGGCCTCGCCCCCAAGCCCCCGAACCTCGCGCGCATCGTCGACACCAACCGCGGCCCCTTCGTCGCCCGCCCCCGCCCCCCCGAGCGGCTCGCCGGGCTGCCGGACGACGCGCCGCTCCTCGACGTCCGCTCCACCGCCGACGCCGTCCACGGCCTCGCCCGCGGCGCCTGGCACGTTCCCGTCGCCCAGACCGGCTTCGGCACGCGTGCCGGCTTCCTGCTCGACCCCGACGACCCCGTCGTCCTGATCGCCGACGACGAGGCCCAGGCCCTGCAGGCCGCCCGCCAGCTGCAGGCGATCGGGCACTTCACCCAGCGCGGCTGGTTCCCGGCCGCGGAGGTGCGCGACCTCGTGCAGCTACCGCCCCTGACCCTCGACGAGTTCCTCGCCGAGCGCGGCGACCTCCAGATCGTCGACGTCCGCACCGAGGACGAGCTGCCCCTGCCTCTCGACGGCGCCCGCCAGATCCCCCTGCACGACCTGCACCTCGCGGGCCTCGAGGGCCTGGATCCGGCTCACCCGACGGCGGTGATCTGCCAGTCGAGCCAGCGCGCCGGCATCGGCGCGGCGATCCTCGCCCGGCGCGGCTTCGCCGACGTGCGGCCGGTGCTCGGCGGCGGCATGGGCTCCGCCCCGCTGCAGACCGGCTAGGAGAGCGACATCCGCTCGGCGGGGTAGCCGCCCGCGCGGATCCGCGCGAGCACGTGCTCGCCGTGCTCGTGGTCGCGCGTCTCGACCGTGATGTCGACGGCCGTGTCCTTGACCCCGAGGTCGGTGCCGTCGCGGTGGTGGAACATGTCGACGATGTTGACGCGCTCCGCGGTCAGGATGTCCAGGAACTCGCGCAGCGATCCCGGCCGGTCGACCATCCGCGTCGTGAAGCGCATGTAGCGGCCCGCGGTGGTCAGCCCGTGACGCATCACCCCCTGCATCAGGAGCAGGTCGATGTTGCCGCCCGACAGGACGACGACGACGCGCCGGCCCGCCACGTCCCCGACGCGACCCGCCAGGAGCGCCGCCACGCCGGCGGCGCCCGCGCCCTCGACCGCCAGCTTCTGGCGCTCCACGAGCAGCGTCATCGCCGCGGCGATCTGCTCGTCGTCGACGGTGACCACGCGCTCGACGAGGTCGCGCACGATCGGGAAGGTGTTCCCGCCCGGCCGCTTGACCGCGATGCCGTCGGCGATGGTGCCCGCCGACGGCGCCGACTCGATCACGCCGGTCTCGAGGGCGCGGACGAAGGGCGCGCAGGCCTCCGCCTGCACGCCGACGATGCGCGCCTCGGGCCGCAGGGCATGAACCGCCGTGGCCACGCCCGCGATCAGCCCACCGCCGCCGCACGGCACGACGACGAGGTCGGCGTCGGGCATCCGCTCCATGATCTCGATCCCCGCCGTGCCCTGACCGGCGATCACGTCGGGGTCGTCGAACGGCGAGACGAAGACGGAGCCCTCCCGCTCGCAGATGGCCAGCGCGTGCGCGAGGGCGTCGTCGAAGGCGACGCCCTCGAGCTCGATGCGGGCGCCGTAGCCGCGCGTCGCCTCGACCTTGGTCAGGGAGGCGTCGATCGGCATGCAGATCGTGGCCGGCACGCCCAGGCTCTGGGCGGCCAGCGCGAGGCCCTGGGCGTGGTTCCCGGCGCTCGCGGCGATCACGCCACGCGCCCGCTCGTCGGCGTCGAGCCGCTGCACGCGGTTGGCGGCGCCGCGGATCTTGAAGGAGCCCGTGCGCTGCAGGTTCTCGGCCTTCAGCCAGACGTCGGCGCCGGTTATGTCGGACAGGTGACGCGAGTGCAGGAGCGGCGTCTCGAAGGCCACGCCGCGGATGCGCTCCGCGGCCTCGCGGATGCGGTCGAGGTCGATCACGGGGCCTCCCCGCTGCGCGCCTCGATCAGGCGCACGAGGGCCAGGGGGTCGAGCTCGCCGCGGTCGAGCCGCTCGGCCGCCGCGACCACCTCGGGGTCGGAGCGCAGCACGCGGTCGGCGCGGGCCGCCGCCCGCGCGGCCGCCGTCTGCACGGCCTCGTTGAGGCGCCCCGCCCGGCGCCGCGCGCGGACGCCGTCGTCGCCGAGGCCCGCCCGCACGCGCTCCGCGGCGTCGAGCACCTCGGCGACGCCCGTGCCGTTCGGGACCGAGACCTCTGCGAGCAGGGGCGCGCGCTCGGGGTCGATGCCGAGGGCGAGCCGCAGCTCGCTCCGGAAGGCGTCGACGCCGGGCAGGTCGCTCTTGGTCAGGGCGACCACGTCGGGGATCTCCATCACGCCGGCCTTGATCGCCTGCACGCTGTCGCCGCTGCCGGGCTGGAGCGCCAGCACGACGACGTCGACGAGGTCCGCCACGCGGATGTCGGACTGCCCCGCCCCGACCGTCTCCACCAGCACGACGTCGAAGCCCGCGCAGTCGAGGACGGCGACGGCGAGCGCCGTGGCCTCGGCGACGCCGCCGAGGCGCCCGCGGCTGCCCATCGAACGGAAGAACACCCCGTCGTCGGTGTCATGCTCGACGAGGCGCACGCGGTCGCCGAGGACCGCGCCCTGCGTGAACGGGCTCGACGGATCGACCGCGACCACGCCGACGGTCTGGCCGCGGCGGCGCAGCTCGGCGGCGAGGGCGCCGACGAGCGTGGACTTGCCCACGCCGGGCGGTCCGGTCACCCCGACCACCCGCGCCCGCCCGACGTGCGGCCAGAGCGCCGCGACAAGGCCCTCCGCGATCGGGTCCTCGTCCTCGATGCGCGAGATCGCGCGCGCGACCGCGCGACGGTCGCCCGCGCGCACGAGTTCGGCCAGCGCGACGGGGTCGGCGGGCAGGGCGCTCATGACCGTACCGTAGCGATGGCCTACGCTTCGGGCGTGGGCATGGACATCCCGATCTTCCCGCTCGAGCTGGTGCTCGTGCCCGGCGAGCCGCTGCCGCTGCACATCTTCGAGCCGCGCTACCAGGACATGCTGGAGCGCTGCCTCGAGGAGGAGGTCCCGTTCGGGCTGATCTACTCCGACGAGGAGGGCATGCGCGACATCGGCTGCACGGCCCGCGTCGACGAGGTCCTGGAACGCTTCCCCGATGGCCGCTCCAACATCGTGGTGATGGGCGTCGAGGCGATCCGCGTCGACGAGGTCCACGACGAGCACTCGTACCGCTCCGCGATCGTGACTCCGCTCGTCGACGAGCCCGCCGAGGCCCCGGCCGACGCGCAGGAGGCGGCGATCGCGGCCTACCTCGCGCTCGCCGGGGAGCTGCCCGGCTCCGCGCCCGAGGCACCGGATGCCGGCCCGGGGCTCGCCTATGCGCTGGCCGCCCGCGTCGACCTCAGCCACGACGTCAAGCAGTCGCTGCTCGAGGACCGCGACGAGACGCGCCGGGTGCAGGTCGTGACCGAGCTGCTCAGCGAGATCCACCGCGGGCTCGTGCTGACCCGCGAGACGCAGGAGCGGGCGCGCCGCAACGGGCGCGTGCGCACGCCGGAGGAGCTGGCCGCCGAGCTGGGACTCGAGGAGTAGCGCCCGCTACTTGAGGAAGTCGGGCACGTCCAGCCCGCCGTCGCCCTTGTCGGGCTCCGACGCCGAGACGTTGAACTCGGGGATCATCGACGCCCCGCCCGTCATCGACGCCTCGAGCGGGCGCGAGCCGGCCGGGCGGTCGAAGCCCGTGGCGATGACCGTGACCCAGACCTGGTCGCCGAGGTTCTCGTCGACGATGGCGCCGAAGATCACGTTGCACGAGTCGTCGGCGGCCTCGCGGATGACCTCCGCGATCTCCATCGTGTCGTGCAGCGAGAGGTCCGGGCCGCCCGCCACGCTCAGCAGGATGCCCGTGGCGCCGCGGATCTGGTGGCCGATCAACGGGGACTCGACGGCGCGCAGGGCGGCCTCGCGGGCGCGGTTCGAGCCGCTCGCCATGCCGATGCCCATCAGCGCCGTGCCGGCGTCGCGCATCACGGTGCGCACGTCGGCGAAGTCGAGGTTGATCAGGCCCGGCGTCGTGATCAGGTCGCAGACGCCCTGGACGCCCTGGCGCAGGACGTCGTCGGCGACGCCGAAGGCGTCGACCATGGAGACGCCGCGCTCCAGGACCTGCAGGAGGCGGTCGTTCGGGATCGCGATCAGCGTGTCGACGTTGGCCTGCAGCACCTCCATGCCGGCATCCGCCTGCGCACGGCGCTGTGCGCCCTCGAAGCGGAACGGCGTGGTCACGATGCCGATCGTGAGGGCCCCCATGTCGCGGGCGATGCGGGCCACCACGGGCGCGGCGCCCGTGCCGGTGCCGCCGCCCTCGCCGGCCGCGATGAAGACGAGGTCCGAGCCGCGCAGCGCGTCCCGGATCGCCTCCTCGGACTCCTCGGCCGACTCGCGCCCGATCTCGGCGCGCGCACCGGCTCCGAGGCCCTTCGTGAGGGCGCCGCCGATGTGGATGCGGGTCGGAGCCTCCGACGCACTCAGCTGCTGCGCGTCGGTGTTGATGGCGATGAACTCGACGCCGCGGATCCCCGCGTCGATCATGCGGTCGACCGCGTTGACGCCGGCGCCGCCGACGCCGACCACGCGGATCACGGCCAGGTAGGCGTTGCCCGAGACCTCGCGGGCGAGCGGCGAGCCCTTCACGTCGCCGCGGGCGAACGCGGCGGCCGGGCGCTCCTCCGGCTCGTCGACCGGGTCGGGGACGGGCTGGATGTGCGGCGTTGTGACGGGCGGCGCGTCGACCGGGTCCGGTGCGACCTGGACCGGCGGCTCCATCATGCGCGTCTCGTCCGAGGTCGGGCTCGGGTCGCGGTGGACGTCGGCCTCGCGGGAGGCGTCCGTCGCGCGGAACAGGTCGGCCAGGGGGCCGTCGTGCATGCTGGCGCGCTTACTCGTCACGGCTGAGCACCTCCTCGGCGAGGGCGCGGTAGGACATGGCGCCGGGACCGTCTGGCTGGTAGGAAAGCACAGAGCCCCCGCGGACCGGGGCCTCCGCGAGCTTCACCGACTTGCGGATCCGCGTCGTGAACACAACGTCGCCGAAGTTCTCGGTCAGGAGGTCGATCGCCTCGCGTGCGTGGACGGTGCGCTTGTCGACCATCGTCGGCAGGATCCCCTCGATCCGGACCTCGCCGTTGAGGTTCTCCCGGATCATCTGCAGCGTCGACTCGAGCTGTACGAGCCCACGCAGGGAGAGGTACTCGCACTGGACGGGCACGATCACGCCATTCGAGGCCGTGAACGCGTTGATCGTCAGGAGGCCGAGCGACGGCGGCGTGTCGATCAGGATGTAGTCGTAGTCCATCCGCACCGGGGCGATCGCCTTCTCGAGCGTGCGCTCGCGGCCGATCGCGGAGGCCAGCGCGAGCTCCGCACCGGCCAGATCGATCGAGGCGGCGGCGACGTCGACCTCGCGCTGGTGGATGATGCTCGCGATCGGCTCCCGGTGCACGAGCACATCGAACATGGAGCGCTCGAGCGTCTCCGGGTTGATCCCGAGGCTCATCGTCAGGTTGGACTGCGGATCGAGGTCGATCGCCAGCACCCGCTTGCCCCGCTCCCTGAGGGCCGCGGACAGGTTCACCGTCGACGTCGTCTTGGCGACGCCGCCCTTCTGGTTGGCCATCGAGATGACGTGGGCCGGGCGCGCCGCGCTCGGCGCAACCCGGAGGCGCTGCGCCGCCTCGGAGGGCGACAGGGCAGGAGCGGTGGCGGTGGGAGTCATGGGGCGCCATTTCGCGGTTTCCTGCCGTTCTCCTCCCCACCCGCGAACCGCACAGCCATGCGGGATCGCGAGGTGTCATGCCGTATATGGGTCGGCGGCACCCCGGATCCGTGCGATGCTCCCCCGCATGGACTTCGCGCCCGCCATCCGCCGCCCGGACGACCCCGTGGACGGCGACCTGGTCGTCCTCTTCGCCGGGGCCGCGCTGGTGGTCGCCGATCCGGCTGCGCCGCGGCTGCCGAGTCGAGGCGAGCTGGGTGCGCACGTGCCCGACGACACCGTCCACGTCGGCCGACTTTCCGGCGTCGCGGTCGAGGCCGCGGCGCTGGCGGACGGCGCCGATCTACCCGGCGGCTTCGTCCTCGAGCCGTTGCGCCCCCTGCACGGGCGCCTGCCGGACGCGCACTGGGCGCTCGCGGGCCGGGCCTTCCAGCTCGCCGAGTGGGACCGCACGCACCGCTTCTGCGGCGTCTGCGGCAACGCGACGGAGCGCCTTGTCGACGAGCGCGCCCGTGCCTGCCCCACCTGCGGGTACCGCGCCTACCCGCGCCACTCCCCCGCCGTGATCATGCTCGTCTCGCGCGGGGACGAGATCCTGCTCGGCCGCTCGGCGCACTTCCCGCCCGGAATGCACTCGACTCTCGCCGGCTTCGTCGACCCCGGCGAGAGCGCCGAGGACGCCGTCCGGCGCGAGGTGCGCGAGGAGGCCGGCATCGAGATCACGGAGCCGCGCTGGTTCGGCAGCCAGAGCTGGCCCTTCCCGCACTCCCTGATGCTCGGCTTCACGGCCGAGTGGGCGGCGGGCGACATCCAGCTCGACCCCGCCGAGCTTGAGAGCCTCTGCTGGTACTCGCGCGACGACCTGCCCGTCCTGCCGCCCCCGGCGAGCATCGCGCGCCGGCTGATCGACGCGTGGCTCGGGGCCTGATGCGCGTCGACCGCATCGCCGAGGGCCTCTGGCGATGGACGGGACCGGCGCCGCCCGACGGCGCCGAGGGGAACGCCATCTACCACGAGGCGCCGGGCGGGATCGTCCTGATCGACCCGGTGCTCCCCGACGACCCCGAACAGGCCGAGCGCTTCTGGCGCGCCCTCGACCGCGACGTGGGGCGGATCGGGCGGCCGCCGCTCGTCGTGCTGGCCGATGCGCGCCGGGCCGCGGCCGCGGCGCGTGTGGAGGCGCGCTTCCCCGGCGCGTGCGTGCTCGCGCCCGGGGGCGATCTGCCGGACGGCGACGTCCTGCCGGGCGGGATCGAGGCGATCGTGCCTACCGTCGAGCCCGACGGGCCCGCAGGGACGTTCCTCGCCTGTTCGTGCCACGGCCTCGTCTGGACCGGGGACCTGCTCGACCGGGACGCCACCCGGCACGCGCCGCTCCTGCCGCGCCTGCTCGCGCACGGGCCACGCATCCTTGTCGGATCACACGGCGAGCCGGTCGTCGGGGACGCGGCGGGGGCGCTGGCCCGGGCCCTCGCGTGACGCCGGCGCCGAAGGTGTGCGCGGGCTGCGGTCGGGAGATCGCGTGGCGGCGGCGCTGGGCCAACGACTGGGAGCACGTGCGCTGGTGCTCGGACACGTGCCGCCGGCGGGGCCTGAAGGCGGTCGACCGCGACCTCGAGCAGGCGATCCGCGACCTCCTCGGTGTGCGCGCCCGCGACGCCACGATCTGCCCGTCCGAGGCCGCGCGGCAGGTCGGCGGCGAGGACTGGCGTCCTCTGATGGAGCCCGCGCGGCGCGCCGCCCGGCGGCTCGTGGCCGCGGGGGAGATCGAGATCACGCAGCGGGGGCGGGTCGTCGATCCGTCGACCGCGAAGGGCGCGATCCGCCTCCGTCGCGCCCGGTAGGATCGCGCGGTGCCGATCGACGACGGGCTGATCGGCGGGATCCACGTGGCGCGGGTGACGCGCGCGGAGGCGGCGGCCGACCTCGAGCAGCACGACCACGAGGCGTTTCAGGCCTCGACCATCGACGCGCTCCTGCGCGGCAGCCTCGCGGGCGACCTCACGATCGCCGAGCTCCTCGACCACGGTGACCACGGGCTCGGCACCCGCAACCTGCTCGACGGCGAGCTCATGGTGCTCGACGGCGAGGCCTGGGTCGCGCTTGCCGACGGCTCGGTCGTGCGCGCCGCCCCCGACGACCGCACGCCCTTCGCGGTCGTCTGCCGCTTCACGGCCGAGATCGAGGGCCCGGTCGGGCCCGGCGCCTTCGACACCGTCACGGCGCAGGTCGATGCGCTCGCCCCACCCAGCGCAGCCTGCCTCGCGGTCCGGATCGACGCCCGCGTCGAGCGGGCGTCCCTGCGCAGCGTGCCCCGCCAGGACCAGCCCGACCCGACCCTCGCCGACGCGATCGCCGCCCAGGTCGTCTGGGAGTCGGGCGGGTTCGACGCGGCGATCGTCGGGTTCCGCTTCCCGCGTGACGTGGACGGGCTCGAGCTGCCCGGCTGGCATCTGCACCTGATCGCCGACGACCGCTCGGTCGCGGGCCACGTGCTCGATCTGGAGATCGCCCGCGGCCGCGCGCGCGTGGAGATCCAGGACGAGCTCCACGTCGAGGTCCCGGCCGGGGTCGCGGTCGGACAGGTCGGCTACGACGCCGAGCGGGTGCGCCGGCTCGAGGAGATGGAGCGCGACTAGGTCAGCCGCTCGGGGCCGGCGGCCGTGATCAGGTAGGAGTTCTCGACGCCGACCGCGCCGACGCCCGGGAACACGAGCTTGGGCTCGACCGCGATCGCGTTGCCCGCGGCGAGCGGCGCCTCGAAGCCCTCGGCGAGAAACGGCCGCTCGTTGATGTCGAGGCCGATGCCGTGGCCGACGAAGCGGACCCGCGCCGGGCCGTGGCCCATCCAGTGGTCGCCGAAGCCCGCGTCAGTGGCCAGCTCGAGCCCGCGCCGGTAGAGGTCCTGGGCGGGGACTCCGGGGCGTATCAGGCCCTCGAGGTCGGCGAGGATCGCCTCGCAGACGCCCAGGGCCTCGGCGAGCGGCACACGCGGCTCGCCGCGGAAGAAGGTGCGCGTGGCGTCGGCCACGTAGCCGTCGGCGGCGCCGACGAGGTCGACGGTGACGGCGTCGCCGGCGCCGATCCGCCAGCCGCCCGGCCCCTTGCCGACGGCCGCATTCGGGCCGGGACCTCCGAGCGGCGTGTCCGCCCAGGGTGCGACCGCCCCGTCGGGGCCGGCCAGGACGGCGCCGTAGAACATCACCCCGTTCAGTCCCCGGAAGCGCAGCGGGCCCTGGTGGCCGGCGCGGCGCAGCACCCGCTCGAGCTCGATCTGGATCGCGAGGTCGGTCTCCTCGTGGGCCACCAGGTCGGGCGCCGCCCGGAACGCCGCGCCGAGTTGGGCGGCGGCCCGCCGCATGCGGTCCACCTCCCACGCCGACTTGACGGCGCGCACGCGGGCGATCGCGTCCGCCCCGTCCGCGAGCTCGACGCCCTCGAGCAGTTGCGCGTAGCGCAGGTAGCGCGCGGCGGGGAGCACGTCGAGCTCGAGCCCCAGCCGCTGCACTCCGCGCTCGGCGAGCAGCGGCGCGAGCTCGCGCAGCGACTCGAGCGGACGGACGTCGGCGATCGGCGACTCGGCCTCGCAGCGCTCGAGACCGCGGCGCACGAGCAGCACGGGGTCGCCCTCCCGGCTCGCGATCAGATGGGCGTCCGCCATCACGCCGGTCAGGTAGACGAGGTCGGAGGCCTCGACGACGAGCACGGCGTCGAGGCCGTCGGCGGCGAGCGCCTCCCGCAGCACCGCGTGGCGCCGCCCGATCTCCTCCGCGGGGACCATGCGGGAACGCTAGCCGACGGGCGCTACGCTCCCGGCGTGATCCTCGAGGGCGGGACCATCCACACGGGCGATCCCGCGCTGCCGCGGGTCGCGGCGCTGCCGATCGACGACCGCGGCCGCGTGTCGCGCGGCGTCGAGGCCTGGGAGGGCGACGCGTCGGCGGTCTCGACGGAGCGCATCGACCTCGAGGGCCGCACCGTCGTACCGGGCTTCGTCGATGCGCACCTGCACTTCCTGTCGTGGGCCCTCGACCGCGCCCGGGTCGACGTGCGCGACGCGCCGACCGCGGCCCTCGCGCTCGAGCGGGTGGCGGAGCGCGCGGCCGCCGACCGCGCCGCGGGCGCCGACGGCGGATGGCTGATCGGCGGCGGTTGGACCGAGGCGATGCTCGCGGAGGTCACCGACCCGGCGGCCGCGCTCGACGCCGCGGCAGGCGGGCGGCCCGCGGCGCTCTGGTCGCGCGACCGCCACGCGCTGTGGCTGGGCTCGGCGGCGCTGGCCGCGATCGGCGGCGAGGCGCTCCGCCGCGAGGACGCCGCCTGGGCGGTGCCCCTGCCCGCCCCGACGCGGGCCGAGCGCCAGCGCGCCGTCGTCGAGGGCCAGCGCGCCGCCCACGCCGCCGGGCTGACGGGCATCCACGACTTCGAGCGCACGGGCGGCCGCCGCACCTGGCAGGAGCTCGACGGCGACGACCGCGTCACGCTGCGCGTCCTGAGCGCGATCGGCGCGGAGTACGTCGACGGGATCGAGGCCGTCGAGGTCGTGGCGGGCTTCGGGTCGGAGCACGTCCGCATCGGCATGGTCAAGGCCTTCATGGACGGCACGCTCGGCGCCCGCACCGCGCACATGCTCGAGGCCTACGACGACGGCGGCCGCGGCCTCGCCCTGCTGGACGCCGACGCGGTCGCGGACCTCGCGATGCGAGCCGCGGGCCTCGGCCTGCCGGTCGCGCTGCACGCGATCGGCGACGCCGCCGTGCGCGCCGCGCTCGACGGCCTCGCCGCGAGCCGCGACGCCTGGCAGGAGCTGGCCGGGCTCCACGAGCGCCCGCCGCGGATCGAGCACGCGCAGCTCGTGCACCCCGACGACCTGGCCCGCTTCGCCGAGCTCGGCGTCGTCGCCTCGATGCAGCCCGTCCACGCGGTCGAGGACCGCGCCGACGCCGCGGCCGCCTGGGGGGCGCGCGGCGCCGGCGCCTACGCCTGGGAGCCCCTGCGCGCGGCGGGCGCCACGCTCGTCCTCGGCACGGACGCCCCGATCTCGCCCCTCGACCCGATCGCCACCCTCGCCGCCGCCGTCGGCCGCCCGCACGTCGCCGGACACGCCCTGTCGGTCGACGACGCGCTGCGCGCGATGACCTGGGCGCCGTACGCCGTCAGCGGCCTCGGCGCCCGCCACGGCCGCCTCGCCCCGGGCCGGGCCGCGGACCTCGTCGTCCTCGACGCGGACCCGTACGCGACCGCCCCGGAGGACCTGGCCGGGATCGGCGTCGTCGCGACGATGGTCGGCGGGCGCTGGGTGCACGGCCGCCCGCCCTGGTGAGCGGCGGGCCCTCCTACCGGGAGCTGCTCGCGCCCGGCCGGCGGATGCTGCTCGCGGCCGCCGGCGGCGCCTCGTTCGTCGCCGCCTCCGATCTCCTGCTCGTGGCCACCGCCCTGCCGAGCGCGGCCCGCGACCTCGGCGGGCTCGACCGCTACCCACTCGTGGTCGGCGCCTACGCGGCCGCCCTCGCGGTCGGGCTGCCGCTCAGCGGTGCCGTCATCGACCGCCGTGGGGCGTGGCCATCGCTCCTCTTCGGCTGCGTGCTGTTCGGCGTCGCGGGACTGGCCGCCCCCTTCGCGCCCGCGATGGAGTGGATCGCCGTGCTGCGCCTCCTGCAGGGCTTCGCGGCGGGCTTCCTGCTCGCGGTCCCGCTGTCCGTCGTGGTGCAGCGGATCCCGGCGCCGCTGCGCCCCCGCGCCTACGCCCTCTCGAACTCGGTCTGGGCCGTCGCCGCCCTCGCCGGGCCCGTCCTCGGCGCCGTCCTGACCGACTTCATCTCGTGGCGGGCCGCGTTCCTCGTGCCGGTGGCGATGACCGCGCTCGTCGCGCTCGCCGGATACCGCGGGCTGCGCGACCCCGCGGTCCGCCCGGCCGACCCCACAGCGCGCCTGCACCCGCTCGGCCCGCTGCTCCTCGGCGCCACCGTCGCCGCGCTGCTCGTCGATCCGCGCTGGGCACCGATCCCCGCGCTGCTCTTCCTGCTCAGCGAATGGCGCGCCGCCGAGCCGGTCTTCCCGCGCACCCGGGCGGGGCGGGGCATCGCGATCCTCTGCACCACGGCCGGCATCGCCTTCGTCGGCGCGGACGGGCTCGTGCCCCTGGGGCTGCAGGTCGGCCTCGGCTGGCCGATCCTCGTGGCAGCGATCCCGCTCGTCGGCACCACCGCGGCCTGGGCCTCGGGGTCGTTCGTCAGCTCGCGCCTGCCGCTCGGGCACCGGGCGCAGATGCTGGTCGCGATGCTGATCGTGATGGCCGGCGTGGCCCTGATGGGGCTGCCCGTCCTCGGCGGCCGCACGCTCGCGGCCGGGATCGTCGTCGCCGCCTTCGGGATGGGCATCCAGAGCCCCGTGGCGCTCCTGAGCGTCTCGCGCGAGCGGCCCGGCGGCGAGGGCCGCGCCACGGCCGGCGTGCCGCTCGCCCGCTCGGTCGGTGGCGGCATCGGGGTGGCCCTGGCCGGGGCCGTCGTGCTGTCCGTGGTCGGCCGGCCCGCGCTCGACCGCGCGGAGGCCTCGACGGCCGCCGTGCCCGCCATCGCCGACGCCGTGCAGCAGGCGAACCTGCTGCTCGCCCTGCTCTGCGCGCTGAGCCTGCCGGCGGTGCTGCTGCTCCGCCGCGACGGCGGCTAGGCCGCCTTCATCCCCTGCGCCGAGGCCATCGCCTGCAGCTTGCGCAGGCTCTGGTTCTCGATCTGGCGGATCCGCTCGCGCGTCACGTTGAAGGCGCGGCCGACCTCGTCGAGGGTGCGCGGGTCGTGCCCGTCGAGGCCGTAGCGCAGCTCGAGGACGCGCCGCTCGCGGTAGGAGAGCATCGAGAGGATGTTGCGGAGCGCCTCGCGCTGCAGAACCTCCTCGGCGGCCTCGTCCGGGCGCGGGCCGACGGTGTCCTGGATGAAGTCCCCGAAGGTCGACTCATCCTCCTCGCCGACGGGCTTCTCGAGCGACACGGGCGCCTGCGCGGAGCGGCGGATGTACTCGATGTCCGCAACGGTGACGTCCGCGGCCACGGACAGCTCCTCGACGGTGGGCTCGCGGCCGAGCTCGGCCTGCAGCCGGCGCTCGATGCGCGCGACCTTGTTGAGCTTCTCCACGACGTGCACGGGCATGCGGATCGTGCGGCCCTTGTCCGCGAGGGCGCGGGCCACGGCCTGGCGGATCCACCACGTGGCGTACGTCGAGAACTTGTAGCCCTTGCGGTAATCGAACTTCTCCGAGGCGCGTACGAGCCCGATCGTGCCCTCCTGGATCAGGTCGAGGAAGGGCAGGCCCTGGTTGCGGTAGTTCTTCGCGATCGAGACGACGAGGCGCAGGTTGGCCTCGATCATGTGCTGCTTGGCGCGCTGGTCGCCCTTCTCGATGCGCTTCGCCAGCTCGACCTCCTGCGCGGCGGTCAAGAGCGGCACCTTGCCGATGTCCTTGAGGAACAGCTGGAGCGTGTCCGTCGAGACCTCGCGCGTCGACAGGTCGAGCGACGGGCGCGCGGGCGCCTCCTCGTCCTCGTCCTCCGCGTCCGCGGCGATGATCTCCACGTCCGCGGCGTCGAGCTGGCGGTAGAGGTCCTCGACCTGCGCGTCCGAGAGGTCGAGCTCGTCGAGGGCGCCGCGGATCGCGGCCTGCGACAGCCCGCCGTCCTCCTCCGCGCGCGCGATCAGCGAGCGCGCGAGATCGCTATCGGCGCCGCCCTCCGGGCCGCCGTCGCGCTCGATCCCCTGCCCCATCAAACCCCTCCCGCTCGGGAACGGACGCCAGACTAGTGCCGACATCGGACGGACCCGCGCCGGGACGCCTGCCGGGGCTAGAGGGCGGCCAAAAAGCGCTCAGCGGCGTCGCCGAGGCGGGTCCCCGGGTGCTGCTCGGCGACCTGCCGGAGCTGCGCCCGGGCGGTGTCCGGATCCCGCAGCCAGAGCAGCATCAGGGCCAGGTGCAGGCGCGGAGAGGGGTTCGCCGGATGGTCGCGCACGAGCGGCCCCATCTGCCCGAAGGCCACCGCCGGCTCGTCCTTCGAGAAACCGGCCACGATCCGCCCGACGCGGGCCTCCACGAGGCCGGGGTCGACGGCCAGCGCCGCGTCGAAGGCCGTGACCGCCTCGCGCCGGCGCCCCTCGGCGATCAGGGCCGCCCCGTACGCCACCTGCGCCTGCGGGTCGTTCGGATTGGCGGCGGCGCGCTCGGCGAGGGCGTCCGGGTCCTCCGTGCCGGCGTCCTCGGCCGGGATGAAGGGCGGGTAGCCGGGCGGCAGCTGCGGGTGCAGGAGGTCGTCGGCGGCGACCCCGTAGAAGCCCTCGGGCTCCGCGTCGCGCACGGCGCGCAGCTCCGCCTCCGCGTCGGCGCGCCGTCCCGACCAGAGCAGGGCGACGCCGTGCGAGAAGCGGGCGAAGGCGTCCTCGGGCGCCGCGTCGGCGAGATCCCGGAGCCGGTCGATGGCCGCGGCCGGGTCGGCCGGGTCGTAGCCGGCGAGCGCGCTCGCGACCGCGGCGCGCGGGTCGTCGACCGCGGCGAGGGTGGCCTGCGCGGCCGCTCCGTCGCCCGCCGCGACCTGGGCGGCCGCGAGCATGAGCGCGCTGTCGGGGCCCGGCTCCGCGGCGGCGCGCCGCTCAGCCCACGCGAGCCGCTCAGCGGGGTCGGCGGGCATTCCCTCGGCGGGCGGCAGGGCGATCAGCGGGCGCCCCGGCAGGGGGTCGATCGTCGCGCTCGGCGTCGTCTCGGTGGCGGCCGCGGGGGCGCCGTCGTCGGTCGCCAGGGCGGCCAGCCCGACCACGGCGGCGGCGACCAGGGCGGCCACGGCGACGAGCGCGACGAGCCGTCCGCGCGGGATCCCGCGCGTCTCGGGGGTCGGGGCGGCCACGACGGCAGGCTACCAGCGGGCGAGCGCCGGCCGCCCGGGCGGGAATAGGCCCGCCTGGGCCCACGTTTTCCGAATACGACTTGCCGCTTGGCATAAGGAACCGCTATACACTCTCCTGCGCCGCCGCCCCGTCCGTCGCGAAAGGCCCCCTGCAGATGACGACGTACCGCGAACTGCTCGCTCAGGTCAAGACCGAGATCGAGGAGATCGAGGCCGCTGCGCTCGCCGACGAGCTCGACGGCGCCGCGCCGCCACTCCTGATCGACGTGCGCGAGCCCGACGAGTACGAGCAGGGCGCGATCCCCCAGGCGATCCTCATCCCGCGCGGCTTCCTGGAGTCCCGGATCGAGGCCGCCGCCCCCGACAAGGACGCCCGCATCGTGCTCAGCTGCGCGTCGGGCGCCCGCAGCGCGTTCGGCGCCAAGGCCCTGCGCGAGCTCGGCTACACGGACGTCGTCTCGCTCGCCGGCGGGTTCTCCGGCTGGAAGCAGTCCGGACATCCGTGGGCGGAGCCCAAGGTGCTCGACGCCGAGCGCCGCCGCCGCTACAGCCGCCACCTCGTGATCCCGGAGGTCGGGGAGGCCGGCCAGCTCGCCCTGCTCGGCGCGAAGGTGCTGATGATCGGCGCCGGCGGGCTCGGCTCGCCGTCGTCCCTCTACCTCGCGGCCGCCGGCGTCGGCACGATCGGAATCATCGACGACGACGTCGTCGACGCCTCCAACCTGCAGCGCCAGGTGATCCACAACACCGAGCGGATCGGCGTGCCGAAGGCGGAGTCCGCGCGGATGACGCTGACCGCCCTCAACCCCGACGTCGAGGTCGTGCAGTACCGCGAGCGCCTCACGAGCGGCAACATCGACGAGATCATCGCCGGCTACGACGTCGTCGTCGACGGCACCGACAACTTCCCGACGCGCTACCTGCTCAACGACGCCTCGGTCAAGCACGGCATCCCCGTGGTGCACGCCTCGATCTTCCGCTTCGAGGGTCAGCTGACGGTCTTCAAGCCCCACGAGGGCCCCTGCTACCGCTGCCTGTTCCCCGAGCCGCCGCCGGTCGAGCTGGCCCCGAGTTGCGCCGAGGGCGGCGTCCTCGGCGTCCTGCCCGGCATCATGGGCACGCTGCAGGCCACCGAGGCCCTCAAGCTGCTGCTCGGCATCGGCGAGCCGCTCGTCGGGCGCCTGCTCCTTGCCGATGCCCTCGACATGAGCTTCCACGAGGTCTCGCTGCGCCGCGACCCGGCCTGTCCGGTCTGCGGGGAGCACGCAGGGCCGATCGAGTACATCGACTACGACGAGTTCTGCGCGGGCGGGGCCCACGCGACCGCCCACTAGGAGCCGCCGTGTCCCTCCAGATCCGGATCCCCCCGGTCCTCCGCCCCTCTGTCGGCGGCGCCCGCCAGGTCGAGGTCGCCGGCGCCACGCTGCGCGAGGCGCTCGACGACCTGTTCGCCCAGTTCCCCGCGGTGCAGCCGCAGATCGTCGACGGCGAGGGTCAGATCAACCGCTTCGTCAACGTGTACGTCGACAACGAGGACGTGCGCCTCGGCCAGGGCCTCGACACACCCGTCGCCGACGGCGGCACGATCATCGTGCTGCCCGCGATGGCCGGCGGCTCGGTCTTCCCCCCGAACGTGTGCCGCGGCGGCGGCGACATCCTCGGCGCGATCGGCGGCACGCCGCTCGTCGAGCTGCCGCACCTGCGCCCCGAGGGCGGCGCCCGCGTCTGGGCGAAGCTGGAGATGCTCAACCCGTCGGGCTCCATCAAGGACCGCGTCGCACTGAGCCTGATCGAGGCCGCCGAGGCCGAGGGGCGGCTGACGCCCGGCTCCGGCCAGGTCGTGATGGAGCCCACGAGCGGCAACACCGGGATCGCGCTGGCGATGATCTGCGCGGTCCGCGGCTACCGCTTCCGCGCCGTGATGCCGGAGTCCGCGACGACCGAGCGCGTCCAGCAGATCTCGATGTACGGCGCCGAGATCGTGTTCTCCCCCGGCGAGCTCGGCTCGAACGGCGGCGTCGCCCTGGCCCGCGAGCTGGCGGCGGCCGACCCGTCGGTCTACATGCCGTTCCAGTACGCCAACCCGGAGAACCCCGGCGCCCACTACCGCACGACGGGCCCCGAGATCCTGGAGGCCCTCGACGGCAAGGTCGACGCCTTCGTGGCCGGCCTCGGCACCGGCGGCACCCTGATGGGCGTCGGCCGCGCGCTGCGCGAGGCCAACCCCGACGTCCAGATCGTCGCCGCCGAGCCCCTGCAGGGCGAGTCCGTGATGGGCCTGCGCTCGCTCGAGGACGGCTACACGCCCGAGATCCTCGACGTGACGCAACTCGACCGCAAGCTGCTCGTCACCAACACGGAGTCCGTGCTCACGATGCGCCAGGCGCTGCGGCGCGAGGGCATCTGGATCGGCGTCTCCTGCGGTGCCGCGCTCAGCGTCGCCCTGCGCGTGGCCGGCGAGATGGCCCCCGACCAGAACGTGGTGACGGTGTTCGCCGACGGCGGTGCGCGCTACGCCTCCGCCGGCCTCTTCGAGGAGCGCGACGGCGAGGACCTCGAGGAGCTGATGGAGGATCGTCTCTGGTGGTAGACGGGGCGCCGCTCGTCCTGCCCCGCGCGCTGAGGGACGAGCTCGTCGCCCACGCCCGCGCCGGCCTCCCGAACGAGGCCTGCGGCATCCTCGGCGGCCGGGATGGCGTCGTGGAGCGCTTCTACCCGGCGGTCAACGGCGAGCCGAGCCCGTTCTTCTACACCATCGAGAGCCAGGACCTGCTGCGCATCCTCGGCGAGATCGAGCGCGACTTCGGCGTCGACCCCGTGGCGGAGGACGTCGAGGAGGCCGTCGCCGCGATCTACCACAGCCACGTCGAGAGCCCGGCCTTCCCGTCGCGCACCGACGTCGAGATCGCGCACTGGCCGGACGCCGCCTACGTGATCGTCAGCCTCGGCGCGGAGCCGCCCGACGTGCGCGCCTTCATGATCCGCGACGGCCGGATCGAGCGCCGCGCGATCGTCGAGGCCTAGGCGGACTTCCGGCGGATCGTCTGCGGGGGCTCCTCCGCGGCCTCGGCCTGCTCCACCGGCATCGGCAGGAGCGTGGTCTCGAAGGCCGTCGAGAGCCCGATCACGGAGTGCGTGCGGTGCACGTCGTTCATCGTGCGGATCTGGTGCAGGACGCGCTCGAGCTCGATGGTGCTCTCGGCGCGCACCTTCAGCAGGTAGGCCCATTCCCCGGCCACCGCGTGGCACTCGAGCACATTCGGCAGCGCCTGGAGGCGCTCGGTGAAGTCCGGGATGTCGAAGGCGGCGTTGTCAACGAAGACGAACGCCACGACGCCGTAGCCGAGCGCGTCCGCGTCGACGACCGCGCGATAGCCCGTGATGACGCCGCGCGCCTCGAGCTTCTTGACGCGCTCGTGGACGGCGGCCTGCGACAGCCCGACCCGCTTGGCGAGGTCGCCGTAGGTGGTCTTGCCGTCCTCCTGGAGGATCTGGATGATCTGCCAATCAATGGGGTGCATGCGGATTTACCGAAGATTTACGGCTTGAGGGTTGTGTTCGCCGAAGATCCTTTGGTAGTGTACCGGTCGTACGAGGGAAATACCACCCCTCGCCGACCCACGAGACGATACCCATGCAGCCCATCGCCGCCCTCTCCCTCCTCTTCGGCCAGCCGAAGGCCGTTCACCGCACGAACCCCGAGCGCCCGGACACCGTGGCGCGGTGGCCGCGGCGCATGCTGCGCTCGAAGCGCGTCTGACCCAGTTTCCTCTCCACCCTCCTCTCCTCCTTCAGTCTCGGCGCCCGCTCCGGCGGGGGCCGAGCTGTTTCCGGGGCCGGATGGGGCGAGGCCTGGCCGATGATCGGGGCGGGAACACGCTGTTTCGACGGGGATCCTTCTCTGATCCCGACCATTACCGAACATTTACAGGTTCTCACTTGACGTAGCCGAATGATCTCCGGTAACCTGCGGCCATCATGAAGCTCGAGTCCATCTCCCACAAGACCTCGTACACCGCTCCGATCCCGGCGTTCGACTTCCTGTTCGCCGCCTCGGACAAGCGCCCCGCCGCCGCCAAGGGCGGCCGGTCGTGGCTCCAGCGCCCGCTCCGCACGCGGCGCGTCTGACCTCCGCTTTCCTCTCCACCCTCCTCTCTCTCCTCTCGTCTCGGCCCCCGCTCCGGCGGGGGTCGAGCCGTTTTCGGGGACGCGCGGGCCGCGCGGCTAGGATGCCCGCGTCATGGGCCGCAACCGCAACCCCCGCCTGAAGGCCCGTGTCCTCGTCGAGCGCGACGGCCGGATCCTCCTGGTGCGCCACGCCAAGCGCAAGCAGAGGGCGTTCTGGTGCCTGCCGGGCGGCAACGCCGACCCGGGCGAGTCGATCGCCGAGGCGGCGCGGCGTGAGCTGGTCGAGGAGACCGGCGTCGACGTCGCCGTGGAGGGCGCCGTGCTCGTGCTCGACGGCCCTGACACCTACACCGGGGACGGCGGCGCCGTCGAGGTGATCCTGCGCGGCCGCATCGTGGAGGGCGAGCCCGGCCCGACCGACCACGCGGGCGACCCGTACCTCGACCGCATCGAGTGGCGGGCGCTCGACGACCTGCCGGAGTCGTTCCGCCCCACCGCGCTCGCCGCCCTGCTCGCCGCGGTCGGCTCGGCGGCGGCCCTGCCCCTGATCCCGCTCGCGGGCTGGGGCGACGAGGACTAGCCGAGCCGGTTCGGCTCGAGCCAGGCAAGGTCCGTCGGGATCCCGAGGCCCGGGCCGTCCGGCGGGCGGATCAGGCCATCCTCGCCGGGGAAGAGCGGCGCGGGCAGGAGCCAGTCGCGCCGGTCGGGGCTCCAGCCGGGCGGGTCGAACGGCACCTCGACGTACGGGCAGGCCGACAGGGCGAGCGCCGCGTGCAGGTTGAAGAGCAGGCCGATCCCGTTGGTCCAGGTGTGCGGCGACCACCAGCGGTTGTGCAGGTCCGTGAGCCCGGCGAGGCGCCGCGCGCCGGTGATCCCGCCGGACAGCGCCACGTCGCACTGCAGGACGTCGACGCCGCCGTGGACGAGC
>VGBM01000024.1 GCA_016870485.1 Actinomycetota bacterium
TGGCCAGCAGGGCGGCTTCCAGCAGGGCGGTGGCCAGCAGGGCGGCTTCCAGCAGGGCGGTGGCCAGCAGGGCGGCTTCCAGCAGGGCGGCGGCCAGCAGGGCGGCGGCCAGCAGGGCGGCGGTCAGCAGGGCGGGGGTGGCGTCAACTGGAACAAACTCGCGGACTGCGCCCCCGGACAGTTGCCGTCGCCGCAGGCGCCGTGCAAGTTCGACATCCAGCCGTGCGCCGAGGGCCAGCAGCCCTCGCCGACGGCGCCGTGCCGCCCGCAGGGCATGCCCGGCAAGGAGGGTGAGGAGGGGATGGAGACCGGCGGCTTCGACGCGGCGCCGACCGGTGCCATCGAGAAGGACATGAAGAAGAAGTTCATGGTTATCAACATCAGTATCGAGGGCTCGGGCGACGATGAAGGGACGTTCTACGTCACCTTTGTCAAGGTCGTCTCGGGCGTCAAGAAGGAAACGAAGGAGTACTTGAACTCGCAGCTTGCGGAAGAGTCCTTCGTGATTTCGACCAGCAAGAAGACCAAGTGCTTCGCGGACACCAAGGACAAGGACAAAGTGCCCGACTTGGTCTCCTGCAACGTTCTGAGCGACGCCGCCGACAACATCGCCGGCAGTGTCAAGGCTCAGTTCCGCGGCAAGGTGGCTATGAACGAGTCGACCTTTGAGCCGGTCTTCACGGCACAGAAGATCGTCTTCCTGAAGGGCACGTACAACATCGCCAAAATCGACTAGCGAACCCGCGCCGGGCCCTGGGCCCCGATGCGAACGGCACGACGAGGGCCCCGCTCCCCGGAGCGGGGCCCTCCGTCGTCTCCGGAGCCCTACTTCGCGACGACGAGGATCGTCTCGAGCCGCGGATCGCCGCAGTAGCGGATGCTCGTGCCGGCGGCCGCCTCGGCCCGCAGGGCCTCGACGACGGGTCCCTGGACGGCCTCGCCGGGGGCGAGCGCCGGGACACCCGGCGGGTAGGGCACGACGGTCTCCGCGGCGATCCGGCCGATCGCCTCGGCGGTCGGCACGCGCACGTGGTCGGCGAAGAAGGCGTCGCGCGGGGTCATCACCGTGACCGGGTCGACCGTCCAGGCCGTCAGGGGCACCAGGTCGCGCGGCTCGCCGCGGTGCTCCTCGATCGCCCGGATCACCTCGTCGGCGAGGCGGTCGATCGTCTCGGCGGTGTCACCGAGCGTGATCACGGGGCAGAAGGTGTCGCGGTCGGCGAACTCGAGCGTGATGCCGCGCTCCGCGAGGACGTCGGCGACCGCGATCCCGTTCGCGCCCGTGCCGACGAGCGACAGGACGATCTTGGTCGGGTCGTGCATCAGGAGCGCCGGGCTGCGCTCGGCGATGTCGGACCCGACCACGCCGAGGCCCTCGACGGCGCGGAGGCGCTCGCGCGCCCGCTCCGACTCGGCGATGGCGACATCGAGGAGCTCCGTGCCGCGCTCGGCGAGGAGCGCGCGGGCGCGGTCGATGGAGGCCGTGATCCCGCCCGACGGGCTCGTCGTGTGCAGGCCCTCGAAGGCCGCCTCGAGGCGGTCGACGTCGATCCGCTCGCGCTGGGCGAGCACGATCGATGACTGCGTGAAGCCCGTGATGTGCTTGTGCACACTGGTCACGAGGATGTCGGCGCCGGCCTGCAGGGCGTGCGGGGGCAGCGCGGGGTGGAAGCCGAGGTGCGCGCCCCAGGCGGCATCCACGGTCAGGGGCACGCCGCGCGCGTGCGCGACCTCCGCGATCGCCGCGACGTCGGAGACCCCGCCGACGTAGCTCGGCTCGATCAGCATCACCGCCCGGGCGTCGGGGTAGGCGTCGAGGGCGGCGGCGATCCGCTCCGGGGGCATGCCCGCGGTCAGGCCCGTCTGCGGGTCGATGTCGGGGCGCACCCAGACGGGGTCGAGGCCGGCGAGGACGAGGCCGAAGAAGAGCGACTTGTGCAGCGTGCGCGCCACCACGACCTTGTCCCCCGGCTTGGCGAGGGTCAGGGCGATCGCCATGTTGCCGTGCGACGAGCCCTGGACGGAGAAGCCGCACCAGTCGGCGCCCCACAGCTCGCCGGCTAGCCGCTCCGCGCGGCCGAGGATGCCCGTCGACCCGTCGAGCGACTCGACGGCGCCGTACAGGGGCAGGTCGAGCGCGAGCAGCTCGTCCACGAGCGCGGGGTTGCGCTTGTGGCCCGGCACGGTAAACGGGGTGGACGGGTGGTCCAGGAAGGCCCGGTAGGCGTCGTACAGGGGGGTGTCGGCCATGGTCGGCCTCCGCGTGGGTCTGGGGGAGCCGCCCAGACCGCCTCCGTACGCGGGCAGGGCTAATGGGCTGAGCCTACCCGAGCCGCCGGGCGGCACCCGGGTCTGGTACACCACGCGGGATGCGCATCGTCCTGCAGCGGGCCGCGTCCGCCTCCGTCACCGTCGACGGCGAGGTGGTGGGCGCGATCGGGCCGGGCCTCGTCGCGCTCATCGGCGTGGCCGCGGGCGACGACCGGGCGACGGCCGAGCGCGCCGCCGACCAGACGGCGGCGCTGCGGGTCTTCCCCGATGCCGAGGGCCGCTTCGACCGCTCCGCGGTCGACTGCGGGGCGGCCGTCCTCGTGGTCAGCCAGTTCACGCTGCTCGCCGACACCCGCAAGGGCAACCGGCCCTCGTTCACGGCCGCCGCCGACCCCGCCGTGGCCGCCCCGCTCGTCGAGGCCTACCGGGACCGGCTCGCCGTGCTCGGGCTCGAGACCGCGAGCGGGCGCTTCGGGGCCCACATGGACCTCGCGCTCGTCAACGACGGGCCGGTCACGATCGTGCTCGACGTGACGCTCTGATCGCCCCGAGGATGCCCGGGCTCTGGTAGCCTTCGGAACGAGCGCGGCGGTGATGCGCTCGGCCGACACGGGCCACGAGCCCGTTTTTTTATGGATCGCCGCAGGCGAACGGAGGTGACATGAGCGAGTCGCACGACATGCAGCAGGCGGTCGAGGAGCTGATTCGTGCCGCCCGCCCGGACATCTACGTCTGGGACGTCACGGCCGACCCCGGCCACGGTCAACTGCGCGTCATGATCGACGTCGAGGGCGGCGTCTCGCTCGAGCTCTGCGAGGAGGTCACGCGCCTCCTCGGACCGCTCCGCGAGGAGTGGGCCCTCGAGGTGTCGTCGCCCGGCCTCGACCGCCGGCTGACGCGCCCGGAGCACTTCCGGCGCTCCGTGGGCCGCGAGGCCCAGTTCGTCCTGCGCGCCCCGGTCGACGGCCGCGACGCCTTCGACGGCGTGATCGCGGCCGCGGGGGACGACGACTGCACGGTGGAGACCGGCGGCGAGCGCCTGACGGTGCCGTACGCCGACATCAAGAAGACAACCCTGATCTGGAAGCTGGTGAAGGCGCTATGAGCAAGGAGATCCTGGAAGCGGTCCGCGAGCTCGAGCTGCAGAAGTCCATCGACGCCGAGATGCTGCTGGTGGCGCTCGAGGAGGCCCTCGGAGCCGCGTACCGCAAGACCCCCGAGTCGGAGGGCAAGCACGCGCGCGTGGAGATCGACCGCGAGACGGGCGACTTCCGCGTGATGCAGATCGACGCGGACGACGACACGCTCGAGGGCCTCGGCCTGCTCGAGTACCCGCTGCCGCCCGAGCTGAGCGAGATGCCCGTCGAGCCGGAGCGCCCGCGCCGCGAGCGCCCCGCGTTCTACATCCGCGCCGACCGTGACGAGGCTCTGCCGGACAACGAGCCCGAGCCGATCATCCAGTGGGACCAGCTCGCCACGCACGGCATCCACGAGTACGACGCGACCCCGAGGAACTTCGGCCGCATCGCCGCGCAGACCGCCAAGCAGGTGATCCTGCAGCGGATCCGCGAGATCGAGCGCGACATGATGTTCGAGGAGTACCAGGACCGCGTCGGCGACGTCGTCACCGGCATCGTCCAGCAGGCGGACAACCGCTACTGCCTAGTCGACCTCGGCCGCGTCGAGGCGCTCCTGCCGGGCTCCGAGCAGGTGCCGGGCGAGCGCTACGAGCACGGCGCCCGCATCAAGGCCGTGATCATCGAGGTGCGCAACGGCACCCGCGGGCCGCAGATCGTGCTGTCGCGCCGCTCGGAGGAGATGATCCGGGAGATGTTCACCCTCGAGGTGCCCGAGATCGCCGACGGGCTCGTCGAGATCCGCCAGGTCGCCCGCGAGGCCGGCTACCGCGCCAAGATCGCCGTCGAGTCGAGGGTGCAGGGCGTCGACCCCGTCGGCGCCTGCGTCGGCCCGCGCGGCTCGCGCGTCCGCATGGTCGTCGGCGAGCTCCGCGGCGAGAAGATCGACATCATCCCGTGGAACGACGAGCCGGCCCGGTTCATCGCCAAGGCGCTCGCCCCGGCGCGCGTCCGCGAGGTCCTCGTCGACGACGACAGCATGCAGGCGACGGTGATCGTGCCCGACGACCAGCTGTCCCTGGCGATCGGCCGCGAGGGCCAGAACGCCCGCCTCGCCGCCAAGCTGACCGGCTGGCGCATCGACATCAAGTCGGAGACGGAGTTCGCGATGGAGGGCGACGAGGAGTACGCCGGCGCGGACACCGTCGCGCGCTACCTCGAGGCCCGCGGCTACGACGAGCGCATGATGAAGGCGATCCTCAAGGAGGGCCGCCTGTCGATCAACGGCATCGTGGTGCGCCGCTACGAGCGCCTCGTCGGGCCGCAGGACGTGGTCACGATCGACGGTGACGAACTCGGCCCGCCGACCGTCCAGCTGGAGCCCCGCGAGGAGCCGGCGACCGCGGACGAGGCCGAGGAGGCCGAGCTGGTGGTCGAGGACGCCGAGGACGCCGACGGGGACGCGTCCGACGAGGACGAGGACGACTAGCGCCGGATGGCGCGGCCGGAGCGCACCTGCGCCGGCTGCGGGCGGCGCCGACCGCAGGACCGCCTCGTGCGGCTCGCGGTCGGCGCCTCCGGCGCGGTCGAGGTCGGGGCCCGGGGCGGGCGCGGGACGTACCTCTGCCCGGACCCGGCCTGCGTCCGACGGGCGCTGGAGCGGCGGTCGATCCCGCGGCTCCTGCGCAGCGCAGCGCCCCTGCCGGACGACCTCGAGGCGCGCGTCGTCAGCAGGCTGGCGGAGGGGCCGAACCCCCCTGATTGCTAGGATCAGCGCCTGATGGCGAAACGGCGAATCGTGGAGATCGCGCGCGAGCGTGGCCTGGATCCGAACGAGGTCGCACGCGTTCTCTTCGAGGCGGGCGTCCCGATCCAGCGCGACATGGTGGACGAGGTCGCCGCCGCGCGTGCGCTCGCGGGCTCGAAGCCCCAGAAGCCGGCCAAGAAGAAGCCCGGCGTCGCCAAGAAGGCGACGACCGCCAAGGCGCCCGCGGCGACCCCCGATCCGGCCGCCGCGCACCCGAACGCGATCAGGCCGGAGCCCGTGGCCCCGCCCGCCGATGAGCGCCCAGCGCCCCCCGCGGAGGCGCCCCGCACGGAGCGCCCCGCGCCGCGCACGGACGTCCGCCCGCCGCGGCGCACGTCCGGCGGCAGCCGCTTCGCGCCGCCCCCGCCGCCGACCGCCGGCTCCGCGCCGTTCGGCCGCAGCCGCCCGCAGCGCGGCGTGCCGCAGGGCAAAAAGCGCCGCGTCGTGATCGACTCCCAGGCCGCACGCGGCCCGCGCGAGCGCACGCCCCGCGGCGGCGAGCGCCCGCGGGAGGCGCGCGAGGAGAAGGAGGTCGTCCGGCCGACCGGCCCCGTCACGGTGCCGTCGGGCGTGACCGTCAAGGAGTACGCCGAGAAGCTGGGCGTCTCCACGGCCGAGATCATCAAGACGATGATGGGCCTCGGCGAGTTCGTGACCATCACGCAGTCCCTGACCGACGACGCGGTCGAGCTGATCGCCGCCGAGTACGAGCGTCCCGTCACGATCCAGAGCGCCGAGGAGGAGATCGAGGACGTCGTCATCGAGGATCCGCCGGAGGCGCTCAAGCCGCGCGCCCCCGTCATCACCGTCATGGGCCACGTCGACCACGGCAAGACGACCCTGCTCGACGCGATCCGCGAGACGAGCGTGGTGGAGGGCGAGGCCGGCGGCATCACCCAGCACATCGGCGCGTACCAGGTCGACGTCGGCCAGCGCCAGGTCACCTTCCTCGACACGCCGGGCCACGAGGCGTTCACCGCCCTGCGCGCCCGCGGTGCGAAGCTGACCGACGTGGCCGTGCTCGTGGTCGCCGCCGACGACTCCGTCATGCCGCAGACGATCGAGGCGATCGACCACGCGAAGGCCGCCGCGGTGCCGATCGTCGTCGCCGTCAACAAGATCGACAAGCCCGGCGCGAATCCGCAGAAGACGCGCCAGGACCTCGTCACGCACGGCCTGCAGCCGGAGGACTGGGGCGGGGACACCGTCTTCGTCGACATCTCCGCGAAGGAGAAGCAGGGCCTCGACAACCTGCTCGAGCTCCTGCTCCTACAGGCCGACGTCCTCGAGCTCAAGGCCAACCCCGACGCGCCGGCCTCCGGTCCGATCGTGGAGTCGCGCCTCGACGTCGGCCGCGGCCCCGTCGCCACGATGCTCGTGCAGCGCGGCACCCTCAAGCCGGGCGACGCCGTCGTCGCCGGCGACGCGTGGGGCAAGGTCCGCGCCATGCTCGACGAGCACGGCACGAAGCTCGAGTCGGCCGGCCCCGCCGAGCCCGTCGAGATCGTCGGCTTCGACAAGCCGCCCCCGGCCGGCGAGATCTGCCGCGTCGTCGACTCCGAGCGCGACGCGCGCCACTACGCGCAGCGCCGCGCCGCGCGCCTGCGCGCCGAGGAGCTGTCGCGCCGCAGCCAGAAGTCGATCTCCCTCGAGGACCTCTTCAAGCAGGTCTCGGAGGGCGCCGTCCGCGAGCTCAACCTCGTCATCAAGGGCGACGTGCAGGGCTCCGTCGAGGCCGCCGTCTCCGAGCTCGACAAGATCAAGAGCGACGAGGTCGCGGTGCGCGTCATCCACACGGGCGTCGGCGGCATCACCGAGTCGGACGTCATGCTGGCCGCCGCCTCGAAGGCGATCGTCGTCGGCTTCAACGTGCGCCCCAACGTCGAGGCCAAGGCCCTGGCGGAGCGCGAGGGCGTGGACATCCGCACCTACAAGGTCATCTACCAGCTGACCGAGGACATCGAGAAGGCCCTCGTCGGCATGCTCACCCCCGACATCGTCGAGGAGGTGACCGGCACGGCCGAGGTGCGCCAGCTGTTCAAGGCCTCGCGCGTGGGCACGATCGCCGGCTGCATGGTCACGAGCGGCCAGATCCAGCGCGGTTCGAGCGCGCGCCTGCTCCGCTCCGGCGTCGTCGTCTGGGAGGGCGAGCTCGACTCGCTGCGCCACCTCAAGGACGAGGTCAAGGAGGTCAAGGAGGGCTTCGAGTGCGGCATCGTGCTCAAGGGCTACTCCGACCTCGAGGAGGGCGACGTCGTCGAGGCGTTCGTCTCCAAGTCCGTCGAGCGGACCGAGCTCTAGACGCGTGTCGCGCGACGCGGTCGTGACGCCCCTCGGCGAGGGGGCGCATCGCATTACGATGCCGCTGCCCTGGGCGCTCGACCACGTCCACTGCTACGCCCTCGAGGACCCGCAGGGCTGGACGATCATCGACGCGGGCCTCGGCACGCCGGGCACGGTGCGGCGGTGGCAGGAGGTGCTCGAGGGCCTCGGCAACCCGAGGATCGGTCGGCTCGTGATCACGCACTACCACCCCGACCACGTCGGCTGCGGCGGCCCGCTCGCCGAGCTCGTGCGCCCCGACGAGGTCCTGCAGGGCCGGATCGACGCGGCGCTCTGCCGCAGCGCCTGGGTCGAGCAGGGCTTCGAGGTCGTCTACGAGCACATGCACGGGCACGGCATGTCCGCGGAGATGGCCCGCGAGGCCGCCGACGACGAGGAGGGCTCGCCCGTCTCGATCCCGGAGCCGACGCGCCTCGTCGACGAGGGCGACCGGCTCGAGGTGGGCGGTGCGTCCTTCGAGGTGCTGCACCTGCCGGGCCACGCCGACGGCCACATCGCGCTCATGGGCGACGACGGGCGGCTGTTCGGCGGCGACGTCATCCTCGCCACCATCAGCCCCAACGTGGGCCGCTGGGAGGACACCGCCTTCGATCCGCTCGGACGCTACTTCGAGACGCTCGAGCGGCTCGCCGCGCTCGACCCGCGGATCGCCCACGGTGGCCACCGCGCCCCGATCGAGGACGTGCCGACGCGGGCCCGCGAGATCCGGGCGATGCACGACGATCGGCTCCTGACCGCGCTCGGCGCGCTCCGGGGCGGCGCCGAGAGCGCGATGGACGTCGCGGCGGTGATCTGGCCCGACGGGCACGGCATGCACGAGCGCCGCTTCGCCCTCGTCGAGGCGCTCGCGCACCTCGAGCGCCTGGTCGCCGACGGGCGGGCCGTGCAGCCCGACCCGTACCGCTTCGCGGCCGTCTGACTCAGTCGAGCACGGCGCCGTTCGACGCCGGCCCGACGAGCAGCGCGTACTTGTGCAGCGCACCCCGCGGGTACCTCGGCGTCGGCGGCTGGTAGGCCGCGCGGCGGCGCTCCAGCTCGGCCTCGTCGACCTCGAGGTCGAGGCGGTGCTCGGCTACGTCGATGGAGATGATGTCGCCCTCCTCCATCAGGCCGATCGGGCCGCCCTTGACGCTCTCGGGGCAGACGTGGCCGATGCAGAAGCCGCGCGTGGCGCCGGAGAAGCGCCCGTCGGTGATCAGCGCGACGGTCTCGCCGAGACCGGCGCCCATCACGGCGCCGGTGACGCCGAGCATCTCGCGCATGCCGGGGCCGCCGACGGGGCCCTCGTCGCGGATCACGATCACGTCGCCGTCGGTGATCCGGCCCTCGACGACGGCGTCCATGGCCGCCTCCTCGCCGGAGAAGACGCGCGCGGGCCCGCGGAACTGGCGGATGCCGGTGGAGGCGACCTTGACGACGCCGCCCTCGGGCGCGGCCGTGCCGCGCAGGACGATCAGGCCGCCGTCGGTGTGCACCGGGTCCGACATCGGCCGCACGATCGTGCCGTCGGCGTTCGGGGCGTCGGCGAGCGCCTCGGCCATCGTCTGGCCGGTCACGGTCAGCGTGTCGCCGTGCAGGAGGCCGGCGTCGAGCAGCTCCTTGAGCATCACGGGCACGCCGCCGACCTTGTCGAGGTCGGCCATCACGTACTGGCCGCCCGGCTTGAGGTCTGCGATGTGGGGGGTGCGGGCCGCGATGCGGTTGAAGTCCTCGAGCTGCAGGTCGACGCCGCACTCGTGCGCGATCGCCATCAGGTGCAGCACGGCGTTCGTCGAGCCGCCGCCCGCGTTGACGACCATGATCGCGTTCTCGAACGCCTGCTTCGTCATGATGCGCCGCGGCGTCAGGCCCTGCTCGACCGCGTTGACCGCGATCTCACCGGCCTTGCGCGCCCACGCGCGGCGCCGCTCGTGCGTCGCCGGGGCGGACGAGGAGCCGATCGGCGCCATGCCGATCGCCTCGCCGATCGAGGCCATCGTGTTGGCGGTGAACATGCCGCCGCAGGAGCCGGCGCCGGGGCAGGCCTCCTTCTCGAGCTCGAGCAGGTCCTCCTCGGACATCGTGCCGCGGGCGACCGCGCCGACGGCCTCGAAGACGTCCTGGATGTTGACGTCCTTGCCGCGGAACCTGCCGGGCATGATCGTGCCGCCGTAGAGGAAGCAGCCCGGCAGGTCGAGGCGGGCGAGGCCCATCAGCATGCCCGGGAGGCTCTTGTCGCAGCCGGCGATCGTCACGGCGCCGTCGAAGCGCTCCGCGTGCATCACGAGCTCGTACGAGTCGGCGATGTTCTCGCGGGAGACGAGCGAGGCGCGCATGCCCTCGTGGCCCATCGCGATGCCGTCGGAGACGGCGATCGTGTTGAAGATCAGGGCGACCGCGCCCGCCTCGTTGACGCCCTGCTGGGCGTCGACCGCGAGCATGTCCAGGTGGTAGTTGCAGGGCGTGACCTGGTTCCACGAGGTCGCGACGGCGAGCTGCGGCTTCGTGAAGTCCTCGTCGGTCAGGCCGACCGCACGCAGCATGGCGCGGGCCGGCGCGCGGCGGAACCCCTTGGTGATGTCGTCGGACGGGCGGCGGGAGGTGCTCATGGGCGGCATGGTAGCCGCCTGCCGCGCTTCGCCGCTCAGGCGGCCAGGGGGTCGTCGGCCCAGGCGCCGACGATCGCGAGCACCGCAGCGGCGTGCCGCTCGAGGAACGCGGGGCCGACGCCCGGCAGGGCGCCGAGGGCGTCGGGCCCGGTCGGGCGCGTCGCGGCGATCGCGTGCAGTGTGGCGTCCTTGGCCACCACGTACGCGGGCACGCCCTGCGCCTTGGCGGTCTCCGAGCGCCACGCCTTGAGCCGCTCGACGAGCGCCACCGGCGCGTCGTCTGGGATCTCCACCGCTCGGCCCTTGCGCGTGCGTGCGCGGGTCGCGGCGGTCTCCGCGGGCACTGCGATCGGGTCGCAGACGTCGCAGCAGCGCCCGTCGGCGACGGGGTCCTGCGGGTCGCCGAAGTAGCGCAGGAGCGCCAGCCGGCGGCAGTCGGCGCCCGCGGCGTAGGCCTGGGCGGCGTCGAGCCGGTCCCAGCGGCCGCCGTCGATCCGGCGCGCCCTGAGACGCACCTCCTCGGCCCGGTCGGCGCCGAGCCGGCGCAGCCGGACCCGCCCGCGCCAGATCTGCGACGAGCCGGGCTCGAGCTCGGCCGCGCCGACGGCCTCGGCGCTCGCCAGCCAGGCGCGCACGTCCTCCTCGCCCGCGTCGGCTATCCGGGCCAGCTCGGCGGGGTTGGCGGCGAAGGCGCCCGTGCCGGGCTCGGCGACCTGCGCGAGCGCGCCGAGCACCCGGTTGACCTCGTCGGCGCCGAAGGAGGCGCGGCGGATCAGGGCGCCGAGGACGCCGCGGTCGCCGGGCGAGTGGAGCAGCACGCAGCGGGCGGGGGCGCCGTCGCGCCCCGCGCGCCCCGACTCCTGCGAGTAGGCCTCGAGCGACTGCGGCAGGCCCCAGTGCCAGACCGAGCGGATGTCGGCCTTGTCGACGCCCATCCCGAACGCCGTGGTGGCCACCATCACGCGCTCCGGGGAGACCATGAAGGCGTCCTGGCGGGCCTGGCGCTCGGTGCGGTCGAGGCCCGCGTGGTAGGCGGCGGCGGGCAGGCCGGCCGCGACGAGGACCTCCGCGACCATCTCGCAGTCCTTGCGCGTGCGCACGTAGACGATCGCGGGCCGCGCGGCGGGGTCGGCGAGGCCGCGCTCGAGGAGCTGCAAGCGGCGCGCCTTGCCGGCGGCCTCGATCGCGTCGAAGGCGAGGTTGGGGCGGTCGAAGCCCGTGTGCACCTCGACCGGGTCGGCGAGGCCGAGTCGGCGCACGATGTCCGCCGAGGTGGCGCGGGTCGCCGTCGCGGTCAGGGCCATCACGGCGCGCGGTCGGATCCGCTCGCGCACCTGGGCGAGGCGGCCGTAGTCGGGCCGGAAGTCGTGGCCCCACTCGCTCAGGCAGTGCGCCTCGTCGACGACGAGGAGGTCGACCGCGGCCTCGGTCACGGCCTCCGCGAAGCGGGCGTTGGCGAAGCGCTCAGGCGCCACGTAGAGGAGGCGCACAGTCGGCGCCGCCGCGAGCAGGCTGCCGCCCTCGCCGCGCAGCGCGTCGAGCACCCGCTCGACCTCGTCGGCCGGGGTGTCGCTCGAGAGCGCCGCGACGTCGTCACGGCCGAGGGCCCGCAGCGCCTCGACCTGGTCGCGCATCAGGGCCAGTAGCGGCGAGACGACGATCGTCAGGCGCAGGGCGCCGAGGGCGGGCAGCTGGTAGCAGAGCGACTTGCCCGAGCCCGTCGGCATGACGACGAGCGCGTCCCGCCCGTCGAGGGCGGCCTGCACCGCCTCCTCCTGCCCGGGCCGGAAGCCGGCGTGCCCGAAGACGTCGGCGAGGAGGGCGGAGGGGTCCGGGGCCACCGCGCCAGTCTACGAGCCGGGCCGGCGCCCGGCCTACGCGTAGGGGCAGGCCGCGCGGTGGCCCGCGGCGCCCGCCGGGGCGAGCACGGGGTCGTCCGTGCGGCAGCGGTCCTGCGCGACCGGGCAGCGCGGGTGGAAGCGGCAGCCCGTCGGCACGTCGGCGGGGTTCGGGGTCTCGCCGCGCAGGATCCGGGGCTCGCCCGCGTCGTCGGGGTCGGGGCGCGGCACGACGGAGAGGAGCGCCTGCGTGTACGGGTGGCGCGGGTCGCCGATCACCTCCGCGGTGGGCCCCTCCTCGACGATCCGGCCGAGGTACATCACGCAGATCCGGTCCGCGTAGCGGGCCGCGGTCGACAGGTCGTGCGTGATCATCAGGACCCCGAGGCCGTCGCGGCGCAGGTCGTCGAGCAGGCCGAGGATCCCGGCCCGCACCGAGACGTCGAGCATCGACACGGGCTCGTCGGCGAGCAGCATCGTCGGCTCGAGGGCGAGCGCGGCAGCGATCGACACGCGCTGGCGCTGGCCGCCGGAGAGCTCGTGCGGGTAGCGGTCGAGGTACAGCTCGGGCGGGGTCAGGCCGGCCCGCTCGAGCGCGCGGCGCATGCGGCCCTCGCGGTCGTCCGCGATGCCGTGGATCTGCAGCGGCTCCAGCACGGTGTCGCGGACGCGGAAGCGCGGGTCGAGCGACTCGTACGGGTCCTGGAAGATCAGCTGCAGTTCGCGGCGGATCGGCCGGAGCGCGCGCGAGCCGAGGGCGGTGATGTCCGCACCCCGGTAGCGGATCCGGCCCGACGCGATCGGGGCCATCCGCATCGCGGCCTGCGCGGTCGTCGTCTTGCCGCAGCCCGACTCGCCGACCAGCGCGACCATCGCGCCCGCCGCGACGGCGAGCGACACGCCGTCGACGGCCTGCACGACGCCCTTGCGGCCCTGCCGGTAGCCGACGACGAGGTCCTCGATCTCGAGCAGCGGCTCGCTCACGCGCCCCCCTCGAGGTGGCAGTGGGTGAGGTGGCCGGGCTCCGTCGTCCGCCGCGGCGGCCGCGTCGTCGCGCACGGCCCGAAGGCGCGGTCGCAGCGCGGCTGGAACGGGCACCCGACCGTGGGCTCGTCGAGGCGCGGCGGCGCGCCCGGGATCGAGCGCACCGCATCCGTGCCGCGCAGGTCCGGCGTGGCCTCGAACAGCATCCGCGTGTACGGGTGCAGCGGGGCGTGGTGGAGCTCGCGGGTCGTGCCCGTCTCGGCGATCCGCCCGGCGTACATCACGGCGGCGTGCGTGCAGGCCTGGCTGACCAGGGGCAGGTCGTGCGTGACGAGCACCATGGCGAGGCCGAGCTCGTCGGTCAGGCGCACGAGCAGCTCGAGGATCTGCGCCTGCACCATCACGTCGAGGGCGGTCGTCGGCTCGTCGGCGAGCAGCACCTTCGGCTCGCAGGCCAGCGCCATCGCGATCGCGGCGCGCTGGCGCATGCCGCCCGAGAACTCGTGCGGGTAGCGGTCCTGGCGCTCGCCGCTGATGCCGACCAGCTCGAGCAGCTCCGCGGTGCGGGTGCGGGCGGCGCGCCCCGCGGCGAGGCCCGCCCGCTCGAGCGGCTCCGCGATCTGGTCGCCCACGGTCCGGACCGGGTCGAAGGCGTTCATGGCGCCCTGGAAGACCATCGCGATGTCCGTCCAGCGGTGCGGGCGCATCGTGCGGTCGCCGCCGGCCAGGATGTCCCCGCCGGCGAGCAGCACGCGGCCCGCCACGCTCGCCGACGGCGGCAAGAGGCCCATCATGGCGAGGATCGCGGTGGTCTTCCCGCAGCCGGACTCGCCCACCAGGCCGAGCCGCTCGCCCGGCTCGAGGGCGAGGTCGATGCCCTGGACGGCGTGGAGCTCGCGCCCGCCAGGCAGGTCGAACCAGACGTGCAGGTCCTCGACGGCGAGGGCGCTCACCGGGCCGCGTCCTTGTCGGGCAGGGGCCGCATCCGGAAGTGCCGGCGCAGGAGGTGGCTGACCTTGAGGCGGGGGTTGAGCGCGTCCTCGGCGGCCGTGCCGAGCATGTTGAAGGCCATGATCACGATCGCCACCGCGAGGCCCGGCGGCACGATCGCCCACCACGCGCCGTACGAGATCGCGGAGCGGTCGAAGCCGTTCTCGATCATGCGGCCCCACGAGGGCGCGTTCGGGTCGCCGAGGCCGAGGAACGAGATCGCCGTCTCGAGGAAGATCGCGAGCGCCACCATCAGCACCGTCTGGGCGAGGATCAGGGGCAGGACCTGCGGCAGGACGTGGCGGAGGATGATCCTGAGGTGCGAGGCGCCGAGGGCCTGGGCGCGCTTGACGTAGGCGCGCTCGCGCACGACCTTGACCTGCGAGCGGATCAGCCGCGCCATGAAGGTCCAGTAGACGAGGCCGATGATGATGATGATGTTGCGCAGGCTGCGGCCCCAGATCGACGCGACCACGATCAGGAGCACGAGGTCGGGGAGCACGAGGAAGTAGTCCGTGACGCGCATCAGCAGGTTGTCGAGGCGGCCGCCGAAGTAGCCCGAGATGATCCCGATCGTGCCGCCCACCAGCACGGCCACGAGCGCCCCGGTGAAGCCCACGATCAGGGTGATGCGCGCGCCGTGGATGAGGAGCGACAGGATGTCGATGCCGGCGTCGTCGAGGCCGAGCGGGTGCGGGTTCGACGGCGTCCCGAAGATCGGGCCGACCTGCTCGCGCGGGCCGTACGGGGCGATCCACGGCCCGAGGATCGCGATCAGCGCGAAGACGATCAGGATGGCGGCGCCGATCGCGGCCTGCGGATGGCCCTTCAGGAAGCGCCAGACGGGCGGGCGCCGGCGCGTGTCGGCGGTGGCGGGGATGATCGCCTCGGCGAGCTCCTGCGGGCTCACTCGGTCACCCGCGGGTCGAGGCGGAAGTAGAGGAGGTCCGCGAGGAAGTTCATCAGGATCACGGACACCGTCAGGAGCAGGAAGCCGCCCTGCAGCATCGGGTAGTCGCGCTCGGTGACGCTCTCGTAGAGCTGCAGGCCGATGCCCGGGTAGTTGAAGACCGTCTCGATCAGGATCGCGCCGCCCAAGATGAAGCCGAGCGACAGGAAGATCAGCGTCACGATCGGCAGGAGCGAGTTGCGCAGGGCGTGGCGGCGCACGATCTGCCAGTTCGAGAGCCCCTTCGCGCGGGCGGTCAGGATGTAGTCCTCGCCGAGCGCCTCGAGCATCGAGGAGCGCGTGATCAGCGTGTACTCGCCGAACAGCACCAGGCCGATCGTGGCCGCCGGCAGCACCATGTGCTGGAGGCGGTCGACGAGCTCGGGCCACCAGCCGGGGTTCTCGTAGGCGAGGTACGGGTCGGCGATGTCGCTGGTCGGCAGCCCGAGCGGCCCCGCCGCGTAGAAGATCAGCATCAGGGCGAGCCACTGGGTGGGCAGCGAGTAGAGGAGGAGCCCCGACCAGACGGACGTCCGGTCGGTGATCGTGCCGCGCCGCCACGCGCTCACCACCCCCAGCGTGAGGCCGAGCGAGATCGCGAAGAGGGTGCCGAGGAGCACCATCGGGATCGTGTTCCGGACCGGCTTCCAGAGCTCGGCCAGCACCGGCTGCTGCGTCACGAAGGAGCGGCCGAGGTTGCCCGTCGCCGTCTCCTTGACGTAGACGAGGTACTGCTCGGGGACGGACCTGTCGAGGCCGAACTCGGCGCGCACCTGCGCCTTGAACTCCTGCGTGCAGCCCTGGCAGCGCAGCGCGGACGTGCGGTCGCCCGGCGCGAGCCGGAACAGCACGAAGTTGAGGCTGATCGCGACGAGGATCGTGATCAGCGCGAACAGCGCGCGTCGGCCGACGTAGGACCAGCCGGCCCGCACCTAGGGGGTCCCCCCGGGCGCGGGCCGGCCGTCGGCGCCTACGACGCCTTCTGGCCGATGACTTCCCACGGGATCTTCGTGAGGCCCGCGAGGAACGGGTCGGTCAGGTTCGTCCACTGGTCGGTGTACGCGACGATGGACTGCTTCTGCGCGACCTGGATGTAGGGCTTGTCGTCGTACAGGATCTGCTGCATCTCCCAGACGATGTCCTTGCGGGCCGCCGGATCGAGCGTGACGCCCTGCTTGAGGTAGAGCTCGTCGTACGCGGGGTTGCAGTAGCCCGTGTCGGACCACGAGCCGTACTGGTCGCAGGTGACGACCGACAGCATGAAGTCCGGATCGATGTAGCCGACCCAGTCCCACATCATGATGTCGAAGTCGAGGTACTTCCACTCGGGCGCGCCGATCGCCTCGAAGGCGGCCGTGGAGTCCATCTTGTTGGCCGTCACCTTGACGCCCATCTGGCCCCAGCCGTCCTGGACGATCTCGAACAGGCGGTCGATGCCCTCGACGCTCTCCGGGAGGATCACCTCGTACTCCATCGGCTCGCCGTCGGGCGTCTGGCGGGTGCCGTCTGCGCCCTTCGCGTAGCCGAGCTCGTCGAGGATCGCGTTGCCGCCGGCGATGTCGAACGGCTCGGGCTGGATGTCCGTGTTGAGGTACTCGCCCGACAGCGGCGTGAACATCGTCGCCGCCGGCGTGCCGTAGCCGTTGAGGACGACGTCGATGATCTTCTGCCGGTCGATGCCCATCGCGAGGGCCTCGCGCACCTTCGGGTCGAGCAGCTCCTTGTTCTCCGGCTTGTCGGGGTTCGAGTTGAAGCCGATGTCGTAGACGAAGGTCGAGTCGCCGACCTGCAGCTGGAACTTCGGGTTCGACGCGTACTGCTCGGCGAGGGTCGGCGGCACGGTGTCGACCGAGTCGAGCTGGCCGCCGTCGAGCGCGGCGAGCATGGCGTCGGAGTTCTGGTAGACGGTCACGCCGACGGCGTCGACGAGCGGCGCCGTGCCGTAGTAGCCGGGGTTCCGCTCGAGGATCGTCGTGCCCTTGTCGTCGTACTCCTTGATGAAGAAGGAGCCGCCGCCGACCTGGCCGCCCTTCGTCGGATCCCACTTCTTGAGGCCCTTGCCCTTGTCGCCGACGAGCGGCTCGAGGATGTGCTGCGGCAGGATGAAGAACTGCTGCAGCTGCGGCAGGACGTTCGCGACGGCCTTCTCGTACGTGATCACGACGGTGGTGTCGTCGGGCGCCTCGACGGAGGTGGCGTGCGTCAGGTACGGGGCGAGGACGCCGGCGGGGCCGTCCGCGTACTTGATGATCAGGTTGCCGGTGAAGGCGGCGTCCTCCGCGGTCAGCGGCGTGCCGTCGGACCACTCGCCCGGCTTGACGGTGAAGGTCCAGACCTTGCCGTCCTCCGAGGTCTCCCACGACTCGGCCCAGTCGCCGACGATCTGGAACTCCTCGTCGTACTTGACGAGCGCCGGGTACGTGTTCGTGAAGAAGATGTACGACGTGGCGGAGAACGCCACGAACGGGTTCGGCGAGTCGGGGCCGGATGTGGTGCCGAGCCGGAAGATGCCGCCTGGCTTGATCGCCGCCGCGGCGGTCTCGCCGCCCACGGCCGTGCTGGCGTCACCGCCGCCCTGGCCGGGCGTGGTGGATTCACCGCCGCCGCAGGCCGCGATGACGGACGCGACGGCGAGCGCCGCGAGCAGTGCGAGGATGCGCTTCATCGGTTTCTCTCCCTCCCGAGGATGGCATATCCTACCCGCTCACGGGGCCGTTGTCAGGAGCGGGGGACGCATGGTCATCGAGGTCGAGGGGATCCCCATCGCGCTCCACGCCCGCGGCGCGGGACGACCGCTCCTCCTCGTCCATGGCTGGTCGGCCGACCACCGCTACCTCTGCGCCGACCTCGACCCGGTGCTCGACGCACGCGGCGGCTGGCGGCGCGTCGCCTTCGACCTGCCGGGGCACGGGGCGACGCCCGCGCCCGACTGGCTCGGGACGCAGGAGCAGATGCTGCGGTTAGTCGCCGCGGTCGGCGAGCGGGCGTTCGACGGGGCGCCGTACGCGGTCGCGGGCAACTCGTACGGCGGCTACCTCGCGCTCGGGCTGGCGCGCACGCGGCCCGAGGCCCTGCTCGGGGCCGCGCTGCTCGTCCCCGATCTGCCCCGCGACGATAACACGCGCCTGGTGGCCGATCCCGTCGTGATCCACCCCGACCCCGCCGCGTTCGGCGACCTCGCCGACGACGAGGCGTGGATCCCGGACGCCCTGCCCGTCCACGAGCGGGCCATGCTCGACGCGATCCGTGCGCACGACATGCCGGCCTACCGGGCGTGCGACCGCGACTTTCTCGCGCGCCTCGACGCGGCCTACGTCCACACCGGGGCGGCCGCCGACGGCTCGCGGCCGTTCGGCCGGCCGAGCCTCCTCGTCGCGGGGCGCCAGGACGGCACCGTCGGTTGGCGCCGGCAGATGGCCCTCCAGGACGAGTTCCCGCGCGGCACGTTCGCAACGCTCGACCTCGGAGGGCACCACGTCGGCCGGGTCGAGCGCCCCGACCTCTTCGGCGCCCTCGTCGACGATTGGCTCGAGCGGATGGAGCGGGAGGCGGCATGACGGGGCTCGACGCGTTCGCGGCCGAGGGCATCTGGCTGCGCTGCCAGCTGCACTGCCACACGACGCGCTCCGACGGCACGCCCGAGCCCGACGAGCTCGTGCGCCACTACGCGGGCGCGGGCTTCGACTGCGTGGCGATCACCGACCACTGGCTCGTGACCGAGGCCGACGCGGGCCCCGACGGGCCGCTCATGATCCCGGCCAGCGAGCTCTCCGCGGACCTGCCCCGCGCGCCCTTCGAGGCCGAGGTGCTGGCGATCGGCGTCGCCGAGCTGCCCGAGCCACGCGCGGCCTTTCCGACGCTCGCGGACTGCGCCGCGTGGGTCGCCGCGCACGGCGGCGCGGCGCTCCTCGCGCACCCGCGCTGGAGCGCGCTCGGCCCCGACGACATCCTGCCCGCCCGCGCGCTGCACGGCCTCGAGGTCATGAACGGGGGCTGCATGGTCGAGCAGGCCAACGGCCTCTCCGACGCGGTCTGGGATGCCGTCTCCGAGCGCGGACTCCTGCTCGGCGCGATCGCCACCGACGACGCGCACCGGGCCGGCCACCCCGACGGCTCCGACAGCCTGATCGCCTGGACGATGGTGCGCGCCGCCGCGCGCACGCCCGCGGCCGTGGTCGAGGCGCTGCGCCGCGGTCACGCGTACGGCTCGACGGGGCCCGTGATCCACGCGGTGGAGCGCGTCCCCGGCGGGCTCGAGGTGGCCTGCTCGCCCGCCGCGGCCGTCGCCCTCGCCTCGGGCCCGTGGGATGGCGGCCGGGTCAGCGCCGACCCGGCGAAGGCCGCCTACCGGGCACGGGTCCTCGAGCGCGACGAGGCGGGGCGGATCGTGCGCGCCCACCTCGACGAGCCCGAGTTCTGCGCGTGGGGCCGCATCGAGGTCGACGGGGCGGACGGCACGCGCGCCTGGACGGGCCCGATCCCCCTGCCGGGGGAGCGGGCGCCGCACCGGCCCGGGGGCTAGCCCTCCGTGCGGTGGATCGTGTCCCACGGGATCTTGGACACGTACACGAGGTACGGCTCCATGATCCCGCCCCAGCCCGGCTGGTAGGCCCGCACGAACTGCGTCTGGGCGATGAAGATGTACGGGCGCTCCTCGTACAGGATGCGCTGCATCTCCCAGACGATCTCGCGGCGCTTCGCCGGGTCCGTCTCGGCCGCCTGCTGCGCGTAGAGCTCGTCGTACTCCGGGTTGCAGTAGCCCGTGTCGGACCAGTTGCCGTACTGGTCGCACATCACCGTCATCAGCATGAAGTCCGGATCGATGTAGCCGAGCCACGACCACATGTGCATGTCGAACTCGAGGTACTTGCCGTCCGGCGCCATCATCGCGTCCCACGCGGCCGAGCCGTCCATCGCCTCGCCGGTCGTCTCGATGCCGATCTCCTCCCAGGCGGCCTGGAGGATCTCGAACTTGCGGTCCTGGCCGGGGATGTCCGTCGGCAGGATCACCTCGTAGCTCATCCGCTCGCCCTCGGGGGTGACGCGGATCCCGTCGGCGCCCTTCGCGTAGCCCGCCTCGTCGAGGATGCGGTTCGCCTCGGCGAGGTCGTACGTCTCCGGCTGGAGGTCCGTGTTCAGGTAGTCGCCGGCGATCGGGGTGAGGATGCTCGCCGCGGGCTTCGCGTGGCCCGCGTAGACGGTGTCGATGATCGCCTGGCGGTCGACGGCGTGGGCCATCGCCTCCTTCACGCGCGGGTCGAGCAGCTCGCGCTTGGCCGTCTTCTCCGGGTTCGCGTTGAAGCCGATGTTGATCACGTCCGGGACGTCGCCGGGGAGGATCGTCACGCCGGGCATCGCCTCGAGCTGGCCCACCACCGTGTACGGGACCTTGTCGATCGCGTCGAGGTCGCCCGCCTTGAAGGCGCTGACCATCGCGTCCGGGTTCTGGTAGACGGTCATGCCGATCGCGTCGACGTGGGGCTTCGGGCCGTAGTAGCCCGGGTTGCGCTCGAGCAGGGTGGTTCCCTTGTCGTCGTACTGCTTGACGGAGAAGGGACCGCCGCCGACGAGCTCGCCCTCGGCGGCCATGTCCCACTGGTCGAGGCCCTTGCCGCCCTCGCCGATGTGCTGCGAGAAGACGTGGCTCGGCAGGATGTAGAAGGGCTGCAGGTTCGCGAGCGCGGTCGCGCGCGGCTCCGCGTAGGTGATCTCGAGGGTGAGGTCGTCGACCGCCCGGGCCGATTCGACGCCCTCGATGTAGCCCGCCATCAGGCCGGTCGAGACGTCGGCGTACGTCCGGACGGTGTCGATCGTCCAGACCGCGTCCTGGGCGGTCAGCGGCGTGCCGTCCGACCACTCGCCGGGCTGCAGCGTGAACGTGTAGACCGTCTGGTCGTCGGAGACGGTCCACGACTCGGCCCAGTCGCCGATGATCTGGAAGTCCTCGTCGTACTGGACGAGGGCCGGGTACATCTCCTGGAAGATGACGTAGGAGACCTGGTTCGAGCCGACGAAGGGGTTGATGCCGTCCGGCGGGTCCGTGTAGCCGATCCGCAGGATCCCGCCCTCGACGATCGCCCCCGGGTCGTCGCCCCCGCCGGTCGTGGCCGCGGCGTCGGCCCCGCCGCCGTCCGGGGTGGGGGTGGTGGACGCGCCGCCGCCGCAGGCCGCGAGGGCGAGGGCGGCCAGGACGAGCAGGGCGAGGCGGGCGATCGGGCGCGGCATGGGTCCCTCCGGGGCGCGGACAGAACGACTGTAGCGGCCCGCGGGCCCGGCGTGGCGGTGAGCACCGCCCCGATACACTGCCCGGCCGATGGATGCGCGCGCAGAGCTCGAGGGGCGGACCCGCTACGAGGCCGCCGAGGTCGAGGGCCGGATCTTCGCCGGCTGGCAGGCCGACGGCCTCTTCGACGCGCGCCCCGACGCCCCGGGCGACCCCTTCTGCATCCAGCTGCCGCCGCCGAACGTGACGGGCAGCCTGCACATGGGCCACGCCCTCAACGGCGCCGTCCAGGACCTCCTGATCCGCTGGCGGCGGATGGAGGGGCGCAACGTGCTCTGGCAGCCGGGCACCGACCATGCGGGCATCGCCACGCAGATGGTCGTCGAGCGCGAGCTCGCGAAGGAGGGCCTGACCCGCCACGACCTCGGCCGCGAGGCCTTCGTGGAGCGGGTCTGGGCGTGGAAGGAGGAGACGGGCTCGACGATCATCGAGCAGTACAAGCGGCTCGGCGCCTCGATG
>VGBM01000025.1 GCA_016870485.1 Actinomycetota bacterium
GGCACCGACGGCGTGGACTTCTTCACCCGCAAGAAGACGGTCACGAGCCGCTGGTTCTCGGACGGCCAGACCGGCAAGTACTTCGTCGAGCAGGGCGACTAGCCCCGCCCGGCGTCAGTCGACATTGCCCGCCGCGCCGGGGTCGACCCGACGCGGCAGCGGCGCCACGCTGCGCGTGGCCACGACGATGGCGCCAACGATGACGAGGCCGCCGGCGAGCTGGCGCCAGTCGAGCCGCTCGCCGAGGAGCAGCCACGAGAAGACGATCCCGAAAAACGGCTGCAGCGGCATGAAGGCGACCGTGCGGGCCGAGCCGACCCGGCGGATCGCGTGGAACCAGAGCAGGTTCGCGATGATCAGCGAGGCGAACAGGGCGTAGCCCATCCCGACCCAGCCGGCCGCCCCGAAGGAGCCGAAGTCCTGGCGCATCAGCTGCGGCCCGCCGAACGCGATCAGCGGCACGGTGCCGACCAGCATCATCACCGCCGAGACGTGCGCCGGCGAGTAGCGGTCCATCAGCGGCCGCACGATCACGCTGTACGTGCCCCACGTGACCGCCATCAGGAGCGCGAGCAGGTCGCCCTGGATGCTCTCGATCTCGACCGTCCCGCCCGAGCCCCAGAGGACGAGCAGGACGCCGCCGGTGGCGACGGCGATGGCCAGCCAGAACAGCGGCTTGACGAACTCCCAGCCGAGCGCCCGCGCCACGAGCGCCGTCCAGATCGGCGTCGTGGCCATGATCAGGACCACGGTCGAGGCGGTCGTCTTCTCGAGCGCGTACATGTAGCCGATCTGGTTCAGGAAGATCCCGATCAGCCCGCCCGCCGCGAACATCGGCCAGTCGCGGCGCTCGACCCGCAGTGACCCCTCGCGCGCCAGCACCCAGACCCCGTAGAACAGGCCGCCGATCCCGAACCGCACGAGCGAGAAGGCGAGCGGCTCCCAGTCGTCCAGCGCCAGCTTGGAGACCGGGATGTTGAGCGCCCACATGGCGATCGTGATCAGGGCGAGCACGGTGGCCGTGTCCGCCCACCGTCCGCGCCCAGCCGCCATGCCCGCACCGTAGGCGATCGCCCCCCGGGGCCCGCGCCCCGGCCCGCACCGCCCCCGTACACTGCCGGGCGTGCGCACCCTGCAGATCCAGCACGACCTCACGAACCTCCTGGCGGCCTTCGAGCCCGCCTTCCACGAGGCCGGCCGGGTCGACGTCTGGCGCACCTTCGAGGACCCCGCACCCGAGAGCCTCGCCCCGTACGACGCCGTCGTCCTGATGGGCGGCGTGGCGATGCCCGACGAGGACGACCGCCACCCGTGGATCCCCGAGGAGCTGCGGCTCCTGCGCGAGGGCCTCGAGCGCGAGCTGCCGATGCTCGGCGTCTGCTTCGGCGGCCAGATCCTGGCGCGCGCCGCGGGCGCCGCCGTCGGGCCCTCGCCGACGGAGCAGGGCTGGTTCGACATCGGGCTGACCCCGGAGGGCGAGGCCGACCCGCTGCTCGGGCCGCTCGGGCGCGGCTACCGCGCCTTCGAGTGGCACCACTACAACTTCGCGATGCCGCCGGGCGGCGTCCCGCTCGCGGTCAACGCGGCGGGCAACCAGGCCTACCGGGTCGGCCCGACCGCCTGGGGCCTGCAGTTCCACATCGAGGTGGACCGCCGCACCGTCGAGTGGTGGATGGACGTCGGCGAGTGGAACCTCGACGAGCACGGCGCGGACAAGGACGCGATCCGGGCCGACACCGACGCCCTCGTGGAGGGCAACGCGCAGGCCGCCGAGGCCCTGGCCCGGCGCTTCGTCGAGATCGCCCGCGCCCACGGCTATGGCTGACCCGGCGGCGAAGGATCCCCCGTGCGCACCCTCGTCATCCAGCACGACCACGACGGCTACGCCGGCGCCCTGCTCGCGCCCCTCGAGGCCGCCGGCCCCGTCTCCTTCTGGCGCACGTACGAGCAGGCTGAGCGCCCCGACCTCGAGGACCACGACGCGATCGTCTCGCTCGGCGGCACCGCCCATCCCGATCAGGACGGCTCGGAGCCCTGGATCGCGGCCGAGCTCGACCTGCTCGAGGAGGCCCTCGACCTGGGCGTGCCGATCCTCGGCGTCTGCCTCGGCGGCCAGCTGCTGGCCCGCGCCGGCGGCGGCTCGATCCACGCCGTCGAGCAGCCCGAGGTGGCCCGCTTCGCCGACGTCGGGCTGACGCGCGAGGCCGACGACGACCTGCTCCTCGCCGGGATGCCCCGGCCCTTCTACGGCTTCGAGTGGCACTGGTACGGCTTCGCGCCGCCGCCCGGCGCCACCGTCCTCGCGCGCAACGACTCGACGACGCAGGCCTTCCGGCTCCAGAACCGCGCCTGGGGGCTGCAGTTCCACATCGAGGTCGAGGCGCCGGCGCTCGCCGAGTGGGCGGATGCCGCCCCGCAGGTGGTTGACGAGCACGGCGGCCGCGCCCGCTTCGACAAGGCCGTCGAGACCTTCATCGGCCAGTCGACGGCCGCCGCCCGCGAGCTCGCCGAGCGCTTCGCCGTCGTCGCGGCCGTCAGCTGCGGCGAGGTGCCGGCCGACGTCCTCGCCTCGCTCGAGGTGCGCCCCGACCCGATCGAGCAGGCCGCCCGCGAGGGCGCCCCGCCCGAGGTGCTCGAGGCGATGCGGCGCCTCCAGGGCGAACAGCGCTACTAGCCCTCCGCCCGCGCGGGCCCGGCGCGCACGCGGCCCACGCGCGCCCTACGATCCCGCCATGGACTTCGAGCGGCTCCTCTCCCCCATCGAGCTGCGCGGGACGCGGGTGCGCAACCGGGTCACCCTGACCGCGCACACCCAGTCGTACTCCGACGGCGGCATCCACGGCGAGCGGGTGCGCGGCTACTACGTGGCGCGCGCCGCCGGCGGCGCGGGCCTGCTCGTGATGGAGCCGATCCCGCCGCACCCGACGGGCCGCGTCACCCCGCAGAACTACGACCACACGAGGCCCGGCTTCGTCGAGGGCCTGAGGACGGTGGTCGAGGCGGTGCACGAGCACGGCGGCACGCTGATCAACCAGCTCTACCACATGGGCCCGAACGCCGACCCCCTGGCCACCGGCGGCCTCCAGTGGGGCCCCTCGGACGCGCCCGGCTACTTCGGCGTCGGCCGCATCCACGCGATGACCACGGACGAGATCGACCTGATCACGCGCTGCTTCGCCGACTGCGCCGAGACCGCGATGCGCTCCGGCACGGACGGGATCGAGCTGATGTTCTCGTACGACACGCTGATCGACTCCTTCCTCTACGACGAGCGCAACCTGCGCAGCGACCGCTACGGCGGCTCCTTCGAGAACAAGGCCCGCTTCGCCGTCGAGGTCCTGCGCGCCGTCCGCGACGCGATCGGCGACGACGCGATCCTCGGCGTCACGATCAGCGTCCGCAGCCCCGAGTTCGAGCGGCTTGTGCAGCACCTCGAGGCCGAGTGCGACATCGACTACATGGGCATCGGCAACGGCGACTACCAGCACACCGAGCTGATCATCCCGCCGCTTGACGTGCCACCGGGGATCGGCATCCCGAACGCGGCGCGCGCGAAGGCGGTCGCCTCCGACCGCCTCGCGATCCTCGCGGAGGGCAAGATCAACCGCCCCGCCCTCGGCGAGCAGGCGCTCGCCGACGGGGCCTGCGACCTCGTCGGCATGACCCGCGCCCTGATGGCCGACCCCGACCTCGTGGCCAAGGCGGCCCGCGGCGAGGCGGGCCGCCAGCGGATGTGCGTCGGCCAGAACGTCTGCATCTCGCGGCGGATGCGGAAGTTCCCGATCGCCTGCGCCCAGAACCCGACCTCCGGCTACGAGACGGAGCGCGGCCTGACGCCGAGCGCGGCGCCCGGCCACGTGGTCGTGGTCGGCGGCGGCGTCAGCGGCCTCGAGGCCGCCCGCGCCGCGGCCGAGCGCGGCCACCGCGTGACCCTGCTCGAGGCCGCGGACGCCCTCGGCGGCCAGATCTCCCGCACCGCCACCCTCCCGGCCCTGCGCGCCCTCGACGACCTCTGGTCGTGGCGCGCCGCCGAGCTCGACCTGCTCGGCGTCGACGTGCGCCTCGGCGTGGCGGCTGACGCGGACGCCGTCGCGGCGCTCGCGCCCGACCGGGTGCTCGTGGCCACGGGCTCGCGCCCGACCCCGCCGGAGCACGCGATCGCCGTCGACGACTGGCTGCGCGGCGCCGAGCTGCCCGCGGGCGACGTCCTCCTCGTCGACGAGGAGGGCAGCCGCAAGGCGGCCGGGCCGGCCGAGGCCCTCGCCCTCGAGGGCCGCCGCGTGACCCTCGTGCCCGACGGGATCGCGCCGCTCCAGGAGATCGCCGAGAACCACGCCGAGCGGCCCGTCTTCGAGCGCCTGCGCGCCGCCGGCGTCCTGATCCTCTCCGACGTGATCGTGCAGGCCATCGAGCTGGGCGCGGTGGCCGTCGTGGGGCGCTACGACGGGCTCGAGCGCACGCTGCGCGCCCCGGTGATCCTGCACGCCGGCCGCCACACGGCCGACGACGCGCTCTGCCTCGCGCTCGTCGAGCGCGGGATCGACGCGCGCCCGATCGGCGACGCGCGCTCGCCGCGTCGCTGGGAGGACGCGATCCACGACGGCTACCTGGCCGGCGCGGCGGTCTAGGCAGCGCTGAAGCCGACGCGCAGGCCCGTCGCGGCGGGCCCGGCGGCCGCCACGGGCGGTACGTCGGCGGCGGCGAAGGCGCGGTGCTCGGCGTCCGCGAGGTCGCCGTCGGCGAGGGCGCGCGCCGCCAGGCGCGCGTACATCTCCTCGACCAGCGCGGGTACGTAGCGCGCGTCGCGGAAGCGGCCCGCGGCGTGCACCTCGGCGAGGTGCGCGGCCACGGCCGCCTGCACCTCGTCGGGGACGCCGATCCCGAGGCGCGCCGCCTCGCGCGCGAAGAGCAGCGCGAGCTCGTCGGGCGTGTAGCGCGGGAACTCCACGACGTCCTCGAAGGCGGGGGCGAGCGCGGGATGGTGCGCGGCGATCACGCGCATCGGCTCCGTCGGGCCCGACAGGATCACGGCGAAGCCGCGGTCGGGGGCGCCCATCGCCTGCACGAGCGCGGCGATCGCGGCCTCGCCCGGGTCGCCGGGCTCGCCGGCGAAGAGCCGGTGGGCGTCGTCGACGAACAGGACGCCGCCCCGCGCGGCCGCCACCGCAGCCTCGACGCGGGCGCGCGTCTGGGCCTCGTCCGGGCCGACCAGGTGCTCGCGGCCGACCTCGGCGAGCCGCGCCTCGGGCAGGAGCCCGAGCGCGGCGTAGAGGCGCGCCACGATCCGGGCCACCTCGTCCTCCGCGGTGCCCGGGTCGCCGGCGAAGACGAGGTCGAGCGGCCGCTCGATGACGGGCTCGCCGGCCGCGCGCCGGTGCGCGTTGAGGCGGTGCACGTCGGCGAGGCGGTGCACGGCTGCCTTCACGGGCGCGAGCCCGACGAGGCCGTCGAGGTCGGCGAGGACCGCCTCCGGCGTCTCCGGCGCCGCGGCGGCCATCAGGCGAACCGCCGCGGGTCGTCGGCGGGCACGATCGCGCGCGCGAGCGGCGCGAGCGCGAGGCCCGCCAGATTGAACGACTGGATTCCGAAGGGGATCCCGATGATGGTCAGGCAGAGCAGCACGCCGGTCACGAGGTGGCCGAGCGCGAGCCACCAGCCCGCGAGGACGAACCACAGCACGTTGGCGATCGCGCTGACCCCGGGCACGCGGTCGGAGTCGTGCACCGCGACGCGGCCGAACGGCCAGATCACGAAGAAGGCGAGCCGAAACGCGGCCACGCCGAACGGGATGCCGATGATCGTCAGGCACAAGAGTGCCCCGGCGACGAGGTACGACAGGCACATCGCCCAGCCGGCGAGCAGGAGCCAGATGACGTTGCCGATCAGGCGCAGCACGCCACCCACCGTAGCGGGCCGGGGCCTAGCCCACGACGATCGCGACCACACCGGCGAACGCGACGACGGCGCCGACGCGCTGCACGAGGGCGAGGTGCTCGCCGAGGCGGAAGCGGGCCAGGAGGACGGTGACGACCGGGTACAGGCTGGCGAGGACCACGGCGAGGGACAGCTCGCCCATCGAGGTGGCGATCGCGAACATCAGGAGCGCCGCGGTGTCCATCAGGCCGATCGGGGCGATCGCCCGGAACGTGCCCGTCGGCGGGCGCCCCGACCCCGCCCCGCGGGCGTAGACGAAGACCGCGACGAGGACGAGCAGGATCGGCAGGGAGACGCTGCGCTGCGCGCCGACGCCCCACAGCCCCGACTGCTCGGAGGCCATGTCGAGGGAGACGTACATCACGGTGCCGATCGCGATCGCGAGCAGCGCAAGGGGCACGGCCCCGTAGCGGCCGTGGCGGGTGTCGCCCTCGCCGGCGTGGCGGCTGACGAGCACGACGCCGAGCACGCACAGGACGAGCCCGACGAGCTGGAGCGGCGCGGGCCGCTCGCCCGACCAGAGGATCGCGAACAGGACCGGGCCGGCGGCGGACATCGCGAGGATCGGCGCGATCACCCCCATCGGCCCGCGCGAGAGCGCCGCGTAGAAGACGACGTGCCCGACGGAGCCCGCGATGCCGGCGACGACGCCCGGGATCCAGATCGCCCAGCCGGGGAACGGGTCGCGCACGACGAGGAGCGCGGCGAGCAGGAGCGCGGTGCCCACGATCTGGGCGAAGCAGGCGACGACGAGGGGGCCGACGTGCCGCGCGCGGACCGCGCCCTGGAAGTCGGCGACGCCCCAGATCAGCGAGGCGCCGAGAGCGATCGCCGCGGGCAGCACCCGAGCAGCGTACCCGAGCGGTCAGGCCGCGCCGTCGAGCGCGGCGGCGAGGCCGCGGCGCACGTCGTGCATGTCCTCGAACGGGACGTAGGCGCAGCCCTCGGCGGCCAGGTGGCGCGCGAGGGTGTGGCGGGCGAAGCGGAGGTCGGCGTCCTCGGCCGCGCAGAGGTCGGAGATGCCGTCCCCGACGTACGCGATCGGGCGATCGCCGGCGAGGGCGCGCACCTCGGCGCGCTTGCAGGCGGTGCCGCAGAGGTCGCAGTGCGCGCGCCCGCGGAAGCGCACCCGCATCCCCCCGGGCCCGCACTCGACCGCGTGCGCGCTGATCGGCAGGTCGAGCCCGTTCGCGGTCAGGATCGGGCGCATCAGGTTCTCGAAGCCGCTCGACACGATCACGGGCTCGATGCCGCGCTCCGCGCAGAAGGCGACGAGCTCGTGGGCCCCGTCGCGCACCCGGATCGTGTCGACGAGGAAGGCGACGACCTCGTCCTCGCTGCGGGTGATCGGCGCGACCTGGAGCTGCAGGCAGGTGTCGAGGTCGATCTCCCCCGCCAGCAGGCGGCGGTCGGCCTCCGCGAAGACGTCCGGCGCCCAGTGCGCGGAGAACCAGTCGACGGTGTCCTGCTCGCAGAGGGTACCGTCGAAGTCGATCGCGAGCAGCATCAGCCGCCGGCCTCCGCCGCGTCGGGCACGAGCGCGCGCAGCTCGTCCCGGCCCACGTCGACGCCGAGGTGCTCGGCGAGGCGCGCCACGTGCACCGCGACCTTGCGCGAGCCCTCGGCGGTGTCGGCCAGGGCGTGCGTGCGATGCCAGACCACGAAGCCGCGCAGGCTCTCGGCGTCGAGCCGCGCGGCGTCGGCGTCGAGCGCCGGCGGGTGGTCCTGCAGGTAGAGGCGCAGGAGGCGCAGGGTGCGCCGGTAGGCCGTCTGCGGCGTGATCGGCTGCGCGACGACCCAGCCCGCCTCGAAGCCTGCGAGGGCCTCGTCGACGGTCACGACAGGGTCCCCGCCTCGGCGCAGCGGGCGATCGCGCGCAGGAGTGAGCGGCGCACCGCGTTGGAGGCCGGCCGGACCAGCCGCCAGTAGAGGCCGAAGGGGCGCTCGGCGAGCGGCCCGACGACGATGCGCGTCTCCGTCACCAGCAGGGTGCCGTAGGCGGCCGCGCCGCAGCGGATGCTGACTGCGACCTTGACGCAGTCGAGCGCCTCACGGTCGCGGAAGCCGTCGGCGTCGGCCGGGGCCGGCTCGGGCGCGCCGCCCGGCCAGGGCCGCCCCACGAACCCGATGCAGACCTCGCGCTCGGACTCGCCGAGGCGCACGAAACCCGGCTCGAAGTCGCCGGTCTGCACGAACGGCAGGTCGCTGCCGAGGCTGCGCCCGCGCGTGCGCACGGCCACGAGCAGACTCGCGAAACGGGCCTCGCCGAGGCTCGTCGCGCGCACCGCCTCCATGGTGCGCTCGGGCGACGCGGCGACGTCCTGCCCGAGCACGAGGCGCTCGCTCCAGACGGGGGCGACCTGGTCGAGCAGGGTCGTGGCGAGGTCGGCCGTCATGCGGGCGCATCGTATGGGAGAATCCCCGGCATGGAGCCCACCGCACGCGACGTCGACCGCCTGATCGGTCCCGCCACCCCCCACTTCGCGTACCAGATCCGGACCCGCGTCGAGAACCTCGTCGCGGACCTCCCGGACGACCACCCCGTGCGACTCTACGCGGGCGAGCGCCTGGCCCTGCTCGACGGGCTCGGCCACACGACGTCCAAGGGCGACTGGGGCGACCCGAGCACGCCGCAGTGAGCCGCTCGCTCGAGGGGCGCCTCGCGCTCGTCACCGGCGGCTCGCGCGGCATCGGCCGGGCGATCGCGCTCGACCTCGTCGACCGCGGCGCCGAGGTGACCTTCTCGTACCTGCGCAATGCCGACGCCGCCGAGGAGACGCTGCAGCTGATCCGCGACCGCGGCGGCACGGGCCACGCGATCAAGGGCCGCATCGACGACACGGAGTGCTGCCACGCGCTCGTCGACGAGGCGGCCGCGGCGCTCGGGGGGCTCGACCTGCTCGTCTCGAACGCGGCCTCCGGCGTGATCCGCCCCGTGATGGAGCTGACCGAGAGGCACTGGGACTGGACGCTCGACACGAACGCCCGCGCGCTCCTGCTCCTCGCGCAGCGCGCCGCGCCCCTGATGGCGGCCCGCGGGGGCGGCGGGATCGTGGCGATCTCCTCGCTCGGGTCGTTTCGGGTGCTCGACAACTACACCCTCGTCGGCGTCTCGAAGGCCGCGCTCGAGGCGTGCGTCCGCTACCTCGCCGTCGAGCTCGCCCCGCAGGGCATCCGCGTCAACGCCGTCTCGGGCGGGGTCGTGGCCACGGACGCCCTCGAGCACTTCCCGAACAAGGACGAGATGCTCGCGATGGGCGACCGGACCCCCGCGGGGCGCATCGTCGAGCCGCAGGACATGGCCAACGCCGTCGCCTGGCTGGCCGGCCCCGAGTCGGAGATGATCGTCGGCCAGACGCTGATCATCGACGGCGGCTACTCGCTGCCCGCGTGACGAGCGAGGTCCTGCTCAACGTGGACGACGGCATGCCGGCCGAGTGCGCCCTCAACGCCGACCGCCTGACCCTGATCGCCCATGAGCGCCTCGAGGAGCGCATCTGCACGCTGACGCCGCGGCGGATGCGTGAGGTCTGCCGCGCGATCGGGATCGCGACGGGCTGCGCCTAGGGGCCGTCCGGCGCCCGGTCGAGGCCGCGCAGCGCGGGCACGTTGATCGCCACCAGGGCCGTCAGCGCGAAGGCGGACCCGAGCGCGAGATAGACGAGGTCGACGCGCCACGCGTCGACCGCGAGCCCCGTGGCGAGGATCATGACGGGCGGCAGCGCGGTGATGATCGTCGTCTCGACGGCGAACACGCGTCCCTGCATCGCGGGTTCGATGCGCTGCTGGACGAGGCTCGTGACGAGCGGGCTGATCGGCCCCCAGGCGGCGCCGAGCACGGCACCCGCGGCCGCCATCACGGGCAGGGGCGGCAGGAGCGCGAGCGGCACGGCGGCCAGGGCCGTGCCGATCAGGGCGAGCCGGAAGATCGCGGCGGGCCGCAGCCGTGCCGCCAGCCAGCCGTAGGAGAACGCGCCGACGACGTAGCCGCCGGCCAGCGCGGACAGGGCGATCCCGAGCCCCGTGGTGTCGCCCAAGGCCTCGAAATGCACGGGCAGGGCGACGACCTCCGTCGGGAAGTAGAGCGCGGCGAGCACGCCGTTGACGATGGTCAGGACGCGCAGGGGCCGGTCGCGCCAGACCGCCCTGAGGCCGGCGGCGAGCTCCGCCAGGCGGCTCTCCGCCGCCGTGCCGCCTGCGGGCGCCGCGAGGCGCCCCGCGGCCCGGACGCCCACCATGGCGGCGGCCGCCGCGAGGCCGAGCGCACCCGCGACGAGGAACGCGGACGAGACTCCGCCGGCGGCGACGAGCAGCGCGCCGAGCGGCGGGCCGCCCGCCCAGCCGAGCCCGAAGAGCGCGTCGTGGACGCCGTTGACCGAGTCCGTGCGCAGGCCCGAGGCGCGTGCGGCGGGGGCGATCGCGGCCTTGCGGGCGGTGTACCCCGCGGGGTCGATGACGGCGCCGAGGACGGCGAGCAGGACGATCAGCGGCACGGTCAGGAGGTCGAGGGCGAGGAGCAGGGGCAGCGCGAGCACGGACGCCGCCGAGGCGAGGTCCGAGGCGACGCTGTTCCAGCGCGGGCCGTAGCGGTCGATCATCGCGCCGACGAAGGGCAGGGCGACGAGGCTCGGCAGCACGGCCAGGACCGCGATCAGGCCGTAGAGGGCCGCGGAGCCGGTCTCGCGCAGGACCAGAAGCGGGATCGCGATCACGACGATGCCGTTGCCGACGCCGGACAGCACGTTGGCCGCCTCGAGCAGGACGACGGGGCCCCAGCGGATGTCGGAGCGCGCGGCGGCCACGGCGGTATCCTAACAACAATGTTCGAATCCGAACAGAAGTGTTACCATCGCTGCCGATGGCCGTCTCGACCGACGCGATCCTCGACGCCGCCTCCCGCGTCCTCGCCACCAACCCCGGCGCGACGCTCGGCGATGTGGCCCGTGCCGCCGGCATCAGCCGCACCACGCTGTTCACGCGCTACGCGACGCGCGACGAGCTCCTGCGCGCCCTCGCCGACGACGCGCTCGATCGCACCGATGCGGCGATCGCGGCGGCGGGCCTCGGCGACCCCGCGCGCCACCCCGTCGAGGCGCTGGCGGACCTGACCGACGTCATGATGCCGCTCGGCTCGCGCCTCGGCTACCTCCTGCGCGAGCGCTCGCTCGACGCCGACGAGGGCCTCAGCGAGCGCTGGGCGCGGATCGACCGCGTCGTGACCGATGCCGTGCGCCGGGCGCAGGCGGACAGCCGGGTGCGCCCGGACCTGCCCGCGCTGTGGGTCGCGGACGCCTGGTTCTGGCTCGTCGTGGCCGCCTGGGAGGGCATCGAGGCGGGCCGCATCGCCCCGCTCGACGGCTCGCGGCTCGTCCTGTCGACCCTGCTCGACGGCGCGGCCGCACCCTGAGGCGCTAGCCCTTCGGCGTGACCGGCGAGTGCCGGAACATCCCGAGCGGCAGCGACTCGCCCCCGTCCAGGGTCAGCGTCTCGCCCGTCACGTAGGCGGCCTCGTCGGAGAGCAGGAAGCGCGCCGCGTCCGTGATGTCCGCGAGCGTGGCGAAGCGCCGCAGCGGGATCTCGGCGATCATCGCGTCCCGGATCTGATCGGTCGGGAACAGGTTCGCGGAGGCCGCCTCGGTCTCCGTCGGACCGGGCGCGATGCAGTTCACGCGCAGCCCCATCGGCGCCCACTCGACGGCCAGCGACTTGGTCAGGTTCCAGACGCCCGCCTTGGCGGCGGCCGAGTGCGCCGTGCCGGGGTTGCCGGTCCAGGCGTACGTGGCGATCACGTTCAGGATCGAGCCCGTCTCCCGCACCGCCTGCGGGAAGCCCAGCGCGAAGGCGCGCGAGCAGTAGAAGGTGCCGTTGAGGACGATGTCCACGACGACGCGCCAGCCGCCGGGCGAGAGGTCGATCGCGTCGGCGATGAAGTTGCCGGCCGCGTTGTTGACGAGGCTGTCGGGCGCCCCGAAGGCCTCGCTGGCACCCGCGAAGAAGGCGTCGACCTGCTCGGGGTCGCGCACGTCGCAGGCGAACGCGGCACAGGCGCCGCCCGCGGCCCGCACGAGCTCGACGGTCTCCTCGAGGGGCTCCATCCGGCGGCCGCAGATCGCGACCGACGCGCCGCGGCGACCGAGGTCGACCGCCATCGCGCGACCCATTCCACTGCCGCCGCCGGTGATCGCGACCACGCGCCCCTCGATGCCTCGGCTCATGCCGTCTCCCCCGTCTCGTCGGTGCCGTCCAGCGGCACACGGTACCGGGCCAGCACGTCGTCGGCGAACGCCTGCGCCGGCCCCATCGCCGTCTCCACGCCCTCGCGGAAGCGGTCGGGCGGGCCGTCGCGGGAGAGCAGCCGGATCGCGGCCCAGAGCGCGGTGGCGAGCGGCTCGAGCGGATCGGCCCCCTGACCGGCGAGGCGGGCCGAGACCTGACCGGCGGCCTCCTTGAGGAGGTCGAAGCGGTCGCCGACGAGCCCCGCGGCCTGCGCGAGACGGTCGAGGTAGGCCGGGTCAGCGACGCGCAGGCCCTGCACGAGCGGCTGCAGCGCCTCGACGGCCTGGTAGGTCACGTGCGCCGCGAGCTCCGCCTCGGCCTCGCCGAGCTCGCGCGCCAGCTCCCAGGCCCGCCCGAGCGCCGGCAGGGCCTCGTCGACGGCGAGCGCGGCCGCGGCCTCCTCGGCGGCCTCGCAGATCGCGGCCAGCTCGACGATCTGGCGCACCGCGGCGCGCTCGGTCAAGGGCGCGCCCGCCCCGTCCACCACGAGCCAGCCGAGCGCATCGCCGTCGGGCAGCGCGCACACGAACACCGTGCCGCGCCGGGGCTGATCGACGGGCACCACCGCCTGGGGCCGCAGCCCCGTCAGCGCCTCCGCCGCGTGGGCGGCGGATTCGATCGCGGCCTCGTCCATGGGAGCAGGCTAGACGCAGATGGCGGATCCGCGTTGAGCCGAACGGTGCTCGGGAGCGATTGGGGTACTGTACGCCTATGGCACAGACCTCCGAACAGCAGGCACCGACCACCGGGCTCTCCGACGCCGTCGTCGAGTGGCGCCGCGAGACGCTGGAGCGCGCGGGGCTCGATGCCGAGCGCGCCGAGAAGATTGCCGCGTCGGACGCCGACCTGCACGAGGCCGTCCGCCTGATCGAGCAGGGCTGCGCGCCCGAGCTGCTCGAGCGGATCCTGCTCTAAGCCCGTCGAACGCGCAACGGGGCGCCGCCCGCAGGCGACGCCCCGCCGATTGCCTGTACCTAGGCCGTCGCGTTCTCGCGCTTGAGGATGACGGTGATGTAGATCGTCGCGGCGATCGCGCCACCCACCAGCGGACCGACCAGGTAGACCCACCAGTCGGACCAGTTGCCCGAGACGAGCGCGGGGCCGAACCAGCGGGCCGGGTTCATCGCGGCGCCAGTCACCGGGCCGCCCATCAGGATGTCGAAGAAGACGACGAAGCCGATCGGCAGGCCGGCGACGATCTTGAAGGCGCCGCGGGAGTCGACCGCCACCGCCATCACGGTGAAGACCAGGAAGAAGGTCAGGATGCCCTCGACGAGGAGCGCCTGGCCGACGCTGTAGTTGTCGGAGATCGCCGGGGTGCCGAGGCCGGTCGCGTCCTTGACCGCCGTGTTGTAGATCACGCCCAGCGCCAGCGCCGCGACGGTCGCCGCGACGAGCTGGGTGATCACGTACGCGACGAACTCGACCGGCTTGATGCCCTTGGCGATCAGGAGGCCGAGCGACACCGCCGGGTTGAAGTGCGCGCCCGAGACGTGGCCGAGGGCGGAGATCATCACGGCCAGGACGAAGCCGTGCGCGGCCGCGATCCCGATCAGCGAGTAGCCCCCGCCGGCCAGCTCGGCCGCGGTCATGATGGAGCCCGCGCCGATGAAGATCAGGGCAAAGGTGCCCACGAACTCCGCGAGCAGGCGTGCAGGTGCGTTGTCCACCGTGTGCCTCCTGCGGGATGATTCCCGCGTCGATTACGTGCGCGCCTTCGCCCGCAACGGGGCGAATCCTGCCGCGGAGCGAGCCCGGATGAGCATGATCGCCTTCACCCACGACCGCTGGGACTTCCCGCTTCCCCCCACGAACCGCTTTCCGCGCGAGAAGTACCGGCTCGTGCGCGAGCGGGTCGAGCGCCTGCCGGGCGTCGAGGTGCGCGAGGGCGATCCGATCAGCTGGGCGGACGCCGCGCGCGTCCACGACGCCGAGTGGGTGCGCCGGATCCGCCACGGCCTCCTAACCCGCCGCGAGGAGGCCGCGCTCGGGCTGACCTGGTCCCCCGAGCTCGCCGAGCGCACCCTGCACGCCACCGGCTCGACGGTCGCCGCGGCCCGTGCGGCCCTCGCGACGGGCGCCGCAGCGGCACTCGGCGGCGGGACGCACCACGCGCGCCGAGCCGTCGGCCGCGGCTACTGCCTCGTCAACGACGTCGCGGTCGCGCTGGCCCTCGTCCGCGACGAGGGCTTCGCGGGGAGCGTCCTCGTGCTCGACCTCGACGTGCACCAGGGCGACGGCAACGCCGACATCCTCGGCCCCGACCCCGACGTCACCGTCGTCTCGATCCACGGCGCGCACAACTACCCCTTCGAGCGGGTGCCGTCGGACCTCGACGTCGACGTGCCCGACCGGACGGGCGACGCAGGCTACCTCGCGTTCCTCGACGAGACGCTCGAGCGGGTCGAGGCGCTCGGCCCCTTCGACCTCGCCTTCCTACTCGCCGGCGCCGACCCGTGGGAGGGCGACCGGCTCGGCCGCCTCGCCCTGACCGAGGCCGGACTCGAGGAGCGCGACCGCCGCGCCATCGGCTGGATCCGCGACCACGGCGTTCCGCTCGTGGTTACGCTCGCGGGCGGCTACGGCGAGCCGATCGAGACGACGGCGGACATCCACGCCCGCACGGTCGCGCTCGCGGCGGCGCGCTGACCCGGGTCAGCCGGCGGCGACCGGCCCGTCCATCTCGACGAAGTCGGGGGTCGGGCGGTACCCGAAGCGGCGGTTGATCGCGAGCATCGGCGCGTTGCCCGGGGCGTTCTCCGTGGTCATCCGCTCGGCGCCCTGCTCGAGCGCCCACGCGAGCGCCGCGCGCTTGAGGGCGGAGGCCACGCCGCGGCCACGCCAGGCGGCGGCCACCCCGGTCATCATGTGCCCCACGCTCGCGCCGCGGTCGTGCACGTAGAGCCGGCAGTAGCCGACCGGCTCGTCCCCGGCGAGCGCCAGCAGGTAGCCGTCGAGCGGGGCGCCCGGCACGTCGACGTCGCGCACCCGCCACTCCTCGAAGTCGCCGGCGGAGACGGGTTCGGGATCGGGCAGCGCCGCGTAGACCTCGACCGCAAGACGGTACGCGGCCTCGCGCAGGTCGGGCCGCGCGCCGAGGCTCGTGATCGCGATGCCCGCCGGCGGTTCGATCGCGGGCGCGGCGACCTCGGCCAGGGGCAGCTCGAGCGTGGTCATGCGGTAGAACTCGGCGAAACCCCGACGGGCGAGGAACGCGATCCCCTCGGGGCGCCCGTCGCTGCAGGGGACGCGCAGCATCCGCTTGCCCGCCTCCCGCCCGGCAACCTGCGCCCAGGCGAGCAGCGCGGACCCGATGCTCCGGCCCCGCGCCCCCTCCACCACCCCGACCTCGCACCACAGGGTCGGGTAGTCGGGCGGTAACACCCAGATCCGGCCGACCGTCGCAAGCCCGACCGGCTCACCGTCGAGGCGGGCGATCACGCGCCGCATGTCGGGGGACAGCGGCGCCCGCGCCAGCATCTCCTCGACCGTGCAGGCCTGCTCGGGCTGCGTGGCGTGCAGCAGGTCCTCGATCACGCGCAGGCGCTCGGGGTCGAGGCCCGCCTCGACCAGCTCGAGGCCCGGGGGCATCACCGGCCCTTGAACTCGGGCGGGCGCTTCTCCGTGAAGGCGCGCAGGCCCTCCTTCGCGTCCTCCGTCGAGAAGAGGATCGAGAAGAGGTCGGCCTCGACCATGTAGTTCGTCGCGAGGTCGCCGGCGAGGGCCCGGTTGGTGGCCTCCTTGGCGTAGGCGATCGCCACGGGGCTCTTGGCGCCGATCGCGTGCGCGATCTCGAGCGCCTTCGGCATCAGCTCCTCGAGCGGCAGCACGTGCTGCGCGATCCCGCGGGCGAGCGCCTCGTCGGCCTTGACGCGGCGGCCCGTGAAGATCAGCTCCTTCGCGAAGCCCAGGGACGTCGTGCGGGCGAGGCGCTGCGTGGCGCCCCAGCCGGGCATGATCCCGAGGTCGACCTCGGGCTGCCCGAAGACGGCGTTCTCCGAGCAGAGCCGGATGTCGCAGGCCAGCGCGATCTCCGAGCCGCCGCCGAGCGCGTAGCCGTTGACGGCGGCGATCGTCGGGGCGCGCATCGTCTCCAGCAGGTTGGCGCAGTCCTGGCCGAGCTCCGCGTACGCGCGCGCCTCGAGCGGCGTCTTCGTCGCCATCTCGGCGATGTCGGCACCCGCGATGAAGGCCTTGTCGCCCGCGCCCGTGATGATCAGGCAGCCCACGGAGGCGTCCTGCGCGATCGCGGTCAGCTCGGAGCGGAGCTCCTCGAGCAGGGCCGACGAGAGCGCGTTGAGCGCCTCGAGTCGGTTGACGGTGAGCACCGCCACGCGGTCCTCACGGCGCACCTCGATCGCCATGGTCACCCCTCCCCTACGCCGCGGTCCGCGCGGTCAGGAACTCCACGATGTCACCCGTCGACGAGCCGGGCGTGAACACCTCGGCAACGCCCATCCCGCGCAGGGCGTCGGCGTCGTCCGGCGGGATCGTGCCGCCGATCACGAGGCAGACGTCCGCGACGCCCTTCGCGGCCATCAGCTCGAGAATGCGCGGCACGAGCGTCATGTGCGCGCCCGAGAGGATCGACAGCCCGAGGGCGTCGGCGTCCTCCTCGAGCACCGTCTCGACGATCTGCTCGGGGGTCTGGTGCAGGCCCGTGTAGATGACCTCCATGCCCGCATCGCGCAGGGCGCGGGCGATGACCTTGGCCCCCCGGTCGTGCCCGTCCAGGCCGGGCTTGGCGATGACGACGCGCATGCGGCGATCCATGGCCGGGGAGTGTAGACGCGACCGGGCCGACGAGGACGGGCAGTACCATGCGGCTGTGCGCCTGCGCGCCCTGATCCCGCTGGCCCTGGTCGTCGCCCTCGCGGTCGGCGCATGCGGCGGCACGGAGCCGACGCGCTTCGACGAGACGGGTGCGCCCTTCACGTTCTCGTACCCACCGGAGCTCCAGAAGGTGTTCGCCGACACGGGCCGCGAGGTCAAGGGCCAGGACCCGCTCTACCGCGTCGCGCTCGGCGCCGACGAGACCAACGTCGTCGTCGCCGCGACCTACGACGTCGGCAAGGACACGGCCAAGATCAAGCCGGCCAAGCTGGCCGTGGCCGTCGAGCGCGCCGCGCGCTCCCTCGCCAAGGCGATGAACGCGGACGTGCCGAAGCGCTCCGACGGCACCCTCGGCGTCATGAAGGCCGCGATCTTCGAGTTCCAGGCCCCCAAGCGCGGCCTCACGACGCGCGTCTTCTACGCCTTCCAGGGCCAGACGCAGTACTTCCTGCGCTGCCAGTGGGACGAGGCGGGCGCGAACGTGATCCCGGCCGCCTGCGACGAGGTCGCGGAGACCTTCCGGCCGGCGACGTCCGGCTAGGCGGAACCGCACGTCAGCGGCGCCCCGCCGCCATGGGTGACCACCCGCACACGGCCGTGCCATCCGTCACACTGCAGACGTGGCCGACGACGACTTTCCAATCACCGCCCTGATCCCAAGCGACGATCGCGCCCCGGTCGTAATCCACTCCGACGCGTACGCGCTGAAGATGTCCATCGTCGAGCGCACGCTCCAGCGCCACCTCCCGAGCGACTGGGACACCCCCGGCGTGTACGTGCTGTTCGACCCCGTCAGCCGCGACGGCACGGCCACGGTCTACGTCGGGCAGTCGCGCAGCCTGCGCAAGCGCCTCCAGCAGCATCGAACCCGCGAACAGTGGTCGCGGGCGCTCCTGATCGTCCGCGACACCTCCTACGGCTTCACGACCGCGGAGATCGGCTTCCTCGAGGGCCGTCTCCACGCCGCGCTCTCGCAGCGGGCCGGCCTGCGGGTCGGCAACGCCGCCCCAACGGGTGATGAGACCCTGCCGGCCCACCACCTCTCCCAACTCGAAGCCGCACTCCTACCGATCCTGAGCGCTCTGCGTCTGCTTGGCGCGGGCGGCACCCCGGCACCGCGGCGGCGGCCAGCGCGCCGACCCGAGCCGAGCCGGCCGGGGCGCCGCGAGGGATCGGTCGCGGACCTCCTCGCCGCGGGACTCCTCAGCGCCGGCGATGTGCTGCACTCGACGGGGCGCAAGTACCATGCCACCGCAACCGTCGCGGCCGACGGCACGATCACCGTCAACGGCGCGCGTTTTCGATCGTTGAGCGCGGCCGGCTCGCACGTGCGTGACGGCCGTGCCACGAACGGCTGGGACTTCTGGCGCACCACGTCGGGCCAACGGCTCAGTGCGCTGCGCGAGCGCCTGAAGGCAGCCGGGGGAACCACGCGCCAACGGCGCATGCCGTAAGGGTCATAATCCCCACGGCGACCTACCCGCGTCCGCGCCGGAGGAGGAGGACCGTGTCGATCACCTTGCAGGAGCTTGAGTCGCGCCTCTGGGCGGCCGCCAACAGCCTCCGCGGCCCCGTTGACCCCGCGAACTTCAAGGAGTTCATCTTTCCGCTGTTGTTCTTGAAGCGGATCGACGACACCTGGCGCGAGGAACAGGAACGCGTCATTGCGGATTTCGGGGAAGACGCTGATGCCGAGGTCGCAGCTGACTATCACCGCTTCTGGGTGCCAGACGGATGCCACTGGAGCGACCTGATCAAGGCGCACGAAAACGTCGGCGTGACCCTGCAAACGATGCTCGATCGCATCCAGCAGGCGAATCCCGAGACGCTCGCCGGCATCTTCGGCAATGCGCCGTGGTCGGACCGCGACAAGCTGCCTGAGCCCGCGCTCCTCAACCTGATCGAGACGTTCTCCGCCCTCGACCTGCGACCGAGCGTCGTCTCGCACGACCTGCTCGGCAATGCGTACGAGTATCTGCTCAAGCAGTTCGCGGACGAGTCAGGCAAGAAGGCCGGCGAGTTCTTCACGCCACGCTACGTCGTGCGCACCCTGACGCGAATCCTCGACCCGCAACCCGGCGAGTCGATCTATGACCCCGCATG
>VGBM01000026.1 GCA_016870485.1 Actinomycetota bacterium
CGGTCACGATCGGCGAGCTCTCGCTCGGCGTCGAGCTGGCGCGGGACGTGGAGGAGCGAGCGGCGCGCGAGGCCACGCTGGAGGCGGTCGAGTCCGGCTTCGACGTCCCGGACGTCGATCACGGCGGCGGTCTCGCCTACGGCCGCCTCGTGAGCCGGGCGCGTCGGCGAGGACGCCGCCCGTCGACGCGGGATGCGCTGATCGCGGCGACCGCCGTGGCCAACGATCTGCCGCTCCTGACGCAGGACGTGGGCTTCCTGGCGTTCGACAGCCTCGAGGTGGTGCTGGTCTAGGCCCGGCGGCGGTCGATCCGCCGCGTCAGCTGCGAGAACAGCCAGATCATCAGGAGCACGAGGCCGGCGGTGATGATCAGCCGGGGGATGGTGCCGAGGCCGCTCGGCAGGATGCGCCGCGCGGCGAGCGCGATCACGATCGCCGTGAACACGGGCAGGATCCGGACCACGGCGACGGGGAGGCGGCTGATCATCCGGCGGCCGCCTCGGCCCAGTCGCCGTAGAGGCCGCGGTAGCGCCCGCCCAGGGCGAGCAGCTCGTCGTGGGTTCCCCGCTCGACGACGCGGCCGTGCTCGAGCACGACGATCAGGTCGGCGCCCCGGATCGTGGAGAGCCGGTGGGCGACGACGAAGGCGGTGCGGCCCTTGAGGAGGCGCCGCAGCGCGTCCTCGATCCGAGCCTCGGTGCGGATGTCGACGCTGGAGGTGGCCTCGTCGAGGATCAGAAGGTGCGGGTCGACGAGCAGCGCGCGGGCGAAGGCGATCAGCTGGCGCTGGCCGATCGAGAGCCGGCCGCCGCGCTCCTGGACGGGCGTGTCGTAGCCGTCGGGGAGGTCCTCGATGAAGGCGTCGGCGCCGACCTCGCGGGCGGCCGTGGCGACGTCGGCGCGGGTCGCGTCGGGGCGGCCGAAGGCGATGTTGTCGTGGATGGTGCCGTTGAAGAGGAAGCCCTCCTGGGGCACGATCGCGATCTGCTCGCGCAGCGAGTGCTGCGTGACGCGGCGCACGTCGGTGCCGTCGATCAGGATGCGGCCCGCCTGCGGGTCGTAGAAGCGGGCGAGCAGCTTGATGATCGTGGACTTGCCGGCGCCCGTGTGGCCGACGAGGGCGACGGTCTGGCCCGCGGCGACGGCGACGTCGAGGCCCTCGAGCACGGGCCGCTCGGGGTCGTAGCCGAAGCGCACGTCCTCGAAGGCGACCTGGCCGCGGATCGCGGCCAGGGGTGCGGCGTCGGGCGCGTCGACGATCGAGGGCGCGTCGTCCATGACGTCGAGGATCTTGTCGAGGGCCGCCGAGCCCGCGAGGAACGTGTTGTAGACCTGGCTGAGCTGCTGGACGGGGTCGAAGAAGCTCGCCAGGTAGCCGATGAAGGCGACGAGGACGCCGATCTCGATCGCGCCGTCGATGTACAGGAAGCCGCCGTAGCCGAATACGATGCAGGTCGCGACGGCGGCGAGGATCTCCACCGTCGGGAAGTACCAGCCGCTGGAGGTGACGGTGCGGTGGTTGGCGTCGCGGTAGGACTGGTTGAGCTCGGCGATCTGGGCGCGGCTCGAGGCCTCCCGCCGGTAGGCCTGGATCACGCGGATGCCGTTGAGGTCCTCCTGCAAGGCGGCGGTGACGAGGGCGAGGCGCTGGCGCATCTGCCCGTAGGCGCGTGCCGACTGCCCCCGGAACACGAACGTCATCACCGCCATCACGGGGAAGACGACGACGGTGGCGAGCGCGAGCCGCCAGTCGAGGACGAGCAGGATGCCGCCGGCCACGACCAGGGTGAGCACGTTTCGGACCGTGCTCGTGATGCCGTCGGTGACGAGCTGCTGGAGCGCCTCGACGTCGTTCGTCAGGCGCGAGATCAGGACGCCCGTGCGGCGCCGCTCGAAGTAGCCGAGGCTGAGGGTCTGCAGGTGCCGGAAGAGGTCGACGCGCAGGTCGTTGAGGACGCGCTCGCCGACCCAGCCCGTCAGGTACGTCTCGACGCGGCCGAGGCCGATCCCGGCGACGCCGATCAGGACGAGGACGCCGGCGATCCCGACGAGCAGGCGCGTGTCGCCGGGGATGATCGCCGAGTCGATCGCGGTCTTCAGGAGCAGGGGCAGGGCGAGCGTGCAGCCCAGCACCCCGAACATCGCGAGGATCGCGCCGAGCAGGCGCAGCCGGTAGGGGCGCACGTAGGCGCCGAGGCGGCGCAGGTTGCGCAGGCCCTTCTTGCGCAGCCCGCGCCCGGACGCGACCTCGCCGCCGGCCGGTCCCCAGCCGCGGCTCACGCGGAGGCCTCCTCGTGCTCGACGGGCAGCAGGACGTGGTCGCCGTCGGCGTCGACGAAGCGCCGCTCGACGAGGCCGTGGTCGTGGATCTCGCGGTAGACGGGCGACGAGCCGATCAGCTCGTCGTGCGTGCCGTCGGCCACGATTCGGCCGTCCTCGAGCACGACGATGCGGTCGGCGAGGGCGATCGTCGAGAGGCGGTGGGCGATGATCAGGGTCGTGCGGCCCCGCATCACCTCCTCGAGGGCGAGGCGGATGCGCGCCTCCGTCGAGGCGTCGACGGAGGCCGTCGCGTCGTCGAGGATCAGGATGCGCGGGTCGAGCAGGAGCGCGCGCGCGATCGCGATGCGCTGGCGCTGGCCGCCCGAGAGGGTGAGGCCGCGCTCGCCCACGAGGGTGCCGTAGCCGTCGGGGAGCTCCTCGATGAAGCCCGCGGCCTGGGCGCGCCGCGCGGCGAGGTGCACGTCGTCGTCGCTCGCGCCGGGCCGGCCGAAGGCGATGTTGTCGCGGATCGACGCGGAGAAGAGGTACGTGTCCTCGGCGACGGTGCCGATCGCGCCGCGCAGCTCGTCGAGGCGCAGGCGCCGCACGTCGACGCCCTCCACGCGGACGCGGCCCCGGTCTGTGTCGTAGAAGCGGGGCACGAGCTGCGTCAACGTGGTCTTGCCGGAGCCCGTGCGGCCGATGATCGCCACGGTGGAGCCGGGCGCGATGTCGAGGTCGACCTCGCGAACCACGGGGCGGTCCGGGTCGTAGCCGAACGTGACGCCCTCGAAGCGGATCGCGCCGCCGCCCGCGGGCAGGGGCTCGGCATCCTCGGGCTCGGCGACGTCGGTCGGCATGTCGAGGATCTGGAAGATGCGCTCCGACGAGGCCACGAAGCGCTGCGTGTCGCCGATCCAGCCGCCGAGCATGCGCAGCGGCATCACCATCAGCGCGACGAGCAGGCCGTACGTGACGAAGTCGCCGAGGCTCATCGAGCCCCGGATCACCGCGTAGCCGCCGGCGCCGATCAGGAGCGCCACGGAGATCGTGGGCAGGAAGTCCATTACGGGCACGTAGATCGAGCGCAGCCGGGTCGCCTCGACGTTGAGGTCGAAGACGCGGTTCGTGCGGCCCGCGAAGCGCCCGACCTCGCGGTCCTCCTGCCCGAAGGCCTTGATCACGCGCACCCCGACGACGCTCTCCTCGGCCTGCGTCGTGACCTCGGCGAGGGCCTGCTGGGCCTCCGTCACGACGGGCTGCGAACGGCGCGAGTAGAGGACGGCGATGACGGCGAGTGGCGGCACGATCACGAGCACCATCAGGGCCACCCACACGTTCATCCACAGGAGCACGGCGGTGACGGCGAGGATCGTGACGATGTGCTGCGTGAAGAAGAGGATCCCGTAGCCGAGGTAGAGCCGCAGCGTCGTCAGGTCGACGGTGGCGCGGCTCATGATCTGCCCCGTCTGGTTGCGGTCGAAGAACGGGAACGACAACGACAGGAGCTGGTGGTAGACGACGTTGCGCAGGTCGCGCTCGATGTCGACGGCCATCGTGCCGGCGATGACCCGGCGCAGGTACATGACGACGAAGCGGCCGACGGCGAGGGCGAGGATCAGGCCGATCAGGTAGCGCAGCTGGTCGGTGTCCTTCGGGCGCATCGCCTCGTCGACGACGCGGCCCGTCGCCCAGGGGATCGCGATGGTCAGGCCCTGGCCGGCGATCGCCAGCGCGATCGAGACGCCGAGCGCGACCCGGTGCGCGCGCACGAGGCCCACGCCGCGGCGCAGCGTGGGCCAGAAGCGCGCGTCGGCGCCGGAGGTGAGTTCGCGGGGATGGTCGTCCATGCTCGGGCGCCGGGCGCCCACGGATTCAACGTGGCGCGGTCGCGGCGGCTTCCCCTGAAGGATGCCTAGCGCAGCCCGAAGTGCGCGTCGACGAGCTCAGCGGCCTCGGCGTGGCGTTCCGCGTCGACGAGGAGGATGCGCGGACCGCCCCCGAGGAAGTCCGGCACGTCCATGCCGGGCTGGCGCTGGATCACGACCTCGATCCCCTCCTGCGCGAGGAGGCCCGCGATCATCTCGGCCTCCGTCAGGTTCTGGGCCCAGGTCAGGCGCCTCACGCGGCGTCCCGACCGCCGTTCTTGACCAGCACCGCCGGGCCCTTCTCCCGGTACGGCACCTCGATCAGGTCGAGGTCGCGCGGCACCACCGTGTCGGGATGGATGGCACGCGCCTGGGCCTCGACCAGCCGCGGCGACGCCCGCATCGAGACGTGCGTGAGGGCGAGGAGGCGCACGCGCGCCTCGTGGGCGAGCTCGGCGGCCTCGCGCGCGGTCGTGTGGTGCGTGTCCCGGGCCCGCTCGAGGTCCTCGTCGAGGAACGTGGCCTCGTGGACGAGCAGGTCGCAGTCCACCGCGCGGGCGAGGACGGCGTCGCAGGGGCGCGTGTCGCCCGAGAAGACGAGCGTGCGGCCGAGGCGCGTCTCGCCGACCAGCCCCTCCGGCGAGACCACGGAGCCGTCGGGCAGGGCCACGGCCTCGCCGCGCTGCAGCGCCCCGAACAGCGGGCCGAAGGGCACGCCGGCCGCCGTGGCGGCGTCGGCGTCGAAGCGGCCCGGGCGGTCCTCCTCGACGAGCGCCCAGCCGACGCTCGGGACGCGGTGGCGGGTGCCGATCGCCTCGAGCCGGTAGCCGTCGGCCGCGACCTCCTGGCCGGGCTCGAACTCGACCACGGCGAGGGGGTAGGGCACCTTCCCGAGCACGGGGCCGAGCGCGCCGAGCAGGGCCTTCGTGCCCTCCGGCCCGTACACGGTCAGGGGCGCGGTGCGCTCGCGCAGCGCGAACGTGCGCAGGAGGCCCGGCAGACCGAGGATGTGGTCGGCGTGGCCGTGGGTCAGGAGCACGATGTCGATGTCCGAGAGGCCCGCGACGGACTGCATCAGCCGCCGCTGGGTGCCCTCGCCGCAGTCGACGAGGATGCGCTCGCCGCCGCGGCGGATCAGCGTGGCCGCGGTCTGCCGGTTGGCGGACGGCACGGAGCCGGCCGTGCCGAGGAAGATGACGTCGAGGTCCACCGCGGGGGAAGCGTAGAGGGGGCCGGCCGCGGGCCGCTACGACCCCGACAGGGCGTCGGCGATCCGCTTGATGAGGGCCTTGTCAGCGACCTGCCGGTCGAACACGACGGCGTCGGAGTAGCGCTCGAAGGCGGCCGTGGCGTCGCCCGCGGCCAGCGCCGCCCTGGCCTCGGCCAGCGTGGCCTTCGCGGCGTCGGCGCGGACCGCCGCGAGGCGGGCCGGGGCGTCGGCGAAGCCGCCGAGGGCCGTGAAGCCGTCGATCGCCTCCTGCCAGTCGCGCGCGGCGTAGGCGGCCTCGGCGCGGTCGTAGGCGTTCTGGGACGCGAAGTTCGCGTTGGCGACGGCGCTCGTGTGCGCGTTGACCTGCGCGACCATGATCTTCTGGGCGGTGGCCTGGACTTGCCCGAGCTCGGGGCGGATCTGCATGGCCTGGTCGATCGAGGCGCGCGCCCCGGCGAGGTCGCCCGCGTTCAGCTGGCTCTCGGCCTGGATCGAGAGGTTGACGGCGTCGCGGACCTGGCCGCGGTTGCGGACCCAGTCGCGCGCCGGGTTGACGACGGCGACGGAGGCCACGGCGAGCAGGACCAGCATCAGGAGCGCGCCCATGATGCGCCCGCGCGGGACGATCCGCGGCACCCAGCGGTCGAGCCAGTGCGCCTGCCGCCACGCGAGCCACGCGCCGATCAGGACGACGGGCACGAACACGGCGAGGGCGATCTTGCTGGTCGCGAGGGCGGCGGCGATGGCGAGCACGCCGAGGCCGATGGCGCCCTGCACGGCGTAGCGGTTCGACGAGCGCAGGACGACCACGCCGTCGGGGCCCACGTCACCGGGCGCGGGGCGGCAGCGCACGCCGTGGCGCTTGAGGACGTCCTCGGCGAAGTCGAGTGGCTCGCGCTCGGCCTCCGCCGCCTCCTCGTCGGTCGCGTCGTCTGGCAGGGGCTCCGGGTCGTACGGCAAGGGCAGGAGCTCGAGCAGGTCGTGCACGCGCAGCGACAGCCCGGCCTCGCCGGCGCCGACGGCCCGGGCGCGCAGGTGCTGGGCACGGGAGCGCAACTCGCCCCACGTGATCCGCTCAGGTGCGATGGTCGCCATCCGACACGGAGCATACCGGGCGGCTGCGCGAATCCGTGCGGAATCGGCCCGCCGCGGGCGACTATGCTGCACGCATGCCCACCGACAAGCAGCGCCGCAAGCAGGAGCGCTTCCGCCGTCACGGGGTCGAGCGGCCCCGCTCGCCCCAGCTCGACGAGAAGGAGGCGCGCCAGGAGGCCGAGGCCGAGCAGAAGGGCAAGCGCGGGTCGAGGGGCACCAAGGGCCGCGCCACGAAGGGCTCGTCGGCGCCGCGGGCGCGCAAGCCCGTGCCGTTCCCGACGCTCAAGCGCGCGCTCGTCCGGGCCCCGATCTTCGGCCTGATCTGGTTCGTCCTGATGCGCTTCGTGCTCTCGCAGGGCGGCACCTCGCCCACCGACGACGCGCTGCAGGCGCTGATCCTGACGGGCGTGATGATCCCGCTCCTGCTCCTGACCGACTCGATCACCTACCGCCTCGCCAGCCGCCGCGGCCTCCCCGTCCAGGACCGCCCGCGCGACGGCTACCTCGGCTTCCGGCCTTAGGGGGGCGCACCGGCCGACGGGGCGCGTTCGCGGCCGCACCGCGCCGCGGCCGTGCATTTCGATGAGCCGGGGGTGTGCGTTTCGACGGGACGGGGCGCGACGGACCGTGAGGCGGGTGTCCGCCTTGCGGCGCCCGGCGCGCGAGATCGCGCGCAACCCGGGTGCCTGCGGCCCTGCGCCGCGCGCCGCCCCCGCGCCATCGTCGCTCCATGCGCCGCGCCCAGGCCACCCTCGAGCTCGTCCTCCTGCTCGGGCTCGTCGTCCTGGTCGGCGCCGTCGTGGTCGGCGCGGCGCGCGGCGCGGGCCCGGGCTGGGCGGAGCGGATCGCGCGGGCCCTGCCGGGCGAGCGGGCCGAGCGCCGCGACGACCGCTGGGCGCTGCGCTCCGACCGCTACGGCCCGCTCCTGCGCCGCCACGCCCCGACCCTGGTCCTCGAGCGCGACCGCTGGGGCGAGGACGCGGCGGTCCCCGTCGACGTCGCGGTCTGCCGCCGGCCGGCCTGCGCAGCGCTGGGCACGGGCCTGCCGGTCGCCTTCACGCACGTCGTCGACCGCCCCGGCGTCACGTACCTGCAGTACTGGCTGTACTACCCGGACTCGCGGGCCACGCACGCGCCGGTCGCCGACCGGCTCGGCTACCACCCCGACGACTGGGAGGGCGTGATCGTGCGCATCACGGACGCGGGTGAGACGGCGGTCCGGGTCACGGCCCACCAGGGCGTGGTGGGCCTGAGGCCGTGGTGGGCGGGCGATCCGGGCTGGCGGCCCCTGGCGGGCCGCCCCCGGGTCCACCGGGCGGCGGGCTCGCACGCCATGGGCTTCGCGCCGGCGGGCATCGACGCGCCCCTCGACCGCTGGAACGGCACCCTCGGCGAGCTCGACGGGGCGCGCCTGAGGCTCGTCCCCGCGGACACGGCGCCTGCGCTCAGGCTGCGCTACGACCCAGCGGCGGTGCCGCCGTGGCGCAAGCGGCTCTGGCGCGACCCCGAGGCGACGACGACGGGCGGGTAGGGGCCGCAGGGTGGCGGAGCGGTGACGATCCGACGTTTCCCGCGACCCGTGGCAGGATGGGACGCGTCCCCGTCGAACCCTGGATGTTGATGAACCCCGCACCTCGCTCCCGCCGCCTCAGTCTCCTCCTCGTCCCCGTCGCCCTCGCCTGCGCGCTCCTTGCGCCGGCCGCGGCCTCGGCCAACACGAAGCTGCGGGTCGGCTTCCTCGACAACGCCTACTTTCTCTCGAACCCCGACCTCTTCTGGTCGGAGGCGCGGGACCTCAACGTCGGCTTCATGCGCTGGGATCTGCAGTGGAAGCACGTCGCCCCGACGAAGCCGCGCAACCCGCGCGATCCGGGCGACCCGGCCTACCAGTGGGACGAGACGGACCGCTTCGTGCAGCGCGCTGTCGCCGAGGGCCTCGCCGGCAACATGATGTTCACGCTGTGGGCGACGCCGAGGTGGGCGTCGAAGACGCCGAACGCCAAGGGCTACACCGCGACGATGCCGAAGCTTGCCGATTGGAAGGCCTTCGCCTACGCGGCGGCCAAGCGCTACTCGGGCTCGTACACGCCGACCGGTGCCACCGCGCCGCTGCCCCGTGTCACCGCCTGGGAGGCCTGGAACGAGCCGAACGGCTACTTCGCGCTCCGGCCCCAGTTCCAGAACGGCGAGGCGGTGTCGCCCCGCAACTACACGACGCTCCTGAACGCGATGGGCAAGGAGATCAACAAGGCCCTGCCGTTCACGCCCACGATCGTCGCCGGCGCGCTCTACAAGACGGGCGGCCGCAACAGCGTCAACCCGATCGCGTTCATGCGCGGCATGCAGGCCGCCGGCGCCAAGTTCGACGTCCTGTCGGTGCACCCGTACAACAAGGTTGCCGCGAAGGGCGTCCGCGACGGCGCCTCCCAGAGCCGCACGAACCCGGCCTACATCGCGATCGGCAACCTCGACGCCTTCGTCAGCCTCTCGAACGAGATCTTCGGGCGCAAGCGCCCCGTCTGGGTGACGGAGTTCGGCTGGAACACGCCCGCCCCGGGCCAGACCGCGACCACGGTCTCGTTCGCCCAGCAGGCCCGGTTCGCGCAGCAGTCGATCGCCAAGATGAAGCAGATCCCGCAGGTCGAGCGGCTGGCGTGGTTCCTGCTCCGTGACGACCATCCCAAGCCCGCCGGCAAGTGGTACACGACGGGCCTGATCGAGCTCGACCAACAGGACAAGCCGTCGTACGACGCCTGGCAGCGGGCCGCCCGCGGCCTCCAGGGCATCGGCTAAGGGGTCACGAGGGCGCGGGCGCCCTGCCGGGGCCCGCGCGGCGCGCCTCGTCGGCGAGCCAGCCGGCCAGGCGCTCGGCGCCCGCGCGGTTGAGGTGGTAGGCGTCGAGCCAGAGGTCGCGCTCGGTGAGCTCGTCGAGGAGGGCGTCGGGCGGCACGGCCAGGGGCGCGCCGACCGCGGCCGCGAAGCGGTCCCGCGTCTCGGGGGCCACGGGGGCGCCGAGGTAGCTCGGTGGGGCGAAGAAGACGACCGGCAGGTCGCGCTCGGCCGCGAACCGCCGGACGTCGGCGAGGTAGGCGAGCTGGCGGTCCTGGTTGACGCGGCCGAGCTCGTCGGGCGCGGGCGGCTGGTTGCGCCACGTGGCGCCCTCGCCGTAGGCCCGCTCGAGGGCCTTCGCGGTGCGGATCAGCTGGCGGCCTCCGCCGGGCGTCGTACGGTCGCCGCGGCCCGTCCGGCAGTCGATCGGCCTGGCGGCCGTGGCGGCCCGGGTCGCGTTGCGCCGCCAGCGGGCCGTCACCAGCACGTGGAGGGCCGTGTCGACGCGGGTCAGGAGGTCGTCGGCGAGGTCGCGGGCGCGGCTGTAGGCGGGCTCGCGCGGCTTCGACGACCAGTCGGCCACGACGCGCCGGAGAGGGACGGCGCGGGCGAAGCCCGGGTAGTACTGGTAGTAGAGCGGCGTCCGGCGCCAGAACGCCGTGTCCTCGGGCGAGACCTCGAACAGGATTGGCCCGTCGATGCCGCGCGCCGCGTCAAGGTCGACGAGCTGCTGGTAGAGCTGGCCCGGGCCGCGCCCGCCCCGCGCCACGTTGGCCACGGGGGCCGTCGCGGGGTCGAGGCCGAGGCCCCGGGCGAGGGCCGCATTGTCGACGCCGTACTGCGAGCGCGACGAGCCCAGCACGACCGCGGCCGCCGGGCCGTCGAGCGCGTAGATCGCCCTGTACTGGCAGGGCATCACGGCGTAGCGCACGGCCGGACGATCGCTCCACCAGATCAGCAGGCCCAGCCCGGCGAGGACCAGCGCGGCGAGGAGGCCGTAAATGCGCCGCACGCGCGGGCGGTCGGGAGTGTCCGGCTCAGAGCCCAACCAGGGCCTCCACGTAGTTGACCATCCGGGTGGGCGAGTCGGCGTTGGCCACGGCCGAGAGGAACGCCACGAAGAACAGGGTCACGGGCACGCCCGCGATCCGGCGCAGCCGGCCGGGGAGGAGTTCACGGCCGCGCATCCGCTCGCGGTAGGCGAGGGTGAGGGCGAGGGCCGCGCCGTGGCCGAGGCCCCAGATCAGGTAGCCGAGGCTGACCTCGTGCCACAGCCCGGCGAGGGTGAAGGCGACGAACAAGGCGAGCGCGGGCCGGCCCGTGCGTCGCACCAGCGGCTTGAAGACGTACGTGGAGACGAAGGCGGCGAGGGTCAGGTGCCAGCGCCGCCAGAAGTCCTGGATCGAGTGGGCGATCAGCGGGAAGCGGAAGTTCTCCGACAGGCGCACGTTGAAGAGCAGGCCCATCCCGATCGCGATGTCGATGAAGCCCGAGAAGTCGAGGTAGAGGGCGAGGAAGGACAGCGCCGTGAAGAGCAGCGCCCGGGTCGGCGTCTCCAGGGGCCTCGTCTCGAGGGTCGAGAGGGGCAAGAGGCCGAGCGCCACGGGCAGGTCCTCCGTGACCCAGCCGGCGAGCAGGAACGCCTTGACGGCGCCGATCCCGATCCGGCCGAGGCCGATCAGGTAGCGGCGTGGGTCGGGGCCGCGCCCGATCGACGCGTCGTCGAAGCGGCTCGCCGGGTCGATCGGCCCGATCATGAAGCTCGGGAAGAAGAGCGCGGTGGCGAGCATCGCGCCGGGCGCCGTGCGGCCCGTGCGCACGCACTCCTTGACGGAGGCGTAGAGCTTCAGCGAGTAGAAGGACAGCCCGAGGGTGGCGAGGACCGTGAAGGCGGGCGCCGACGGCGAGCCGACGGGAAAGGGGAGGAGGTCGGCGACGTCGGAGTCGGTCAGGGCCTCCAGGGCGCCGTTGGCCACGAGCGGCGCCATGACGAGCCACGGCAGGTAGCCGTTGGTGGGCCGGCGCAGGCAGAGGCGCAGCACCCCGATCGCCCCCAGCGTGATCAGGACCGCAAGGACGAGGGCGCGCGGGTTGTAGGCGTAAATCAGGAGCGCCGAGACGCCGATCAGGATCCCGCGGCGCAGCCGCACCCGGCCCGGCGGGATCGCGCCGTAGACGAGGCTCGTCGCGATCACCACCACGAGCCCGAGCTGGAGGGTGCTCAGCATCGGCCGGGGCGCGCGGTCGGGGCTCGCCGGGTGGGCGCCGTCATGGCGCGGAGCCTACAGGCCGCCCTGCGCGGGCTCGGGGGCTAGCGGCGGCGCAGGCGCAGGTTCTGGCGGTCCACGGCCGCGCCCGTCGCGCCCGTGGCCGTGAAGCGCGTGGTCACGACGAGGACCAGCGCGCGGCGGCGCAGGAGCGCCCGCGCCGCGGGCCGCGTCGTGCAGCGCAGATCCGTCGCGCCGGCGGCGACGGCCTGCCGTACGCGGCAGATCACGATCTGGCGCCGGCCCTGGACGCGGGCCACCGTGCGGGTGACGACGCCGGACGCGGGGGCGACGACGCGTCCGCGCACGACGATCGCGCGCGGGCGGGCGATGGCGCGGGGGCGCAGGACGCGCAGCGCGGTCGCGGCGCCGGCCTGGCCGCCGACGCCGGGGGTGGCGTCGGGCGCGGCGACGCCGGAGGTGGCGTCGGGCGCGGCGACGCCGGCGTTCGCGGCGTCGGCCGGCTCGACGGGCGCGGCGGGGGGCGGGGCGCTCTCGGACAGCTCGTAGGCCCCGACGTCGATGCGGCCGCCCTGGACGCGCTCGCGCGACGTGAGGTCGAAGATGCCGGCCCGGGCCAGGTCGGCCGGATTCGTGGAGCCGCGGTTGACCGTCGGCGAGGCCGCGCTTGGCACGATCCGCAGCGCGTCCTGGTAGGCGGGGGCCGCCGTCACGGGGTCCTCCTCGACCAGCGTGACCGACATCCCGACGTTCCGGGTCGGCACGCTCGAGGCGCGCAGGGTCAGGGTCAGCGGGCAGGGGTTGGCGACGCCTGGCGGGTTCGCCTCGAGCGGCGCGACGAGACCCGCCTGCTGCGCGCTGATCAGCGTGTTCGCGAGCGTCACGGACGCGGCGGGGCAGGCGCCGGCGTCCGCGTTGACGATCGAGACCGCGGGGGCGTAGCGCGCGCGGGCCGTGACGTTGACGAGGACGCTCGCGCCGGGGTTCGACAGCGCGATCGCCAAGGTGCCGTTGAGGGCCAGGCAGACCGTGTTCGCGACCGCGACCTCGCCGAGGAACGCGCAGGCCCGCCGCTGCGACGAGTAGGCGAAGACCCGCTCGACGGTGGCGCTGCCCGCCCGCAGGGCGTACGCCAAGGATCCGGTCGTGCAGTCGGCGGGTGCCGGGTCGACCGGCGCCGGGCTGCCGCAGACGTTCTGGAGTATGAGGCGGCGCAGCACGACACCGCCCGCGGGCGCCCGCACCGCCTCGTCGCGCGAGTTGGAGCGGATCGTGACGCCGTCCTCGCGCGCCGTCACCGTCACGTTGCGCCGCGCGATCGTGACGCCGACGCGGCCCGGCAGGGCCGTCAGGTCGTAGAGGCTCGAGGCGGCGCCCGTGGTGCGGCCCAGCAGGATCACGGTGTCCCCGTCGGCGAGGCCGCCGCCGAGGGCCGCCGTGAGGGTGCACGGGGCGGCCTCGGCGCAGGGCTCGGGCCCCGCGCCGGTGGGCGCCGCGTAGCGCGTGGCCGCCTGCGCACCGAGCGGGGCGAGCAGGCCCGCGACGCAGACGGTGAGGACCGCGAGACTCCGGCGCATGGGCGGAGTGTATATCTCGTCCGGGACGGCGGGCCCGGATGTGGGACGGGCTACGGAGGCCCGGTCCGCGTCGTCTGGCGTGGTGGTGAGCGAGAACGGACGGATGGGCGCCACGGGGCGCTCATTGACGATGACCATGTCGTCGCTCGGTGACATGTCACAGACGTCGCCGAACGACGACATTCCGGTTGCGGGTCGCGGTCGAGCAACGTCCGCGCGACACCGAGGCCGGGCGCCTGCTCGACGCGATCATCGCCGAACACACGCTGCCCGTGACGGACGAGCCGCCGCGGAAGGGGAGCGTCCTGCCGCGCCCCGTCCGACCGGTCGACTAGCGTGCAGCCCGATCGTCGTCCGCCCCTTTAACCCGGTCCCGTGAGGCCGGGAAGGAGCCCGTATGCAGAGCAGTCCGACCAGCGGCCGGCCCGCGTGCCGGTGAGCGCCTCCGAGTCCCGCGTCCTTCTGGACGCCGACCAGATCCGCCGGACCCTCGCCCGCATCGGCTCCGAGATCGTCGAGCGCCATCCGGACCTCGACCGCGTGCACCTGGTCGGCATCCGCTCGCGCGGCGTGCCCCTCGCGGAGCGGATCCGCGACCGGATCCTCGAGACGACGGGCCTCGCGGTGCCGGTGGGCGCCGTCGACATCAGCTTCTACCGCGACGACGTGGGGCTCCGGCCCGGCGCGGACGACCGCATCGCCGACCATCCCGTGGTCGGCGAGACTGTCCTCGACGCGCCCGTCGAGGACGCCGTGATCGTCCTCGTCGACGACGTGCTCTACACGGGCCGCACGGTGCGGGCCGCGATCGACGCGGTCTTCGACTACGGCCGGCCCGCCGTCGTGCAGCTGGCCGTGCTCGCCGACCGCGGCCACCGCGAGCTGCCGATCCGGGCGGACTTCGTCGGCAAGAACCTGCCCACGCAGGAGACCGAGCGGGTGCGCGTGCGGCTCGTCGAGACGGACGGCGTCGACGAGGTGCTGCTGGTCGGGGCGGGCGACGACACGGGCGACTTCCCGCTCGGGGCGGGCGAGGCGTGATGGGCATCGCGACGCGCCGCCACCTGCTCGGGATGGGCGACCTCGACCCGGCCGACGTCGAGCGCATCCTCGAGACGGCCGCCGGCTTCGAGGACGTCGTCGAGCGCGACGTCAAGAAGGTGCCCACCCTGCGCGGGCGCACGGTCGTCAACCTCTTCTACGAGTCGTCGACGCGGACCAGCTCGAGCTTCGAGCTGGCCGCCAAGCGCCTCTCGGCCGACACCGTGTCGGTGAAGGCGGCGGGGTCGAGCGTCGACAAGGGCGAGTCCCTGAAGGACACGATCCGCACGCTCAACGCCTACCGCCCGAACATCATCGTGATCCGCCACCCGCACATCGGGGCGGCGCAGCTGACGGCGCGCTGGTCGGACGCCCACGTGGTCAACGCGGGTGACGGCAAGCACCAGCACCCCACCCAGTGCCTGCTCGACCTCTACGCGATCAGGAAGCGCCTCGGGCGCCTCCGGGACGTCAAGGTGGCGATCGTCGGCGACGTGCTGCACAGCCGCGTCGCCCGCTCGAACATCGAGGGCTTCCGGATGATGGGCCTCGACGTGACGCTGGTGGGGCCGCCGGCCCTGATCCCGCCCGGCATCGAGGCCACGGGGGCGCGGGTGGCCGACGATCCGGCCGCCATGGCCGAGGCGGACGTGGTCTACGTGCTGCGGATGCAACACGAGCGGATGGAGCCCGGCCAGAACTTCGTGCCCACGCTGCGCGAGTACGCGCGCGTGTGGGGCGTCTCGGGCCGGCGGCTGCGGCCCGGCCAGATCGTGATGCACCCGGGCCCGATGAACCGCGGCGTCGAGATCGCCCCCGACGTGGCCGACTCGGGGGCGTCGCTCGTCGAGCACCAGGTCGAGGCCGGCCTGGTGGTGCGGATGGCGGTCCTCTACGACCTGATGACGCGGCCCACGATCGGCGAGGTGATCGACCTGCGCGAGCGCACGGGCGAGTGGGGGGCGGCATGACGCGCCTCGCCCAGCGCCGCAGCGACCCGGCCGACCTGCTGATCCGGGGCGCACGGCTCTACGACCCGACCGAGGGCCTCGACGTGACCGCCGACCTGCTCGTCCGGGGCGGCGAGGTGGCGCAGATCGCCGACGCGATCGCGCCGGGCGGCGGCGTGCGCGTCGTCGAGGCGCGCGGGCGCACCGTGCTGCCGGGCCTCGTCGACCCGCACGTGCACCTGCGCGTGCCCGGCCAGGAGTACAAGGAGGACTGCGCGACGGGCTCCGCCGCGGCCGCCCAGGGCGGCTACACGACGATCCTGTCGATGCCGAACACCGACCCGACGATCGACACGGGCGCCTCGCTCGAGGCGGCCCTCGAGCGCGCCGCCACGGACAGCGTCGTGCAGGTCGGCTTCCTCGCCGCGGTCAGCGTGGGGCGGGCCGGCGAGAGCCTCGTGGAGATGCGCGACCTCGCCGACCGCGGCGCCGCCGGCTTCACCGACGACGGCTCGCCGATCCCGAGCGCGCGGCTGATGCGCCGCGCGCTCCAGTACGCGCGCCCCCTGGGCCTGCCGATCGCCCTGCACGAGGAGGAGCCGACCTTGACGAAGGGCGGCCACATGCACGAGGGCGCCGTCTCGGCGGCGCTCGGGATCGGCGGCTGGCCCGGCGTCGCCGAGACCCTGATGGTGGCCCGCGACCTGCGCCTCGCCGAGCTCGAGCAGGCCCACATCCACCTGCAGCACCTGTCGGTGCGCGGCTCCGTCGAGGAGGTGGCGCGGGCGCGCGAGCGCGGGGTGCGCGTCTCCTGCGAGGCGACCCCGCACCACCTGGTCCTGACCGACGAGGTCGTGCGCTCGCTCGACTCGAACTTCAAGATGAACCCGCCGCTGGCCACCGACGACGACCGCCGGGCCCTGATCGAGGGGCTCCGGAGCGGCGCGATCGACTGCATCGCGACCGACCACGCCCCGCACGCGATCCACGAGAAGGAGGTGCCCTTCGAGGAGGCC
>VGBM01000027.1 GCA_016870485.1 Actinomycetota bacterium
CCCTGCTGGCCGCCGCCCTGCTGGAAGCCGCCCTGCTGGCCACCGCCCTGCTGGCCACCGCCCTGCGGCGGATTCGGGTTCTGGCGCACCGTCGGAGAACCGACGGCGGGGGACCCGGGCGCGGCGCCCCCCACGTTCACCGCAGCGAGGAACGCGAGCGCGACCGCTGCGACGAGAATGACTGCGCGCGTTTGGCGCGTCATGACCTACCTCCTCATTCGTCGGCGGGGAACGACTCTCCACCTGAGGCAAGTGTAACGGCATGCGCGCGTGCGGTGTGCAACGAGCTGGTGACGGCGGTGGGCCGTCTCACAGCCCCTCAGCGGCGCTCGGCGACGGCGGCGACGTGCGGGAAAAGGCTCGCCCCCGGCATCGTCACGGGCACCGGGTGGTGCTCGACGATCGCGAACCCCGCGGCGGCCGCGTGGGCGAGGGTGTCGCGGTTGGGGTGGCAGCCCTGCGCGATCCGCCGCCAGGCCGGGTCGAGGCGATCCTGGCGGCGCGCGTGCGCGGGATCCGCGGCCCGCACGTGCTCGAGCAGCAGGAGCAGGCCGCCGGGGCGCAGCACCCGGTGCGCCTCCGCGAGCGCGCGGTCGAGGTCGGGCACGGAGCACAGGACGAGGGTGGCCGCCAGGGCGTCGACCGTGCCGTCCGCGAGGGGCAGCCGCTCGGCGGTGGCGTCGACGACCTCCGCCCCTGCGTCCGCAGCCGGCCCGGCGAGGCGCCGGCGCATCGCGGGCGAGGGCTCGACGAGCACGAGCCGCTCGACCGCGTCGCGGTCGTAGAGCGGCAGGTTGGCCCCGGTCCCGGCGCCGAGCTCGACGACCACGCCGCGGGCCCGGCCCACCAGCCAGCGCCGCCAGCCGCGCATTACGTCGGACTCGCCATGGACGAGCCGGGCGTAGCCGGCCGTGAAGAGGCGGTCGCCGAGGCGGGTCACCCGCGCAGTTCTACCACCCGGCGCCGCCCCGGCGGGGGTACGGCTATGGTGCAGCCCGGGGCAGATCGGATGAATCCGATCATTTGATAGGTATTTACCTATAAGGAGTCGAAGCAGCGCATGACCGTCCCGCCCCGACTCGAGATCGTCGGCCCCGTCCCGCCCGCGCGCACCGCGATCCTCTCCGACGAGGCCCTCGCCCTCGCCGCCCGCCTGCAGCGCGAGCTCGGACCACGCCGCGCCGCGCTGCTCGCGGCCCGCGCCGAGCGCCAGGCCCGCCTCGACGCCGGCGAGTCGCTCGGCTACCTCGAGGAGACCCGCGCGATCCGGGAGGGCGACTGGATCGTCGCCCCCGCCCCGCCCGCACTGCAGGACCGCCGCGTCGAGATCACCGGCCCCGCCGAGCCGAAGATGATGATCAACGCGCTCAACTCGGGCGCCCGCGTCTTCATGTGCGACCTCGAGGACGCGCTCTCGCCGACCTGGGTGAACGTCCTCGACGGCCAGCAGGCGCTGCGCGACGCCGTCCGCCACGAGCTCGAGTTCACGAGCCCCGAGGGCAAGGAGTACCGGCTGAACGACGACATCGCGAACCTGATCGTGCGCCCGCGCGGCTGGCACCTCGACGAGCGCCACGTGACTCTCAACGGCGAGCCCCTCTCCGGCGGGCTGTTCGACCTCGCGGTGCACCTCACGCACAACGCCCACGAGCTCGTCGCACGCGGCTCCGGCCCGTTCCTGTACCTGCCGAAGCTCGAGTCCCACCTCGAGGCGAGGCTCTGGAACGACGCCTTCCTGATCGCCCAGGAGGAGCTCGGCCTGCCCGTCGGCACCATCCGGGCCACGGTGCTGATCGAGACCCTGCCGGCGGCCTTCGAGATGGAGGAGATCCTCTACGAGCTGCGCGAGCACTCCGCCGGCCTCAACGCCGGCCGCTGGGACTACATCTTCTCGGCGATCAAGAAGCTGCGCGAGCGCGAGGACGCGATCCTGCCCGACCGCGCCTGCGTGACGACGGCCGTGCCCTTCATGCGCGCCTACACGCAGATGCTGGTGCGCGCCTGCCACCGCCGCGGTGCCCACGCCATCGGCGGCATGGCCGCCTTCGTCCCCTCGCGCCGCGACGCGGCCGTCAACGAGATCGCCTTCGCGAAGGTGCGCGAGGACAAGGAGCGGGAGGCCCAGGGCGGCTGCGACGGCACCTGGGTCGCCCACCCCGACCTCGTGCCGCTGGCGATGGGGATCTTCGACGCGGTGCTGGGCGACCGCCCCAACCAGGTCGACCGCCTGCGCGAGGACGTCGACACGGACCCGCGGCGGCTGCTCGCCCTCGGCGAGACGCCCGGCGAGATCACCGAGGCCGGCGTGCGCACCAACATCTCGGTCGGCGTGCGCTACATCGCCGCCTGGCTCGATGGCCACGGCGCCGTCGCCATCGACAACCTGATGGAGGACGCCGCCACCGCGGAGATCTCCCGCGCCCAGCTCTGGCAGTGGCTGCGCTTCGGGGTCGTGCTGGCCGACGGCCGGCCGTTCTCGCGCGAGCTCTACGCCGCTCTGCGCGACGAGGAGGTCGAGCGGATCGGCGGGCGCGGCGAGGGCCGCGTCGGCGAGGCCGTCGACCTGCTCGACGAGCTGGTGCTGCAGGAGCGCTTCGAAGAGTTCCTGACGGTGCCGGCCTACGCGCGGCTCGCGTAGCCCGTCCAGTCCGCGCGCGCGAGCTCCCAGCTCCGCTCGACGCCCGTGCCCCCGCGCGCGCCGAGCCCCGCCCGCTCCGGGGCCGTGCCCCGGTCGGCGAAGCCGAGCCGCTCGGGCACCCCGCGCGAGCGCGCGTTCGCCTCGTCGTGCACGATCACGACCCGTTCCACCTGCGGGTCCGTGAAGGCGAGGCCCACCGCGAGCGCGGTCGCCGCCGTCGCGTGCCCGCGGCCGGTCGCCGCGGACGCGAGCCAGTACCCGACCTCGAGCGCGTCTGCGCCGACCCGGTCGACGATCCCGACCGAGCCGATCAGGACGCCGTCGAGGTAGATCCCGCCGTGGTAGCGCTCGCGCGCCTCCCACTCGGTCACCAGCGGCTCGATCACGGAGCGCGGGTCGCAGTCGGGCGCCGTCCAGTCGCCGACCCACGGCATCCACGGGGCGAGGTGGTCGGCGGAGCCGACCACCAGCGCATGCACGGCCTCGGCGTCGTCGCGCGTCCACGGCCGGATCGCGAGCGGCCCCGCGGACGCGGCCGACGCCGCGATCCGGATCACGCCTGCGGCACCTCGACGACGGCGAAGGTGGCGAGCGCGATCGCGAGGATGCGCCCGTCGGGATCGCGCATCTTGCCCTCCGAGACGATCGTGCGGCGCCCGCGGTGCTGCACCTCGGCCTCCACCCGCACGGGGGTGCCGGGGATCACGGGCCGCGTCATGTTGACCTTGATCTCGATCGTGACGGCCCGCTCGCCGGCCGGCAGGAGCGTGTGCGCGGCGCCGCCGAGCGCGGAGTCCATCAGGGTCGTGACCCACCCGCCGTGCACGAGCCCGATCTGGTTGAGGTGGCGCTCGTCGGGCGTCGCCTCGAGCACCGCGCGACCCGTGCCGAGGTCCGCGACCGCGAGGTCGGCGAGGACGGCCCACGGGCTCGGCGTGATCGCACCGTCCTTGAGGGCCTGGAACAGCTCGAGGCCGGTCAGCGCGGTGTGCTTGGGATCGGTGTCGCCGACCATGCGGCAACCCTAGCGGTCAGACCGCCTGGACCTCCTGCACGAGCTGCACGAGGCTCTTGCGGGCGTCGCCGAACAGCATCCGCGTCTTCGGGTCGTGGAAGAGCAGGTTCTCGATCCCGGCGAAGCCGGTCGCCATCGAGCGCTTGAACACGATCACGTTCTCGGCGCGGTCGACCTCGAGGATCGGCATCCCGTGCAGCGGGCTCGAGGGATCGTCGCGGGCCGCCGGGTTGACGACGTCGTTGGCGCCGATCACCAGCACGACGTCCGTCTGCGGGAACTCCGGGTTCGCCTCCTCCATCTCGAGCAGCTGGTCGTACGGCACGTCGGCCTCGGCCAGGAGCACGTTCATGTGCCCCGGCATCCGGCCCGCGACCGGGTGGATCGCGAACGAGACCTGCACGCCGCGCTCGCCGAGCAGGTCGGCGAGCTCGCGCACCGGGTGCTGCGCCTGCGCGACGGCGAGCCCGTAGCCCGGCACGATCGAAACACGCCGCGCGTAGACGAGCTGCGCCGCGAGGTCGGATGGCGAGATCTCGAGCACGGGCAGCGCCTCGCCGGAGGCCCCCGTGGCCACCGCCCCGCCCCCGCCGAACGCCCCGAACAGGACGCTGGTCAGCGAGCGGTTCATCGCGTCGCCCATCAGCTTGGTCAGCAGCGTGCCGGACGCGCCGACGAGGGTGCCCGCGATGATCAGGAGCGTGTTGTCGAGCATGAAGCCCGTGGCCGCGGCCGCGAGGCCCGTGCAGGCGTTGAGGAAGGCGATCACGACCGGCATGTCCGCGCCGCCGATCGGCAGCACCGCCGCCGTGCCGAGCACCAGCGCGATCGCGACGGCGACCCACAGGAGCGGATCGGCGATGTCGAACGAGGCGTAGACCGCGAGCCCGAGCGCGACGGCCGCGCCGACCGCGTTGAGCGCCTTCTGGCCGGGCCAGGTGATCGGCCGACCGGGCAGGAGCTCCTGCAGCTTCGCGAAGGCCACGATGCTGCCCGAGAACGAGATCGACCCGACGATCGCCGAGAACATCACGCCGACGGCGAGCACCGGCGGCAGGGACCCGCCCGCGTGCGCCACCGACTCGCGGTGGTACTCGGCGACCGCGATCAGGGCGGCGGCGCCGCCGCCGAGCCCGTTCAGGAGCGCCACCAGCTGGGGCATCGCCGTCATCTGGACGCGGCGCGCGACGACCGCGCCGACCGCGCCGCCGACGATCGCGGCGAGGGCGATCCAGATGTACGTCTCGACCGAGGCGTCGGCGATCGTCGCGACGAGCGCGATCGCCATGCCGACGGCGGCGACGAGGTTGCCCTTGCGGGCCGTGCGCGGCGACGACAGCCAGCGCAGCCCGAGGATGAAGCAGAAGGCGGCGACCAGGTAGGCGACCTGGATCAGGTCGGCGCGCAGGCCGGCGTCCATCAGCGCCCCTCCCCGTCCGGCGGGTCGGGCCGCCGCCGGAACATCTGCAGCATGCGATCCGTGACCACGAACCCGCCGACCACGTTCGCGGCGCCGAAGGCCACGGCGACGATCCCGATGACCGTCTCGAAGCCGCCGCCCGCGGCCGCCCCGAGGACGAGGATCGCGCCGACGAGGACGACGCCGTGGATCGCGTTCGTGCCGCTCATCAAGGGCGTGTGCAGCATCTGCGGCACCTTCGAGATCACCTCGATGCCGACCCACGCGGCCAGCACGAACACCGTCAGCTGCACCACGAACGGCAGGCCCTCGCGCAGCTCGTCCGTCACGACGCCCCCGCCCCCGCGAGCCGTTCGGCGACGCGCGCCGACGTGACCGCGCCGTCCCGCGCGACCACGCTGCCCTGCAGGATCTCGTCCTCCCAGTCCGGCGCGAGGGCGCCCGCGGGGGCGAGCAGCCCCACGAGCGCGCGCACGTTTGCCGCGTAGAGGTCGCTCGCGGAGGCCGGCATCGCCGAGGCGGGGTGCAGCGGGCCGAGGACCAGCACGCCGTCCACGTCGGCCTCGCCGCCGGGCACGGTGCAGGCGCAGTTGCCGCCGGTCGACGCCGCGAGGTCGACGATCACGGAGCCCGCGCGCATCGCGCGCACCGCCGCCTCGGTGACCAGCTCGGGTGCCGGCGCCCCCGGGATCTGCGCGGTGCAGATCACGACATCGGCGTCGGCGCAGGCCGCCGCGAGCGCCGCCTGCTCGCGGTGGTGCTGCTCCGCGTCGAGCTCCGTCGCGTAGCCGCCGGCCTGCTCGTCGCCCGCGATGTCGACCGCGAGGAACCGCGCGCCGAGCGACTCGACCTGCTCGCGCGCCGCCGCGCGCACGTCGAAGGCGGTCACGACCGCGCCGAGGCGGCGCGCCGTGGCGATCGCCTGCAGCCCGGCGACGCCGGCGCCGAGCACGAGCACGCTGCGGGCCTTGACGGTGCCGGCCGCGGTCATCAGGAGCGGGAACAGCCGCGGCGAGCGCTCCGCGGCCAGGAGCACGCCATGGTAGCCCGCGATCGTGGCCTGGGACGACAGCGCGTCCATCGACTGGGCGCGGGTCGTGCGGGGGACGAGCTCGAACGCCAGGGCGGTCGCGCCGGTGTCGGCGATGCGCCGGATGCGGGCCGGGTCGCCGAGCGGGTCGAGGAACGAGACGAGCGCGTGCCCCGGGCCGAGGCGGCCGATCGCGGCGTCCCCGGGCGGGGCCACGGCCACGATCACCTGCGCGTCCCGGTGGACCTCGCCGGCATCCGCGGCGATCCGCGCGCCCGCCTCCGCGTAGTCGGCGTCCGCGTAGCCGCAGTGCGCACCGAGGCCGGCCTCCACGAGGACTTCGAGGCCGTCGCGCACGAGGGCGCCGACGGCGACCGGAACGAGCGCAGCGCGCCGCTCACCCGCCTCGACCTCACGGACCGCGCCGACCGCGGTCACGGGCAAACCCCCATGGTGAGCGGAATCTACTGCCGCGGCGGGTTCCGCGCCAGAGCGGAAACTAGTCCCGCCAGCCGGGCTGGTCACGGTCGAGCAGGCGCTTCATCGCGTCGAAGAGCAGCGGCCCCTCCTCGGGGCAGGCCTCCGCCCACTGGCGCGCCGTGTGCTCGGCGACCTCCTCGGGCGCCAGCACCAGCTCGTCGCCGGTGGACTGGGCGAGCACCTGCACCTCGCAGGCCCGCTCGAGGAAGTAGGTGCGCAGCCAGGTCTCCGCCGGCGAGGCGCCGACGGTGATGATGCCGTGGTTCTGCAGGAAGATGACGTTCGCACCGCCGGCCACCGCGGCGGCGAGCCGCTCGCCCTCGCCCTCGCCCTGCACCTGCCCGCCGTAGGAGAGCGTGGCGACGGCGCCGTGGAAGCTCATCGAGTTCTGGGTCAGGCGCGTGAGGAAGCCCGTCCGCGTGCTCGCCAGCGCCGAGGCGTAGGGCATGTGCGTGTGCATCACGCAGCGCGCGTCGGGGCGGGCCCGGTGGATCTGGCGGTGGATCTGCAGCGCGGTGATCTGCCCATCGCCGTCGCCGTCCACCACGTTGCCATCGAGGTCGACGAGGAGGACGTCCGACGGGCGCATCTCGGACCAGTGCGGTCCGTAGCGGTTGAGCAGGAACAGGTCGTCGCGGCCGTCGACGGCCAGCGAGTAGTGGTTGTCGATGCCCTCGTTGTAGCCGTGCACCTCGGAGATGCGCAGGAGGGCGGCCATGTCGACGCGGGCGGCCGCGAGGACGGCGGGATCGATGGCGACGGTGCTCATGGGCGGATCCTACCGCGAAGGCGGCGGGCGTCTAGCCCGCGGCGGCGACGGTCAGCCTCGCGCAGGCCGGCTTCGACTCGTTGCGGGCCTCGTCCCTCGAGCTGACGCACCAGACGTAGCCGCCGTCGAAGGTCGCCGGCACCTTCCAGCGCACGCCGGCGTCCGTGCCGGCCGGGTTGACAGCCAGCTTCGTGACCAGCGTGCGCAGGACCGTGCCGCCGACCCGCCGCCGGATCGTGATCGTCTCGCGCGTCCGCCCCGTCTCGCCGCTGACCCGGTAGCGCAGCTCGACGCGGGCGCCCGGGACCGCCGACGCGGCACGGGGCCGCACCTTCGGCGGCCTGCCGTCGGTCGCCCGCCCCCAGACGACGGGGTCACCGGCCACGAGGGCCGCCGCCCAGACGGCATACGTGGCGGCACGGGCGTACAGGCCCGGGCGGTTCGGGGCGCCGCACTCGTACCCCCAGGAGACCGCGCCGGCGAGCAGCCAGCGGTCGTCGGCGGGGTCGGGCGTCTCCGCCCCGGCGAGCACGATCAGCGGGCCACCGCTGTCGCCCTGGCAGGAGTCGATGCCGCCCTCGGCGCGCCCGGCGCAGAGCATCTTCGCGGCCTCCGACTCGGGGATCTCGTCGAGGCGGGCGCAGTCCGCGTCGGACACGATCGGCAGGTCGACCTGCAGCAGCACGTCCGACGCCTTGCCGCCCTGCGCGGTCAGGCCCCAGCCCGCGACGCGGGCGACGACACCCGGCGCGTAGTAGGCGGCCTCCGCGGCGGTCGCGAGCGAGATCGCGGGCGCCGGCAGGTCGCGGTCGACCTCGAGCACGGCCGCGTCGTACGGGCCGCCGTCGAAGTCGCGGGTACGGTCGTAGGCGGGGTGCACGGCGATCCGCGTGACCCGGAACGGGGTGCCCTCGGCCGTCGCGAGGTCGGTGCGCCCGACCACGCCGGCGACCATGCCGGGGCGGATCGTCGCGCCCTGCTCGAGCACGCAGTGCGCCGCGGTCAGGACGAGCCGCGGCGCGATCACCGACCCGCCGCACGACCAGCGGCTGTCGGCGCTGTACTGAATCTCGAGGAACGCGATCCAGGGCCACTGCGCCGTCGTCGTCGGGGCGCCGCCGACGATGCGCGTGCCCCGCTCGCCCGCCGTGCCCGCGGCCGGCAGGGCGAGCGCGGCGGCGAGGGCCGTGAGGGCGATGAAGACGGCGCGCCGCATAGGCCCACACTCTACGGCGCGCGCGCCGTGGGTCGCGCTGGACAGGGGGCCGGGCCACGTGGCACCGTGCGGGCATGGCCATCGCCGCGCTCTTCGCCGTCCTCGCCGCCGGCCTCGCCGTGATCGCCGTCGCCGCGTGGCGCGGCGGGCTCGGGATCGCCGCGCTCGGCGCGGCCGTCCTCGCCGCGTGGCTCCTGACGATGGCCGTCACGGCGGCCCGCCGCGCCCGCCGCTGAGGCAAGAAAGGCCTGCTCCGCGGCGAATGTTGGAAGGATGCCCGCCGTCGCCGATCCGGTCGCCGACCACCTCGCCGCCCTCGCCGCCCGCGGGGCGAGCCCCGCGACCCTGCGCGCCTACCGCTCGGACCTCGCCGACTACGCGGCGTGGCTCGACGGGCGCGGCACGTCGCCCGCCGCCGCGTCCCGCGCCGACGTGCGCGCCTACGCGGCGCACCTCGCGGCCGCCGGCCTCGCCCCGACGACGCGGGCTCGGCGCCTGTCAGCCGTGCGCGGCCTGCACCGGCGGATCGCCCGCGACGCGGCCCGCGACCCGGCCGCCGAGATCCCCGGCCCCAAGCGGCCCCGGCGGCTGCCCGCCGTCCCCGCGGCCCGCGACGCCAAGCGCCTCCTCGACAGCACCTGGCGAGACGACCCGCTCGGCCTGCGCGACCGCGCCCTGCTCGAACTCCTCTACGGCGCCGGGCTGCGCGCCGCCGAGGTCTGCGCGCTCGACCTCGACGGCCTCGACGGGCGCACCCTGCGCGTGACCGGCAAGGGCGGCAAGACCCGGCTCGTGCCGATCGGGGAGCCCGCGGCCGACGCCGTCACGGCCTGGCTCGCGCGGGGCCGTCCGGACCTCGCCACCCCCGACTCCCCGCCCGCGCTCCTTTTGTCGGCCCGGGGCCGGCGCCTCGACACCTCGAGCGTGCGCCGGGCCCTGACGCGGCGGCTGCGCGCCGTCGGTCTCGAGCCGCACGGCCCGCACGCCCTGCGGCACGCCTACGCGACGCACATGCTGGAGGGCGGCGGCGACCTGCGGGCCATCCAGGAGCTGCTGGGCCACGCCTCCCTCGCCACCACCGAGGTCTACACCCACCTCGGGCTCCCCCACCTGCGCGCCGCCCACGCCCGCGCCCACCCGCGCGGCGAGGGGTAGGGCGACGGGTGACGGACGCGTCGCCGTATCATGCGTCGACCATGACGACCTCCGCGCGACCGACAAGCGACCCGAACCAGGTGGTGGCCTGCGCCGTCTGCGAGCGCACGATCCTGCTCGGCGAGGAACTCCTGCGCTTCTCGCACCAGGGCCGCTCGCGCACCGTCTGCCGCCTGTGTGCCAGCCAGGCCCGCGGCGACGGCTGGGTCGAGGATGGCCGGTCGGCGCCCCCGCCGGTCACGGCGCCGCGCTCGGGCGGGGTCCTGCGGCGCCTCCTCGCCGGCAGCCCGAAGGCCCCGGCGCTCGACCCGGCCGACCCGGTGCTCGCGCCGCGCGGCCTCGGCACCGCGGACGAGATGAGCCGGGCGACCACGATGGTGGTCGGCGTCGAGGTCTTCAACGCCAGCCCGTACCGCGGCACCATCACCGGCATCGCGAAGAGCCTCGGCCCGCCCCGCGTCGGCGTCGTCGCCTTCGGCGGCCGCCGGCCCGGCGTCGCGATCACGATCGCGTGGGACCTCTGCTGGTACCGCTACCTCGTCGAGCCCGGCGGCAGCCCCGCGGTGCGCCTCGACGAGCGCGGCGACACGGTCGCGGAGCTCGCGGCGCGCTGGCGTAAGTGGAACGCGCGCACCCTGCCCGACGGCGCCATCGAGCTCGACATCCGCGCCTGAGCGCCGTCGGCCGCGGCGGCCCGCCCGGCGATAGACCACACGGAGGCCTCCGGCGGACCGCTCCGCCGAGGCCAAGAATCGATGTCGACCACCACGCTGCCCGAGGCACTCGCCGCGCTCCCCTTCGCCGGTTGGACGGTCGACCGCGCCCTCGTCGTCGAGGACGCGCTTGTCGGCGGGGGCCTGCCCGATTCTCTCGATCTGCGCCCGGGCGTCGCCCTCGACCTGCGCCACCCGGGGATCGCGGGTCTCCTGCGCGAGGCGGTCGGCGGCGAGACGGTGCGCCGGCGCGTGCTGCTCGACGACGTGTCCGTGCTCCTCGACGCGCGTCCGCGCGAGGGCGGCGGAGCCGTCGTGATGGCGCTGTCCGTCCCCGACGGGGGCCCGCGCGAGTCGGGTCTCACCGAGCGCCAGCTCGAGGTCCTGGACCTGCTCTGCCTCGGCCTCACCTCGCGGCAGATCGCCAAGCGCCTGTGGATCGCCGAGACCACCGTCGAGAACCACCTGCGTGTGGTTTACCGGCGGCTCGGCTGCCGCACACGCGCGGAGGCGGTCAGCCGCGCCTTCCGGCTCGGCCTCGTGGACCCGGCCGTCCTCGACGCCGTCGACCACGCGGGCTGATCCCGCGCGCGGGTAGACTCGCGCCATGGCCACGCTCGACCAGACCCGCACCGAGGCCGCCGCGGGCTCGGCGGAGGACGCCCGCTACCGCGCCGTCAGCTTCTGGCACGACTCCGTCCCCGGCACGCTCGATCGCCGCGCGCCCCTGCCGGGCGACGTGCAGGCGGACGTGGCGATCGTCGGCGCCGGCTTCACGGGCCTGTGGACCGCCCACTACCTGATGGAGGCCGACCCGGGCCTGCGGGTCGTGATCGTCGAGTCCGACATCGCCGGCTACGGCGCCTCGGGCCGCAACGGCGGCTGGTGCTACGGCGGCCTCCCCGGCAGCCGCCACCGCCTCGTCGACCGCTACGGCCGCGACGCCGTGATGCGCTACGAGCGCGCCTGCTTCGACACGATCGACGAGGTCGGCGCCGTCCTCGAGCGCGAGGGCATCGACGCGCACTACCTGAAGGGCGGCTGGTCGACCCTCGCGATGACGCAGGTCGGGCTGATGCACGCCCAGGCCGCCGTCGCCGGCCACCATGCCTTCGGCCACAGCGAGGCCGACTACCGCCTGCTCTCCGCCGAGGAGACGCGCGCCCGCACGGACGTGCCCGGGGCGCTCGGCACCGTCTTCTGCCCGCACGCGGCGCGCATCCACCCCGCGCGTCTCGCCCGGGGCCTCGCCGACGCCGTCGAGCGCCGCGGCGTCGGCATCTACGAGGGCACGCGCGCGAGCGCGATCGAGCAGGGCCGCGTCGTCACCGACCGCGGCACCGTGCACGCCGACATCGTGATCCGCGCCACGGAGGGCTTCACGCCCGAGCTGCAGGGCCACAAGCGCGCCCTGATGCCCTTCGCGTCGTGCATGGTGGCCACGGAGCCCCTGCCGCAGGCGGCCTGGGACGAGATCGGCTGGGACGGCCGCGAGGTGCTCTCCGACGGGCGGCGCCTCTTCATCTACGCGCAGCGCACCGCCGACGACCGGATCGCCCTCGGCGGGCGCGGCCACCCGTACATCTTCGGCAGCCGCCTCGAGACCGACTTCCACGACCTGCCCGTGCACCAGCGACTGAAGGGCGTGATCGACAAGCTCTTCCCCGCGGCCCGCGACTACCGGATCACGCACACGTGGGGCGGCGTGCTCGGCATCCCGCGCGACTTCAACGCCTCGGTGGGCCTCGACCGGCGCACCGGCATCGGCTGGGCGGGCGGCTACGTCGGCGACGGCGTCGCCGTCACCAACCTCGCGGGCCGCACCCTCGCCGACCTCGTCACCGAGCGCGATTCCGACCTCGTGTCCCTGCCGTGGGTCAACCACCGCTCGCGAGCATGGGAGCCCGAGCCCCTGCGCTGGATCGCCGCGAACGGCTCCCTGCAGCTCCTGCGCATCGCCGAGCGCGCCGAGGAGACCGGCACGCGCACGACGTTCTCGGGGCGCATCGTCGACTGGCTGTCGGGGCACTAGGCCCCGGCCACCCACGTCCTGGTCACGAGCCGGCTCGAGCCGGCCAGCATGATCGCCGCCGCGAGGTTCTCGTCCGTGACCCCCGCGATCTCGTCGTCGTCGAGGTCGAGCGCGATCAGGTCGGCGGGCGCGCCGGCCCGGATCCGCGGCAGGGACAGGCCGAGCGCGCGGGCGCCCGAGTCCCACGAGCACTCGAGCAGGTAGCCGGCCGGCCCGGGATCACCGGGGCGCACCAGCACGTTGCGCTGGCCGGCCGTGCGCCGGGCCATCGCCTCGAGCTCGCGCGCCTCGACGATCGGGTCGAGGATCGTGTTGGAGTCGGAGCCGAGCGACACGGGGATCCCCCGCTCGAACATCCGCCGAACGGGCGCGTAGCCGTCGCCGAGGTTGGCCTCGGTGGTCGGGCAGACGCAGACGCCCGCGCCGCGCGCGGCGAGGACGTCGAGCTCCGCGTCGTCGCAGTGCGTGCCGTGGACGATCACCGTGCGCGCGTCGAGCGCGCCCGCCGCATCGATGACCTGGACGGGCCTGAGGCCGTACCACGCGAGCGACTCGTCGATCTCGCGGGGCTGCTCGTCGGCGTGGATGTGCAGGGGCAGCCCGTGCGCGCGGGTGTAGTCGGAGATGGCGGTGAGCCACGCCGGCGAGACGGCCCGCATCGAGTGCGGCGCCGCCCCCACGGTGACGAGCGGGCGGTCCGCGGCCCACGCGCGCAGCGCGTCGAGGCGCGCGAGATAGGCCTTCGCCGTCGGGTCGCAGAAGCGCCGCTGCCCGGGCGTCGGGGCGATGCCCTCGCCGCCCCGCTCGTAGGCCACGAGCAGGAGGGCGATCCGCAGGCCCTCGGCCTCGGCGGCCGCGCAGACGGCCTCGGCGAGCGCGTTCGGGCGCTCGTAGGGGGTGCCGTCGGGCCGGTGGTGGACGTAGTGGAACTCGCCGACCGCGGTGGCGCCCGACGCGCGCATCTGCCGGTAGCAGCGGCGCGCGACGTCGTGGATCGCGTCGGGGTCCATGCGGCCCGCCTGCGCGTACATCTCCTCGCGCCACGTCCAGAAGTCGTCGTCGGGGTTCTGCGGGTCGATCCGCTCGACGGCGCCGCGCAGGTCGCGCTGGAAGGCGTGCGAGTGCGCGTTGACGAAGCCCGGCAGGAGCGCCGTGCGGGAGAGGCGCAGGGCGTCGGCCGGCGCCTCGTCGGCGGCCGCGACCTCCGCGATCAGGCCGTCCTCGATCCGCACGGCCACGCCGCGGCGCAGCCCGTCCGGGTCGAGCACGAGCTCGGGCACGAGCCAGATCACGCCGTCACCCCCGGCAGGTCGAGGCCGCCCGCGCGGGCCGCCTCGACGGCGCTCTCGTAGCCGGCGTGCGCGTGGCGCATGACGCCGGTGCCGGGGTCGTTCCAGAGCACCCGCGCGAGGCGCAGCGCGCCCTCCTCGGTGCCGTCGGCGACGACCTGCGCACCCGAATGGATCGAGCGGCCGATGCCGACGCCGCCGCCGTGGTGGAGCGCCACCCAGGCCGCGCCCGACGCCACGTTGAGCATCGCGTTGAGGACGGGCCAGTCGGCGATCGCGTCCGAGCCGTCGCGCATCCCCTCGGTCTCGCGGTACGGGGACGCGACGCTGCCCGAGTCGAGGTGGTCGCGGCCGATCACGATCGGCGCCGATACCTCGCCCGACGCCACGAGCTCGTTGAAGCGCAGCCCCGCGCGGTGGCGGTCGCCGTGGCCGATCCAGCAGATCCGGGCCGGCAGGCCCTGGAAGGCGATCCGCTCCTGGGCGCCGTCGAGCCAGCGCTGCAGCTTGGCGTTCTCGGGGAAGAGCTCGCGCAGCGCCTGGTCGGTGACCGCGATGTCGGCCGGGTCGCCCGACAGGGCCGCCCAGCGGAACGGCCCGATCCCGCGGCAGAAGAGCGGCCGCACAAAGGCCTCCACGAAGCCCGGGTAGTCGAACGCGTTCTGCAGGCCGCCCGTGCGGGCCTCCGTGCGCAGCGCGTTGCCGTAGTCGAAGACCTCGGCCCCGCGCGCCTTGAACTCGATCATCGCCCGCACGTGGCGCACGATCGACTGGCGGGCGAGGTCGATGTAGCGGTCGGGGTGCACCTCGCGCAGGTCCTCGGCGCCCTCCACGGAGAAGCCCTGCGGGATGTAGCCCACGAGCGGGTCGTGCGCGGACGTCTGGTCCGTGACGATGTCCGGGAGGAAGCCGCGCTCGAGGAGCTCCGGCAGCATCTCGGCGGCGTTGCCGAGGACGCCGATCGAGACCGCCTCGCCGCGCGCGCGGGCCGCCTCGGCGCGCGCGACGGCCTCGCCGAGGTCGTCGATCCGCTCGTCGAGGTAGCGCTCGCGGATGCGCCGGTCGATGTGCTCCCCGTCGACCTCGACGCAGAGCGCGACGCCGCCGTTGAGGGTGACGGCGAGCGGCTGCGCGCCGCCCATCCCGCCGAGGCCCGCGGTGAGGACGAGCCGGTTCCGCAGCGTGCCGCCGAAGCGCTGGTCGGCGATCGCCGCGAACGTCTCGTAGGTGCCCTGCACGATGCCCTGCGTGCCGATGTAGATCCACGACCCGGCGGTCATCTGCCCGTACATCGTCAGCCCGAGCGCCTCGAGCCGCCGGAACTCGTCCCAGGTGCCCCACTCGGGCACGAGCAGGGAGTTGGCGATCAGGACGCGGGGCGCCATCCGGTGCGTCGGGAACACCCCGACCACGCGTCCGGACTGCACGAGCATCGTCTCCTCGTCGCCGAGCCGGCGCAGCGTCTCGACGATGCGGTCGAAGTCCGCCCACGAGCGCGCGGCCTTGCCCGTCCCCCCGTACACGACGAGCTTGTCGGGGGCCTCGGCCACGTCGGGGTCGAGGTTGTTCATCAGCATCCGCAGCGCGGCCTCCTGCAGCCAGCCCCGGCAGGTCAGCTCGGGGCCGCGCGGCGCACGCACGGTCCTGGGGGTTCCGGCGTCCATGTCGCTCCTTTTCAGCGGCGTAGGCGGGACGGCGATCCGCCCGCATGCGGTCAGCCTACCGGCCCAGGCGCGGACCGTCCGGACCCGTGCCGCCGACGCCCGGGCTGCGGCTATACTTCTTGCTGCGCGGATGTAGCTCAGTTGGCTAGAGCGTCGCCTTGCCATGGCGAAGGTCGTGGGTTCGAGCCCCATCATCCGCTCTCGACGGCCCCGCAGCGTGGGGCCGTTCGCATTCTCCGGGCGCCTCAGCCCCCGAGCGCCTCACGTCCGTGCGGAGCGTCCCAGTCGAGCACGGGCCCGGCGGGGAAGATCCCGCTCGGGTTCAGCTGCCGGTGCGTGCCGAAGTAGTGCAGCTTGACCCGGCCGAGGCGGACGGTCTCGGCGATGCCGGGGTGCTGGTACAGG
>VGBM01000028.1 GCA_016870485.1 Actinomycetota bacterium
GGCGGGGTGGCGGTGATCGGACTGGTCGCGATCGTCCTCAACCTGATCCCGGTGCTTCTGCTCCTGCGGGCCGGCGCCCGCCGCAACATGAACGCGCAGGCCACCCTCCTGCACTTCGCGAGCGACGTCCTGTCCTCGTTCGCCGCCCTCGTCGCCGGCCTGGTCATCGCCGTCACGGGCTGGGAGCGCGCCGACCCGATCGCGAGCCTGCTGGTGGTGGCGCTGATCGTGGCCGCCTCCGCGCGCGTCCTGCGGGACGCCACGCGCGTCCTGCTCGAGCAGGCGCCGCCCGGCGTCGACCCGGACGCCCTCGGCCGGGCGATCGCCGGGGTGCCCGGGGTCTGCGACGTGCACGACCTCCACGTGTGGCAGATCAGTGACGGCTTTCCGGCGCTGTCGGCCCACGTCGTGGTCGACCCGGGGGTCGACCCGCACGCGACGCTGCACGCCGTCCAGGGTGTCCTGCAGGCGCACTGCGCGATCGACCACACCACGATCCAGATCGACGTCGATCACGCGCGCGGCCTGCGCATTCAGCCGCGCCTGAGCCAGCCGCAGGAGGCGCCATGACGAGCCCCATGATCGACCCCGACGAGCTCGCGAACCTGCACGCCGCAGCCGCGGTTCAGGTCGTCGACTGCCGCTTCCGGCTCGGCGAGCACGGCGCGGGGCGCCTCCTCTTCGCGGAGGGGCACATCCCCGGCGCCCGCTACCTCGACCTCGACGACGACCTCTCGGCGCCGATGCGCGAGGACCGCCTCGGCGGGCGCCACCCGCTGCCCGAGCGCGATGCCCTGGCGGACTCCGTGCGCGCGGCCGGCCTGCGCGCCGGCGTGCCGATCGCCCTCTACGACGACGGCACGGGCGGCGCCGCGCGGGCGTGGTGGGTCCTGCGCCATCACGGCGTCGAGAGCCGCGTCCTGCGCGGCGGGATCGCGGCCTGGGGCGGCCCTCTGGAGACCGGCGACCCGGCCCCGCTCGCCGGCGACCTCGAGCTCGGATCCGTGCGCACGGGCGACCTCGTCGACGCGGCCGACGTGCAGGCGGCCCTCGTGCGGAGCGTGCTCGTCATGGACGCGCGGGCGCCGGAGCGCTACCGCGGCGAGGTGGAGCCGATGGATCCCGTCGCCGGCCACATCCCGGGTGCCGTCAACGCGCCCTTCAACGCGCCCGACGCGGTCGGGCCGGAGGTGCTCGCCGCGGACGAGGCGCCGATTGCCTACTGCGGCTCCGGAGTCACCGCGGCCGCGCTGGTCCTGCGCATCGCCGACCTCGGCCGCGACGACGTCCGCCTCTACGCGGGCTCGTGGAGCGACTGGTGCGCCCGCGGCCTCGCGGAGCCCGCCGGCTAGGCGAGCAGCCGGCGCAGCCCCTTGCGGCACTCGGTCGCACCGCCCTGCGCGGGATGGCGCACGCGGCCCGTGGCGAGGTCGCCGAGCGAGCCCTCCGCGACGCGGCCGACGGCGATCACCTGCGCGGGCCCGAGCAGCTCGACGAGGCGCGCGAGGAACGGCCGCCCCAACTCGACCTCGCCCCGGCGCGGCGCGCGGTTGGCGAGGGGCCGGCCCGGGGGATGGGGGTGGAAGGGGACGCTGTTCCAGAGGACGACGCGCCGCTCGAGGCCGGCCTCCTCGAGCACGCCATGGATGATCGTCGCCGAGCTCTCTGTCCAGCCGCCCTCGCGCAGGCTCGAGGCGGCGTAGGGCGGCCCCCACCCGGCGAGCTGACGCTCGCTCGTGAAGGCGATGCCGCTGAAGCGGCCGCCGCGCCAGCCCATCGCCTCGCCGGCGAGCACGGCGACCGGCGCGGGCCGCTCGGCGAGGTAGGCGAGCACGTTCGCGCGCCGGACCGTCGGGGCGTCGGGTCGGTCGAGCGCGGGGCCGAGGTCGCGCAGCGGGTTGACGAGGCCCGCCGGCGTTGCGCAGGCGGCGATATCCGCGACGAGGTCGGCGAGCGGGTCGCCCGTCACCGCGCGGAGACGATGGGCACGCGCCGGGCGCGCGCCTCGATGCGCTGCGGGCCACGCGGGCGCAGGCGGGCGGCGTGGCCGCCGCCGTGGCGCGGGCCGCGGCGCGGGCCCGGGGCCCACGGGCGCCGGCTGCGCGGGTGGCGGTCGACGCCGCCCCCGCCGCTGCCCCCGCCGAGGCCGGCGAGCCAGGCCGCATCGATGGCGTCCTGACGCTCCGTGTCGCGCAGCGCCTGCCTCATCCAGCGCCAGACGGGGATCACCAGCAGCTTGGGCAGGATCGTCAGGATGATCCAGCCCCAGAGGATCTCCTCCCAGAGGGTCAGTTCGCTCATACTGGCTTCCTTCGCACGCCACGGATAGTAGCGATCACCTCCGAGCGCGTCAGCCCGCGGGCGGCGCGACGACGAGTATCCCCTGCAGCGACCGGCCGTCGAAGTCGCCGATCCGGTAGCGGGCCGTCGCGTCCCAGTCGCCCGCCCGCGGGATCACGACGCTGCCGACCCAGTGGCCGGCCCCGATCTGGCTGAGCTTGACGGGGAGCCGCTCGACGCCGTCCGCGGAGAGGACGACCGATCCGTCGGCGGCGTCGAGGGCGGGCTCGCCGACGTCGTCGACGACGATCAGGTGCACCTCGTTCGGGGTGCCGGCGACGCCGGGGGCGATCGTGAGCTGGGCGATCCGCCCGTCCGCCTTCGCCGTGACGGACATCGGCCCGGGCGGGGCGGCCGCCGAGCCGGTCGGGGCGAGCCCCGTCAGGACGCCGGCGACGGCGAGGACGACGAGCACGATGCCCGCCTCCGCCGCGAGGGCGCGGGACGATCCGGCGCCGCGCCGGCGCACGAGGGCGGCGAGCGCCACGGCCACGACGACGAGGCCGGCCTTGACGAGGACGAGGCGCCCCCAGTCGGCGTCCCAGAGGGCGGCCATCGAGCCCGCGTAGACGTAGGCGCCCGTGGCCCCGCTGACCACGAGCACGGCGAGCCCGACGAGGGCGAGCCGCGTGAAGCGCCCGACGACGCCGGCCAGGAGATCGCGCCGGGCGCCGTCGCCGGCCGCACGCAGCGCTCCGGGCAGGCAGACCGCGAGGGCGATCACGCCGCCGCCCCAGACGCCGGCCGCGGTGACGTGGGCCCAGCTGCCGAGAATCGACGGCCACGCGGGGTCCTCGGCGAGCGCGTGGCCCGCGAAGGCGGGGACGGCGGCCAGCACGACCGCCAGGGCCAGGACGGGGCCCGTCGGGAAGGCACCGCGGGCCGCGAGGGCGAGGGCGGGGACCAGGACCAGCGCGAGCATGAGCGCGATCAGGGCCATCACCGCCTGGCGCAGCGAGAGGAGCTCGCCGATCGCGAGGCCGCCCGCCCACGCCTCGACCGGGAACCACGCGAGCGCCGCCACCGCGACGACCAGCGGGGCCGCCACGCCGAGCCGCACGGCGGTCCGACGGAAGGCCGCATCGGCCTGCTCGGCGGCAGCCGGGTCGCGCTCGCGCCCGCTGCGGATCGCCGGGGCCCAGACCGCGGCGAGGATTGCGGCCAGCCCGAGCGCGGCGACGATGCCGGCGAAGCGCAGCGCCCGCACGACGCTGCTGACCGCCAGGGCGCCCGCGGGCTCCACGACGGCGTCGACGGCGGGCCCGTCCGCGGGGGCGGACGGGCTGCCCACCGAGAAGACGAAGGCGCCGCTGATGCGGTGCCCGTCGGCGGAGATCGCGCTCCAGGCCACCGTCGTGGTGCCGGTGGGCAGGCCCTCGCGCACGAGGACCGACAGGGTGCGGCCGCTTACCGTGGGCTCGCCGACCGCGAAGTTGGCGCCGTCGGGGGCGATCACGGCGATCCGCGCGCCGACCGCCTCGACGGATTCGCTGAACGTGAGCTGGACCGCCATCGGGGCGTCGACGAGGATCGCGCCGTCCGCGGGGGTCGTGTTCAGGAGCACGGCGTGGCCTGCGGCGGCGCCCGGCAGCACGAGGAGCGCGGCGAGGAGCGCGACGAGGAGGGCGAGGTGCCGCATTCAGCGCCGGGGGCGGGAGCGCAGGGCCACGGCCAGCGCGAGCACGCCGAGAGCGACGGCGAGGGCCGCCGCGCCGAGCGCGAGGCCGGTGCGCCCGCCGCCGTCCGCCGGCGCGGACGTGGCGTCGCCGGCGGCGGCGGTCAGGGTGATCGTGGGGGCGGGCTCGGCGAGGTCGTCGGGGCTCTCGCCCGCGGCCGGGACCTGAATCCAGCGCGTCTCGCCGTCCGCGCAGGTCTGGACGGCGGGGATCGCCAGCACCGCGCCGGGCTCGTCGGGCAGGGCGAGCCGGATCCGGAGCTCGCCGAGCTCGCCGTCCGGCAGGTCGCCGTCCCACCAGCGCACGATGTCCAACCGCGGTGCGGTCTCGCCGCCCGCGTCGGCCGGCTCGCCCGCAGGGGTCGATTCGACCTGCCAGCCGGAAGCGGAGGCCGGCCAGGCAGCGCGGATCGAGGCGGGGAGCTTGAGCGCGATCTCGGTGGTCGGCGACCCCGCGCAGCCGTGGGGGATCATGACGGTGAACGTGGCCTCCGAACCGGCCGGCGCCGTGGCGGGCTCGATGCCGACGTGGGCGAGGGCCAGCGCGGGCAGGAGCGCAAGCGCGACGAGCGCGGCCACGATGGCGCCGGGCCTTACCACGCGCTGCTCCGGGCCGGGGCCGTGGGCCGGGTGCCGAGGAGGTCCCGGAGCGCGCGGGCGGTGGCGCCCGCGGCGAGCGCGGTGCCGGCGATGCCCACCACGATCACCAGGCGCACCGCGACGGTGGGGACCGGACCGGGGACGAGGGCGTGTGCGAAGGCCGTGCCCGCCGCGTCCATGAGGGGCGCGGCGCCGACGATGACCGACGCGAGGAGCAGACACGGCTCGCCGCCGTAGCCCAGCACCACCGCCTCGGCGGCGGTGGTGCGCGTGACGAGGAGGCGATCGTCGCCGCCCACCATCCGCACCGCGATGCCGTCGGGCGCCGCGCGCACGGTCGAGCGGTAGTCCGTGCCCGGGGTCTCGCCGGCGTGCCCGGGCGCGGCCGCCGGGACCAGCGCGAGCACCACCAGCGCAAGGAGGACCGCCTTCGCCATCGGACGCAGCGTAGCGGCGGGCAGTGGTCAGCCGGCGAGGCCGGCGGCGAGGTCGCGCACCAGCTCCTCGAGCGCCTCGGGCCCGCCGCGCTCGATCGCGTCGATCGCGGCCGAGCCGACGATCGCCCCGTCCGCGCCGGCGGCCACGAGGCCCTGCACGTGCTCGCGGCGGGAGACCCCGAAGCCTCCGAGGACGGGCGTGTCGCCCGCCGCCTCGCGGGTCGTCTCGACGAGGGCGGCGACGCGGACGTCGAGCGACTCGCGGGCGCCGGTCACGCCGACGGCGGCGACCAGGTAGACGAACCCGCGGCTGGCCTCGGCGGCGGCCCGGATCCGCTCCGGGCGCGACGTGGGCGCCACGAGGTGGATCAGGTCGATGCCGGCGTCCCGGGCGGCGTCGCGCAGGACGCCCGACTCCTCGGGCGGCACGTCGGCCACGATCAACCCCTCGGCGCCGGCCGCGGCCGCATCGCGGCAGAAGTCCTCCTCGCCGTAGCCCTCCACGATCGCGCCGTAGGTCATCGGCACGAGCGGCACGTCGACCCGGGCGTCGATCTCGCGCAGGATCTCGAGCGCCCGGCGCGGCGTCACGCCGCGGTCGAGCGCGGCCTGGGCGGCGCGCTGGATGGTGGTGCCGTCGGCCAGCGGGTCGGAGTAGGGGATGCCGAGCTCGATCACGGTCGCGCCGCCCCGCACCGCCGCCTCGGCGAGCGCGGGGGCGTCGTCGTCGGCCATCAGGTAGACGGCCAGGGACGGGCGCGGGATGTTCACGCGTCGCCCCGCCGCGCGGCGATCTGGTCGACGTCCTTGTCGCCGCGGCCGGACAGCCCGACGAGGACGTCGCCCGACGGCCCGAGGTCGCGGGCGATCCGCTCGGCGATCACGAGCGCGTGGCTGGACTCGAGGGCGGGGATGATCCCCTCCAGGTGGCAGAGGCGGTCGAAGGCGACCAGGGCCTCCTCGTCGGAGGCGCCGATGTACTCGGCGCGGCCACTGGCCAGGAGCGCCGCGTGCTCGGGGCCGACGCCCGGGTAGTCGAGGCCCGCGCTGATCGAGTGCGTCTCCACGACCTGCCCGTCGTCGTCGCAGAGGACGAACGAGCGCGAGCCGTGCAGGATCGAGACGCGGCCGCCGCCGAGCGAGCGCGCGTGCAGCTCGCCGCCGTCGCCGCCCGCCTCGACGCCGACGAGGCGCGTCGCGGGGTCGTCGCGGAACGGGTGGAAGATGCCGATCGCGTTCGACCCGCCGCCGACGCAGGCCACCACCGCGTCCGGCAGGCGCCCGGCGCGGTCGAGCATCTGCGCGCGGGACTCCTCGCCGATGACGGCCTGCAGGCGCCGGACGAGGTACGGGTAGGGGTGGGGGCCGGCGGCCGTGCCGATCAGGTAGTGCGTGTCCTCGACGTTGGCGATCCAGTCGCGGATCGCGTCGTTGAGGGCGTCCTTGAGCGTGCCGGCGCCGTTCGTGACGGGCACGACCTCGGCGCCGAGCATGCGCATCCGCACCACGTTGGGGCGCTGGCGGCGCATGTCCTCCTCGCCCATGTAGACCACGGCCTGCATCCCGAAGCGGGCGCAGACGGTGGCGGTGGCGACGCCGTGCTGGCCGGCGCCCGTCTCCGCCACGATCCGGCGCTTGCCGAGCCGGCGCGCGATCAGGGCCTGGCCGAGCGCGTTGTTGACCTTGTGGGCGCCGGTGTGCGCGAGGTCCTCGCGCTTGAGCCACAGGCGCGCGCCGCCGATGTCCTCGGTCAGCCGTTCCGCGAGGTAGAGGGGCGTGGGTCGGCCGACGAAGTCGCGGGCGAGGAGCGCGCGCTCGGCGTGGAACTCCGGGTCGGCGAAGGCCTCGTCCATGGCGGCCTCGAGCTCGTCGAGGGCCGCCATCACGGTCTCCGGGACGAAGCGCCCGCCGAAGTCCCCGAAGCGCCCGCGCGCGTCCGGCGGATAGGCGTCGGCGGCGGTGCCCTCCTCGCGGGTCCCGATGTTGCTCATGCCGTTGTCCCTTCGCGCGCGGCCCGGATGAAGGCCGTCACCTTGGAATGGTCCTTGACCCCGGGCTCGCGCTCAACCCCGCGCGCGACGTCGACCGCCCAGGGCCGCGCCGTCCGCACCGCCTCGGCCACGTTCGCCGGGCCGAGGGCGCCGGCCAGGAGCACGCGGCGGCCCGCGCTGCCGAGCGCGGCGGCCTCGCGCCAGTGGGCGTCGAGCTCGGCGGCGGTCGGCTCGTCGCCGAACGCGCGGTCGAGGAGCAGCGGGTCGCCCGCGCCCGGCTCGTCCGTGGGCCGGCGGCAGGCGACGATCGCCCGCTCGCCGAGCAGCTCGCGGGTCTCCTCGGCGTGCGGGCCGTAGACCTGCACGCGGTCGAGGCCCGCCTCCTCGAGGATGCGGGCGGCGCCGCCGACGGTCTCGTCGACGAGGACCCCGACGGCCTCGACGCCGCGGGGGACGAGGCGGCGCAGGCCGCCGGCGGTCTGCACGTCCACTGCGCGCGGCGACCACGGCACGATGATGAAGCCGATCATGTCGGCGCCGGCCGCCACGGCCTGCTCGACGTCGTCGGGGCGGGTCATGCCGCAGACCTTGACGAGGGTCACGCCCGGGTCAGCTCCTCGAGCAGCGACGGGTCGCGCATCAGCGCCGTCCCCACGAGCGCCGCGGACGCCCCGGCCGCGCCCGCGGCGTCGAGGTCGGCGCGCGAGCGCACGCCCGACTCCGCGACGGCGACGTAGCCGGGCGGCACGGCGCCGAGCAGGCGCCGCTGGTCGGTGGGGTCGACGGAGAGGGTGCCGAGGTCGCGCGCGTTGACGCCGATCACGGGGCAGCCGAGGTCGAGCGCGCGGCGCAGCTCCGCCTCGTCGTGCACCTCGCAGAGGACGTCCATCTGGTGGTCCTCGGCGGCCTGGATCAGGTCCCGGGCGAGGTCGTCCTCGACGAGGGCCAGGAGCACGAGGATCGCGTCGGCTCCGTGCGCGCGGGCCTCGACGACCTGGTACGGGTCGACGAAGAAGTCCTTGGCCAGGAGCGGCAGGTCCGTCACCTGCCGCACCCGCGCGAGGTCGAGCAGGGACCCGGCGAAGTCGCGGGCGCTGGTCAGCACCGAGATCGCGGCGGCGCCGCCCGCCTCGTAGCGGCGCGCCACCTCCGCGGCGTCCGCGCCGGGCACGATCGGGCCCTCGCTGGGCGAGGCCCGCTTGATCTCGGCGATCACCTTGACGCGGCCCGGCTCGTGCAGGGCGCCCGCGAAGGGGCGGGTCTCCCGCCGCCGCGCGACCTCCTGCTGCGTCCACGCGCCGATCTCCTGCAGATAGCCCATCAGTTCGCCTCCTCCGCGGCCGCGCGGGCCGCCTCGCCGACGCGCTCGAGCGTCGCGCTCGCGCGTCCCGTGTCGATCGCCTCGCGGGCCTGCTCGAGGCCCTCGCCGATCCCCGCCGCGCGCCCGCAGACGGCGAGCGCCGCCGCCGCGTTGAGCTCGATCGCGTCGCGCACCGGCCCCGCCTCGCCCGCGATGACGCGGCGGATGATCGCCGCGTTCTCCTCCGCGGAGCCGCCCGCGAGGTCCTCGGGCCGCGCGCGCGGCACGCCGAGATCGGCCGGGTCGAGCATGACCTCCTCGATGCCGTCCTGCGTGACGTCCGCGATCAGGGCGGGCCCGCACGGCGAGATCTCGTCGAAGCCGCCCTCGCCGTGCACGATCAGGGCCCGCGTGATGCCGAGCAGCCGCATCACCTCGCCCATCACGGGCACGAGGTCGGAGCGGCTGACGCCGATGATCTGGAACGGCGTCTGGACGGGGTTCGCGAGCGGGCCGAGCAGGTTCATGATCGTGGGCACGCCGAGCTCGCGGCGGATCGGCCCCGCGTGGCGCATCGCCGGGTGGTGGGACGGCGCGTAGAGGAAGCCGAAGCCGAGCTCGTCGATCATCCGCGCCACCGCGGGGTGGGGCAGCTCGACGGGGATGCCGAGGGCCTCCAGCACGTCCGCGCTGCCCGACTTCGACGAGATCGCGCGGTTGCCGTGCTTGGCGACGCCCGCCCCGGCCGCCGCGGCCACGAGCGCGGCTGCGGTCGAGATGTTGACGGAGCCCGTGTGGTCGCCGCCCGTGCCCGCCGTGTCGACGAGGTCGGCCCGCGCGGGCTGCACGACGACGGCGTGCTCGCGGAGGGTGCGTGCGCAGCCGGCGATCTCGGCGGGCGTCTCGCCCTTCGCGCGCAGGGCGACGAGCAGGCCGGCGGTCTGGGCCGGGGTCGCCTCGCCGCGCATGATCACGTCGAGCGCGGCGGCCGCCTGGGCCTCGGCGAGGTCCTCGCCGGCGAGCAGCGCGACGAGCGCGTCGTGCAGCGGCTGGGTGCTCACGCGGGGCCTCCGAGGGCGAGGAAGGCCGCCATGATCGCCGGGCCGTCGGGGGTCAGGACGCTCTCCGGGTGGAACTGCACGCCGTGGGTCGGCGCGGAGCGGTGGCGCACCGCCATCACGGTGCCGTCGTCGGCGCGGGCCGTGACCACGAGGTCGGCGGGGATCGGCTCGTGGGCCGCGAGCGAGTGGTAGCGGCCGGCGCTGAAGCGCGGTGCGAGGCCGTCGAGGAGCGGGTCGTCGGCGATCCGCTCCACGTCGCCGGCCTTGCCGTGGACGAGGTCGGCCGCGGCGCCCACGGTGCCGCCGTGGAGCTGCACGAGCAGCTGGTGGCCGAGGCAGACGCCGAGGATCGGGATCGCGCCGTGGAGGTGCCCGATCAGTTCCCCGGAGACGCCGGTCTCGTCGGGGGTGCCGGGGCCGGGGGAGATCACGAGGTGGGAGGGGGCGAGCGCGACCGCCGCGTCGACGTCGATCGCGTCGTTGCGGTGCACGATCACCTCCGCGGCGCCCGCCTCCGCGAAGCCGTGCGCGAGGTTGTACGTGAAGGAGTCGAAGTTGTCGATCAGCAGGACGCGGGTCATCGGCCGTACGCCCCCTGGTCGGCGAGGTCGACGGCCCGCTGGAGCGCGGCGATCTTGCGCAGGCACTCGCGGTGCTCCTCCGCCGGGTCGGAGTCGGCGACGATGCCGGCGCCGGCCTGCAGCGTGGCGACGCCGTCCTGGAGCTGGATGGTGCGCAGCGCGATGCAGGTGTCGAGCGTGCCGTCGACGCCGAGGTACCCGACGGCGCCCGCGTACGCCCCGCGGCGGTGCGGCTCGAGCGCACTGATGATCTGCATCGCGCGCACCTTCGGGGCCCCCGACACCGTGCCGGCGGGGAAGGTCGCGGCGAGCAGGTCGAAGGCGTCGTGGTCCGGGGCGAGCGTGCCCTCGACGCGCGAGACGATGTGCATCACGTGGCTGTAGCGCTCGATCTCCAGGAGGCGCGTCGGGCGCACCGTGCCCGGCTCGCAGACGCGCGAGAGGTCGTTGCGGGCGAGGTCGACGAGCATCAGGTGCTCGGCGCGCTCCTTCGGGTCGTCGAGCAGCTCGGCCGCGAGCCGGTCGTCCTCGTCCGCGTCGCCGCCGCGGGGGCGGGTGCCGGCGATCGGGCGCAGTTCGGCGACGCGCTCGCGCGAGAGGGCCACGTGCGTCTCGGGCGAGGCCCCGATCAGCGCGAGGTCGCCGAGGTCGACGAGGAACAGGTACGGCGACGGGTTGACGGCGGACGCGCTCGCGCGAGAGGGCCACGTGCGTCTCGGGCGAGGCCCCGATCAGCGCGAGGTCGCCGAGGTCGACGAGGAACAGGTACGGCGACGGGTTGACGGCGCGCAGGGCCCGGTAGATGGCGACGGGGCTGCGCGGCGTGCGCCGGCGGTGGCGCTGCGACACGACGACCTGGAAGACGTCGCCGGCGCGGATGTGGTCCTTGCCGATCAGGACGCGCTCGACGTACTCGTCCATGTCGAGGTCGGCGACCGACTCGCCGCCCGCCACCAAAGGCGGCACGGGCTCGACGCCCTCGGGCAGCGGGCCCAGCAGGCGCGCCGCGATGTCGTCGGCGAGCGCCTCGTGGCCCGGCTGCGCGATCACCTGCACGGTGGCCCGCACGTGGTCGAAGGCCACGACGACGGGCGCGATCAGGAACGCCGCGGGCTGCGCGAGGTCGCCGTCCTGCGCCGCGGGCAGCGGCACGGTCGGCTCGAAGCTCGGGATCGCGTCGTAGCCCACGAGCCCGACGGCGCCGCCGGCGAACGGCGGCAGGCCCGCGAGGTCGAGCATCGCGCCCTCGGCGAGCCGGGTGCGCAGCGGCGCGAAGGGGTCGTCGCCCGTCATCGGCAGGTCGATCCGCTCGCAGCCCGCCGACAGGAACGAGTAGCGGCCGACCTGCTGGCCGCCCTCGACGCTCTCGAGCAGGAAGCCCGGCCCGAGGTCGCGCAGGCGCAGGTAGGCCCCGACCGGCGTCAGCAGGTCGGCCGGCAGCTCGCGCACGGAGGGGCGCAGCCTCGGCGGGTCCTTCGGTCGGGGTGTCGTGGGGTTCATCGGGTCTCGGGTCGGTTCCGTACGGGCAACAAAAAGGGCCCCCCGTCTGGGGAGCCCGGGCGAAGCGGATCGGCGGTGCGCGTCAGCGCACGGGATCCCGCCCGGGCTGGGGCCACCACCACGCGCCGGTCAGGGTCGTCCGCATGCGCGCAAGGGTGCCAAGCCTCGCCATTCCTGTCAACGCGGCAGGCGCCCGCTTGGTAGCCTCCGGCGGTGCCCCGCACCGTCCTCCTCAGCGCCGTCCGCACCCCGTTCTGCCGCCTCGGCGGCGACCTCGCGGGGGCGAGTGCCGTCGATCTCGGCGCGACCGCGGCCGCGGCCGCGCTGGAGCGCGCCGGCGTCGCCCCCGGCGACGTCGACTACGCCCTGATCGGCACCGTCGTGCAGGCCGGCCAGATGCACGCGCCGGCCCGGCAGGTGACGACGCGCGTCGGGATCCCCGTCGAGCGCGGCTCCGAGACCGTCAACAAGGTCTGCGCGTCGGGCCTCAGGGCCGTCGCGCTCGCCGACTACATGATCCGCCTCGACGAGGCCGCCGTCGTCCTGGCCGGCGGGATGGAGTCGATGACCTCCGCGCCGTTCCTCGCCCTCGGCGCCCGGCAGGGCTACCGCTTCGGCGACGTCCAGCTCGCGGACGCCAACCTCCACGACGGCCTGCGCGACCCGTGGACGGGACGCGTGATGTACGACCAGGCCGACGAGGTCTCCGGCGAGTTGGGCATTGCCCGCGACGAACTCGACGCGTGGGCGCTGCGCTCGCACGAGCGCGCCGTCGCCGCCCAGCGGGCCGGGCACCTGACCGCGGAGCTCGTCCCCGTGGTGATCCGGGAGCGCAAGGCCGAGCGCGTCGTCGAGCAGGACCAGGGCCCGCGCGAGGACTCGACGCTCGAGGCGCTCGGCAAGCTGCCCGCTCTGATCGAGGGCGGCACCCACACCGCCGGCAACAGCCCCGGCGTCACCGACGGCGCGGCGATGCTGGTCTGCGCGTCCGAGGAGGCCGCCGCCGCGCGCGGCCTCGCGCCCCTCGCGGTCGTGCGCGCGAGCGCCGTCGCCGCCGACGAGACGCGGCGGCTGGCCTGCGCGCCCGCGGTCGCCGTCGACCGCGCCCTCGAGAAGGCGGGCCTCGCGATCGCCGACGTCGACCTGCTCGAGGTCAACGAGGCGTTCTCGTCCGTGGCCCTCAACACCGTGCGCACCCTCGGGATCGACCCCGAGCGCGTCAACCCGCAGGGCGGCGCCGTCGCCCTCGGCCATCCCGTCGGCGCCTCCGGCGCCCGCCTCGTGGGCACGCTCGTCCACCAGCTGCGCCGCCAGGGCGGCGGCATCGGCGCGGCGACGATCTGCTCGGGCGGCGGCCAGGGCGACGCCCTGGTGGTCGAGGTCCTGCCCGCGTGACCTCGGCCGGGGCCTCGCGTGGGACGATAGAGACCCTGTGAGTGCCCCCAACGACGACATCGTCGTCCGGCTCGACCGGATCTACACGCGCGGCGGCGACCTCGGCGAGACGTCGCTCGGCGACGGCCACCGCGTGGCCAAGCACAACCCGCGCGTCAGCGCCTACGGCACGGTCGACGAGCTCAACGCCGCCCTCGGCGTGGCCCGGCTGCACGCGGACGGCGGGGCGATGGGCGACTGGCTCGAGCGGATCCAGAACGACCTCTTCGACGTCGGCGCGGACCTCTGCGTGCCGCCGCCCCCCGAGGACGACGAGCGGCACCGCTCCCGCCTCCGGGTCTGCCCGGAGCAGGTCGCCTGGCTCGAGCAGCGCATCGACGAGGTCAACGGGTCGCTGCCGCCCCTGACGTCGTTCGTCGTCCCGGGCGGCACGCCGCTCAGTGCGCACCTGCACGTCGTGCGCACCGTCTGCCGCCGCGCGGAGCGCGACGTCTGCGCGCTCGCCGCGCAGGAGCCCGTGACGCCCGAGGTGATCGCCTACCTCAACCGCCTCTCCGACCTGCTGTTCGTCCTCGCCCGCGCCGCCAACGAGGGCGGTGGCGAGG
>VGBM01000029.1 GCA_016870485.1 Actinomycetota bacterium
CGGACTCGCTCGCCCGGATGTCCGCCACCCGCGTCGTGATCGCCCACCGTCTCTCGACGGTCAGGGACGCCGACCAGATCGCCGTCGTCGCCGCCGGCTGCGTCGTCGAGCTCGGCCGCCACGAGGAGCTGATGGCCCGCGGCGGGCACTATCGGGAGCTCGTCGAGCGCCAGCTCTGAGCGCGGTCGACGCCGGTTCCGCCGGGGTCCCGCCAGGCGGCGTGATCACCGGATGGGCGCGTCGAAGAAGGTCTCCGGGAAGGGCTCGTCGGCGAGCGTGAAGTGCCACCACTCCTCGGGGAGGTTGACGAAGCCCGCGGCCTCCATCGCGGACACGAGCAGCTGCCGGTTGGCCCGCTGCTTAGCCCGTGACGATTGATGGGGTCGTCTCGATGCGCGGCAGCACGACTATGCCCCCTCGGCTCGTCTTTGCCTTGCCGCCCGTCGGCGTGAAGGTCATCGTCACCACGATCGAGACGGGGCCCGACGTTCGGCGCGCCTGCGTCGCAGCGTTCGGCGTGCAGACCATCCACGCGGATGCGCGCCGCTTGAATACGCGCGTGACCGTGCAGACCACCCTCGACGATCGGGCGCGGCCGGGTGTGCCGATAAGGGTGAGCTTGCCCGCACCGGTCACCGACACGCGGGCACGGATCTTGCCGCCCTTGACTTTCATCAGGGTCAAGACGCTGGCCAAACCGCAGCGCTTCGAGTGAATCCGGCATGGCGAGCCGATTCGCCGCGATCTCATTACTCCTACCGTGTTCCGAGGGTACAACAAGCCCATGAAGTCGCCGAATCGAATCATCTGCCTTAAAAATTGGGATTATGAAGTGCCCCCGGCAGGACTCGAACCTGCGACACGCGGTTTAGGAAACCGCTGCTCTATCCCCTGAGCTACGGGGGCGGGGACGTGCTCCGGGGATGATACGGCGCCCGTGCCTTCTGGCGCCCGCGCCCTAGGTCGCCGCGTTGATCCCCGTCAGCCCCACCGTGAGCAGCAGCAGCCCGAACGCCGCGCTCGGGATCACCTGCGCCCACGGGCGGCGGTTCTCGCCGCCCGCGTTGAGCACCTCGAAGACGGCGACGAGCGACATGTAGAGCCCAAAGACGAGGAACGCGGCGGATTCCGCGGCGAGGCCCCAGCCGAGCAGGACGGCGAGGACGGCGAAGGCGCCCCAGGCGAGGTTGGCGAGGCCGACCTCGATCTGGAACGCGTTCGTGCGCTCGGAGGTCCAGCCGATCCGCTGCGCGTCCGCCCGGTGGAAGACCGCGTGGCGGACGAACGAGAGGATGCCGCCGCCGCCGACGGCGAGGAGTGCCGCGAGGCCGAGATCCGGCTTGGCGTCGCCGAGCGCGCTGAAGGCGAGTCCGATCCCGAGCGCGGCGATCGCGTAGGTGAGGGCCATCAGGATGTTCGCGGGCTTCGTGTTGACGGGGGTCGCGCCCATGGGGCCTCCTCGGGGGTCCGCCGCGGGCGGCGGGTGCTGCCGTTTATTGTCCGCGCGGGAGCGGATGGGCCAAGTCGCCCAGCGCCGCGCCGACGAGGTCGACGAGGAGCGCCTCGTCGACCGCCCAGTCGAGCGGCACGCGCACCGTCTTCTTGTTGACCACGTAGCCGTCGCCCTCGAGCCGGGGGCGCAGGGCCGCGAGCGCGGCGGGGTCGAACGGGGCGACCAGGATGTGGCCCTTCAGGGCCGACACCCCGAACACGTAGCCCGTGGCGTCCTTCAGCATCGGCTGGTTCCAGGCGATCACGAGCTCGAGCTGGGGGTACGCCGCCGTGACCACCGCGAGGATCCGGCGCACGGTGTCCTGCGTCGCCGCATCCCGGCCGGCGAGGTAGCCGTCGAGGTCGGCGAAGCACCGGGCGCTCGTGGAGCCGCGCGCGTACTGGACGACGGCGTTGGCGTGGGCGCGGCTGAAGCCGTGCCCCTCCTGCAGGAGCGCCATCTGGTCGACGTAGCGGCCGCTCTCGACGCCCCGCACCCGGTCGAGCCAGTGCTCGATCGGCTGGCCGTGCCCGGCCTCGATCGCCGGCCAGTGCCGGCTGCGGTCGCCCGTCTCCGCCTCGCCCGTCAGCCTAGATCCTGAACAGGACCAAAGACAGCGCCATCACGGCCATGCCGGCCATCATCCCGTAGATCGCGAGGTGCGGGCGGCCGTAGGCGCGGGCGGTGGGGAGGAGCTCGTCGAGGGAGATGAAGACCATCACGCCCGCGACCCCGGCGAAGATGACGCCGAGCCAGGTATCGGTCAGGAAGGGGCGCAGGAGCAGGTAGCCGATGATCGCGCCGAGGGGCTCAGCGAGGCCGCTGCCGAGCGAGTACAGGAACGCCTTGCCGCGCTTGCCGGTGTCGTAGTAGAGGGGGACGGAGACGGCGATGCCCTCGGGGATGTTGTGGATCGCGATCGCCACGGCGATGGCGATGCCCACGGCCGGGTCCTCCAGCAGGACGAGGAAGGTGGCGAGCCCCTCGGGGAAGTTGTGGATGGCGATGGCGAGCGCCGTGAAGACGCCCATCCGCCTGAGCATTCCCTGCTGGAGGTACTCGGGGCGGGCGGTCTCGTTGGCGAGCATCTCCACCGGCATCGGCTCGTGCGGGTGCCCGAAGCTCGGGATCACGCGGTCGACCACCGCCATCAGCAGCATGCCGCCGAGGAAGCCGGCGGTCATCCACACGTAGCCCTCGAGCGGCCCCTCGGCCGCCTCGAGCCGCACGAGCGACTTGGGCATGATCTCCATGAAGGAGACGTAGATCATGACGCCGCCCGAGAAGCCGAGCGAGACGGAGAGGAAGCCCCGGTTCGTCGTCTTCGCGAGGAACGCGATCACGCTGCCGATGCCGGTCGCGAGCCCCGCGGCGAGGGTGACCACGAAGGCGAGGAGGACGTCGTCGGACATGGAGATCTAGGCGCGCCTAGAAATCCTAGCCGAGGGGGACCGGTCAGTCGTCCGGGACGCGGTCGAGCTGCTCGAGCCGTTCGATGTCGCCGAGGTCGACCGCCCGTCCCGCCGCGCGCTTCATGGCCAGGAGGTCGTCGAGGCTGCAGAAGCGGACCGGCGACGAGAGGCCCTCGAGGTCGCCCGCCTCGCTGCGCGCGAGGAGGTCGGCGTAGGCCGGGGCCCCCTCCACGTACCGCCTCACGTTGAGCCGGCCGTAACGCGTGCGCAGGAGCCAGTTGCCGCCGCCTGCGAGGATCGCCTCGCGTGTGAAGGGCAGCGGGAGCTCCCGCTCCTCGAACGCCCCGACCGCGAGCGGGCGCGCGTCGGCGGCCTCGATGAAGGCCCAGAGCCGCGATACGTTCTCGGGATCGGGCGCGATCATGATGTCGAGGTCCTTCGTCGCCCGGGGGTGGCCGTGCAGGCCGACGGCGACGCCCCCGATCACCACGCAGTCGACGCCGTGCTCGTCGAGGGCGCGCAGCAGGTCAGCCAGGTCCAACGGCATGCCCTCCATCAGCCGGTCGCCGCCTCCGTCGGCGGCGGCGCGTCCGCGCGCGGGCGGCGGCGCACGCTCGCGAGGGCCCCGATCGTCTTGTAGTGGCGCTCGAGCTGGGCGATCCGCTCCGCGAACGGCAGCGCCGCGAAGGCGCGGCCCTCGGCGGCCGTGACCGCCTCGTTCAGCCGCCAGAACTCGGCGCGACGGCGCTGCTCCGCGAGCGCCCGGTCGACGGCGCGGCCCGGTCGGCTGGCGCCCGGCGGCACGAGGGCGGCCGTGCGGACGAGCGAGGCGGTGTCGACGCCCGCGCGCGCCCCCGGCGCCGTGGTGACCTCGACGCGCCCCCGGCGGATCCACTCGTCGAGCGCCGGCACGGAGATGTCGAGCACCGCGGCCGCCCGGCGCTTGGAGACGGCCGGCCCGATGCGCACCGCCAGGTCGCCGACGATGCCGTCCACGGCGTCGCGGTCGTCGCCGGAGAGGCGCGGGGCCAGCACCGACAGGGCGACGAGGTGCCGGAGGTCGTCGAGGGTGGCGTCGGGTTTCTTCACGCTATTCGGACGATAGCGCAAAGAAAACCGCGTCTGCCAGGCGCCCTTGACAGGCGGCACCCGCCGATTACCATAACCTCTGGTTTCAACGTTCTATCCGAGGAGACGACGAGGACATGGCGACGATCGAGGACCAGCCCGAGCGCACGCTCGAGTCCCGGCTGCGCTTCACGCGCGAGATGATGGCCGGCCCCATCTACCGCAAGTACGAGAAGGCGATGCGCAAGTTCTGGGATCCGGGCGAGTTCGACTACGAGGCCGACGCCCGCGACTTCCAGGAGCTGACCCCCGAGCAGCAGCGCGGCATCGTGATGATCACCGTCCGCTTCCTCGGCGGCGAGCAGGAGGTCACCGACGAGACCCTGCCGATGATCTACGCGGCCCACGCCCTCGGCAAGTTCGACTGGACCATGTTCCTGTCGAGCTTCATGATGGAGGAGGCCCGCCACTCGCAGTTCTTCGCCATGTGGCACGAGCGCGTCGTGGGCGCCGTCGACGCTGACGAGCTCTCCGAGTACTGGATCGAGCGCGAGAAGACCGTCGACCCGTCGGGCCGCTACCAGACCGGTGAGCCCGTCTACGAGGGCCTGCCGTACTTCGGCCACCAGCTGATCGATGCCTGCCACGCCGGCGACCTCGCGGCGGTCGAGGAGGGCTTCGTCCGCTTCTCGACCCTCTACAACATCTGGGTCGAGGGCGTCCTCACCATGCCCTCCTACGAGATCGTCATCGACACCTGCGACATCTGGGGCAAGCTCGGCACCCTGCGCCACGGCTTCAAGCAGATCGTGGCCGATGAGGGGCGCCACATCACGTTCGGCACGGCGGCCTGCCGCCAGCTGATCGAGCAGCGGCCCGAGCTCGAGCAGGTCGTGCACGACGCGATCAACCTGTACCGCGGCAACGCGATCGGGATGCTCGAGTACCAGCGCTTCGTCCCCGAGCTCAACCTCGACAAGTACCAGCTGCAGAAGGTGCGCCACTACAAGAACCGCTGCCGCGAGCTCAACATCACGCCGGACCAGACCCTGATCGACGACATCCTCGATCCGGACCTGGACTTCGTGATCGGCGTCGAGGCGGGGTAGCGCCATGGCCAAGCAGTGGTCCTGCAACGAGGACAGGTGCGGCGAGGTCGTCACGGCCGCCTCGATGGAGGAGCTGATCGAGCAGGTCAACGGGCACATGCGCGCCGCGCATGACTCGTACGAGCTCGAGGAGATGATCGAGGACGCCGCCGTCGACGTGGACGGATGAGCGCCGCCACCCGCGAGACCGAGCGGGAGACCGTCCAGCGGCTCGTCGAGCGCACGGTCTTCACGCCCGTGCGCGGCGCCGGCGCCGTGGCCGAGACCGTCGCCCGCCTCGGCGAGGCGATCGGCCTCGGCCTGCTCCGGCCGGGCGACCGGCTGCCGTCCGAGACCCAGCTCGCGTCCGCGCTGGGCATCTCCGCCGCGTCGCTCCGGAGCGCGCTCGTGGTGCTGCGCAGTGCCGGCCTGATCGAGACCCGCCGCGGCCGCGGCGGCGGCACCTTCGTGACCCAGGGCGCGGCCGAGGCCGTGCTCGCGGCGCAGGAGGCCCCGACCGCGGCCGAGCTCGACGACCTCGCCACCGAGCGCGCGGTGGTCGAGGGCGGCGCGGCCGCGCTCGCCGCCGAGCGGGCCACGCCCGAGCAGTGCACGCTCCTCGAGTCGATCGTCGACGGCATGGCGGGCCTCGGCCCGTTCGAGGCCTGGTCGGAGCGCGACGCGCTCCTGCACCTCGTGATCGGCGACGCCTCGGGCTCGCCGCGGCTCGTGTCGCGGATCGCCGAGCTGCGCGCCGAGGCCTACCGGATCAGCCGCGCGCTGCCGGCCACGGCCGAGGTGCTGGCGATCGCCGACCGCGAGCACGCCGAGATCGTGCAGGCGATCGGTGCGGGCCGCCCGGCCCGGGCGCGCTCGCTGATGGAGGCGCACGTGCGCGGCACGGCGCGGCTGCAGGCCGGCCTCGGCCGCATCACCCCGGAGGCGCGGGCGTGAGTCGGCCCGCGTCCTACCGGGCCGTCGTCCTGCCCGGCTTCCACCGGGACCTCGTCCTCGAGGAGCGCGCCTTCGGGCCCCTGACGGGCCCCGACGCCGGCTGGTACCGGGTGCTCGCCGCGGGCGTCTGCCACTCGGACGTGCACGTCGCCGAGGGGCGCTGGCCGAAGCTGCCGACGCCGCTCGTGATGGGCCACGAGGTCGTCGTCGAGACGGCCGAGGGGCCCTGCGTCGTGTATCCGCCGTGGGGCTGCGGCCAGTGCCGCTTCTGCGCCGCCACCGAGGAGCAGCTCTGCGGCTCGGTGGAGGAGGCGGGCCTCGTCCGCGACGGCGGCTACGCCGAGTGGATCCAGGTGCCGCACCCGCGCTACCTCCTGCCGATCGGCGACCTCGACCCCGCCGCCTCCGCCACCTTCGGCTGCTCGTCGCTCACGCCCTACCGGGCCGTGCGCAAGGCGGCCGACCGGCTCGGGGCGGGCGTGCGCTGCCTGCAGATCGGGGCCGGTGGCCTCGGCCAGTACGGCGTGCAGTACCTGCGCTCCCTGACCGGCGCCCACGTGGTCGTCGCCGACCTCAAGGCCGCCGCGCGCGAGCGCGCGCTCGCCCTCGGGGCGCACGAGGCCTGCGCCCCCGACGCGCTCGAGGGGCCGTTCGACGTCGTCTTCGACTACGTCGGCGCCGACGAGACGCTCGCGCAGGCCCGCGAGCTGATCCGCCCCGGCGGCCTCGTCGTGCTCGTGGGGGCGTGGGAGGGCAGCGTGCCCTTCGGCTTCTCGCGGGTCCCGCACGAGACCTGGTGGACCCAGTCGATGTGGGGCTCGCGCGACGACATCGCCGAGGTGATCCGGATCGCCCAGCGCGGCGACCTCGACTTCCTCGTCGAGCGGATCCCGCTCGGGGCCGCCGGCGAGGCGCACGCGCGGATCCGCCGCGGCGAGGTCGACGGCCGCCTCGTCCTGATACCGTAGGCCGCGGAAGGCAGGAGGACCCCCATGAAGGTGCACATCGTCATCGATCCCGCCACCTGCGTCGGGATCGGCAAGTGCGAGGAGCTCGCCGAGCACGCCGTGGAGCTCGGCGACGACGGCGTCTCGCATCCGACCGCCCCGGTCGAGGAGGAGCTGGCCCGCACGCTCTGCGAGGCCTGCCCGACGGGCGCGATCTCGATCGGCGAGCCCGCCGAGTAGCCCGACGCGGCGTCAGCCGGCGACGCGCACCGGCATCGACTTGACGCCGTTGACGAAGTTCGAGCGCACGCGCCGCACCGGGCCGTCCGGCTCGAGCCGCAGGTCGCGCCGGAGGCACTCCTCGAACAGCACGCGGATCTGCAGGCGCGCGAGCCAGGCGCCGAGGCAGAAGTGCGGGCCGCCGCCCCCGAAGCCGTGGTGCGGGTTGGGGTCGCGGGTGATGTCGAACGCGTAGGGGTCGGCGAAGGCGTCCTCGTCGTAGTTCGCGCTGATGTACCACATCACGACCTTGTCGCCCGTCCGGATATCCCGGCCCCCGAGCACCGCGTCCTGCCGCGCCGTGCGGCGCATGTAGAGGACGGGCGTCGCCCAGCGGATGATCTCCTCGACCGCGGAGTCCATCAGGGACGGGTCGGCCCGCAGGCGCTGCCACTGGTCGGGGTGGTCGATGAAGGCCTTCATCCCGTGCGTCAGCGTCGTGCGCGTCGTCTCGTTGCCCGCCAGGATCAGGATCTGGAACATGTTCGAGTACTCGAGCTCGGACAACCGCTCGCCGTCGACCTCGCTGTGGATCAGCCGCGAGACGAGGTCGTCCTCGGGGTGCGCGCGGCGCTCCTCGCCGAGGGCCCGCCCGTACTCGAAGACGTGGTACGAGGCGGGCGACCCGAAGGGCAGGTCCTTCGGGTCGACGCCCGCGGGCAGGCTGTCGTAGTCGGGCGCGTAGTCGGGATCGTCGATCGCGATCATCTGGTTCGACAGCTCGATCATCCGGTCGGCGTCGCCCGCGGGCACGCCGAGGATGCTGAGGAGCACCGTGATCGGCAGGGGCTCGGCGACGTCGAGGACCCAGTCGAACGAGCCGCGCGCCTGGGCGCGGTCGAGCAGGCCGCCCGCGACCTCGCGCGCGTAGGCCTCGTGTCCCGCGATCGCCTTCGGGGTGAAGAGCGGGCTGACGATGCGGCGCAGGTGGTTGTGGAGCGGCGCGTCCGAGTCGATCAGGGAGCGCCGCTTCTCGATCGAGTCGGGCTCGACCTCCTCGAGCATCGTCAGGCCCACGCCGGACGAGAAGGTGGCGGTGTCCTTCGAGACCCGGATCACGTCCGCGTGCCGCGTGACCGCCCAGAAGCCGTGGTTCGGGGCGGGCTCCGGGTGCCAGTGCACCGGGTCCTCGCGGCGCAGGCGCCGGAAGGCGTCGTGCGGGACCGCCGCCTCCCAGATCTCCGGGGTGATGATGTCGACCCCGGCGAGTCCCTCCTCGGTCGCCGCCATGGCCGGAATCCTACAGAGGTCGGTGGAAACGGGAAAGGGCCCCGCCCGCCGGAGCGGACGGGGCCCTTCGCCGTTCGGCCTAGGAGGCGATGTCCTCGTGCAGGTAGCGGCCGATGCCGGCGTACCGCTCCGGGCTGCGCGACCGGAAGATCAGGGCGAGGATCACGCCGACCCCGAAGATCAGGAGCGGCCACACCCACAGGTACTTGATGAACGGCACGTCCGCCGCGGCCGACAGGTCGCCGCGGTACTGCAGGAGCAGGCCGACCACGATGGCCTGCGAGATCAGGCCGATGATCGGCGCGATCAGCGTCTTCAGCCAGTGCATCTCCTTGATGCGGGCGAAGTAGACGATGATCGCGAGCGACACCAGCGCCTGGATGGCGAGGATGCCGGAGACGCCGAGCAGCGGTGACCAGGTGCCGAGGATCGTCAGCGACCCGAGCGTCAGGTCGATGCCGGCGTCCGCAGGCAGCGTCGCGATGTAGATCGCGAAGCCGAGCACCCACAGGCCGACGATGACGCCGGCGACGACGCCCGCGATGTGCGTCGAGTGGTGCTGCGGATGCGTGCGGCCCAGGGCCGAGGGCAGGACGCCCTCGCGGCCCAGCGAGAACAGGTACCGGCACGACGTGTTGAAGAACGCGATCTGACACGCCAGGGAGCCCGTCACGACGAAGGCCTGGAAGCCGTACGTCAGCAGCGAGCCGAAGTACTCTTCGGTCAGGACGTAGTACGGCGAGGCGACCGCGAGGGTGCCCTCGAAGTACTGGCCGACCAGCTCCGAGCTGCGCTCGAGGCCGGCGCCGGACACGTACATCCACGTCACGAGGACGTAGACGACGCCGAGGCCGATCACGGAGATGTACATGGCCGGGGCCATGACCTTCTTCGGCTCCTTCGCCTCCTCCGCGTAGTTCGGGGCCATCTCGAAGCCGACCCACGACCAGAACGCGCCGAACAGGCCGATGCCGGCCGCGCCGGTGGCGACGGCGAGGTTGTTGTCGTTGAACACCTCGAGCGGGTTCAGCGGCTTCAGCGGGATCCCGTCGGGGCCGCCGCCCTGGATCATGACGGCCGCGACGAACACGGCCAGCAGGACAATCTCGCCGATCAGGGCGACGCCCAGGAACCGCGCTGAGAGCTCGATGTGGAAGAACGTCAGCAGGGTCATGATCAGGACGAGCGCCGCGAGCACGATCCAAGCCGGGATCGAGACCCCGAACCAGGCGTCGATCGTGGTCACGAAGAAGTACGTCGTCACCCCGGTCACGGCGGCGGAGAAGATCAGGTAGCAGGCGGCGATCAGGAGCGCCGTGCCCATGCCCAGCACCTGGCCGAGGCCGTGGGACACGAACGAGTAGAAGCCGCCGGCGGCGGTGACCCGGCGGGCCATCTCGATGTAGCCGATCGAGAAGATCGTCAGCACGATCGTGGCGAGCAGGAACGCCGCCGGGGCGGCGTACCCGACGCCGAGCACGGCGACCGGCGTGTTGAACACCATCGCCGTGATCGGCGCTGCGCCAGTGACGCAGCAGAAGAGGACCTGCCGCAGTGACAGCGCGCCCTTCGCAAGGTGGTGCGACCCGGTCATCGGGTTGATGACGTCGGTCGCCGGGGCTTCGCCCTCGTTTTCCGTAGACAAACCAGCCTCCTCTGTTTCTCGTCCCCTCCCCGGCCGGCGGATGCCGACTGCAGGACTTGCGTGAGCGTACCGCTTCGCCGTACGGGCGCGCAACCCTTTTCGTGGCAATCGTCACGAAACCGCCGCAGGCCCGGGCCCCAGCCGAAAACCCGCCGTTTCAGGCCCTGATTTCGCCGGGTTTCCGGTGCGCGGTACGATCCGGACGAGGAGGTTCGGCATGGCCACCCTGGATCTGTCGGCGATCGAGCTGAAGGACCCCGACGTCTACGTCGACGGCGTCCCGCACGCGTCGTTCCGCGCCCTGCGCGAGCACGACCCGGTGCACTGGCACCCCGAGTCCGACGGGCCCGGCTTCTGGGCGATCACCAAGCACGCCGACCTCGTGGCGATCTCGAAGGACCCGCGGCGGTTCTCGTCGGCGGCGCGCTTCATCTACTACGAGGAGATCGACGAGGAGTCGATGGCGATCCGCCGCTCGATGATCGAGACGGACCCGCCCGAGCACACGCGCCTCCGGCGCATCGTGAGCCCGCTCTTCACCCCGAAGATGGTCGACGACTACCGCGGCCACGCCCGCGCCGTGGCCGACCGGCTGCTCGACCGGGCCGTCGAGCGGGGCTCGTTCGACTGGGTGCGCGACATCTGCGAGATGATGCCGATCCGCGTGTTCGTCGACGTCTTCGGGGCGCCCGAGGCCGACGCCGACTACCTGGCCAAGCTCGCCAACATGCTGGTCGCGGTCGACGACCCCGACCTGGCGCCGCCGCCCGAGATGTACGCGGCCGCCCGGGCCCGCGGCTTCGAGCCGCACCACCTGCCCTTCTCGAGCCCCGCCGCCCTCGAGCTCTTCGACTACGCGCAGGCGCTCTGCGACGCGCGCCGGGCCGAGCCCCGGGACGACCTGATCACCCGGCTCGTGCAGGCCGAGTGGGAGGGCGACCGGCTGACCGACAACGAGCTCGTCAACTTCTGCCAGCTGCTCGTCTTCGCCGGCAACGAGACGACCCGCAACTCGCTCGCCACGGGCATGCACCGCTTCATCGAGCAGCCCGACCAGCTCGACCTGCTCGACCGCGACCGCACGCTGATGCGGGGCGCCGTCGAGGAGGTGCTGCGCTGGGCGACGCCGATCTACGCGTTCCGGCGCACGGCCACCGAGGACGTCGAGCTGCGCGGCCAGGCGATCCGGGCCGGTGACAAGCTGATGCTGTACTACATCAGCGCCAACTTCGACGAGGAGGTCTTCCCCGACCCCGAGCGCTTCGACGTCACGCGCGACGCGTCGCAGCAGGTCGTGTTCGGGGGCGGCGGGCCGCACTACTGCCTCGGCGCGTTCCTCGCCCGCATGCAGGTCGAGACGCTGTTCACGGCGGTGCTCGACCGCGGGCTGCGCTTCGCGGTCGACGGGCCGACCGCGCGGCTGCGCTCGAACTTCGGTAACGGCTTCAAGACGCTGCCCGTCCGCGTGGTGGCGGGCCGATGACGGCTATCATGCGCGCGTCGCCGCCCCGGGGAGAGGGGCGGCACCGAAGGAGGACGCGCGCAATGGGCGCTGAGGCGTTTGATCTGCTGCAGGCCATCGAGAGGAGCGAGATCCACGAGGTGGAGGTCGCCTGGGCGGACCACCAGGGGCATCCGCGCGGCAAGCGCATCCCCGCCGACGTCTTCGTCGGCCGCCTCGAGAAGGGCGTCGCCTTCGCCGACGCCACCCTGACCTGGGACCACACGGCCGACGTCCTCGACGGCTGCCGCGTGTCCGGGTGGGAGACCGGCTACCCCGACTTCTTCGTGATCCCCGATCTCGCGACCGCCAAGCGCCTGCCCTGGCGCGACGGCGTCGCGATGGTGCAGGGCGACGTCAAGGACCACCACGGCGAGATCCACAAGTACGCGCCCCGCAGCGTGCTCAAGCGCGTCGTCGAGCGCCTCGCCGGGCTCGGCTATACCGCCTCGATCGGCGCCGAGATCGAGTTCTACCTCGTCGACGAGCAGGCCCAGCCGATCTCCGACGGCATCCACTGCTACTCGCTGATCAAGGCCAACGAGATGGAGCCGACCTTCTCCGAGCTCCTCGACGGCCTGCGCGGGTTCGTCGACGTCGAGGGCTCGAACGTCGAGTACGGCCCCGCCCAGTGCGAGGTCAACCTCAACCACGGCGACCCCGTCTGGGCCGCCGACCAGGCGTTTCGGATGAAGTACGGGATCCGCGAGGTGGCGCGCCGCCACGGCGTCGTCGCCACCTTCATGGCCAAGCCGTTCAACGGCGTCTCGGGCTGCTCGATGCACCTGCACGTGTCGCTCTGGAAGGACGGCAGGAACGCCTTCGCCCCCGTCGACGGCTCCGAGTCCGAGATCGCCCACCAGGCGATCGGCGGGATGATGCAGCACCTCGCCGGCATCACCCTGCCGGGCTCGCCGACCGTCAACTCGTACAGGCGCTTCGAGGCCGGCTCGTTCGCCCCGACCACGGCGACCTGGTCGCGCGACAACCGCACCTGCGCGATCCGCTCGCTGATCGAGTCGGAGAACTCGACCCGCGTCGAGCTGCGCACCGGCGCCTCGGACGCCAACCCCTACTGGGCCATCGCCGGCCTCCTCGCCGCGGTCTGCGCGGGCCTCGAGGCCAAGGCCGACCCGGGCCAGGTGATGAGCGGCAACCTCTACGAGTCGGGCGCGCCCCTGCCGACGACCCTCGAGCAGTCGATCGCCGCCTTCCGGGCGGACTCCGTCATCCAGGAGATCCTGGGCGAGGACGTCTGCCACGATCTGTGCGTGCTCGCCGAGCGCGAGTGGAGCTCGTTCATCACCGCGGTCACCCAGTGGGACTACGACCGCTACCTGCGAACCGTCTGACCCGAGGAGCCGCCGCCATGGCCGCCGTCGAGAAGCCCAAGAAGTCCGCCGCCATGGCCCCCGCCCCGGCGCGGGCCGCGGTGAAGCCGAAGGCCGCTTCGAAGGCCGCCGCCAAGGCGCCCACCAAGCCCGCCCCGAAGCCCGCGGCGAAGGCGGCCGCCCAGGCCCCGAAGTTCAAGCACGCCAAGCACGCGGAGAAGCGGCGCAAGAAGCTGCCGCCCCGGCCGACGGCCCACCCGGGCGCGCTCGCCGCAGCGCACGCCTTCCCCGCCCTCCAGGCGCTCTTCACGCGCCGCTCGCGGCGCTTCCCGCTCGGCGGCGTCCTGTCGGGCCCGCTCGCCTTCGAGTCC
>VGBM01000030.1 GCA_016870485.1 Actinomycetota bacterium
CTGCTCGTGGCGCAGCCCGACGCGCACGCGCTCGAGCGGCCACTCCTCGAGGTCGGCGTACATGCGCAGCGTCATCGACGTGCACGAGCCGAGCGCGGCGAGGAGCAGGGCGAAGGGCGGCGGGCCGAGGTCCGCGCCACTCGTGAAAACTCGGGCCAACGGTCACTGTTGCGGGGACTGTCACGCTTCCCGACCAGCCCGCGGCAACCATCGCCGGCCGCACCTACGACAACCCCATCACTCCCGAGCTCCGGGGCGACCCCACGTCCTACCTGAAGTGTCGTAGACGGGGTCGCCAGCCGCGATCCACGAGGGCATGCCCTTGAAGTAGTCGACCGAGAGGTCGAACACCCTGGTGCCGTCGAGGCGGGCGAGCAGCTCGCCCTGCCCCTAGGAGGTCATCCAGTTGAGGCCGCCGATCTGGTCGTCCGGGCCCCACGGGCTGCGGCTGACCGTGCGCCCGTCTTCCTCCTGCATCGCCTCGGAGATCGGGTTGCCAAGATCGCCGCACATGGTCCGCTCCTGGGCCGGGGTCGCGGGTAGCGTCGGCCCGCCGGGTCCCGGCGTCAAGCGCCGCGGCGCGCCGCGACGAGCCGGCCGCCGTCGGCGTCGAGCCGCTCGTACGCGAACGGCAGGACCGCGGGCACCTTGACGGGCAGGCCGAGGTCGTGCAGCCAGGCGCGGCGCATCGCGGGCCGGTCCCAGAGCGCGCCGTGGCCCCAGCGCCCGACCCGCACCAAGAAGCCGGTGGCGCCCCGATCGGCGAGGGCCTCCGCGAAGCGCGGCACCTGCCACGGCTCGCCGGAGACGGGGTCGCGCGTCGAGTACCAGAGCGCGATCGCGCCCGCGCGGTCGCCGCCGCCGACGAGGGTCTGCGGGCTGCGCGCCGCGTAGCAGCCGGGCTGCAGCAGGGGCGGCCCGTCGCACTCCGCCTGCAGGAGCAGGCGCCGGTCCATCGGCAGCGAGCCGAAGCGCCGGCCGAGGTCCGTGATCGGGTCGAGCGACGCGACCCGCACGTAGGCGCCGGGGTAGCGCAGCGCCACCAACAGGGCCTCCGTGCCGCCCATCGAGGAGCCGGCGAGGTGCACGCGTCGCGGGTCGACCGCGAGGTCGGGGACCCGCTCGGCCACGAGCGCGGGCATCCGGGCGAGGTCCGCGATCTGCCCCGCCGCGCCGTACGAGAAGGAGCGCGTCACGACGCCCTGCCCGCTCGGGCAGGCGAGCGCGAAGCCGCTGCGCCCCGCCAGCCGCATGTTCTCGTCGGTGCAGAAGAGGCTGAGCCCCGCCGGCCGGGTCGTCACGAGCAGCGGCACGGGGCGCCCCGCGGCGAGGGCGGCGGTCGGCACGGCGATGCGCAGCTCGCGGCGGCGGCCGTTCCAGGCGTCGTACCAGGAGCGCACGATCGTGGTCGGGCCGACCTGCTCGCGTGTCGTCTCGGCGGCCACGTCGGGCTGCGCGGAGGGATCCGGGATGTCCCGCCAGCCGGCCTGGGCTACCGCCGGCAGGGCGGCGCAGGCAAGCAGGGCGATCAGGCCGATGCGCAGGCGCATGCCCCCATGGTGCTGCATCGACCGGCTCGCCGCGGGTTCGGGGATGGATAGGCTGCCGAATGGTGGAGCGCCGCGACTCGATCCGGAACCTCGCGATCGTCGCGCACGTGGACCACGGCAAGACGACGCTCGTCGACGCGATGCTGTGGCAGTCCGGTGCCTTCCGCGACCACCAGGAGGTCGCCGAGCGCGTGCTCGACTCGAACGACCTGGAGCGCGAGAAGGGCATCACCATCCTCGCGAAGAACACGGCCGTCCGCCACGGCGACGTCAAGATCAACATCATCGACACGCCCGGCCACGCCGACTTCGGCGGCGAGGTCGAGCGCGGCCTGACGATGGTCGACGCCGTGCTCCTCCTCGTCGACGCGAGCGAGGGGCCGCTGCCCCAGACCCGCTTCGTGCTGCGCAAGGCGCTCGAGGCGCGGCTGCCCGTGATCCTCTGCATCAACAAGGTCGACCGGCCCGACGCCCGCGTCGCCGAGGTGCTCGACGAGACCTACGCGCTGTTCCTCGACCTCGACGCCGACGAGGAGCAGATCGACTTCCCGATCGTCTACGCCAACGCCCGCGCCGGGCGCGCGTCCGTCGAGGGGCCCGACGCCCTCGCCGACGACCTCGAGCCGCTGTTCCAGACGATCCTCGCGCACGTGCCCGCGCCCGAGCACGACCCCGCGCACCCCCTGCAGGCCCTCGTCACCAACCTCGACGCGTCGCCCTACATGGGCCGGCTCGCGCTCTGCCGCATCCACCACGGCACGATGCGCAAGGGCGAGACGGTCGCCTGGTGCCGCGCCGACGGCACGGTCGAGTCCGTGAAGCTGACGGAGCTGTACGTCACCGAGGAGCTCGAGCGCGTCTCCGCCGACACGGCGGGCCCCGGCGACATCGTCGCCATCGCGGGCATCCCCGAGGTCACGATCGGCGAGACGATCGCGGCCGCCGACGACGCGCGCCCCCTGCCCGTGATCGCCGTCGACGAGCCCAGCCTGTCGATGACGATCGGCATCAACACCTCGCCGCTGGCGGGCTGCAGCGGCGCGAAGCTGACCGCCACGATGGTGAAGCAGCGCCTCGACCAGGAGCTCGTCGGCAACGTCTCGCTGCGCGTCGGCGCCACCGACCGGCCCGACGCCTGGGAGGTGCAGGGCCGCGGCGAGCTGCAGCTCGCCGTGCTCGTGGAGACGATGCGCCGCGAGGGCTTCGAGCTCACGGTCGGCAAGCCGCAGGTCGTGACGCGCACGATCGACGGCAAGCGCCACGAGCCGATGGAGCGCCTCGCGATCGACGTGCCCGAGGAGTACGCCGGCGTCGTGATCCAGCTGCTCGGCATCCGCAAGGGCCGCATCGAGTCGATGGTCAACCACGGCACCGGCTGGGTCCGCATCGAGCAGATCGTCCCGGCCCGCGGCCTGATCGGCTTCCGCACCGAGTTCCTGACGGAGACGCGCGGCACCGGCCAGCTGCACCACGTCCTCGAGGGCTTCGAGCCGTGGCACGGCGAGATCCGCGCACGCCAGAACGGCTCGCTGATCGCCGACCGCCAGGGCGTCGCCACCGAGCACGCGCTGATGACGCTGCAGGAGCGCGGCGAGCTGTTCGTCGAGCCCGGCGTCGACGTCTACAACGGCATGATCATCGGCCTCAACGCGCGCTCGGAGGACATGGAGGTCAACCCGACGCGCGAGAAGAAGCTGACGAACATGCGCGCCGCCCACGCCGAGGAGCTGATGCGGCTGACGCCGCCGCGCCACCTGTCGCTCGAGCAGGCGCTCGAGTTCATCGCCGAGGACGAGTGCGTCGAGGTCACCCCCGACGCCGTGCGGCTGCGCAAGGTCGAGCTCGACCCGAACCTCCGCCGCCGCCTCGAGAAGGCGAAGAAGGGCCTCTAGCGCCCCGGCTCAGGCGGCCGGCACGGCCGCGCCGCCCAGCATCACGACGCCGACGGTCCGGTTCGTCCCGGGGTCGACGAGGATCACGCCGCCGAGCGCGCGGTTCGCGGCGTGCGCCTCGGCCACGATCGGGGCGGCCGCGTGCAGGGCGATCAGGCCGATGTCGTTGGCCTCGAGGGCGTCCGCGGGCTCGTGCTCGAGCGTGTCGAGCTCGAGCCGCGCCTCCAGGGCCTCCACGATCACCGGCACCGAGCGCGTGCCCTGCCGCAGCTCGAAGCGGGCGCCGGCGGTGAGCGGCTGCTCGTCGAGCCACGCCACGGTGGCCCCGACCCGGTCGGCGAGCGCGGGCACGGCGTCGGCCGCCACGATCACGTCGCCGCGGGCCACGTCGACGTCGTCCTCGAGGTGCAGGGCGACGCTGAGCGGCGCGGCCGCGGCGTCCCGGTCCTTGCCGAGGACGTCGATGCGGGCGACCCGCGAGGACACCCCCGAGGGCAGCGCGACGACCTCATCGCCGACGGCCACCATGCCGCTCTCGATGCGGCCCGCGAGGCCGCGCACGTCGGCGCCGCCCTCGTCGTGGCGCACGACCCACTGCACTGGCAGGCGCAGCGCATCCTCGGCGATCGGCGGGTCGAGGTCGTGGAGCAGCTCGAGCACCGTCGGCCCGCCGTACCAGGGCATCGCGTCAGAGCGCTCGACGACGTTGGCGCCCTCGAGCGCGGAGATCGGCACCACCGTCAGGTGGCGGCAGCCGACGCCGGCCGCGACCTCGCCGAGCCCCGCCTCGATCTCGCGGAAGCGGGCCTCGTCGTAGCCGACGAGGTCGATCTTGTTGACGCAGGCGATGATCTCGCGCAGGCCGAGCAGCGCGCACAGCGCGAGGTGCCGGCGGGTCTGGGGCATGATCCCGTTGGCCGCGTCGACGAGCAGGATCGCGACGTCGGAGCCCGCGGCCGCGGTGACCATGTTGCGCGTGTACTGGACGTGGCCGGGGGCGTCGGCGAGCAGGATCCGGCGGCCGTCCGCCTCGAACGAGCGGTAGGCCGCGTCGATCGTGATTCCCTGCTCGCGCTCGGCGCGCAGCCCGTCGGTCAGGAGCGCGAGGTCGACGCCCTTGCGGCCGCGCCGGCGGCTCGCCTCCTCGACGGCCTCGATCTGGTCGCGGGTGAGGTGGCCCGTGTCGTGCAGGAGCCGGCCGATCAGGGTGCTCTTGCCGTCGTCGACGGAGCCGACGGCGACGACGCGCAGCATGGGGTTCTCGAGCGGCATCAGAAGTACCCGTTCCTCTTGCGATCCTCCATGGCGGCCTCCGAGGTGCGGTCGTCGGCGCGGGAGGCGCCGCGCTCGGAGACGTCGGAGGCGCGGGTCTCGACCAGCACCTCCCGGACGGTGGTCGCCGTCGAGCGGATCGCCCCGGTGCAGGTGGCGTCGCCGACGGTGCGGAAGCGCACCGTCTCCGTGACCAGCTGCTCGTGCGGGTAGCGCTCGACCGCCGGATGGTCGGCCAGCAGCATCCCATCGCGCTCGAACACCTGGCGCTCGTGCGCGAAGTAGATCGAAGGCAGCTCGAGGCCCTCGCGCTCGATGTACGCCCAGACGTCGATCTCGGTCCAGTTGGAGAGGGGGAAGACGCGCAGGTGCTCGCCCGGCTTGAGCCGCGCGTTGTAGAGCGACCACGGCTCGGCGCGCTGGTTGCGCGGCTCCCACTGGCCGAAGGCATCCCGGTGCGAGAAGAAGCGCTCCTTCGCGCGGCTGCGCTCCTCGTCGCGGCGGGCGCCGCCGAAGCAGGCGGTGAAGCGGTGCTCCGCGATCGCGTCGAGCAGGGTCGTGGTCTGCAGGCGGTTGCGGCTCGCGCGCGGGCCCGTCTCGTCCTGGACGCGGCCCGCGGCGATCGAGTCCTCGACGCTCGCGACGATCAGCCGCTCGTCGAGCCGCGCGACCATCGCATCGCGGTAGGCGACGACCTCGTCGAAGTTGTGGCCCGTGTCGACGTGCATCAGCGGGAAGGGCAGCCCGGCGGGCGCGAACGCCTTGACGGCGAGGTGCGCGAGGACGATCGAGTCCTTGCCGCCGGAGAACAGCAGCACGGGCCGCTCGCACTCGGCCGCGCACTCGCGGAGGACGTGGACCGCCTCCGCCTCGAGGACGTCGAGGGTGGACAGCTCGGTGAGCGTGGTCATGGGACCTCCGGGGCGGGGATGCGTACGCGGCGGTAGACGAGGTAGGTGGCGACGGCGACGGACGCGAACCAGACGACGAGGCCGACGGGCGGCAGCGGCAGGCCGGCCTTGACGGCGAGCGAGCCCGCGGCGGCGAGGAGGACGCCCGCGAGCGCCATCCGGAGCGCGAGGGCCGGCAGGCGCACCGACACCTTCGTGCCGATCAGGACGCCGGGGATCGAGCCGAGCAGGAGCAGCGCGGCGAGCCGGTAGTCGACGTTGCCGACGACCATGTTGCCGATCGCCGCCGCCCACAGGAGCAGCGCGGCGTGGAAGATGTCGGTCCCGACGACGCGGTGCGGGGCGAGCTGGAAGATGGCGATCAGGAGCAGCGCGAGGATCGCGCCGGACCCGGCGGACGTGAGGCCGAGGACGAAGCCGACGATCAGCCCGCTGATGACCGCGGCGACGAACTGGTGGCGCGGCGCGCGCTCGGGACGCGTCTTCGGCGGGAACAGGGTCTGCCAGAACATCGCGACGGCGCAGAGGCCGATCGCGATCGCGACGATCACGATCAGCGGCGTGTCGATGGCGATGCCGATGCGATCGTCGATCCAGTGCAGCAGCCAGACCGCACCGAGGGCGGCGGGGACGCTGCCGACCGCCAGCTGGAGCGACAGGCGCAGGTCGACCGTGCTCTTCGTGAAGTGGCTGGCGCCGCCGACGGTCTTGGTGACGGCGGCGTAGAAGAGATCCGTCCCGATCGCGCCGACGGGCGGCACGCCCGCCACGACGACGAGGAGCGGGGTCATGATCGAGCCGCCGCCGACGCCGGTGGCGCCGACGAGCAGGCCGACGCCGAGGCCGAACAGCACCATCATCAGCTCGTGGCTCACGCGAGCGGCCCTCCGGCCGGGTGCAGGCCGCACTCGGTCTTCTCGCTGCCGGCCCAGCGGCCCTCGCGGCCGGCGCCGGGCTTGGTGCAGTGGATGCAGCCGATCGAGGCGTAGCCCTGCTCGTGCAGCGGGTTGACGATCAGGTCGCGCTCGCGGATCCGCGCCCAGACGTCGTCGAGGGTCCAGTCGGCGAGCGGACTGAACTTCCAGAGGCCGCGGGTCGCGTCGTACTCGGCCTTCGGGGTGCCGGCGCGCGTCGGGGCCTGGTCGCGGCGCAGGCCGGTGATCCAGCCGTCGAGGGCGCCGAGGGCGCGGCCCAGGGGCTCGACCTTGCGCAGCGCGCAGCAGCCGTTCGGGTCGTGCTCCCAGAGCGCGTCGCCGTGCGCGGCGGCCTGCTCCTCGAGGGTCGGACCGCGGAAGGCCTCGATCGTGATCCCGTAGCGCTCCTCGTAGGCCCGCCAGGTCGCGTACGTCTCGGAGAACAGCACGCCCGTGTCGAGGGCGAAGACGCGGGCGTCGGGCCGGACGGCGAACAGCATGTCGAGCAGCACCGCCTCCTCCTGCTGGAAGGAGCAGGCGAGCGCGATCGACGGGTGGAAGGCCTCGACGGCGGCGCGGACGAGCTCGTCCGCGCTCATCGCCTCGGCGGAGGCGGGGTCGATCGGGGTGGAGGTCGGGTCGGCCATGGTGCGGTGCGGGGCGGGCATGCGCCCCGACGACGCGTAAGCATACCTTATGGATGGCAGAAGTCCCACTTATAACAGATCGTTATCGTCGACCCCTTCGTCCTATTCGTGACCCGCATCCGTCCGGCTATGGTGCGGAGACCGTGAGCGCCTTCCCCCGCTACGCCGACCTCTCGCTGCGACTCTCCGACGAGCCCGATCCCGCCTGGCGCGTGCACCAGCTCGCGACGGACCGCGTCGCGGCCGGCGAGGACATCATCGTGCTGTCGATCGGCGAGCCGGACGCGCCGCCGCCGGCCGCCGTCCTGGCCGAGGTCGAGTCGGCGATCGCGCGCGGGCGCACCCGCTACGCCGCGGCCCGCGGCGAGGACGCCGTGATCGAGGCGATCTGCGCGTACGCCGCGCGCGACGCGGGCCGTCCCATCACGCCCGCCATGGTCAACTTCTTCCCCGGCGCGCAGACGGCGATGTTCGGGATGCTGATGACGCTCGTCGGCCCCGGCGACCGGCTGATCCTGCCCGAGCCCTTCTACGCGCCCTACACCCAGGTCCTGCGCGCCAGCGGCGTCGCCGTCGACCACGTGCCGCTGCGCCCCGAGGACGGCTTCCACCCGCGCGTCGACGAGATCCGCGCCGCCGTCCGCCCCGAGACGCGCGCCGTCGTCCTGACGCACCCCCACAACCCGACGGGGGCGATGCTGGCGAAGGACGAGCTGATGGCGATCGCCGCGGCGTGCCGCGACCACGACCTCTGGCTCGTGGCCGACGAGGTCTACGGCGAGTTCGCCTACGCCGGGGAGTACACGAGCATCCTCGCGCTCGAGGGCTTCGAGGACCGCGTGGTCTCGCTCGGGACGCTCTCGAAGTCGTACGCGATGACGGGCTTCCGGCACGGCTGGTCGATCGCGCCGCCCGAGCTCGCCGCCCGCGCCGGCGTCCTGCTCGAGGCGATGCTGTTCGGCTGCGTCCAGTTCATCCAGGACGCGGGCGCCGTGGCCCTCGCCGACGGCGGCGCCTTCCCGCGCGCCGAGCGGGCGAAGTACCTGCGCCGGCTCGACCTGGTGATGGCCGAGCTCGAGGGCTCGGCCGCGATCCTGCCGCGCCGGCCCGAGGCCGGGATGTTCGTGATGATCGACATCCGCCCGACCGGGCTCGAGGCGGAGGACTTCGCCCTGCGCCTGCTCGACGCCGAGCGCGTCTCGGTCCTGCCGACCCACACCTTCGGGCCGTCGGGCGCGGGCCACGTGCGCATCTCGCTCGGCATGGACGACGCGCTGCTCGTCGAGGCGGCGCGCCGGATCCGGCGCTTCGCCGACGCGCTGGCCTAGCCACGGCGCCCCGGGCGGGGTACCGTGGCGGGCGGATGGACGTGCGCGACGGCACCACGCTCGACAACTGGCTGACCGACCCCTACCCGCGCCGATCGTTCCAGCGCGTGCGCGAGTTCGCGCCGACCGCGCGGATCGCCAACGACACGCATCCGCCGCGGATCCTCGAGCACGACCCGCGGGAGATCGGGCACGTCGAGCTCGAGGGCATGGACGGCGCGCCCGTGACCGTGGCCGACCAGCTCGCCCGCTCCCAGGCCGAGGGCATCTGCGTGCTCAAGGACGGCCGCATCGCCTACGAGCGCTACTTCAACGGGATGACCGAGCGCACGCCGCACCTGTTGATGAGCGTGTCGAAGTCCTGGTGCTGCGCGCTCCTCGGCGTGCAGGTCGGCAAGGGCCTCGTCCGCCGCTCGGACCTCGTCACCGACCTCGTGCCCGACATGGCCGGCACCAGCCTCGACGGCGCCACCGTGGCGCACGTCGTCGACATGACCGCGGGCACCGAGTTCGTCGAGGACTACGACCTCTACGCCGACCCGGACGCCGACAACCCGCTGCTCGAGTACGAGCGCCACACCAGCTACCGGCGCCTCGGCGACCGCGAGCCGATCGGCGCACTCGGGCACTTCCGGACGTACCCGACGGCCTACGCGCACGGCGCCTGGTTCGACTACCGCTCGCCCCTCACCAACATCCAGGCGCACATCATCGAGACCGTCACGGGGCGCCGCTTCCACGAGGTCCTCTCCGACGAGCTGTGGGGCCCACTCGGGCAGGAGTTCGAGGCGGACATCATGCTCGACCCGCTCGGCTTCCCGATCGTGGACGGCGGCATGTCGTGCGCCCTGCGCGACCTCGCCCGGCTCGGGCAGGCCTACCTCGAGGACGGCCGTGCGGGCGACGCCCAGGCGATCCCCGCGGAGTGGGTCCGCGACACCCGCGAGGGCGACGACGAGTGCGAGCGCCAGTTCAAGGCCAGCCCCACCCTCGACCAGCCCACGAAGGGCGACTGGTCGATGTACCGCAACGCCTTCTGGGTGATCCGCCGCGGCGAGGTCCTCAGCGGCCTCGGCATCCACGGGCAGTACTGCTACGTCGACCGGCCCGCCGGGGTCGTGATCGCGCGGCTGTCGACGTACCCCCTGGCCTGGGACGAGGCCCAGAGCGCGGAGACGATGCGCTCGCTCGCGGCGATCGCCGCGCACCTCGCCTGACCCGGTCCCGTTGACACGGCGCACCCGGGCACGGACGATCCCGGGGACCCGGCACGGGCGAGGAGGAGACATGGCGGACGAGGGCTTCATCGATCTCGAGCACGGACGCGTCTGGTACCGGCGCTCGGGCGGCGGCGACCGGCGGCCGATCCTGCTCCTGCACGGCGGGCCCGGCGCGGCCGCCTACTACCTCGAGCCGCTCGAGGAGCGCCTCGCGGAGCACCGGCCGGTCGTGGTCTACGACCAGCTCGGCTGCGGCCGCTCCGACCAGCCCGACGACACGTCGCTGTGGACCCTCGACCACTTCACCGGCGAGGTCGACCGCATGCGCGAGGCGCTCGGCCTCGACGACTGCCACCTGCTCGGCCAGTCGTGGGGCGGCTGGCTGTCGATCGACTACCTCTGCCGCGGCACCGAGGGGATCCGCTCCGTGGTGCTCGCCTCGACCTCGGCCTCGATGCCGCTGTTCGGGGAGGAGTGCCGCAAGCTGATGGCGGCGCTGCCCGCCCCGCACGGCGAGGTCCTGCTCGCCGGCGACCGCGACGACCCGCGCTACCCGGACGCGGAGATGGCCTTCTACACGCGCCACCTGTGCCGGCTCGACCCGTGGCCCGAGTGCATGGTCAAGACGGCCGAGTCGCTCGACGGCAACCCGGTCTACAACACGATGAACGGCCCGAACGAGTTCACGCTGATCGGCAACCTCAAGGACTGGACGCGGGAGGCGGACCTGCACCGGATCGCGATCCCGACGCTCCTCACCTACGGCCGCCACGACGAGCTCGGCGAGCCCTGCGCGAACGGCATCAAGGCCGGCGTTCCGCACGCCGAGATGCGCTGCTTCGAGGAGTCGTCGCACGTCGCGCACGTCGAGGAGGCGGACGCCTACGCCGCGGTCGTCGAGGAGTTCCTGCGCCGGCATGACTGACCTCGCGTACCTGACCGCCGCCGAGGCCCTGGCGCGGTTCGCGACCCGCGAGCTCTCCCCCGTTGAGCTGATGGACGCCGTCATCGCCCGGGCCGAGGCGACGGAGCCCACGGTGAACGCGTTCTGCTTCACGCGCTACGAGGCGGCCCGCGCGGAGGCCGCCGCGGCGGAGGCGCGCTGGGCGAAGGGCGAGGCGCGCCCCCTCGAGGGCATCCCGCTGGCCATCAAGGACGAGATGCCGGTCGCCGGCCAACCCTGGTCGATGGGCAGCCTCGTCTACCGCGACCTCGTCGCCGACGAGACGTCGCCGCTCGCCCGGCGCATGCTCGACGCGGGCTGCGTCCAGCACGCCCGCTCCACCACGCCCGAGTTCTCCTGTGCGGGCTTCACCCAGTCGCGCATCCACGGCGTCACCCGCAACCCCTGGAACCCCGAGTACGGGGTCGGCGGCTCGTCGGGCGGGTCGGGGGCGGCACTGGCCGCCGGCTCCACGACCCTCGCGGGCGGCTCCGACATCGGCGGCTCGATCCGCATCCCGGCCGCCTTCAACGGCGTCGTGGGCTTTAAGGCGCCGCACGGACGCGTGCCGTGCGAGCCGCCGTTCGGGCTCGACATGTACTGCCACAACGGCGGCCTCGCCCGCACCGTCGAAGACATGCGCCTGTTCCAGAACGTGCTGGCCGGGCCGCACCCGATGGACCACCGCTCGCTGCGCCCGCGCTACGCACTGGGCCCGATCGACGCCGACGTGTCGGGGATGCCGATCGCGCTCTGCCTTGACTTCGATGGGCTGTTCGCCCTCGACGACGAGGTGCGCGCCAACACGCTCGCCGCGGCCGACGCCCTGCGCGCGGCCGGCGCCGACGTGCGCGAGGTCGCGATCCCCCTCGACCGCGCCGGCTACCACGCCGCGATCGGCTACCACTTCGCGCAGATCTTCGGAGCGTGGATCGGCGGGATGGTCGAGGAGCACGGCGCCGAGATGACGGACTACGCGATCGCCTTCAGCCGGCACGTGGTCGAGCTCCAGGGCGACGCGTCGGGCTACGACCAGATCGAGGCCGAGGCGGCGATCTGGAACGCCGTCGCCCCCGTCCTCGAGGAGCACACGGCGCTGCTCTGCCCGACGCTCGGGACGCGCGGGCTCGTGGCCGGCGACGAGTACGCCGACCACGGCCTCGTGGTCGGCGGGGTCGAGCTGCCGTTCTACTTCGACACGCTGATCACACCCGTCTTCAACGTCCTCAGCGCCTGTCCCGTCCTCAACGTGCCGAGCGGCGTCGCGGACAACGGCGTGCCGACGGGACTGCAGATCGTCGGGCGCACCTTCGACGACGCGACGCCGTTCCGGATCGGCGCGGCGCTCGAGCGCGAGCGCCCCTGGCTGGACGCCCCCGAGCGGCGGCCGCTGCAGGGCTAGACGGCGGCGAGGTCGGCCCGCAGGCCGGCCATGCCGTCGACCAGCCACTCCGCGACGTAGGCCGCGAACGAGGGCCGCACAAGGAGGACGAAGGCGTCGTCGCCGCGCCGCTCGACGATCACCGGCGCCTTCTGAAGCAGGGTCTGCGCGCAGCGGCCGGCGCCGAAGGCGCGCGGATGCAGATCGAGGGCCATGCAGGTGGCCAGCACCTCGGCGGCCTGCGGGCCCTCGAGCTCGAGGCCGGTGCGGTTCGCGGACAGGTCGACGACGGCGCCCTCGGCCCCGATCGCCTCCTCGAGGATCGCAACCAGCGCGCGCTCTTCG
>VGBM01000031.1 GCA_016870485.1 Actinomycetota bacterium
TCGACGGCGTCTACACGAACAAGGCGCCGGGCGGCATCGCCTACCGCTGCTCGTTCCGCGTGACGGAGGCGGCCTACCTGATCGAGCGCCTGGTCGAGAACCTGGCCCTCGAGACGGGGATCGACGCGGCGGAGATCCGCCGCCGGAACTTCATCAAGCCGGACCAGTTCCCGTACCGCTCCCCGATGGGCTGGGAGTACGACTCGGGCGACTACGAGAAGGCCCTCGACATCGCGCTCGACCTCGTCGGCTACGACGAGCTCCGCACGGAGCAGGCCGCCAAGCGCGAGCGTGGCGAGATCATGGGCATCGGCTTCTCGTCGTTCACGGAGATCGTGGGCGCCGGCATGTCGAAGATCTGCGACATCGCGGGCCTCGCGATGATCGACTCGGCGGAGCTCCGCATCCACCCGACCGGCAAGGGCGTGCTCAAGCTCGGCGTCCAGTCGCAGGGGCAGGGCCACGAGACGACGTTCGCCCAGATCGTCGCCAACGAGCTCGGCATCCCGTCGGAGGACATCGCCGTCGAGCACGGCGACACGGACCACACCCCGTACGGCCTCGGCACGTACGCGTCGCGCTCGACCCCGACGGGCGGCGCGGCGACGGCGATCGTGGCCCGCAAGCTGCGCGAGAAGGCACGCCAGATCGCGGCGCACCTGCTCGAGTGCGCGCCGGACGACCTCGAGTTCGACTCCGGCACGTTCTCGGTGAAGGGCTCGCCGGACCGCGTCAAGACGGTCCAGGAGTGCATCTTCGCGGCGTACCAGGCGGGCCTGCCGGACGGCATGGAGAACGGCTTCGAGGACGTCACGTACTACGACGCCCCGGAGATGACGTACCCGTTCGGCACGTACGTGTGCGTGGTCGACGTCGACAAGGGCACGGGCCAGGTCAAGGTCCGCAAGTTCGTCGCCGTCGACGACTGCGGCACCCGCATCAACCCGATGATCGTCGACGGCCAGATCCACGGCGGCCTGACCCAGGGCTTCGGGACGGCCATGATGGAGCTGATCTCGTTCGACGAGGACGGCAACTGCTTCGGCGGCAACTTCATGGACTACCTGATCCCGACGGCGGTCGAGAGCCCGTCGTGGACGCTCGGGGAGTGCACGACGCCGTCGCCGCACCACCCGATCGGCGCGAAGGGCGTCGGCGAGTCGCCGACGGTCGGCTCGCCGCAGGCCTTCGTGAACGCCGTCGTCGACGCCCTGTCGCCGTACGGCGTCACGAACATGGACATGCCCCTGTCGGCCCACAAGGTCTGGAAGGCGCTCCGCGACGCGGGCGTCTCGGACGAGTAGGGGGCGGACTGGGAGCGTGAACCGCACCGCGGACATCGCACGGATCGCGGCCGACCTCGCCCTGCGGGGTCGGCCGTACGTGCTCGCGACCGTGGTCCGGGCCGAGGCGCCGGCCTCGGTCCGGCCCGGCGCGAAGGCCATCGTCCACCCGGACGGCCAGGTCGACGGCTGGATCGGCGGCTCCTGCTCGGAGCCGAACGTGGTGCGCCACGCGCGCCGGGCGCTCCTCACGGGCGAGTCGGAGCTCCTGCGGATCGGCCCGGAGGACCTCGAGCCGCCCGTCGGGGTGACGGGCCTGACCACCACCTGCCCCTCGGGAGGGACCGTGGACATCTTCCTCGAGCCGGTGATGCCGGCCCCGCAGCTCGTCGTCGTCGGCCACACGCCGGTGGCGCACGCCGTGGCCGCGATCGGCGAGGCGATCGGCCATCGCGTCCTCGTCGTCGACGGGCGCGAGGGCCCCGTCGACCTCGCGGCGATGGAGGAGGGCGCCAACGTCGTCGTGGCCTCGATGGGGCACTACGACGAGGACGCCCTTGCCGCGGCCCTCGCGGGCCGGCCCGCCACGGTCAGCCTGATCGCCTCGCGCCGACGCGCGGCGGCGGCCCTCGGGCTCCTGCGCGAGCGGGGCGTCGCCGAGGAGCTGATCGCCGCCATCGACACCCGCCCGGGCGTCGAGCTCGGCGAGGCCACGCAGGAGGAGATCGCCCTGGCCGTGGTCGCCGGCATCGTCCAGCGCCTGCGCGGCACGTCCGCGGAGCGGCCGCGCACGGCCGTCGACCCGACCTCGGGCTCGGAGATCCTCGTCGACGAGACCACCCCGACCGCCGACCACGAGGGCGTCACGTACTACTTCTCGTGCCACGGCTGCCGTGGGCGCTTCCTCGAGGACCCCGCGCGCTACGTCGGCGCACTCCCCGGCGCCTAGCCCGCCGGCCGGATCCGCGGCGGCCGCGAGCGGATCGCGTCGCCCGAAACGGCCACGCCGACCCCCGGCACCCGCCGCCCCAGCGGGGCGTGATTCACGGTGCGCGCGGCGAAGGCCCCGGCGGGCGGTTCCGCCCCCGGCGGCCGCCGCGCCCCGGCCTGCGATACGCGGGGTGATGCACGCCGACCCCGTCCGCACCGCCCGCAAGGCCGAGCACCTCGACGCCGCCGCGTCGCCCGACGCCGTCCACCGCGGCGCCTCGGGACTCGACGAGGTGCGCCTGCGCCACCGCGCCCTGCCGGGCCGCGACCTCGCCCAGGTCGACCTCGCCGCGAACCTCCTCGGCCAGCGCCTCGGGGCGCCGGTGATCGTGTCGGCGATGACCGGCGGCTCGGAGGCCTCCCGGGGCGTCAACGTCGAGCTGCTCGAGGCGGCCACCGAGCACGGCGCGGCGATGATCCTCGGCTCGAGCCGGGCCCTCCTCGACGAGCCCGGCCTCGTCGGCACCTACCGGCCCTGCGCGGCGCGCCCGCCGCTGCTCCTCGCCAACCTCGGCGCCTCACACCTCGTCCAGGGCCTGACCGCGGACCAGGCCCTGCGCGTCGTGGAGCTGCTCGACGCCGACGGCCTCGCGCTCTACCTCAACCCGCTGCAGGAGGCCGTGCAGCCCGAGGGCCATCCCGAGCTCGGCGGCGCGATCGAGCTGATCGCCGACCTCGTCGAGCGGCTCGCGCCCCTGCCCGTCCTCGTCAAGGAGATCGGCTTCGGCCTCGACCCCGACGACGTGGCCCTGCTCGCCGACGCGGGCGTCGCCGCCGTCGACGTGGCCGGGGCGGGAGGCACCAACTGGGCCCTCGTCGAGGGCCTGCGCGACGACGACGCCCGCGCGCTCGCCGCGCCCTTCTCGACCTGGGGCACCCCGACGGCCGAGGCCCTGCGCGACGCCGTCCGCGTCGCCGGCCTGCGCGTCCCCGTGATCGCCTCCGGCGGCGTCCGCGACGGCGTCGACGTGGCGCGCTGCCTCGCGCTCGGGGCGAGCGCCGCCGGGATCGCCCGGCCGATGCTGCTGGCGGCCCGCGCGGGCACGGCGCAGGCGGCGCTCGGCACCCTCGTCGAGCAGCTGCGCGTCGCCACCTGGTGCGCGGGCGCGGCCGCCGCGCGCGACCTCGGCCCCGAGCACCTCCGCCCGACCGCCTGACCACGCGTACGCTGCGTCCGATGTCCGCCACCGCCACCGGTCCCCGCCGCGCCGTCGTCATCGGCTCCGGCTTCGGCGGCCTCGCCGCCGCCATGCGCCTCCAGGCCGCCGGCCTCGACGTGACCGTGCTCGAGCGCCTGCCCGCGCCCGGCGGCCGCGCCTCCCAGCTCGTCGACCAGGGCTACACGTGGGACCTCGGGCCGAGCCTCGTGACGATGCCGTGGTGCTTCGACGAGCTGTTCGCGCTGCTCGACCGCGACTTCCGCTCCGAGGTCGAGCTCGTGCCGCTCGACCCCTTCTACCGGATCGAGTGGCCGCACGACGGCACGCGGCTCGACTTCCGGGGCGACGTCCAGGCGATGCAGGAGGAGCTGCGCCGGCTCTCGCCGCACGACGCCGACGCCTACCCGGCCTTCCTCGAGGCGTCGCGGCTGATCCACGAGAACGCCGTCCTCGCCGCCGGCCGGCGCGCCTTCGAGAACCCGCTGCCCTTCGCGAAGCTGCTGCCCACCATGCTGCGCCTCGACGCGGCGCGCAACCTGTCGCGCTTCTGCTCCAAGTTCTTCGACGAGGAGCACGTCTTCCAGGCCATGAGCTTCCACTCGCTGTACATCGGCGGCGATCCGTACCGCGTGCCCGCCGTCTACGCGGCGCTCGCGTACCTGCAGGTCGCCGACGGCGTCTGGTACACGAAGGGCGGCATGTACGCCATCGTGCAGGCGATGGTGCGGGCGCTCGAGGGCGCCGGCGGCACGGTGCGCTGCTCGGCCGACGTCGACGAGATCATCGTGCGCGGCGGCCGCGCGATCGGCGTGCGCCTCGCCGACGGCGAGATCGTGCCCGCCGAGGTCGTGGTGTCCGACGCGGACCCGGTGCGCACCCGCACGCGCCTCTTGAAGGGCGCGCCCGACTCGGCGCCGTGGCGGTTCCGGCCGCCGGCGAACGGGATGTCGTGCTTCCTCCTGTACCTGGGCACCGACCGCCGCTGGGACCAGCTCCTGCACCACACGCTGATCGTGGGCCCGGAGTACCGGCGCTTCATCGACGACGTCACCAACCGACGCGTCCTGCCTCAGGACCTCTCGCTCTACCTGCACGTGCCGGCCCGCTCCGACGACTCGATGGCGCCGCCCGGCGGCGACTCCCTGGCCGTGCTGCTGCCCGTCCCCAACCTCGCCTCCGGCGACGACTGGGGTCAGATCGGTGACGCGTGGCGCGACAAGGTGCTTGACTACCTCGAGCACGACGCAGGGCTGGAGGGGCTCCGCGCGTCGATCAGGGTGGAGCACCGGATGACGCCGCAGGACTTCGAGACGCGCTACGACGCCGACGAGGGCACCGCCTTCTCGACGGAGCCCGTGCTGACGCGCTCGGCGTACTTCCGCCAGCCGAACCGCGACCGCACCGTCGGGGGGCTCTACCACGTCGGGGCGGGCGCCCACCCGGGCGCCGGCGTGCCCGGCGTGCTGCTCGGCGCCGAGGTCGCCGCCGGCCTCGTCCGCCGCGACCTCGGAGTGCCGGCGTGAGGGTGCCGCGCCTGCGCCTGAAGGTGCCCCGCGTCGCCCTGCCGCGTCGCGACGCGAAGCCCGGCGACGCCTACCTGCCCGAGGCCGAGGAGGTGATGCAGAACGTCGCCCGCACCTTCTCGGTGGCCGCGAAGCTCCTGCCCGTCACGGTCCGCGACGACGTCGTGCTCCTGTACCTCGTCCTGCGCACCCTCGACGACCTCGTCGACGAGCAGAGCCCCGCGGCGGCCGACGCGATCGGCGCCGTCGAGACCTGGCTCGTGACCGGCGAGGCCACGACGCGCGAGACGGTGATCCTCGAGGACCTCTCGCGCCGCCACGACCTGCCGCGCGCCTCGGTGACCGCCTTCCTGCAGGGGATGCGCGACGACCTCGGCATTCCCGACATCCGCATGGAGTCGGACCTCGACGTCTACTGCTACCGGGTCGCCGGCTGCGTCGGCGAGATGATGGCGTCGATCCTCGGCGTCTGGAAGGACGAGGCGTGGGGCGCCGCCCGCGCGATGGGCAACGCGATGCAGCGCACGAACATCCTCCGCGACGTCGACGAGGACCTGGCCAACGGCCGCGTCTACCTCGCCGCCGACAGCCTCGCGGCGTTCGGCATCGCCGACCTCGCCGCGCAGGACCGCACCGAGCTCTACCGCGACCAGATCGCCCGCGCCGACACGCTCTACGCGCAGGGCTTCGAGGGCGTGCCGTGGCTGACCCACGGTCGGCGCAGCGTCGCCGCCGCCGGCTCGATGTACCGCGAGATCCTGCGCGAGATCGAGCGCACGGGCTACGGGGCCCAGCGCGGGCGGGCCGTGGTCTCGCGCCCCCGCAAGGCGGCGATCGTCGCCCGCACCTTCATCCTGCCGGGGCGCGCCGCGTGAGCGAGCCGTCCGCCTTCCCCGGCACCGTCGCCACGGTGCGCCGCTCCCTCGAGCGCACGTTCGTCGAGGAGGACCCGCGCGACGCGGCCTGGCGCGGCGCGGTCGGCACGGCCCGCACCTCCGTGCGCGTCGACGTCGTGCCCGACCCGGGCGACTCCGCCCAGCCGCTCGTCCTCGCCACCGCCGAGGTGCTGCCGGTGCCGCGCTTCACGGGCCCGCTCGCCCAGGCCGTGCTGCTCGAGCACGACGGCTTCGTGCTGGGGCGGATGCGCCACGACGGCTCGGCCCTGATCGCCGAGCAGGCCGTGCTCGGCGGGCACACCCTGCACCAGGACGAGATGACGGTCGCCGTCTGGACGGCCGGCTGGATCGCCGCGAACGAGGGCGCGCGCCTGCAGCTGAGGGTCGGGGGGATGGACCCCGGCGAGCCGCGCGAGCCCGAGGTCGACGTGCGGCGCGGGGCGGAGGAGCGCGTGCAGGTCGTGCGCGAGCGCGTCGCCCACTGGCTCGAGCCGCGCGGCTTCGTCGACGACCCCGTCTGGGGCCTGCACGGCCCGGCCGGCTCGACGCGCGTGTTCGTGTCGGTGCTGCACCACCTCGAGCGCTCGACCGCCGTGGTCGTCGCGGCGCCCGTCGTGATCGACTGCGACCTCACCGACGAGCTGGCGCTGGAGGCCTGCGCGATCGCGCAGGACACCGTCGTCGGGCGCTTCGCGTACACGCCGGAGCGCCGCGAGCTGTGGTTCGAGCACGCGATCGTCGGCGACGACCTGCAGGAGCAGGAGCTCGCGCACGCCCTCGATGCGGTGGCCGCCACGGCCGACGGCGTCGACGAGCGCCTCGTCGGCGCGCACGGCGGGCGCCGCTACCTCGACCGCGCCTGAGGCTAGGCGGGCGCCCGCGTGGGCTGCAGCTCGAGGGGGTCGACCTCGTCGGTCACCTCGTAGGCGGTCGCCCGGGTCGAGCCCTCCTCGGTGTCGGTGATGAACCCGCTCGGCGACACGCAGACGCGGAGGTCGCCGATGCCGGGGGACGTGCCGGTCAGGCAGGAGGCGTCGACGCCGCCGGCGCGCGCCTCGACCTCGAGGTTGGCGTCGGGCGCGGCCGTGACGCGCGTCGCGATCTGGCGCACGCGGTCCTCGCCCACGAGCAGCGCGGCCGTGGCGAGCGCGCTCGCGCCCTCGTCGTCCCGGTCCTCACTGCGGCAGCGCGCCTCGTCGGCGCCCTCCGTCACGCAGACCCAGAGGATCGCGGCCTCGACGAGGTCGAGGCCGACCCGGACGGTGCGGTCGTCGCGGCTGACGGCGACGACCCCGGCGTCGCCCGCGCGGATCACGGTCAGCTCGCCCTGGCGGCCGTCGAGCGACATCTCGTAGACGACCTTGCCGTCGGGGTGCTGGGCGGCCAGGTCGAGCAGGCCCTGCGGATCCTCGGCGGGGAAGACGGCCTGCGACGGCTCGGCGGCGCCCTCCGCGCCGTCGCCCTGGTCGTCGAACGGCGAGATCGTGACCGCGTTCTCCCCGGTCGCGGGCGGGGGCGGCGCGACCGCCGTGTCGGGCGGCTCGGTGCGGGTCAGCCCGCAGGCCGTCAGCAGCGCGCACGCGGCGATCAGCGCGGCGATGCGGCCCGGTCCCGTCACGCGCCCCATCCTATCCCGCGCCGCCCGCCGCCCCCGGCGCGGTAGGCTCCGGGGCGTGGACGGCGCGATCGCACTCGAGGACCTGCAGGCGGCGATCCACGCCGCGTACCACGAGGACCGCGAGCCGGTGGCGATCCGGCTGCACCCCGCGACCCTGATCCACGTCTCCGACCCCGCGCTCGGCCTCGAGCCGCTCGGCGCCTCCGAGCTCGACGCCTTCGACGGGCTGCCGATCGAGATCGACCCGCTGGTCGAGGTGGGGGCGGTCGCGATCCGCGAGCGCGTGGCCGACTCCGACGCCCCCGGCCACTCCGACGAGCCAGACCTCGATCCCTAGCCGGCGAGGCCGGCCGCGAGCGGCACGAGGTCCTCGAGGTCGGCGGGCGAGCCGTCGCCGATCCCGAACATCCCCGCCAGCATCCCGACCACGCCCTCGGGCGTCGCGCCGTGCGCGATGTGGTCGCGCAGCGTGATCGCCCCGTGGCGCTTCGCGAGGCGCGCCCCGTCGGGACCGAGCAGCAGCGGCACGTGCCCGTAGTCGGGCGGCTCGAGGTTGAGCAGGCGCATGATCACGCGCTGGAAGGCGGCCGAGGCGAGCAGGTCCTCGCCGCGCACCACGTGGGTCATCTGCGGCCGGGCGTCGTCGACCGCGCAGGCGAGCTGGTACCCGATCACGCCGTCGGAGCGCACGAGCACGAGGTCGCCGGCCGCGGCCTGCACGTCGATCTCGACGTCGCCGTGGACGAAGTCGCGGAAGCGCTCAACGCCGGGCGGCGTGCGCAGGCGCAGGCTGTGGCGCTCGCCCGCCGCGACCCGCTCGGCCGCGTGCGCGGGGTCGAGGTCGCGGCAGGTGCCGGGGTAGACGGGGCCCTCGTCGCCATGCGGGGCCGAGGCCGCCGCCCTGACCTCCGCCCGCGAGCAGAAGCACGGGTAGGCGAGGCCCTGGCCGGCGAGCCGGTCGGCGGCTGCGCGGTACGCGTCAATGCGCTCCGACTGGCGCTCGGGCGGGCCGTCCCAGGTCAGGCCCAGCCAGGCGAGGTCCTCGAGCTGGCGGCCCTCCGCGGCGACCGAGCAGCGGTCGACGTCGAGGTCGTCGATGCGCAGCAGGATGCGCCCGCCGGACGCGCGCGCGTGCAGCCACGCGACGATCGCGGTACGCAGGTTGCCGAGGTGCAGGTCGCCGCTCGGCGTGGGGGCGTAGCGGCCGCGGGTCACCCGCGGATTATCGGGTCATACTGCGCGCCGTGAGCCGCGTCTACTCCAGCGAGGACGGCGACCTACGCAAGGGGCCGGGGCGCCGGCGCCGCCGCGACGAGCCCGCGCCCGGCGCCGCGCAGGGCCATCCGGCCGACGGGGTCGTGCGGGTCGAGCGCCGCCGCGGCGGGCGCGGCGGCGGCTGGGTCACCCTCGTGACGGGGCTGCCCGGCGACCCGCGCGCGCAGCTGAAGGACCTCAAGCGCCTCGTGGGGGCCGGTGGGGCCCTGCGCGGCACGGCCGTGGAGATCCAGGGCGACCACGCCGAGAAGCTGATCGGCCACCTCGAGGCCCAGGGCCTCAGGGTGCGCCGGGTAGGCGGCTGAGCAGGCGCTCGAGGTCGGCTGGGGCGATCCCCGGCTCGCCGTCGTCGCCGAGCGTCCGCTCCGCGCGGCCCGCGTGGTGGAAGTCCGAGCCGGGCGTGACGAGGAGCCCGTGGCGGCGGGCGAGGGCCGCGTAGGCGGCCTGCTGCGCGGGGCCCTGGTCGCCGCGGTGCGCCTCGAGCGCGCCGAGGCCGGCGGCCGCGAAGCGGGCGATCGCCCGGTCGAGGTCGTCGCCGTCGAGCCCGAGCGAGTACGGGTGGGCCAGCGACACGAGGGCGCCGTGGCGGACGGCGATCCCGATCGCCTCCTCGGGCTCCAGCTTCCCGCTGGGGATGTAGGCGGGGCAGCCCTGGCCGACCAGCCGCGTGAAGGCGTCCCCGCGGTCCGTGGCCGCGCCGCGCGCGATCAGGGCGTCGGCGACGTGAGGGCGGCCGATGTTGCCGCGGGCCTCGCGGGCGACGTCCTCCCAGTCGATCGCGATGCCCGCCTCCTGCAGGCGCGCGACCATCTGCCGGGCGCGCTCCTCGCGGTCGGCGGAGCGCTCGCGGGTCCAGGCGAGGAACGCCTCCGGCACCGGGGCGGGCAGCCAGGCCAGGAGGTGGCACTGGCCGTCGGGCCAGCGCCCCGAGATCTCGATCCCGGCGATCACCCGCACGCCCAGCCCGCGCCCGGCCGCCTGGGCCTCCGGGACGCCGGCGAGGGTGTCGTGGTCGGTCAGCCCGAGCACCTCGACGCCCTCCGTCGCCGCGAGGGCCACGAGCTCCGCCGGCGCGAGCCTGCCGTCCGACGCCGTCGAATGGGAGTGGAGGTCGACGGTCGACGGCGGCACGGGGCCACTCTACCGCCGGGCGCGGAGGCGGAGCCGCCTACGATGCGGGCATGGGCAGGAAGCAGGGCTTCGCCGGCCATCGCGTGCCGCGGCCGGAGGGCGCCGTCGGCCGCCTCGAGGTCTACCGCAACGGCCATCCGGTGGCCGCGGGCGTCGACTACGACCTTACCGACGAGCACCTCGTGTTCCGGGAGCCGCTGCACAACCAGGCGACGGGCCTCCTCGGCCGGCTGCAGATGACGACGGTCGGGATCGGCGTCTACGACAAGGTCGACGCGGTGGACATCCACGTGACGACGCCCGAGGGGGCGTTCCGGCTGTTCCCGAACCTGAAGGCGATTCCGGACTAGCTAGCCGCCGTCCGCGTCGCGCCGGGCCTCGGCCCGGAGCGCCTCCGCGGCGGCCCGCGCATCCTCGACGGAGCCCTCGTTCTCGATCGTGGAGACGTCGCCGACGTCGACGCCGGTCACGACGGCCTTGAGGACGCGACGCATGATCTTGCCGGAGCGCGTCTTCGGCAGGCTCGAGACGACGTGCACCTCGCCGATGACGACGACGGGCCCGAGCACGTCACGGACCGTGGCGCGCAGCTCGCGCTCGAGGTCCGGCGCGGGCTCGACGCCCGGCTTGAGGACGACGAAGGCGGCGATCACCTCGCCGCGCAGCTCGTCGGGGCGGCCGGTGGCACCGGCCTCGGCGACGGCGGGGTGGTGGAGGAAGGCGGTCTCGACCTCGACGGTGCCGATCCGGTGGGCGGCGATCTTGACCACCTCGTCGGCGCGGCCGCTGAACCAGGCGTAGCCGTCCGCGTCGAAGCGGCAGGCGTCGCCGCTCGTGTAGCAGTCGGGCACGCGCGACCAGTAGTCGCGCGCCCAGCGCTCGGGGTCCCCCCAGATCGTCGGGGTCAGGGACGGAAACGGCCGGCGCACGACCATCATCCCGGTCTCCCCCGTGGGCAGCTCGGCGTGGGTCTGCGGGTCGACGATGGCGACGTCCCAGCCGGGCATCGGCAGGCCGGCCGAGCCGGGGCGGATCTCTTCGACGCCGAGCCCCCACGGGTTGGCGAAGAGCGGCACGCCCGTCTCCGTCTGCCACATGTGGTCGATCACGGGCACGCGGTCGCCGAGGACGTCGCGCTGCAGCCACTCCCAGGCGGGCGGGTTGAGCGTCTCGCCGGCGCAGAAGAGGCGCGTCAGGCTCGACAGGTCGTGCCCCGCGGCGCGCTCCGCGCCGTGTTGCATCAGCATCCGCACCGCGGTCGGCGCGGTGAAGAGCCCGGTCACGCCCTCCCGGTCGATCAGCCGCCACAACTGCTCGACGTCGGGGTAGTCGAGGGAGCCCTCGTAGGCGATCGAGGTCGCGCCGGCGAGGAGCGGCCCGTAGACGATGTACGAGTGGCCGACGACCCAGCCGATGTCGGAGGTCGACCACCAGAC
>VGBM01000032.1 GCA_016870485.1 Actinomycetota bacterium
CTCGCGCGCAGCCGGGGCGAACCACGGTCAGGGCATGACCGAGGGACGCTTCGCCGAGATCGTGGCGCCCGTCGGGCGCCGCCTCAGCCAACGCAACACCGGGTACAGGATCCTCGACGATTCGGCTGCCGCGGCACCGGTGACGACAGGATGAGACCGGAGCCGGCTGGTCCCGTGCGCACGACATTCCCCTCGTTCGGCCTGACGCACGGCGAGTGGACACTCCTCACGAGGATGCTCCGCATGGCAGTCCCGGCGCCAGGCACGTGGAACGCCCCCTCCCGGCGAACTCTCGACGAGGCACAGGAATCCTTGGCCTCCCGGCGCGCTGTCGCAGGGAGCACGGTGAGTGCCGATCTGGCTGCCGTCATGTTCTCGCTCGCCCATCCCCGGACCGCGTGCTGGGTCCACGAGCACGGCAGCACCGCCCCCCGCGCGTTTGCCGCCACGAACAGGCGTGTGGGCGCCGTCGCGTGGTGCGAGGGCGACCTCCTCCGTGTCGCGCCGACCACCATGAGCCATATCGGCGCCGATCTCACGGTTCTCGCGGGGGTCGACGCCGCGGTCTCCCGTGGAACTAAGGATTCCTTCAGCGTGGCGGGCGGCCTCTGGCACGAGCTCGTCACCCAGGCCCCGGCCGCGTCCCGGCGCGCACTTGTCTCGCTGGCCGCCGCCGAGGGAGTCGCCCACGACCGGACGGAGCTTCTCGCCTCGCTCGCCGGGGCCAACCGGACGCGCGTCGACCTGCGCGCCGCGAGGAGGAGCGGCTCACGGAGCTGGTCGGGCAACGAAATGTCCTTCCTCACCGCGGACGACGGGGTGTGGACAGTCTCCGACGGCCGGGGATTCGACGACACCGGGTCCCGCACCTCGTCGCGCGCCGTGTTCACCCGTGCGGATCCCCGGGAACTTCTCGAGGCGTTCGTGTCGTCATAGTCGATGAATCACCGTTCAGGACCGTCAGGTACAGTACGGACCAACCCACAAGGAGGCACACATGGCACGCATAGGCGGCGAACTCGACCAACTCGCGGCTCTCAAGTCGACATTCGACAGGCAGTCCGCGCTCGTCACAGAGATGCTGACCTCGATCCGCAACCAGCTCGGGAACACATACTGGGAGGGCCCCGCGGCAGCCCGGTTCCGCGAGGCCTGGCAGGCCGATTTCGAGCCGATGCTCCAGCGTCTGCAGACCTCGATGAACGAGTCCGGCGCGGAGATCAACCGCCGCCGCGAGGCGCTGCGCAACGCCGGCTCCTGACGACACCATGCCAGACACGCCGGCCAGCGACGCGGCGGCGGGCCTCACGGACGAGGCGCGTCTCGCCGTCAACGCACTCACACGCCATGCCGAGAACTTGCTGAACCTCGGGCAGATGCTCGACCAGGCCGCGCAGTCCATGGGCTGGCACTGCAGCAAGGCAACGCGTTACCGCGACAGCGTCGCGATGCACCGGGTGGATGCACGCCGCATCGCGGCCGAGCTCCAGTCGCTGGCCAAGGAGATCGAGGACGGCGCCCGCAGGGTCAATCCTGACGTGGAGATCAACCTGCGTCTCCCCGGCGTCGAGAGGGCCCAGCAGCAGATGGACGACTGGATGCGCAAGCACCGCCCCGGGGCACGGCCGTGAGCGAACGGATTGTCGTCAACACCGACGACCTGCGCCACCAGGCCGGGCTGTCGAGAGGAGCCGCGCGTGCGATCGCCGATGCGATCCTCGACCTCCAGCGGGTGCGGGTCGCACTCCCTGACACGTCAGAGAAGGCGGGCACCATCATCAGGATGGCAGACGGTCTCGGGCAACTCATTGCGTCCGACGTCGTCGCACTCGCGCGGGAGGCCGCATTCCTCGAGGACATCGAGGGCAACTTCCCCGCGGCGTTCTCGTGGCGGGAGGCGGAGCGGAACGCCGCAGCAGCCGGCGAGCAGCCGGCCGTGGCGGCAGGCGAACAGGCGGCACCCCCGGACATCCCCGACGACCACTGGAACGACTGGGTGAGTGCTGACGGCACCATCCCGTCCTCCCGTCCGTACGTGGAGGCAGGCGTAGAGGGCATCGCGGGGCTGTGGCTGATCGTCACCGGCACCCCCAACGTCACGGAGGAGGACCGTCAGCGTGCATCACGCCGCAGGCGCACTGCCGCGGGCGGGTCCGTCAGGGCAGAGGGTGCCGTTTCGGCAGAAGGTGCGGTGGAGGGCGAGGCGACCTTTGACGTGCTCGGCACCGAGGTGACCGTCGAGGGAGAGGCAGAGTTCCATGCATCCGCCCGGTACGAGGCGAGTGCGTCGTACCACGTGGGCCCCGACGGCGCGCGCGCCGAGGCACGGGTCGAGGCCGAGTTCGACCTCGGCGTGTCCGCCAGCGGCAACATCGACACCGCGCTCGGCGACTTCCGTGGCGAGGCCCGCGCGAGCGTCTCGGGCGAGGCGGAGGCACACGCATCGATCGTGATCAGCGAGGAGGGTGCCGTCATCGCCTTCGGGGCCACTGCGTCCGTCTCGGCAGAGGCCGAGGCCAGTGCCGAGTTCGACTCCGACATCATCGATGCGTCGGTGGAGGCAAGGGCAGAGGCCGAGGCCCACGCCGAGGCAGAGGGGTCCGTCACGATCGACTCCGACGGCGTCCAGTACGAGGTCGACCTGAGCGCCGGTGCCACCGCAGGCGTCGAGGTACGTGCCACTGTCGGGGACGAGCACGGCAGCGTCACCGCGGGCGGAGGACTGAAGGTCGGCGTGGGGGCAAGCTTCCACAGCGAGGGAAGTCTCGGGTGGGACGAGGTCGGGTTCACCATCGGAGGGGAGCTCGCCCTCCTCATCGGCATCGAGCTGGAGATCGGATTCAGCTTCAGCCCGAAGGAGATCGCCGAGTCCGTCGACGAGCTCCTCGACGACATCATGGACCTTTTCGACGATGCCGAGGAGAAGAAGAAGGAGATCGAGGAGGCGGTCGAGGAGGCGAAGCAGGCGGCCGAGGAGGTCGTCCAGGACGTCACCGAATATGCCGAGCAGGTGTCCGACGAGGTGCGCCAGGCATGGGAAGAGTCGAAGGAGCAGTTGGAGGAACTGAAGCGCCAGGCCGAGGAGATGGCCGAGGAGGCCCGCCGCGCGTACGACGAGGCCCAGCGGCAGATCGACGAGCTCCAGCAGCAGATCGACAACGCTGTCGGCGAGGCCAAGGAGCAGCTGGAGGCGGCCAGGCGGGAGGCCGAGGCCGCCCTGCAGGAACTGCAGCAGACCGTCGACGAGGCCAGGTCGCAGCTCGAGGCGGCGGAACAGGCCGTCGCGGACGCGCGCCGGGAGGTGGAGGCGCGTGTGCGCGAGGCCGACGAGGCACGTCGCGAACTGCAGGAGGCCGTCGCAGACGGCAGCCAGGAACAGGTCGAGAGAGCACAGCAAGAACTCACCGCGGCCCGTGAGCGCGCGGAGCAGGCCGCCGCACGCGCGGAACAGGCCGGGGCCGATGCCGAGCGCGCGTCGCGGGAGTCGCGCGAGGCCGCGCAGGACTACATCGACAGCCTCACTGACACACCGCCGAACTGACACCGAAAAAAGACGGAAGGACAACACCATGCGCGCCGAGTACCCCGGACCACAATCCCCCCCTCTGCCATCCATCTCCATCGACATCCCGGACGGGTGGACGCTGAAGCCACACGCGAACGCTGTGATCGCCGCTTTCGACCCGCAGTCGCCCGTCCTCGGGCGCACCACCGTGTACGTCACGGCGGGACGGCTGGTGGGCGGGACGTCACTCGACGAGGTCGTGGCCAAGGGTCACGCCACGCTGCGCGCCAAGTACCCGGACTCCGAACTGGAGTTCACCAAGCACGGCACTGCCGGGGGGCACGAGGCGAGGTTCTCCGTGATCACCGTCCGCGGACCGGAGTTCCCGTCCCCCCTCTTCCAGACCGAGACGAGCATTCTCGTCCCCACTGACGTCTCCGGCGTCAGTCATGTGGTGCAGCTGCTCTGCAAGTGCGCCACGACGGGGGCGAAGGAGCTGTCCCCGGTCTTCTCGGGGATACTCAAGTCACTGTCGATCGGCTGAGCCGGGCGGGACGCCCGCCCCTCTCAGGACGCGACGTGGCAGTAGTCGACGGAGCCGCGCCGCACGAGGTACCCGCGACCGGCCGGGAACCGTCTGCTCGCCTTCCGCGGGAACCGCACCCCGAAGAGGTCGCCGTCGACGTCCACCTCGGGACAGAGCACGATTGCGTGGCGCTGGCGCTTGAGGTCCGACACCCAACCGCCGAACGAGCGGTGTGCCGCCGACGTGGCGACCGCGGCAATGACCACGACGCCGGCATCCCGCGCCCGGCGGATGATGTCGCCCATCGCCGATGCTGCCGGCCCCTCGGTCATCTCCTCGCCGTCGTCGATGACGACGACGATCGTGTCGCTGCTGTCCACGCCCCGCTCACGGATCTCGGCTGCGAGTTCGACGAGCATGGTGTCCACTCCGTCCGTGCCGCGACCGACCTGCTCCCACGGGAAGCCGTCGACGAGCGCAGTCCTCCGGGGGGCCGCAAGGAACAGCCGCGCCCCCGGGCTGCGGGACACGACTCCGGTGACGATGGTCGACAGTGCCGTGGTGCGGCCGGATCTCTCCGGGCCGAAAACGGCGAACACCGGCGAATCAAGCAGGTCGAGCGCGACAGTGTCGCCTGACTCACCGTGCACGGCGAACGGCACGTCCTGGCCCCCGGCCTTCAGCGAGGCCAACGGCACGGTATCGGGCAGTGGGTCGATGCACACGAGCGAAGGGTCGGCGACACCCATCGCTCCGGCTATCTCCCGAATCCGGGCAGCCTGTGCCCCACCAGAGGGGTCATCGCCGAAGACTCCCACCTGCACCTCGTGGCGGGTGGAAGTGAATGCGCGTCCGGGGACCACCTCTGTGCGGCCCAGGTCTCCCGGCAGGCCGAGCGAGACGTACTCGTCGGGCTCCCCCATCCGCATCACCAGCCGGGAGGAGATGAGACTCGAGACCGAACTGGGGACGGCGTTGCGCCGGTCCCCCGTAACCACGAAGAAGACGCCCGTCGTGCGCCCGTCGGAGAGCAACTTCAGGAACCTGTCGACGAGGTCCCCGTGGTCGACCACCTGGTACGTCGAGTAGAAGGAGGCGAACCCGTCGATGGCGACGGCCACGTACGGGACACGGTGGCCAGCAGCACGCGCCTCGGCCACCGACGACACGCCCCATTCCCCGAGCAGACGCTTGCGCGCCGCGACCGTGCGGTCGAGATGGGCAAAGAGACGGTCGATCCGTTCCTGTTCGTCGGATGCGATGACTCCGCCGCAGTGCGGGAGGTCCGCAAGCGGCCCGAGTGCACGCGAGGCGAAATCGAGCGCGTAGACCGTCAGGTCCGCTGGCGGGAGACTCCGGCACATCTGCGCAAGAAGGGTCCGCACGACGGTGGTCTTCCCGGCGCCGCTTGCCCCGAAGACCACCATGTGCCCGTCCCGCACCGGGTCATACGCGAACGGTGCCTGCACCTGCTGTTCCGGCAGGTCGACCGTGCCCAGCTGCACGGAGGTCTCCGGTCCGTCCACCGGCACAGCGGGAAGCTCCACCGTGGCCGGGAGTGGATCGAGCCACGGCACGGGCTGGGCCGGCAGCGCCAGGCGCTCGGCCGCGCCGCGTATCGCCGCAGCGAGACGCTGGAGGTCCGTCGGCCCCTCGGACACCGCCCGTGCGGCAGCGGAGCGGGTGCCGCGCACCGGCGACATTGCCTCGTCGAACCCCATCACGGTCACATCGCCGCCTCCAAGGTCCCCGGAATCCCGGCGGGCATTTGCGTAGGCCGTCTGGACCGCACGGATGTCCGAGGGGCCCGTCTTCACGAACGCACGGCCCGGGATCGATTTCGGGATGGAGACGGCATCGGCACGGTCGATGACATCCTCGGAGTCACCCTGGTCGGCCACGCGAAGCGCGATCCGCAGGTTCGTGTTGGCGCGGATGTTCTCGTCAATCACGCCGGAAGGCCTCTGGGTCGCCAGGACCAGGTGCACGCCGAGCGACCTGCCGCGCTGGGCAATGTCGATCACGCCGGCGACGAACTCGGGCACCTGGCGCTTCAGGAACGCGAACTCGTCGAAGACGATGAGCAGGTTCGCCGGGGCCGCCGACGGGTTCGACTCCTCCAGTTCGATGATGTCCTTCGCGCCGTGCTCCCCGAGGATGTGCTCGCGCCGCTTCAGTTCTGCATTGAGTGACACGAGGGCCCGCACGGCGAGGTGAGCATCCAGGTCGGTGAAGAACCCGACCGTGTGGGGCAGGTCCACGCAGTCCTTGAAGGCGGCGCCGCCCTTGTAGTCGATGAGGACGAAATTCAGCCTGCGCGGCGAGTGACGGCTGGCGAGCGACACCACGAGGCTCTGGAGAAGCTCGCTCTTGCCCGACCCCGTGGTCCCGGCGACCAGCCCGTGGGGCCCGTGCACGCGCAGGTCGAGCGAGACCGGGCCGGCAGGGCCCACACCGACTGGGGCGTCAAGCCGCGCCGAGCCTGTCGTCGACTCCCACGCCGAGACGAGGTCCTCCGGACGCGGGTCGGGCATGCCGAGCAGGTCGAGCAACAGCACTGACTGAGGGATCTCCCCTGCGGCAGAACGCTGGGTCGTGTCCCGCACGGGCGACAGCGCACGGGCCAGGCGCAGTGCCCGGTTCTCGTCCAGGCCCTCCATGGTGACCCCGGTCGTCTTCTGCCCGGTCCGGACATCCGTGACCGAACTCTCGACGACATCGACGACGGTGCCCACGACACCGAGAGCCTCGTCGACCCTGCCCGAGCCGATCAATGCGCTGACGCCCAGACCGGCACCCCGGGTGAGGATCCCCGTGAGGGTCGCCTCCGAGACGGTGCGGCCGTCCGGCACGACGAGAAGGACCCGCGGGAGGATGTCGGAGAGGGTCTCCTGCCCGGCACGACGAGAACGATGGACCTCGCGGTCACCCACGAGCGACTCCACAGCCGCGAGCAGGCCCCTTGCGTCCTGCTCGCTCGACCCCACGGTGCGGCCGTGCGGCGAGTCGGTGCGCAGAGTGCGGGCATGGGGCAGCCACCGCGCCCAGTTCCACTCGGTCGAGCCGGGCGAGACGACGACCACAGCCAGGTCGTTGGGGCTGCACTGGGTTGCCGCCTGGGCCACGAGCCAACGGAGCGTGTCCGTGACTGCAGACGGGTTCCCGACGACACCGGCCACCGGCGTGCGGAGGAGATCCACGGAGAACGGTGCGCCTCGGTCCATGCGGAGCCCGTCCATCTGCGCGCGCATCGACACGGCGAAATCCCTTTCGTCGTCTTCGGAGGGCCCGCCTGCAATCTCGAGCAGTGTCGGCTGGTCGGCCGTGCCGACCCGCAGAGTGAGCGAGTCCGCGTCCTCGCTGCGGCGCTCCCACAGCAGCGGGCTCAACGCGTCGACCCGGGCCAGCACCTCGCGCGCATCAGGCTGGGACTCGCGCCGGCGGGCCTCGACACGCGCGTGGGCGTCGTTCGCCGATGCAGCGGCCCGTCCCGACTCGGCAAGAAAGAGCTCGAGTTCCTTGTCGTACGCCTTCCTGCCGCTGCGTGAGTCCTCCCAGCGGTTCGCGAGCATCATGATGGGGCTGATCAAGGCGAAGACGAGCATGACCGGCCCCACGAACACCGACATGATCGCGGCCATGACCACGGGCGCGATCGTCGCGATCACCGGGATCTTGCGGGCCTGCACCTCCACCGGGGGGCCGGGGAAAGGCTGACGGAACTCGATCGGCTCCGGGACGACCCGCGGGGGCCGGGAGAAGCCCACAGTCGCCTCGCTGCGGCGCACTGCCGCGGCACGTGCACGCCCGCCGAGGCGCACCTCGAACTGTGTGGTGCCGCACGTGACGACGGCACCCGTGACGAGGCCGGTCGTTCCGTTGATGTTGCTCCCGTCCACCGCAGTTCCGTTGCTGGAGCCGGCGTCCTCGACCGAGAGACCCCCGTCCTCGGCAGGCACGAACCTGGCGTGCACGCGCGACATCAACGGGTCGGCGACCGTGATCCCCGCGGAGTCGTCTCGGCCGACCGTGGACACCTCCGAGATGACGATGCGCTCACCGCGCCTTGGCCCCGTGAGCACGGTGAGAACGGGCTTGTTCACGGCGCCGCCCCTCTCCTCGGACTGCGTCGCTGCGACCACCCCGACCTCGTCGCCCGAGAGCAGGTCCGTCTCCTCCACCGCGGACCCCGGATCCAGTTCTGACGATGTCCGCCGCACCGACAGCGTGCTGCCGGGCCCGCCACCGAGCGCAGAGGCGAGGTCAGCAACGGTGGCACGGCCGTCAAGAGTGACCACCACCTCGGCACCGCGTGTGTCGTCCCCGCGGTCGACTACGAGCAAGATCTCCATGTTCACCACTTTCCCGGTCCGCGGTCAACCAGAGAGGGTCGCCAGAACCTTCACCGACGACGCATCCGCCTCGAAGAGGAAGCTCCACTTCTTCGGCACCTCCGACCTGGTGGAAGTCGCCGTGTACAGCTGGTCACTCACCTTGACGACCTTGGTCGGCCAGCCCGCGGAGTAGTTCGCGTAGGGATAAGTGAACATGAGCGACGCAGCTTGGTAGTTGTTCCACCCGGTGGTTGCATTGCGAGCCTTCGTGACATCGTTCGCCTTCCATGCGTCGTACAGGGCCTGGGCGCACGCGGCCCGGCTGAGACACACGGAGAAAAGTACGCTCGGGATTGTGATGCCGGGGACTGTCACGACCGCCGAGGTGGCGACCGTGGTCGTGGTCGCTTGTGGTGCGGCCGTGGTGGGGGCCGCTTGTGGTGCGGCCGCGGTGGGGGCGGATGTGGTTTGCGTGGACCCTGCCACCGCGGGCGCGACGGTGACCCGGGTCTGACTGGTCGACTTCGGCGCCGTGGTGACCTTCGGTGCGGTCGGAGTCTTCGTTCCGGTGCCCGTGGCCTTGCCGCCGGCTGCGGTCGTTGAGGTGACGGGTCCGGTCGTCGCGACGGACGGGTCATCGGGGGTTGAGTCCACTGTCTCCCCCGGGGTTGTTCCGCCGGCCAGTGTGGAGTCGACGATCGGCGAAGCGCCGTCGTTGCCTCCGCCGCCACCAGCCACGACTGCGCCACCGACTGCGAGCAGGACCACCGCGGCAAGTGCCCCGAGAAGGAGCCCCCTGCGGGACTTCGGCGAGCCGGCACTGTCGGCAGTGTCAGTGCCCGTTGGACTCGACGACCGAGCGGCGGGCGCGACATCTGCCGCGGCGCGCACCCCGGGTGCGGCTCTCGCGGGGGCGATGGGTTCTTCGCTCGGCGCCTCGACCGGCACCGGGTCAGCGCTCGGTGCGTCGGGTCGCACGGTCGGCGCGGGCCGGACAGTTGCGGCTGGCGCCGCGGCATCGGTGGTCTCGGCCGGGCCGCCAGGGATGGACGCCACCACTGGGTCCGTCAACGGATGGCCCAGCTCCCGCTGCACCTCGCGCAGCATCTCGGCGAACGCGAGTGCAGACGCAGGCCGGCGCGCAGGGTCCTTCGCCATTGACTCCTCCAGCGCCCTGCGCAGCGACGCAGGAACGTCGGCGCCGGGGTCGGGCACAGGGTCATTGAGGGTGCGGGTGATCGCCACGGCCAGCGGGGTCGTCTCGTCGGCGAACGGTGGCCGCCCGGTGAGCAGGCGGAAGAGGGCCGAACCGAGGGCGTACACGTCGCCGGGCACGCCCGACACTTCTCCCTGCAGGACCTCAGGCGGCACGTGGGAGAGAGTGAACGAACCGGCCGTAGCGGTGCCCGACCTCGTGCTGTCGAGGACCGAGATCCCGAAGTCTGCGAGGACGTGGTCTCCGTACGCGGTCGTGAGGATGTTCTCGGGCTTGATGTCACGGTGCGTGATGCCGTTGCGGTGCGCCGTCTCCACCGCGCCGGCAACCTTGATGCCGATCCGCAGCACTGCCTCCACGGGAAGCGGTCCGGAACCCGCGACCTGGTCGGCAAGAGAGCCGCCGGTGCACAGCTCCATCGCGATGTAGGGCTTGCCGTCCTCGGTGTAGTCGGACTCGTAGATCGTCAGAACGTTCGGGTGCGAACCCAGCCGGCCGTTCGCGGCGCACTCGCGCTCGAACCTTGCCCGCGCCGCGGGGTCGGAGACGTCAACGGAGAGGACCTTCAGCGCGACATCACGGGAATGTGCCGACTGGTGTGCGCGGTAGACCGTGCTGAAGCCGCCCCGCCCCAAGAGGTCCAGGCCGGAGTACCCCGCAATGTCCATGGTTGGCTGCCTCCCGTTGCAGGTTTCCGCCCCGAATCCTAGCGGGATGCCGCATTCGGGGCGGTGGCCGGGTCAGCGCCCGCGGCGCGCGAGCACCGCGCTGCGGGCGTGCTCGACATCGAGCACCAACTGCTCGCGCAACTCCTCGATCCCGCCGAATTGCTTCTCGCTGCGCAGGAACGCCAGGAACTGGACCGCGGCCGTCTCGCCGTAGAGATCGCCCGAGAAGTCGAGCAGGTGCGACTCGAGCAACGGCGATGCCTGGTCGGTCTTGAACGTCGGCCGGCGACCGAGATTCAACGCACACGTGTGCTCGGCGCCATCGGGGCGGCGGTGCACGCCCGCGTACACCCCATCGGCGGGCAGGCACGCGCCCGGCTCGACCCTCACGTTGGCGGTGGGGAATCCGATCGTGCGGCCGCGTTGG
>VGBM01000033.1 GCA_016870485.1 Actinomycetota bacterium
CTCAAGGAGTGGCCGCTCGAGCGCGTGCGCGTCGAGCTGCGCCACGAGCAGGGCCCCGACGGCCTCGTGATCGACCGCCGGATCGAGCTCGTCGGCGACCTCGACGAGGCCCAGCGCGAGCGGCTGCTGGCGATCGCCGGCAGGTGCCCGCTGCACAGGGCCCTGACCGGGCCGGTCGAGGTCCGCTCGGCGCTCGCCTAGACGGCGGCCGCCGCCGGCTCCTCGGCGGTCAGCGCGCGGCTGAGCGCCCGGCAGAGGCGCTCGTTGTCGGTGTGGCGCACGTCCTCGTCGGGGACCTCCCACGAGGACTGCTTCACCACGACCACGTTGCGGGGCCGGTCGACGTAGATCATCTGCCCGTGGATGCCGACGGCCATCACGCAGTCGGGGTCGACGCGGGGCTGGTACCAGCAGGAGCGGTAGCAGCCGCCCGGCAGCCACTGGGCGTAGTCGCCGGCGGCCCAGTGCGCGGGGTCGCCGCCCGTCGTGAGGTCGTCGACGAACCACTCGGGCACGATCCCGGCGCCGCCCTCGGCCACGATCATCCCGAGCCGGGCGGCGTCGCGCGGGGTGGCGCTGATGCCGCCGGCCGCGCGCGGCATGCCGAGCCGGTCGAGGGTGACGTCGGCGTCGGCCTCGGCGCCCATCGGCACCCACAGGTGCTGGGAGACGGCGAGCGCGTAGGGCAGGCCCGCGGCGGCCTCGCAGACCCAGCCGAGCATGTCGGTCGTCGGCGACAGGTACCGGAACACCCGCCCGTGCTCGCCCTCGGGCTCGCGGGTCGCGAGGAACTCGCGCAGGCCCATATGGTCGGGCGGGGCCGGGTACCAGCCGGCCGCGTTGCGGTAGAGGGTGAGATCGATGCCGGGCGAGTAGTCCTCGACGAAGCGGTAGGACGCCTCCATGTCGAGCAGGTGGCGCACCGTCGCGGTGCCGAAGCCGCCATCCCGCACCTCCGGCACGTAGTCGGTGACGGGGGCGTCGAGGTCGAGCGCGTCCGCCCCCGCGAGCGCGCCGGCGAGGAGCGCGGTGATCGACTTCGTGACGGAGAAGAGGAGGTGCGGCTCGTCGACGCGGACGCCCGGGGCGAGCCACTCGAGGGCGACCTTCCCGTCCTTGACGGCGACGAGGGCGTCGGAGCGGGTCGCGGCGAGGAACTCGCCCACCACGTGCTCGCCGCCGGTGCCCTCGAAGCGCAGGGCGAGCAGGTCCCCCGCGGGCGCGAACGGCAGCTCGCGCGGGTGGCGGCCGTGGCGGATGCGGGCCGTCGGGATCAGCTCGCGCACGTGCCGGAACGACCAGTGGGAGTGGTCGGGCGTCATCCAGTCGGCGAGGGTGGGGCGCTGCATGCGGGGGAGTATGGCCGCTATCCGCCGGCCGTGACGGTGATCGTCACGGCGATGCGCTTCGTCGGGGTGCTCGCGCCCGGCGCGAAGTAGCCGACGCTGCCGCGGGCCTTCCCCGGCGCCACCCCGACCACGTAGACCGTCATCCGGCCCGCGGGCCCGTTGACGATGTCGTTCATCGGGATCTGCTGCACCGGCAGGGGCCGGGCGATGCGGGCGTCGGGCCGCGTGATCCAGCGCCAGCGGTGGCCCGTGCGCGCGTTGGCGAGCAGCATGAACCCCTTCTCCGCGCCGACCGCGACGACGATCTCCCGCGGCGTCAGGGTGGCCGGCGCCGCACCGGCGGGCGCCGCCGCGGCGAGGGCGAGGAGGGCGACGAGCGCGGCCAGGGCGCGGCGGGGCACGTCCCCATCCTGCCACGCCCCGCCCGGGGGCGCGCAGCGGCCGCCCGATGGGTCGGCACGCTGCGGCCCGCGCTCGCCGAGCACCTCGTCCGTCGTCGTGCAGGCCGACCCGACGCGCTGGCGCCGCGGTCCGAGGGCCCGCTCAGCAGTTATCGACCTGAGCGCTGGTCGTGGCGACCGGGATCTCCGTGGGGTACCCGCTCACGACCGGCCCGGAGTACGTGACGGTGCCCGTGCCCGATCCCCCGGCGAGGACGCCGGCCGAGACCGTCCCGCCGAACGTCGTGGCCTGACCCGGGGTACCGGCCATGGCGGCGCTCCACGGAGGCTGCTCCCACGCCGAGCCGCTGAAGGCCCCGTCGGAGATCGAGAAGTCGGAGCCCTGTTCGGCGAAGATCGACCACGAGGCGTTCGAGTAGTCGCTGATGTCGCCGGACTCCACGTACGGGCCCTGCGTCCCCGGCCCGTCGAAGAACACGCACATGTCGCCCGTCACACCGCCGACCGAGCCCGAGAGCGCGACCGGGCTCGCCGGGGGATTCGTCTGGGCTGGGGGATCGCAGAAGAAGGGCCAGCACCCGCCCAGGCCGCCGAACTGCCGCGTCCCACGCGGCGCGACGACCGGCTGCCTGCGCTGCCCCTGCATCCCGACGCGCAGGGTGCTCTGGATGTCGTCTGCGCCGGCCAGGGCCCTCGCCGTGGCGGCCGGGAAGCGGAAGTAGAGGACCTGCGTGCCCCCGGCGAGGCCCGACCGCTTGAGGCGGACAATGTCGGTCGCGGTCGCGGTCCGCCCGTTGCCCGAGACGGTCAGCGCGCCCACCACGCGACGCGGCACGCCGTTCTTCGTGAAGGCCTGGGCGCGCGTCGCCGCGCCCTTCATCGACACGCGCGCGACGGCGACGAGCGTGCCCGGCTGCGCCGCCGGCTGGAACATCCGGAAATAGGTGACGGTCGGCGCGGCGGCGGAGGCGGTGCCCGCCATCGCGCACGCCACGACCGCGACCACGACGGCGGTGATGAGACGGGTCGACTTCACGGTGGGCTCCTTGCGGATCGGGGCCGGCCCACAGTAGCCGCGGCGCTCCGCGTGTGCCAAGCACCGCGGTGAGCCCGGACACGGCCGTGCTCGGGTGAGGTCGAGGTGGCGCCGGCCGCCGTGGGTCCCGCTGCGACCCTCACCGACCACGTCGGCCGTGGCCGCCACGGCGGCGACGGCGTGCATCAGCTGCTAGGACGGCTTGAGCCCGAAGATCACGCCGGTGCCGACGAGGTAGACCCGCTCCTCGTCGGCCACGATCGGCGCGTACTTGCCCGCCGGGTACTCCCAGACGACCTCGCGGGTCGCGATGTCGATCGCGTAGGTGGCGTCCGGGCCGCGCTTCGCCTCGCGCACCCCGTTCTGGCCGCAGCCCGAGCAGGTCGACACGTACAGGAGGCCCGCCATCAGGGTGGGGGCGCCGTGGATCGCGCCCGGCATCTCGAGCCGCCAGTTCTCGGCGCCGGTGGCGGCGTCGTAGGCGATCACGAAGCCGTCGTAGGTGCCGATGTAGACGGTCTCGTCGTCGACGGCGGCCGCCGTGTAGACGTAGCTGCCGGCCTGCTTCGCCCATAGGAGGCGCCCGCTCTCCGCCCCGAAGGCGTACATCCAGCCATCCGTGTTGCCGACGAAGACGCGCCCGTAGGCCACGGCCGGGGTGGCGTAGAAGTACTCGCGGCCCCAGCCGAGGGTATCGTTCGAGCGGGCCTGCCAGTTGATCGCGCCGGTCTCGGCGTCGAGCGAGTAGAGGCTGCCGCCGTTCGTGCCGATGGTGATCGCCGCCCGGCCGCCCGCCTGCACCGGGTCGATCCAGGTCGCCGACGCGACGATCTGAGCGTCGAGCTCGGTCGACCAGATCTCCGCGCCGGTGCGCGCGTCGAGGGCGTAGACCCGCGCGTCCCAGGCGGCGACGTAGACGACGCCGTCGACCACGAGCGGCGAGGACTCGACGGGGGCCATCTCAACGCGCCAGAGCTCCTCGCCGGAGGCGGCGTCCCAGGCCACGACGAAGCCGCCATCCTGGAACTCGCCCTTCGGGCACGGGTGGTAGGCGAGGAAGCCGGCGTAGACGACCCCGTCCGCGTAGGCGGGCGAGGCGGCCGAGCAGTGCCCCGTATCCTTCTCCCAGATCGTGCCGCCGGTGCCCGTGTTGACGGCGTAGAAGCGGCCGCGCAGCTGCCCCACGAAGAGCCGGCCGTCCGCCACCACGGGCGGGAACTCGAGCAGGCTCTTCGAGCGGAAGCGCCACTCCTCGGCGTACGGCGGGCGGTGTTCGAGCGCCGGGTTGACGCGGGTGCGGGCGTCGTCGAAGCCGTAGGTCGGCCACGGCTGGGCCGGGTCGGGGGCGGCGCTGGTGGTGGCCGGCGCGGCGGGCTCCGTCTCCGGGATGAACGCGACCGTCGCGGCGGGCTCCGTCTCCGGGATGAACTCGACCGTCGCGGAGCCCTCGACCTCGTCGGGCCCGAGCGCGTTGACGGCCGCCCACGCGCCGCCGCCGAGGACGGCGAGGGCGAGGACGGCGGCTGCGCCGATCAGGCCCCAGCGCGGGCGACGGCGGGGCTGTCCTGCGCGGTCCGGCATGCCGGCCTATGATACGTGCGTCCGTGCGGTTTTCCCGGTGCGGATCGCGGTACCCTCGGCGCGTGGACACCGCCGCCGATCCCGGGCCGTCGCCGGACGCCGCCCGCCGCGCCCGCTGCCCGATGTGCGGGAGCCCGGCGCCGCCGGTCGAGGTGCACGGCCACGTGCAGTGCGCCGCCTGCGGCGTCAACGTCGACCCCTGCTGCGGCGGCGCGCCGCTCGACGAGGCGGCCTGAGGGAGGACCCCGTGCGGCGGCCCGTCCGTCGAGCGGCTGGGGCCGACCGCCGACGTCTGCCGCGACGCCGCCTGCCGAGCGGCATTCCTCAGGGAGCGGCGGGCGGCGGCGCGAAGACCCGCGCCAGAAAACCCGCGTACCAGGCGGCCTGGGCGTCGTCGTGGAGCGCCATCAGCCGATCCTGCTCCGCGCGGCTCTGGGTGCCCGGGGCGTCCTCGCTGGCCCACGACGCGTCCTGCCAGCACCGGAAGAGCGCCGGCGTGACCTCGGCGTGGAACTGCAGGCCCCAGGCCGACTCGCCCCAGCGGAAGGCCTGGTTGGGGTAGGCGTCGCTCTCCGCGAGTCGGACCGCGCCGTCCGGGATCCCGAACTCGTGGTAGTGGGCCTGCGCGACGACAAGCGGGCCGGGCAGGAACCCGTCGGCCAGGCCCGCGGCCGTCGGGCGCACCTCGTAGTACCCGAACTCGTGCAGGCCGTGGTCGGGCGGGCCGACCTCGGCGCCGAGCACGCGGGCCATCGACTGGGCACCCTGGCAGATGCCGAGGAGCGGGGTTCCGGCGTCGAGGGCCTCGCGGATCAGGCGGTGCTCGTCGACGAGGAACGGGAACTCGTCCTCCGCGTACACGGCGAACGGCCCGCCGTGCACGACGACGCCCGCAACCGTCTCGTCGAGGTGCGGCACGGCGTCGCCCGCGTACGGGCGCAGGCGCTCGACGGCGTAGCCGGCGGCGACGAGGTGGCGGTGGACGCGGTCCACGGGCGGCTGGTCGCCGTGGCGGAGCTCGAGCACGCGGGCCGCGGCCATAGGAAAAACTTACTCGGGCGTTCAGGAACCTGTGTCACAACCCAGACGCTCCACGCCGGACGTGGTTCCATGTGGGGGTCCGATGCGCCGCCTGATCCCCCTCCTCACCCTGCTCGCGCTGGCCCTGCCCGTGCCCATCGCCGCTGCGGCCCCGGTCAGCGCTCGCGACCTGCTTGCGGAGTTGCGCACCGCCCAGCCGCAGCGCGCGGGCTACGATCGCGACCTCTTCGACCACTGGGTCGACGCGGACGGCGACGGCTGCGACACCCGCGATGAGGTGCTGATCGCGGAGGCCCGCACCCCGCCCGGGCTGACCGGGCGCTGCCGCCTCGTCGGCGGGCGCTGGTGGTCGGCCTACGACGACCTCCTGATCACGAGCGCGCGGCGCCTCGACATCGACCACTTCGTGCCGCTCGCCGAGGCGTGGCGCTCGGGCGCGCGCCGCTGGGACGCCGACACCCGCCGGCGCTTCGCCAACGACCTCGACTACCCGCTCGCCCTGATCGCGGTGACCGCCTCGACGAACCGCTCGAAGAGCGACCAGGACCCGACCGCGTGGCTGCCGCCGTTCGGGGCCTACCGCTGCACGTACGTGGCCTCGTGGATCGCCGTCAAGTGGCGCTGGCGCCTGACGGTCGACGTGCTCGAGCGCGGGGCGCTGACCGTGGGGCTCTCCGGCTGCGGCCGGCGGGCGCTCGTGCCCGAGGTGCGCCGCGCCGCCATCGGCCTCGGCGCGGCGCCCGAGCCGGACGCCGAGGCGGCGGAGGGGCAGGCGGCCGCGCCGGCGGCGACCGCCGCCCCGGGCGGCGACGATCCGCGCTTCGGGAGCTGCCGCGAGGCGCTCGCCGCGGGCTACGGGCCGTACGTCAGCGGTCGCGATCCCGAGTATGCGTGGTACCGGGACGGCGACGGCGACGGCACGGTCTGCGAGGGCCCGCCCGCCGCGCCGGCGCCCAGCGCCCCCGCGGCCGGCGACGACCCGCGCTTCGGGAGCTGCCGCGAGGCCAAGGCCGCCGGCTACGGGCCGTACGTCAGCGGCCGCGACCCCGAGTACGCGTGGTACCGGGACGGCGACGGCGACGGCACGGTCTGCGAGTGAGCGGATCCGCGACACTGCGGCCGTGACCCGCGTCGCGCGCCTCCTCCTCACGCCCGTCAAGAGCCTGCGCCTCGTCGAGCGCACGTCCGTGGCGATCGGCTCGCACGGCGTGGAGGGGGACCGCGCGTTCTTCCTGCTCGGTGTCGACGGCTCGTCCCTGCGCGGCCCGCGGCGGCTGCCCCTCTGCCGGATGACCGCCGACTGGGCGGACGGCGTGCTGTCGATCGCGCTGCCCGACGGCCGCGTCGTCGCGGACCGACCGGAGCCGGGGGAGGCCCTGCGCGCCCGCTGGGACATGGACCTCGAGGTCGACGCCGAGCTCGTCGCCGGGCCGTGGGCCGCGGCCCTGTCGGAGGCCTGCGGCGAGCCGATCCGGCTCGCCCGCGTCGCCGGGGAGCGGGGCGGCTGGTCGGGGTTCCCCGTGTCGGTGATCGGCGGGCCGTCGATCGACGCGCTCGGGCTCGGCCCCATCGACCCGCGTCGCTTCCGGATGCTGGTGGAGACGGCGGGTGGCGCCCCCTTCCAGGAGGACGGCTGGATCGGGCGGGAGGTGCGGATCGGCGACGCCGTGGTGCGCGTCGAGGAGGCCTGCGCCCGCTGCGCCGTCACCACCGTCGACCCGGAGACGGGCGAGCGCGACACGGACGCCCTGCGCGCCATGGTCGCCGCGAAGGGCGCGGCCGACCTCGGCGTCTACGCGAGCGTGGTGGAGCCCGGGACGGTGCGGGTCGGCGACCCGGTCGCGCCCGCCTGACTCAGCGCCAGATCGCGTTGATCGGGTCCCACAGGGCCGACAGCAGGAACAGGCCCATCGCCATGAGCACGACGATGGCGACGATGCGGCGGACGGCGGCTCCGGGGTGACGGGCCTGCCGGCGGGCGTCGCGATCGTGCCCGGCGCATCGTCGCCGACGCGTTCGCCGCCGCGGCGAAGGTGGCGCCGCCGGCGAAGCCGTCGAAGGCGATCAAGCCGCAGCGGCGCCCGGTCCGCGGCACCGCGCAGATGGCCGCGTCCACGGGGACGGCACGGGCCCTGCCCGCGGCCTGCAGGGCCCTGATCCGGTACCTGCCCGAGCCCGGAGACGACAGCCGCCCCCGGCGCCGAGGCGACCGGAGGACGGGCCGTTACCGCCGGGGGAGCCGGGTGTGAATCGCCGGTCGGGCGCCCCCGACGTCCTGCTCCGCCTGTGTGGCGCTCTCGACGACGGACTGCCCGTCCGCGGCGACGTCTTCGAGCGGGGTGCCCCGGGCGAGGTCCATGAGACCGGAGAGGTCGCCCTGGGCCAGGTCCTGGCGGCTGCCGGCCTGGTCCGCACCCACGTGCTCGGAGAGTCCCTGCAGTGCGCCGGTGATGCTGTCGAACAGTCCCATCGGTGGGCTCCCTTCGTCGAGGTGGACGCATCAGGCCCGCCGCCGGCGGATCGCGCAGTGCCGCAACCCGGCAACGATCGGACGGCGCCGGGGGCCCAGCGGGGCAAGGCCGGACGCGGCCCGCCGCCGGCGTGGTCGTGGGGCGCGCGGCCGCGTTCTACGACGCGTCCTACCCGGGTCGAGGGCGGCGCATCCAGGGCCCGGGACCGGGCGGCTGGCCTAGAATGGGCGCCCCCGAGCGAGGAGGCGCGCCGTGGGCACCGCGATCATCGTCGTCGACGTCCAGAACGACTTCTCGGAGGGCGGCAGCCTGGGCGTGGAGGGCGGCAACGCCGTGGCCGCCGCTGCCACGGCGCTCCTGCGCGCCCACCGCGACCGCTTCGACCTCGTGATCGCCTCCCGCGACTGGCACGTGCCCGGCTCGCCGAACGGCGGGCACTTCCCGCCCGCCGGCGTCGACCCCGACTTCCGCACGACGTGGCCCCTGCACTGCCTGCAGGGCACGCCCGGGGCGGACTACAACCCGGCGTTCGATGCGACCCTCGCCGACGTCGCCATCTTCAAGGGCATCGACGCGTCCGCCTACTCCGCGTTCGAGGGCGCGACCGCCGACGGCACGTCGCTCGACGACGTCCTCGCGGACCACGCCATCGACGCCCTCGTGATCTGCGGCATCGCGACCGACTACTGCGTGCTCCAGACCGCGCTCGATGCCCGTCGGCGGTCCCTGCCGGTCGTCGTGCTCGAGGACCTGCTCGCGGGCGTCGCGCCGGGCACGTCGACCACGGCCGTCGCCGCGATGCGCGAGGCCGGCGCCGTCGTCGAGCCGACTGCGGCCTACCTCGCGGAAGCGGGCTGAGATCCGCCCGACCCGCCCGTCCTTCGCGCGCGCCCTCGGTCTGATCACCGTCACGGCCGCGGCCCTCGCCCTCGTCGCCTGCGGCGACGCCGGGACGTCGGGCGAGACCCCGACCACAGCCGCCGCGGCACCCGACTCGACCCTCGCCGCCGCCGTCGCCGAGGCCGTGTCGACCGGGCAGGAGGCCGGCGGGGCGATGACGACCGCCGGCTGCTCCGACGATGCCCTGACGATGATCGTGCAGCAGGAGATCGCCGCCCTCAACACGCTCACCACCGTCATCTCGCGCGACTGGTTCATCGACGCGGAGGTGCAGGTCGCGGGCGTCGAGCGGGTCGGGATGGTGCTGGTCGAGTTCGACGCGCAGGCGGAGGCGCTGCGCGCCTGCGTCGACGACGCGACCCCGGAGCAGTCCGCCCTGATCGAGCCGTCCGTCGCGGCCATCGCCGCGGCCCGCTCGTTCGCCGCGCTCACGCTCGGGATCGCGGAGGGCCGCACGATCGAGCAGGCCCAGAAGCAGCTGCGGCGCACGCGGCCCGCGATGGAGCGCGAGACGACGCGCCTGACCCGCTCCCTGACGACGCTGAGCGCCGCGTGGGAGGACTGGAAGGCCTCCACGGGGAGCTAGGGGCCCGCGCCACCGGGGCCGCGGGTCAGGTCAGGAGGAACGCCGCGAGCGTCACGCCGAACGCGGTGGCGAAGGCGGCGAGGTAGACGACCATCGAGCGCTCATCGACCTTGATCGCGGCCTCCTCGCCCCGCTCGCGGGCCATCCACGACACGCGCAGTCCGGCGATCGGGGAGCCGAGGATGCAGACGAGGCTGACCAGGTAGAGCGCGTCGAGCAGGGTCAGGTACGACATCAGGGGCAGCCCGTCCATCGAGCTCCACTGCATCGCCACGAGGGTCGGGAGCGCGGTGAGGCAGAGGGCCAGCCCGATCCCGCCGGCCGGGGCTAGCCCCGCGGAGTCGCCCGGCGGACTTGAAAAGTTGGCGCGGAGGTCAGTAGCATCCCGCTCTCCACGATCAGGAGGAACCCAAGATGGAGGACCAGTCTGCACGCGCTGCGGCCGATCTGTACGCGCGGGCGCTCACCGATGCCGATTTCAAGGCGCAGCTGATGGCCGACGCCGCCGCGGTGCTCCGCGCGGAGGGCGTCGAGGTGCCCGAAGGCATGAACGTCACGGTCCTCGAGAACTCGGCCTCGACGTTCTACATCGTGCTTCCCGATCCCGAGAGCGTCTCCGATGAGGTCCTCGCCGCCGCCAGCGGCGGCTCGTCTGCGAGCACCGCGTCCTCGGCGGGCACGGCCGGCACCTTCCTCACCACCGTCGGCTCGTTCGGCACGATGGGCTCGGCTGGCAGCGCCGGGTGAGATCCCGTCCTCGCCTTCGACAGGCGAGGCAGGTCCGATACCGGGCGGGTGCGATGGCGACGTCGCACCCGCCCACCTCTCGGGCACGGGGGCGACAGGCTGATCGGGGCGGTCGGAGCGGCCAGCCCCTGAGCATCGTCGCGGCCGCCACGGGTGACGCGTGGGGGTCGGGGATCGACCGCGCATCGCGTGGGGAGGCTGGGCGTTCGTGATCGACAACCCGGAGTTCAACCCCGACTTCGCGCCCGTCCTCGTCGAGGGCGAGGCGGTCTACCTCGTC
>VGBM01000034.1 GCA_016870485.1 Actinomycetota bacterium
TCCTCGTGGCGGCCGAGCTCGACGACGCAGCCGGCGGCGACGACGGCGATCTGGTCGGCGTCCCTGACCGTCGAGAGACGGTGGGCGATCACGACGCGGGTGGCGGACATCCGGGCGAGCGAGTCCGTCACGATCTGCTGCGTCGGGTTGTCCAGTGCGCTCGTCGCCTCGTCGAGGATGATCACCCGCGGCCGGCCCGCGACGGCGCGGGCGAGCAGGAGGCGCTGCACCTGCCCGCCGGACAGCGTCCCTGCCCCATCCATGAGCATCGTGTGCATGCCCATCGGGAGCTCGCGGATGAAGTCCGCGAGGCCGACCTCCTCGGCCGCCGCCCACGCCTCGTCGGTCGTCATGTCGCGGCCCCCGACGATGTTGTCGAGGATCGAGCCCCCCATCAGCGAGAACTTCTGCATGACGACGCCGAACTGCCGGCGCACGTAGGCGAGGTCGAGGTCGCCCAGCGGGACGCCGTCGAGGAGCACCGACCCGCGCTCGGGCTGCTCGAAGCCGAGCAGGCAGCGCAGAACGGTCGACTTGCCGCAGCCCGACTCGCCGACGAGCGCCGTGAACGACCCCGCCGGGATCGTCAGCGACAGGCCGTCGAGCACCAGGGGCAGGTCGTCCGCGTAGCGGAAGTGCAGGTCCGTGAACGCGATCTCCCCGGTGATGTCCAGGGCGCGGCCCGCCTGGTGGTCCTCACCCGGGGTGGCGAGGATCGGCTCGGCCCGGTCGATCAGGACGGCGGCCCGACCCGCCTGGCCCGCGACCGCGACGATCGAGCCGGCGGCCGCGGTCGCCGTTCCGAGCGCGGTCGCGAAGACGGCGAAGCTCGCGATGCCGATGCCCTCGCCCTCGAGCATCGCCATCAGGTAGACCGCGGCGCTCGCGGTCAGCCCGAGGCTGCCGGCGACGACGGCCGTGACGTCGGTGCGGATCGCCGCCTGCATCTGGGCGCGCTGGACGCGGGACATCAGCTCCGCCCAGCGCCGGAACATCGTCGCCGTCGCCCCGGCGACCCGGACCTTGGCCACGCCCTGGATCAGCTGCAGCGCCAGCGCGTCCCGCTCGCCCTGCGCCGCGGCTGCGGCGCGATGGAACCGCTGGGCGAGCCGCAGCGCGACGGCGCAGACGATCAGGACGACGAGGATGACGCTGAGCGCCGGCAGGATCAGGGCGGGCACGCTGATGGCCACCACGACCAGGTTCACGATGGCGAAGGCCGCGGACAGCCCCGTGATCAGGATGGCGTCCCCGAGCAGCTGGCGGGCCTGGTCGACGCCCATGATGCGATCCGTCAGGTCGCCGACCTCGTAGCGCCGGAAGAAGCTCGTCGGCAGGCTCAGGGTCCGGTCCCAGAGCGCCGGCAGCAGGTTGCGATCGAGCTCGCCGCCGAGGCGCAGCAGGGTGAAGTTGCGGGTCAGCTCGAAGATGAAGAGCCCGAGGGCGGCACACCCGACCACCAGGACCAGCCCGGCCAGCGCCTCGGTCGAGTTGCGGGGGATCGCGACGCCGATGATCTTGCCGAGGACGATCGGGACCAGCAGGGTCATCAGGCTCGCGCCCAGCGCGAGCGTCGCCGTCCAGGCGAACTCGCGGCGCCACGAGCGCCGCGCGGTGGCGAGCAGGCTGCGGGCGCTGATCGGCCCGGGCGGCAGGACCCGCTGGACGACGATGGCCTCGGACTCGACGCCGGCGCCGACGGCGTCGTCGACCGGGGTCTCGACGCCGGTGGCCGGGGACACGGCCACGTAGCGCGCGCCGCCGAGGCCCGGCCAGCGCCGCCCGTGCGGCCGCACGACGATCAGCGCGCCCTCCGCGTCGCGCCCGATGAACGCGTCGCCGTCGCGCGTCCACCAGCGGCCCTCGAGGACGACCGAGCGCGCGCGCGCATCGCAGGTGCGCAGGAGGGCCGCCACCTGGACGGCGAGGGGCGCCTCGGGATCGCGATCGCCGGGGACGAAGGCGACGCCCTCGCCCTCGCACAGCAGCCGCACCGCATCGGCGACGGCGTCCCCGGTCAGCTCGAGGCCGTCCGCGTCGACGGACGCCAGCTCCTCGCTGGCCTCCTGCACCAGCTCGGCGTCGCGCAGGCCGAGTGAGGCGATGCGGGAGGCCTCGTCGCCCCGGGCGGCCGTGGCCGCACCACGGGCCAGGGCGTCGAGGCGGCCCTGCTCCTCGGCCTCGGCCGGCTCGATCCGGGTCCCGGGGATGGCGAGCGCGATGGTCGCCCCGCCGGCGACGGCCCCGTCCGCGGCGGTCAGCACCTGCCCCGGCCCGAACGAGCGCAGAGGAATCCGCCGGCCGTGGCCGTCGTCCCCGGCCCAGAACACGTCGACCCGGCCCTCGACCACTCGCCACGCCATCGCCCCGACGTCGCAGCGCCACGGCAGGGACGCATCGACGTGGCGCGTGCCGTCGTCGCCCGGGACGCCGACCTCCGCCGCCGTCGCGGGCGCGAGCGGCGTCCGGCGCGCCGCGTACTCGGTGGCCATCAGCTCTCCACCAGCGTGCGGTAGAGGCCGTCCAGCTCGAGCAGCTCGTCGTGCGTCCCGCTCTGCACCACGACGCCCTTGTCCAGCACCAGGATCAGGTCGGCGTCGCGGATCGTCGAGAGCCGGTGCGCGATCACCACCGTCGTGCAGCCGCGGCGGCGCAGCTCGTTGTCGATGCGGACCTCCGTGAGGGCGTCGAGGGAGCTCGTGGCCTCGTCGAGGACGAGGATCGTGGGGTCCATCGCCAGCGCCCGCGCGATCTCGACGCGCTGGCCCTGGCCGCCGCTGAAGTTGCGGCCGTGCTCGGCCACCTCGGACTCGTAGGCGCCGGGGCGCGCGGCGATCACGTCGTCGATCAGGGCGTCCTGGGCCGCCAGCGTCACGCGCCCGGCCTCGATCGACGGATCCCAGAGCGTGAGGTTCTCGCGCACGGTGCCCTTGAACAGGTGGATCGACTGGTCGACGAGCGCGAGCGAGGAGCTCAGCACGGCGCCCGGGATCTCGTCCCGGGGCACGCCGTCAAGCAGGATGGCGCCCGACCAGGGCCGCTCGAGCCCGGTCAACAGCCGGGACACGGTCGACTTGCCCGCGCCCGAGGAGCCGACGAAGGCGATCCGGTGGCCCGGCTCCACCGTGAACGACAGCTCCTTCAGCAGCGGCGGGGCGCCCTGGCTGTAGCCGAACACGACGTCCCGGAACTCGATCCGCCCCTGCAGCTTCGCGGGCGCCGGCGCGGGCCCGGCCGCCGCCCCGACCCGCACGGACGAGCGCAGCCCGTCCATCTCGGGCTCCTGCTCGAGCACGTCGTCGACCTTGGGCAGGACGGCACGGAACTGGAGCAGCGAGTTGCCGACCTGCACGAGCGTGGCGAAGGGCGCGAGGAACCCCGCGACCAGCACCTGGAGGGCGACGAGCCCGCCGATCGAGAGGTCGCCGTCGAGCACCTGCAGGCCGCCGACGCCGAGGACGGCGGCCGAGGCGAGGATGCCGAGGAAGCCGGGCAGCGTCGCGAGGACCTGGTTGGACGCCGCGGTCTCCTGGCGGACGCTCACGACGCGCGCCGACTGGCCGCCGAAGCGCGTGAAGAGCTCCTGCTCGGCACCGGTCGCCTTGATGAACTCGATCGCGGACAGCCCCGACGAGGCGACGGCGGAGAGCCGGCCCTCCTCCTGCATCAGCACCTGCTGGCGCTCCGTCTGGCGGCGGGCCATCGACCGCAGGATCGCGAAGTTGAGCGCGCCGATGACGAGCGCCACCACGGCCGCGAGGGGGCTCAGGACGAGCATCGCGACGAAGTAGAGGACCACCGCGACGAGGCCGGTGATGGCCGATGGCAGCGGCCCCGCGAGGAGCATGGAGATCACCGCGGGCATGCGCAGGCGCCAGGAGATCTCCCCCGGCTGGCGCTGGCTGAAGAAGCGCATCGGCAGGCGCAGGATCCGCCACGTCATGTCGGCCGCGAGGCGCGTCGTGAAGTCGGTGGTGATGCCGAGCATGGTGCGACGCTGGATCCAGCCGAGGACCATCTGCACGACGATCGCGAACACGATCGCGGCCATGAAGCCGGTCACGAGGGCGGGGCTCGAGGCGGCAATGACCCGGTTGATGAAGAAGGAGAGGAAGCCGGCGGCCGCGATGCCCGGGACGGTCGCGAAGACCCCGACGACCGCGGTGAACGCGAGCGCGGCCCAGTACGGGCCGAGGTGCGCGCGCAGCGATCCGACCAGGGACGGCTGCCGGCCGCCCCGCTCGAACTCGGGCGTCGGCGCGAGCTCGAGCGCGATGCCGGTGAAGCAGGAGTCCATCTCGTCCCACGACACCCGCCGCGGGCCCATGGCGGGGTCGTTGATGTGGACCCACGTGTCGTCCCAGCCCTCGACGACCACGAAGTGGTAGAAGCTCCAGTACGCGACGAACGGGGTCGGGAGGGTGTCGAGCTCGTGGAGGTCCTTGCGGGCGCCCTTGGCGCTCATCCCGTACCCGCGCGCCACCTTCGCCACCTGGAGCGCCGTCGTGCCGTCGCGGCTGACCTGGCAGGCGTCGCGGAGCGTCTGCAGGGGGACGTGGCGACCGTGGTACGCGAGGATCATCGCCAGCGCGGCCGCGCCGCACTCCACGGCCTCCATCTGGATGATGGTGGGCACCCGCGAGCGCCGGCGGGGCGGCGGGAGCCTGCGCTCGGAGGCGCTCTCGGCCGTCGCCGCCATCACGACCCGCCGAAGACGTACGACAGGAGCGAGCGCCGGCCGACCTCCACGCTGACCGGGACGATCGTGCCGACCAGGAGCGCGTCGAGCTCGCCCGCGGGGCACGCGGCGCCCGCCGACACGACCGAGCCGTTGGCCTGGACGTAGCGCGCGACCGTCGGCGAGGGGATGTACGCGATGACCGACTCGCCGGACTGCTCGTACTTGTTGTAGGCGACGATCCGGCACTCGAACGAGGGTCCGTTGGCGGGCTGGACCCAGACCGCGGCGCCCTCGGCGAGATTGCCGTCGGTGAAGCCGGTCGCCTCGGCTCCCGGCAGCAGGATGAACAGAAGCGGCGGCTGCGTCAGCATCCCGAGCGTCACGACCGGGTCACCCGCCGCGACGGCGAAGGGCTCCGTCAGCGCGCCGCGCTGCATGACGATCGAGTCCCCGGGCGCCGTCAGCGGGGTCGTCGCGCCGTCCGCGTCCGTCACCTCGCCGATCACGTCGCCTCCGCGCAGGCGCGCACCCGTCGTCAAGGTCGGCGTCGAGGCCGTGCCCGCCACCGGCGCCGCCACGACGGCGAAGCCGCCGCGGTCGGCCCAGCCGATGCCGGGCGTCGGCGTGGCCAGTGAGTTGACGGCGACGTAGAGGAGCCCGGCCAGGAGCAGGGCGATCACGGCGAGGGCGACGAGCGCGCGGCGGGGCGTGACGAGGGAGGTCCGCTCCCGGCTCTCGCCGGAGCTCGCAAGCGCCTGGACCGCGTTCTCACGGAACGGACTGTTCATCCCGGCTTCCCATCCCGAGCGTGACTGTCGTTGGATACTACGGCGGATCGCACCCCGCGGGGGGGTGCGGCTGCAGGCGGGGCCGCGCGGTACGCGTCGCGCAGCGGCGGAACGTCGTGCCCGTCGGCCCGCAGCAGGGTCCGGCCCACTCCCACGAGACCCCAGACGCCGGACAGCAGGAGGCCGTCGTCCGCGAGGCGATCCCCGAGCCAGCGCCCCGTCGCAGCGTGCCGAGCCGTCAGCTCCGACGCCGCGGCGCGGGCGCACCCCGGGGCCTCCCCGAGCGCGATCAGCTCCGCCGTGCGCAGGCGTGTCACGTCATGGTCGACGACGAGGCCGCGGCGCACCATCGCCGTCGGCAGGCGCCCCCAGTAGGGCGCGGCGGCGGCCTCGGGTGCGACGGGGACGTCCTGCGGGGCGGCTCCGGCCGCCGCGAGCACGCGCATGGACCAGGCCGCGTCGCCGAGGCCGTCGGGCGGACGCGGCCCCGCGGCCGGGACGACCGCGGCGTGCTGCAGGACCTGTGCGGCGCGCTCCGCGGCGGCGCGAGCGACGGGCGCCTGGGCCAGCAGGCCGGCCAGCACGCCGCTGACGGGATGCACCCACGGGCCGCGAATCGGCATCCCCCACGTGCGCGCCCGCTCGGCGTCTTCGTCGATCCGCGCCGCGAGCCGGTGGCCCCCCGGATCCCGGCCGCACTCGACGAGGAAGAGCGCGGCGGCCGCCGCGCCGCTCCAGAAGTCGAAGGGGACGATGCCGTACGACCGCAGCGCGATCTCCGGCTGCTCGACCACGCCGCGCGATCGGTCGCGCCGAAGCCAGTCCTCGACGACCGCACCGATGGCCTGCGCGTGCTCGGCGAAGGACGCCGGCGCGGGCGGGGAAGGCGGTCGCGAGCGCGGCACCGCCCCGGCCACGGCGACGGGCAGCGCCTGGTCGGCCACGTCCGTCGAGGCGTGCGCCCGCAGCGCGCCGAGGTCGTCCTCCGGATCGGGGGGCTCGTCGACCCGATCGCGAACGGCGTCGAGCCCCGCGGCGGTGCCGAACGCCCCGAGCGAGAGGCCGCCGGCGAACAGGTCGGGGGAATCGGCCCTCGTGGTCACGTACGGGATGTCGCCGTCGGCGAGCATCACGCCCTCGACCCACGCCAGCGCGGGGACCTCGAGCAGGCGCCCGCGGTGCCAGGCCTTCATGGTGCGGATCAGGGCGAGGGTCCGACGCCGCGTGTCGCCGTCGTACGCGCCGTTCCAACTGGCGTACATGGCGCGGTAGTAGTCGAAGGTTCCCTGCACGATCATCCGCGACCGGTCGTCCGCATGCCCGTCGAGGAGCGCGTGCACGCTCGCCGCCCGCCGGACCAGCCCGCGGGAGGCGCAGCGATAGCCGCTCGCGAACTCCGGCCACCACGCGAAGAGGTCCGGCGGGAGGCCGTCGATGGTCGGTCGGCGCTCGTCCATCACCATCGACACCCACGCGCGGCCATCGCCATCCGTATGCGTCACGGTGTCGTAGCCGGACCCGCGCCGCCCCTGTTCGTCCGGGGCCTCGATCCCCGAGGCGATGGCGGCGTCGAAGGTCAGCGCCCCCAGCGCGGCGGCCGGCCGGTCGGGATGCACGGGCAGCGACATGGCCACCAGGCCGGACGCGAGGGCCGGCAGGTCATCCGGACCCGGGAAGGGCGGGACCAGCATGGCCTCCACGTCGATGATGAAGGGCTGGTCGCCGACCGTGACGAGGTTGTCGCCCCACAGGTCGTTGGCGCGCAGCAGAGCCGCCACGGCGGCCAGCCCCCCCATCCGCGCCATGAAGCGGGCCGTCGCCGCAGGGTCATCCCGCGCCGGGTCCTGCTCGACGAGCCGCACCCACGCGTGGTCCTCGCGCACGACGAGGGGGAGCTCACGCGGACCCGCGAACCCGAGCGTCGACGCGAAGTCCCCGTCGACGAGCGCCACCACGTCGTTCCACAGCCGCTGCACGCGCAGGTCCTTCGTCTTGTAGACGACGCGGGCTCCCGACGCGAAGGCGACGATGCTGACCGACCGCAGCCCGTCGTGCGGGTCGCCGCAGGCGAGCGTGAGGTCCGCGACGGAGTCCGCGGGGGCGCCGATCAGCTGCGCGACGTCCTCCCGATCGCGCTCCAGCCGCGCGGCGAACTCGATCGTGTTGGCCAGGGTCCGATCGATCTGGTGGGCGGCCGCGTAGGCGCGCGCCGGGAACTGGAGGAGCAGCGTGCGCGGATCCTGGCTCGGGGCGCCGTGGGCCAGCGCCTGCAGGGCGACCGCCGAGCGCGCCTGCGGGCCGAACGCGACCGCCAGACCCCCGAGCGCATCATCGACGAGCGCGCGTGCCAGCCCGCCCCAGCTGGGCTGCTCGGCCGTGGACCACCAGTCGATGGCGGCGACGAGGATGCCGGCCCAGCCGGAGAGCTCCGCGCCATCCCGCAGGACGACGGGGCCGACGAGCGCGCCGAGGTCATCATCGGACACCCCCAGGCGCGCGAGCGCGGCGGGACCCAACACGCCGGCGATCGCGCGGGCGCGCGTCGCCGCCACCACGAGCGCCTGGGGCCGCTCGTCGGGGGCGAAGGCGGTGGACCGGCCGACGGGGGCGGCGCTGCCCAGCGCGCGCCGGACCGCGGGGTCGGTGAGCGCACTCTCAGGCACGCGCCGCCCACGCTCCCTGGCGCGCGTCGTCGCGGCGGTTGCCGCGGCGGGCGTCCGCCGCGAGCCGGCCGAGGGCGACCTCGCCGACGCTGGACTCCACGTAGGGGTCGAGGCCGGTGGCCTCGGCGAAGGCGCTCGCGTCCCCGCCGCCGAGCGGACAGCAGGCGACGCCCATCGCCGTCGCCACGAGCCAGAGCGTCTGGTAGAGGGCGCCGACGTTGCGCAGCGTGGTCGCGTACGCCATGCCCTCGTACTTCCAACTGATCCGGGCGAAGCGACTGGCAACGGTGACCAGCACCTGGGGGCGCACCTGCCCACCTGTCGCCCCCATCGCGTCGGCGAGCATCCGGTCCGTCGCCGCGGTGGGCTGGCCGAGGTGCTCCAGCGCGTGCCGGTCGGGGTCGTAGTGGTAGAGCCCCCGCTCGAGTCCGTCGCAGCGATCGACCGTGAGGTACAGCTCAAGGTCGTAGGTGGCGCCGCCGCTCGGATAGGGTCTGCTCGACTGGTCGTACAGCGTCTCGTCGGTGCGGTCGGCGAGCCAGCGCACCCGCGCGCTCCGGAAGAGCAGCTCGCTCAGCTGATCGAGGTCGAGGGGGCGCTCGTCGTGATCACGGCCCGCGAAGCGCTGCTCGACGGCCTCGGTCAGGGTCATGTCCGTCGTGCGCAGGCGCTCGATGTCGTGGACGGGGAGGTCGATGACGCGCGTGCTCATCGGCGCCTTGACCGCCGGCTCGGGGGGCTGCTGCCGCACGAGGTGGTACGTGGCGTGTGCCGGGAACCGGTGCCGCCCGCGCCGGGAGCGGAAGTGGGCGGCGACGTCATGCCACTTCCACGGGCGTAGACGCGGATCCTCCGCCTCGGGCAGGCCAGCGGTCGCTCCCAGGGGCAGCGCGACGCCGGCCTCGACGAGGGCGGCCGCGATCAGGCCGGCGTCCTCGGCGGCGAGTCCCGCATCATCGCCGCAGGCGGCAGCCGGTCCCTCCACCAGGCGCATCAGGAGCGTCCGCACGCGCGCGTCCGGGCAGGACAGGACGACGTGCTCACCCGGCCGCTCGACGACGAGAAGGCCATCCTCGACGCGCATGACGGCGAAGCGCGAGATCCCGACGGGCTCGCGCACCGCGCGCAGGTCCCGGAGCAGGGTGCCGCCGACCTGCTGCACCCGGATCAGCGGCCGCCCCTCCGCGTCGCGCAGCTCCTGGTCGAGGAACCCCGCGCCGGCCGTGCGCCGCAACGCGGCCAGGATGCCGACCAGCTGGTCGAACGCCGCGTTGGCGCCGAGCTCCTGCTCCGTGCGCCAGTCGACGAGCAGGTCGGCCGCGGGGAGGAACGCGGCCGGGATCCGCCAGACCTCGGCGCCGCCGAGCAGCCACGGCTCGCCGTCGTACTCGGTGCGACGAACCCCGTCCGCCCACCGATAGGCGATGCGGTCCGCTGGGACCCGGTGCGCGGCTGCGCCCGCTGCGGGCCCCGCGCTCATGCGCGCCTCCCCCTGCATCAGATGAAGACCCCGATCGGGTTGAGCTCGTCCTCGGCCCGCGGGTGCGGCAGCCAGCCCATCTCGACGGGGACGTCGTAGAGGCGTCCCGGCCCGAGCCGGGACCAGAAGTGGCGCAGCCCCGGCACGAGGACCCGCGCGACCGGCAGGCCGATGTCGGGGCGCGTCTGGTCGAGGACCAAGAGCTCCAGCCCCCGCTCCTCGACGATGCGCTGGGCGACGCGCACGTCCTCGGCGCTGTCGTCCGTGGAGCGGTCAACCCAGTCGGCCATCCGAGTGGCCGCACCCTCGGCGGGCACGAGGTAGGGCTCGCTCTCGAGGGTGGCCGTCCTCCACCATCGCACCGCGTCGGGATCGTCGTAGGCGTAGCGGCCGTCGCGGTCGGCGTTGACGACCGCCGGCAGGAACTGGTTGAGCTCCGTCAGCGCGCGGACGACGGCGATGCGCGGATCGAAGTGGGCTCCGAACGCGAAGACAATGTCCTGCGGCGTCCGATCGGTGCGCCGGCTGATGGCGGCGACCACGGGGATGCCGAGATCGCTCGTCAGGTCGAGGGCCCACACGT
>VGBM01000035.1 GCA_016870485.1 Actinomycetota bacterium
GTAGGCGAGGCCGACGCCGTGATCGACGTCCGGGACGTCGAAGCCGGACTCGACCGCCTCCAGCGTGGCCTCGCGCGCCGCTCGCTCCTCCACGTCCCGCGCCAGCTCGACGCCGAGCGAGAGCTCGCCGATCGTGACCGCGGAGACCAGTGGCTCCAGCAGCTCGTCGAGTACGAGTCCCCGCCGCTCGCGGGCGATCAGCACCGACGTATCGAGGAGCACCTTCAACGCACGGGATCGTCGCCGCGCTGCGCCTCGTCGACGTCCTCCATCAGGCGGGCATCGGCGAGCGGGCCGCGCGCCAGGATCTCGTCGAGCGTGACCGGCTCGCCGGGCTTGACGATCGGCCTGGGCGCAGGGCGACATGCGGTCCTCAGGGGCTTGGAGAGGTGATGGGGCGCGTCGGCCACGGCTTCGCCGTACCACTGACCGGCGGGCGTCAGGCACCACGGAACCACGGGGAAGCGCCGGTCTCGACCCTGACGCTGGCGAGACGCGCCGGAGGGCGCACGGCGACGCGCCGAGGGTGCGCGCAACGCGACGACCGATCCGATCCCGGACCCGCCTCCCGGCGGGCTCGATCACGGCCTCCGCGGCCGGCGCCGGTCGAGCTGGATCAGGATCAGCACCCCCGTGGCCATGACCAGGAACGCCACGACCTGGTTGAGCCGGAACGGCCCGATCAGCAGCGCCGGCTCGACGCGCAGGCCCTCCACGAGGACGCGCACGAGGCCGTAGAGGATCAGGTACGCCCCGACGATGCAGCCCGGCCGGAAACGCGCGAGCAGCGGCCCCCAGAGGAGGCCCAGCGCGAGGAAGATCAGGACGTCGAGGACGCCCTCGTAGAGGAACGCCGGGTGGAAGCGCTCGACGGCCTCGTAGCCGAGCGGCCGGTAGGCGGGGTCGACGGCGAGGCCCCAGGGCAGGTCCGTCGGGCCGCCGACCAGCTCCTGGTTGAACCAGTTGCCGACCCGGCCGACGGCCTGCGCGAGCGGCACGCCCACGATCGCGCAGTCGAGGAACGTGCCGACCGGCCAGCCGCGCGCCTTCGCGTAGACGACGATCGCGAGCAGGCCGCCGACGAGCGCCCCGAAGATCCCGAGGCCGCCCTGCGTCACGTCGAGGGCCTGCACCGGCTCGCCGCGGTAGAGCTCGTAGTCGGTGATCACGTGGTAGAGCCGCGCGCCGATGAACGCGACGGGCGCCGCGAGCAGGCACGCCCAGGCCGCCTCGATCGCGTCGCCGCCACCCCGCCGCCACAGGAGCGCCGTCGTCGTCACCCAGACGGCGTACCCGAGGAGCGCGAACAGGCCGTACCACTGCACGTCGAGCGGTCCGAGGCCGAACGACTCGCCGGGCGGCGCGGGCATGGGCGAAGCCTACGGCCTCGGCGTCCGCCAGCCGGGTTTCGCTAGAATCCGCAGCGCCGTTGGGGGATCGTCTAATGGCAGGACGGCTGGTTCTGGTCCAGTTAATCGGGGTTCGAGTCCCTGTCCCCCAGCCATGACGAGGCCGGGCCGCGCGAGCGGTCCGGCCTCTCGTCGTTCCGCTGCGATAGTGCCTGCATGGGCGTGATCCCCGGCAGCCTCTTCCCGAACGCCGAACGGGTGCGCGCGATCCGGGATGCGATCCTCGCGCTCGCCCCGCCGCCGGGCGAGCCCCTGACGGAGGAGCAGGCGATCGCGATCGCCGACCTCTTCGAGGGCGACGTCGGCGTCCTCATCTTCATGCGGGACCATCCGGGGCACTGGATCTGCCTGTCGGGCAGCGAGATGGGCGACGGGCCCGTCGAGGTCGACAAGGACCTCTGGCACTCGCGCCTCGTGGAGGCCGCCGACGAGCACCACGCCTTCTGGGCGCGATTGTCTGAGACCAAGCCGCGCGAGCGCTGGTGACCGGCGACAGGCCCGCCGACCCGCGCTACACTGCGCCGGCCCTTCGGGGCTTCTGGCGCATTCGTCTAGGGGCCTAGGACGCCGCCCTCTCACGGCGGTAGCACGGGTTCGAATCCCGTATGCGCTACTCCCCCTCCCCGCTCGGTGCCGGAACCCGCCCCGTCACCCACGGCGGCGGATTCCGGCGCTAGACTCGACGGCGTGAGTAGAGGGATTGTTCTGGTTGCGGTGGTGGCTGCGATGGCGCTGTGCCTCGTCGGCGTGGGCACCGGCACGGCCACCGGTGCGGTCTCTGTCGTGAGGACGATCCCGACGGGCGGGTCCGTCTACCAGGTGCTTCCGAACGCCGCCGGGACCCGGGCGATCGCGCTGCACGGAGGCGCCGTCGGCGTCGGTGACGCCGTCTCCGTGCTTGACCTTGCCGCCGGCACGGCCACGATCCAAGGCGACTCCGGGATCTTCAACGCGTACTTCGGCGCCGCCGCCAAGGGGTTCGTCTACGCGGGGAACACCAACAGCACGACGATCAGTTACGACATCGCGATGGTGGCGTTCCCGACGGGCATCCGGGAGACGGAGTTCTCGATCCCGACGCCGCATTCCCTCCCGGCGTACGTCGCGTCGACGCCAGACGGCAGCAAGGTCGTGTCGTTCAACGACGGAAACCCCGCTCGGGGGGCCGACGCAAGTGTGGTCGTGATCCCCGCCGGATCCGCTTCGGCGACGCTGGCCTCAACCCCGGTGCCATCCTCGTCCCCAACCGACATCCAGATCTTCGGCTACGCATTCGCCCCCGATAGCGGCAACGCATTCTTCAGCGGAGCAGGTGCGGGTAGAGGGGACGTCTACCGCATGAACCTGACGACCAACGCGATCAGCACGGTCAACGTCGGCCTGGGCGCGTCGGAAGAGCCTCGTGGGCTCGCCGTCTCGCCGGACAGCCGCTACCTCGTGGTGGCTATCGAGGAGCCTGAGCTGATCCTGTACGAGTTCGCCACGTCAACACCCACGCGCATCCGAGCCGGAATCAGCGGCGCGATCTCTGCCGCACCGGTGTTCTCGAAGGACGGCCGCACGCTGTACGCACTCACCGGGACGACCCTCCATCGGGAGGTCTACGTCATCGACGTCGCGACTGCCACCGTGCGCTCGACGATCGACCTCGGCCTCACGGCCGGGTTGGGATGTGAGGACGTCACCCAGTACTGCCTCACCGCAACGGCTGACGGTCGGCAACTGCTCGTTCCGATGGATGTGACCGGGTCATCTGGTCGCATCGCAGTTGTTGACACCCGCACCGAAGGACTCTCGGTCGTCTCCGTCGGCAGCAATGTGAAGTACGTATGGCCATCCAGCGACAGCGCAACGGCGATCGTCTCGTACGGCTCCTCGAGCTCCAATGTCACGGTCCTGCAGACCGCCACCGCTCCCGGCGCACCGACGGGCGTCGCGGCGACGGCGGGTACCGGATCCGCACGCGTCACGTGGACCGCGCCCGCCGATGACGGCGGCTCCACGATCTCCCGCTACACCGCCACGGCGAGCCCCGGCGGCGAGTCCTGCACGTGGACGTCCGGCGATCTGGCCTGCACGATCGCCGGCCTCAAGGCGGGCACGACCTATGCCGTCACCGTGACGGCCACGAACCTCGCCGGCGCCTCGGCGGCCTCGTCCGCGGCGAGCGTCACGCCGACGGGCGGGCCGGGCGCGCCCACCGCCGTCTCGGCGACCGCGGGCCTGCTCAGCGCGGTGGTCTCCTGGAAGGCCCCGCAGGCGACCGACGGCGCGATCACCGGCTACACGGCCACGGCCAGCCCGAGCGGTCGCACGTGCACCACGAAGGGCGCCCTGACCTGCACGATCACGGGCCTGCTCAACACGAAGGCGTACACGGTCACCGTGACCGCCGAGAACGCCGCCGGAACCGGGACGGCCTCCGCGAAGTCCGCCGCCGTGCGCCCCTACAAGAAGCTCGGCATGCGCGCCCCGAAGGCCTCCGGCACCACGATCCGCTCGCAGGTCAAGGTCAGGGGCCCCGGCACGATCACTCAGACCGGCACCCTCAAGGGCACCGTCTGCCGCGCGAGCGCCAAGCCCAAGAAGAAGGGCACCGCGACCCTCAAGTGCGCGATCAACAAGGCCGGCCGCACCGCCCTCAAGAAGAAGGCCCAGACCATCACGGTCCTGACCACCCTGCTCACGAAGCAGGGCGCGTCCTTCGCGGCCACCCACCGCGTGAAGCTGCCGAAGTCGGGCTGAGCCGGGATCAGGCGCCGGCCCCGAGGAGTGCTGCTGCCGCGTCTGCTGGTGGTTCGGACGCGACTGCACGCAGCTCTGCATCCCCGAGGGCGGTTGGACTGCCTGGAGCACGATCGTCTCGATCAGCGCGGGCATCGAGTTCACCGCGGATCCCTTCTCGCTCGGCATCGAATGGGGCGGGCACTGGTACGAGATCTAGCCGCGCCCGCCCGCGCTGACGGGTGCGGGACAGCGCATCTGCGACGCTCCCGCGCGTGAGCGACCCCCGCCCCGACGACCTCGCCGACGGCACGTCCGCGGGCGAGCTCCTGCGCCAGCCGATGGTGGCGCGCCTGCTCGCCTCGGAGCTGGCCGCGACGATGTCGTTCGGCGTCGTGTCGGCGGCGCTCGGCTGGCAGGCCTACGCCCGCACGGGCGACCCGCTCGTCCTCGGCCTGATCGGCCTCTTCGAGTTCATCCCGGCGCTGGTCCTCGCGATCCCCGCGGGCCAGCTCGCCGACCGCGTCGACCGCCGCTGGGTGACCGCGGCGGGCAACCTCGCCGCGTTCGGCTTCACGGGCCTCCTGCTCCTCGACGCCGCCGCCGGGGGCGAGGACGCGTGGCCCCTGTACCTGTTCGCGGCGGGCCTCGGCGGCGCCCGCGCCTTCGCCGGCGCCGCCTTCAACCCGATGCTGGCCGCGGCCGTCACCCCGCGCGCCCTGCCCCGCACCATGGCGCTGTCGTCGTCGACGTGGCAGGGCGCCCTGATCGCGGGGCCCCTGCTGGGCGGGGCCTTCCAGGCCCTCGGCGACGTGCCGCCCTACGCGGCGGCGATGGCGCTCGAGCTGGCCGCGGGCCTGCTGGTGCTCACGGTCACGCGGCGGATCGGCACCGACCACAAGGTCGTCGACGCCCCGCCCGTGACCCTCCGGGACGCCACGGCGGGCCTGCGCTTCATCGTGGCCACGCCCGCGCTCCTCGGCGCGATCTCCCTCGACCTCGTCGCGGTCCTCTTCGGTGGGGCGACGGCGCTCCTGCCCGTCGTGGCGCGCGACATCCTCGGGGTCGGCGAGATCGGCTACGGCATCCTCCGCTCCACCCCGGGCGTCGGCGCCGTCCTCGTCGGCATCCTGCTGGCCGTCAAGCCGGTGCAGCGCAAGGTGGGGCCGATCCTGCTCGTCTGCGTGGGGCTGTTCGGGGGCTTCACGATCCTGTTCGGGCTGTCGGACTCGTTCGCGCTCAGCCTCGTCGCGCTGGCGGGCCTCGCCGCCGCCGACATGGTCAGCGTCTTCATCCGCTCCACCCTCGGCCCGCTCCTGACCCCGCCGAGCCTGCGCGGTCGGGTCGGCGCCGCCGAGCGCGTCTTCGTCGGCGCCTCCAACGAGCTCGGCGCCTTCGAGTCGGGCACCCTCGCCCGCTTCATCGGCACCGTCCCCGCGATCGTCCTCGGCGGCGCCGTCTCGATCGCGATCGCCGGTGCCTGGGCGCTCGTGTTCCCGTCGCTGCGGCGGATCGACCGCTTCGAGGACATCCCCGTCACGGATCCGGCCGCCGCTCGGCCGGCGCCCCCCGCCGACCCGAAGGGATCGGCATGAGCATCGTCAGCGCCATCGACGTCGGGCTCGCCAAGACGACCGCCGCCCACGTCGACATCGACACGGGCAGGATCGCCGACCGGCGCGTCCTCGACACGCGTCCAAGCCGCGGCGGCGAGGCGCTCCTCGCCGACGTCGCGGGCCTCGCGCGCGGCCTGGGCCGCAGCGTGATGGCGGTCGGGATCGCGCTGCCGGAGGCCGTCGACGGCGCCGGCCGCGTCACGGGCGCGGAGCGCTTCGACTGGCGCGAGCTCGACCTCGTCGAGCCCTTCGAGGCCCTGCCCGCGGTGCGCATGGTCGCGCGCGGCACGGCCGGCGCCCTCGCCGAGGCCCGCCTCGGGGCGGGCGCCGACCATCCGGCGCTCCTCTACGTCGACGTGGACCAGGCGGTCGACGCCGCCGCCACCGCCGCAGGCCGTCCGCTCGACCCCGCAGAGGACCCGTGCCGCGCCCTCGCGGACGCCGCCCTCGCCGCGCGCGCCGCCGGGCCCGCCATCGCGGCGGCCGCGGGCACGCAGACGGCGCGCCAGGCCCTCGCCGGCGAGCACGCGGAGGCCGCGGCCGAGGTGGCCGCCCGGGCCCTCGCGGAGGCGCTCGCAGGCCCGCTCGCGGCGACCGGGGCGACGCTCGTCGTGCTCGGCGGGGCCGTCGGCCTCGACGAGCGCTACCGCGCGGCCGTGGCGGCTGATCTGGCCGTGCCCGTCGCCGCCGCCGGTCTCGGGCTCGACGCCCCGCTCGTCGGCTGCGCGCTCAACGCGGTCTGATCAGCCGAGCGCGGCCGCGACCCGCTCCCAGCCCTCGCCCGTCGGCTCGCCCGCGGCCTCGGCCAGGACCTCGCCCGTGCGCCGCGCCACGCGCGCCTGCACGCGCTCGCGGTCGCCCGCGGCGAGCGCGTCGACGATGCGGCCCGTGTCGGCGTAGACCGTGATCGTGCGGGCGAGGATCGCGGGCTGGCCGATCCCGCTGGCCATCCCGCCGTCGATCCAGCGGCGCAGGGGCCGCCACTGCGCGCCGAGGCAGGGCACCTCGACGACCGCGCGTGGGGCGTCGAACGCGAGGCCGAGCGGCGTGCCGGGCACGCCGAGCTCCTCGACGGCGCGGTCGATCCAGCGGTCGACGCAGCCCTGGTGGCGCTGGCGGAACGCGAACAGCACCAGCGTGCGCTCCGCGGGCAGCCCGCCGGGGAGGCGGACCTGGTCGCCGAGCAGGGTGCGGCCGTCGAGCTCGGGGAGGCGCATGCCCCGATCCTAGGCCCTAGCGGCGCAGGAGCCGCAGCCCGTTCATCGTGACGATGATCGTGGAGCCCTCGTGGCCGAAGACGCCGAGCGGCAGCGGCACCTTGTCGAACAGGGTGAGGACGGCGAGCACGATGATCACCGAGCCCGCGAAGACGAGGTTCTGGCGCACGACACGGCGCATGCGGCGGGCCAGCTCGACGGCGTACGGCACGTCGAGGAGGCGATCAGCCATCAGCACGACGTCCGCGGTCTCGAGGGCCTGGTCGGTGCCGCGCCCGCCCATCGCGATGCCCACGTCGGCGATCGCGAGCGCCGGGGCGTCGTTGACGCCGTCGCCGACCATCCCGATCCGCCGCCCGCCGGCGAGGACGCCGAGCCGCTCGACCTTCTGGTCGGGGAGGAGCTCGCCGAGCGGGTCGTCGATGCCGATCTCCTCGGCGACCTTGTCGGCGACGGCCTGGCGGTCGCCGGACAGCATCGCGGTGCGGATGCCGAGGCCCTTCAGGCGCCGGATCGCCTCGGCGGCCTCGGGCCGGAGCTCGTCCGCCACCGCGACCATCCCCACGAGGGCGCCGTCGCGCGCGACGCCGACGATCGTGTCCGTGGGGTGCAGGTCGTGGAACCCCGCGAGCGCGCCGTCGGGGCGGACGCCGCGCTCGGCGAGGAAGTCGAGGTTGCCGACGAGGACCGCCCGGCCCGCGACGGTCGCCTCCACCCCGCGCCCGACCCGCGCCTGGAAGGCCTCGGGCGCGACCACGGCGATGCCGCGCTCCTCCGCCTCCGCGACGATCGCGACCGCCAGGTGGTGCTCGCTGCGGCTCTCGGCGCTCGCCGCCAGCGCCAGCACCTCGGCCTCGGCGGTGCCGTCGGCCGAGCCGACGCCGACCACGCTCGGGCTGCCCTTCGTGAGGGTGCCGGTCTTGTCGAAGGCGATGGCGGTCAGCTCGGCGATGCCCTCCATCGGCCCCGACCCCTTGACGAGGATGCCGTGGCGGGCCCCGGCGGCGATCGCCGACAGCATCGTCGCCGGCACCGAGATCACGAGCGCGCACGGCGAGGCCACGACCAGCAGGGTCATCGCCTGCAGGAACGCCTCCGAGAAGGAGTGCCCGAGCAGGAGCAGCACGGCGAGCGCGCCGCCCGAGAGGCCGAGCACCCCGACCACGTAGATCGGCTGGTAGCGGTCGAGCATGCGCTGGGCGGGCGCGCGCTGCTCGCGGGCGTCGCGGACCAGCTCGATGATCTTGGCGAGCACGGTCTCGTCGGCGCGCTTGACGACGCGCACCTCGAGGTAGCCGTCGAGGTTGACGGAGCCGGCCAGCACCTCCTGGCCCTGGTCGCGGGGCACGGGCAGGGACTCGCCCGTGATGGCGGACTGGTCGACCGCGCTGTGGCCCGCGTGCACGACGCCGTCGACGGGGATGCGGTCGCCCGGCCGGACGACGGCGATCATCCCCGGCTCGACCTCGGCCGCCGGCACCTCGCGCTCGGTGCCGTCGGCGCCCTTGACCTGCACGAGCTCGGGGCGGAGGTCCATCAGGGCCCGGATCGAGGCCTCGGTGCGCCCCAGCGCGAACTCCTCGAGCACGTTGCCGAGCGAGAACAGGAACAGGAGCACGGTGCCCTCCCAGAACGCCCCCACCGTGTAGGCGCCGGCCGCGGCGATCAGCATCAGGAGGTCGACGTCGAGCCTGCGGGCGCGCAGGGACGCGAGCGTCGTGCGCAGGGAGAACCAGCCGCCGAAGACGAAGGCCGCGAGCCAGACCGGCAGGGCCGCCGCGCTCGAGGCCTGCTGCACCACGAGCCCGACGACGAGGAGGAGCAGCGTCATCGCCACGAACCCGATCGCGACGCGGTTGGGCGCGTGCGCGAGCAGGGACGCCGTGTGGGCGATCCGCCGCGGCGCGAGCGCGCGCCGCAGCCGCGTGCCGAGCGGGTCCCGGCCGGCGAGCCGCAGGTACGGACTCTCGAGCTGCAGGCGCAGGAGCTCGGGGCGCAGGAGCGCTGGGTCGTACTCGACCTCGACCTCGTCGGCGGCCCGGCCCGGGTGGACGCTCAGGACCCCGGGCAACAGCCGCGCACGCCGCTCGACGTCGGCGACATCGACGGGCCGGAGCGCGCGGTCCGCGAGGAAGGCCATGGTGCCGGTCTCGGCCACCATCGCAGTCTAGGTGGGGGGCAGCGCCGTCCGACGACGGGAGGGCGCCCGGGGAGAGGGAGAAGCAGACGGTCCCCCGTCGCCGGACGGCGCTGGTTCGGTGGCTAGGCCTCGATCTCGCGCAGCTGGCCCGACTCGACGTGGTAGACGAAGCCGCGCACCTGATCGGCGTGCGGGATGTACGGGCTGGCCTTGATGCGGTGGATCGACTGGCGCACGTCCTGGTCGACGTCGGGGAAGGCCTCGGCGGCCCACTCGGGGCGCTGGCCGGTCTCGGCCTCGATGCCCTGCCGGAACGCGTCGTCGGAGAACGTCAGCATGCCGCAGTCGGTGTGGTGGATCAGCACGATCTCGCGCGTGCCGAGCAGCCGCTGGGAGATCGCCAGCGAGCGGATCGCGTCGGCCGTGGCGACGCCGCCCGCGTTGCGGATGACGTGCGCGTCGCCCTCCTCGAGGCCCAGCACCTTGGCCGGGTCGAGGCGCGCGTCCATGCAGGCGAGGACCGCCGTCTTGCGGGCGGGCGGCAGCGGCAGCTCGCCCTTGGTGAACTCGGCGGCGTCGGCCGCGTTGGCCTGGGGGAACTCGTCGGTGACACTTATGCGGGGTGCTTCCCAAGATTAGATTTACTAATGATAGTCATCAACACTGCAGCGCTTACGGTCATCGCGCAAGCGCGCCTGCGCCGACGCCCCCGCTCCGATACCGTTCAGGCGTGATCGCGCTCGAGATGATCGCCCTCGTCGTCATGGTGATCCTCGCGCTGCGCATGCGCCCGCCCGAGCGCGGCGTCTCGCCCCGGATCCTGTCCCTGCTGGCCGGGATCGCCACGGTCAGCTTCGGCATCGCG
>VGBM01000036.1 GCA_016870485.1 Actinomycetota bacterium
GATGGCGGCGCAGCTCCTCGCCGAGCGGCGCGCGAAGGGCCCCGCGCCGAAGCAGCGCGCCGCCCGCAAGCCCAAGGACTAGCCGCCCGCTAAGGTGGGCGCATGCGCCGCCTCGCGCCGTCCCTCCTCGTGGCCCTGGCCCTGCTCGCGGCCTGCGGCGGCACGGACGACGGGGCGGCCGACGCGGGCGGGCCGACGGCGCTCGAGATCGCGCTCTGGCCGGCCGGCGAGGGGCAGGGCACGGCGGTCCTCGCGACCCTCACCTGCGACCCGGCCGGCGGCGACCTGCCGGACCCGGCGGCGGCCTGCGCCGCGCTCGCCGCCGAGGCCGACGCGCTCGAACCGGTCGGGCCGGACATCGCCTGCACGGAGATCTACGGCGGTCCCGAGCAGGCGCGGATCACGGGCACGCTTGCCGGGGCGCGCGTCGACGCGTCGCTGGGCCGCGGCAACGGCTGCGAGATCGACCGCTGGGAGCGGCTCCGGCCGCTCCTGCCCGCCTACGAGCCCGTGCCCCTGTAGGGCCGCCGCGCTACGGTCCGCGCGTGACCGCGCCGGACCCGCCGCCGCGCCCGTCGCGGCGCGTGGTCGCCGAGTACGTCTACATCGCGATCGCGAACGGCTACACGTTCGGCGTCGTGGGGCCGGCGACGGCGCAGATCGCGGGCGAGTTCGGGGTGTCGCTGGCGGCGGTCGGGCTGCTGGCGACGGCCCTCTACCTCGTGCACGCGGCGACGCAGCTGCCGGCGGCGGGCCCGATCCAGCGCCACGGCTCGATGCGCGTCGCCCGCGCCGCGTTCGCGGTGGTGGGGATCGCGAACGTGGCCGCGGCCCTGTCGCCCTCCTACGCGGTGCTCCTGCTCAGCCGCCTCGTGGTGGGGGCGGGCACGGCGCCGTCGTTCGTCGGCTCGCTGAACGCGGCGCGCCAGGCGGGCGGCGCGGCCCTCGCGGGGCTCTTCGGCGGCCTCACGCTGCTCGCATCGGGCTCGGCGATCGTGCTCGGGTCGCAGTTCGCCGACGCGGGCATCTCGTGGCGCTGGAACTTCGCGATCGCCGCCCTGCTCGCCTTCGGGGCGGTCGTGATCGGCCCGCGCGACCTGCCGGGGGCCGCGGCCCGCACGGCGGCGAGCAGCCTCGAGCAGGTGCGGGCGGTCGTGCGCGTGCCCGCGCTGTGGCGCCTCGTGCTCCTCTACGCGGCCACGTTCGGGTCCAACTTCGTGCTCAGCGTCTGGGTCGTCGAGTTCGTCGCGCCGGGCCGCTCGGCCAAGGAGCTCGCGGGGCTCGTCGGCTTCACGATTCTCGGGGCGAGCGCGGGCTTCCGCTGGTGGGGCGGCGTCCTGTCCGACCGCGGCGCGTCCTGGAACCTGATCGCCCCCGGGGCGACGCTCGTGGCGGCCGCCGCGATGGCGGTGTTCGCGGTGTCGCCATGGCTGCCGCTCGCGTTCGCCCTCGCGGTCCTGATCGGGTTCGGCCTCGCCCTGCCCTTCGGCGCGATCTTCACGGCCTCGTTCCGGACGGTGCCCGAGCACCCGGCGGCCGGCATCGCGCTGGTCAACATGTCGGCCGCCGTCTTCGCGGTCGTCGTCGCGCCGCTCGCCGGGCTCGCCTTCGACCAGCGCCACCCGTGGCTGGTGCCCGCCGGCCTCGCCGCCTTCGCCGCGGTCGCGGCGCTCGCGAACCTGCGCCGGCGCCCGCCCGGGGCGCCGGCCCGCTAGCGCTCCGCGATCGCCCAGGCCGCCCGGTAGGCGCCGAGCACGTCCGCGGCGGTCCAGCGGTGCGGGGCGACGGTGATGAAGTAGTCCTCCAGCGCGGCCTCGGCGAGCGCGGGCAGCGCGTCCTCCTCGACGCCCGTCGAGCGCAGGGTCGGGAAGCCGATCTCGCGCAGCAGCGCGTGCACGGCGGCGACGGCGCGGGAGCCGTCGCCGCGGCCCGCGTCGGGCCAGCCCATCGCGTCGGCGATGCGGTCGAAGAGCTCGGGCTCGGCGGTGCGGTCGACGTCCATCGTCTCGGCGAGGACGAGGCCGATCGTGAGGCCGTGCGGCAGGCCGTAGCGGCCGCCGATCGCCTGGGCGATCGAGTGCTCGGAGCCGCAGTCGGCGATGTTCATGCAGAGGCCGCCGAGCAGGGAGCAGACGGCCATCCGCGAGCGGGCGTCGGCGTCGGCGCCGTTCGCGATCGCGGCGGGCAGGGCCTCGACGCCGTAGCGGATCGACTCGAAGGCGATGCCGTTGCCGATCGGGGTGCGGGCGACCACGGCGACCGCGGCGATCGCCTGGGCGATCGCGTCGACGCCGGCGTACATCGTGGGCGCGGGGGGCAGCCCGTGGGTCAGCTCGGGGTCGACGATCGCGTAGCGGGCGCGCACGGTGGGGTGCGCGATGCCGGCCTTCAGGTGCGTCTCCGAGTCGGTCACGACGATGCCGCCCGACACCTCGGAGCCCGTGCCGGAGGTGGTGGGCACGGTGATGAAGAGGGTCGGCCAGTCGGCGTGCTGGGCCGCGCCGGCCGCCCAGTCGGCGTAGGGCCGGCCGCTGCCGTGCACGAGGCGCGCCGCCTTCGCGGTGTCCATCGCGGAGCCGCCGCCGATCGCCACGATCGCGTCCGCACCCACGTCCGCGAGGGCCTGCGCGCACGCCGCGACGTCGTCGGTGGTCGGCTCGCCCGGCTCCTTGACCCACTGCGCGACCGTGCCGGGCGCCTGCGCGAGCGCCGCGGCGATCGCCGGGTGGTCGACCATCGCGCGGTCGATCACGACCACGGTGCTGGTCGCGCCCTCGGCCGCGAGGAACTCGGGCAGGCGCGCGATCTCGCCGTCGCCGAAGCGGATCCTGATGGGCAGGTGGTTGCCGAAGGAAGCGAGCGGCTCGAGCATGGGACCTCTCCTCGTCGGGGCGAGGGGGAGGCTAGACGATCGCGCGGGCGGGCCGGGCCCGCCCCGCCGCCCGGGGGCGGCGGGGCGGCGACGGGCTCAGACGATCGCCAGCTCGTCCCAGTGGACGGCGGGCTCGAGCGCCACGTGGAGGGCCTCCTCGAGGGTGGCGACGGGGTGCACGGAGAGCTCGGCCAGCACCTCCGCGGGCACGTCCTCGAGGTCGGCCTCGTTGCGCTTCGGGATGATCACGTCGGTGACGCCGGCCCGGTGCGCGGCGAGCACCTTCTGCTTGATGCCGCCGACGGGCAGGACGCGCCCGCGCAGCGTCACCTCGCCCGTCATCGCCACGTCCGGGCGCACGTGGCGGCCGGTCAGGAGCGAGACGAGCGCGACCGACATCGTCACGCCGGCCGAGGGGCCGTCCTTCGGCACCGCGCCCGCGGGGACGTGCAGGTGGAACTGCCGGTCCTCGAACTGGCGGCTGTCGACGCCGTAGTGCGCGGCGTTCGAGCGCACGTGGGTGAGGGCGATCGTGGCGGACTCGCGCATCACGTCGCCGAGCTGGCCCGTCAGGGTGGGGCCGCCCGTGCCCGCGTGCGCCGAGGCCTCGACGAAGAGGACGTCGCCGCCGACGCTCGTGACGGCGAGGCCCGTGGCCACGCCGGCGACGCCGGTGCGCTCCGCCACCTCGTCGTGGTACTTCGCGCGGCCGAGGTCGCGCTCGACGTCGTCGGGGCCGATCGCGATCGGCGCGGTGGCCTCACCGGCCGCGAGGCGCGTCGCGGCCTTGCGCAGGAGGGTGCCGAGCTGGCGCTCGAGGGTGCGCACGCCCGCCTCCCGGGTGTGGTCGCGGATCACCCTGCGGATCGCCTCCTCCGAGACGTCCGCCTCGTCCTCGAGCAGCCCGTTGCGGGTCCGCTGGCGGGGCACCAGGTAGCCGGAGGCGATCGCGACCTTCTCGTCGTCGGTGTAGCCGTCGAGGGTGATCACCTCGAGCCGGTCGTAGAGGGCCGGCGGGATCTGGTCGGCCATGTTGGCCGTGGCCAGGAAGAGCACCTGGGAGAGGTCGACCTCGACGTCGAGGTAGTGGTCCCGGAAGGTCGAGTTCTGGGCGGGGTCGAGCACCTCGAGGAGCGCGCTCGACGGGTCGCCGCGCCAGTCGGAGCCGAGCTTGTCGACCTCGTCGAGCAGGATCACCGGGTTCATCGTGCCGGCGTCGCGCAGGGCGCGCACGAAGCGGCCCGGCATCGCCCCGACGTAGGTGCGGCGGTGGCCGCGGATCTCCGCCTCGTCGCGGACGCCGCCGAGGGCGACGCGCACGAACTCGCGGCCGAGGGCGCGGGCGATCGACTCGCCGAGCGAGGTCTTGCCGACGCCGGGTGGGCCGACGAGGGCGAGGATCACGCCGGCCTTGCCGTCGTCGATCGCGCGCTCGCGCCGGAACTTCCGGACGGCGAGGTGCTCGACGATGCGCTCCTTGACGTCCTCGAGGCCGGCGTGGTCGGCGTCGAGGATCGCGCGCGCGCCCTGGACGTCGCCCGACTCCTCGCTGAGCACGCCCCACGGCACGTCGAGCAGGGCGTCGAGGTAGGTGCGGATGGTGGAGGCCTCGGGGCCCTGGGCGCCCGACTCGAGCCGGTCGACCTCGCGCTCGGCCTCGCGCCGCGCCTCCTCCGGCAGCGCGGATTCCGCGATGCGGCGGCGGTAGCGCTCGAACTCGTCGCCGTCGGAGCCCTCGAGGTCGCCGAGCTCCTTCTTGATCGCGTCGAGCTGGCGGCGCAGGAGGTACTGACGCTGCGACTTCTCCATGCCCTCGGCGACGTCCTCGCGGATCCGCTCGCGGACGGCGATCTCGGCGAGCACGTCGCGCATCCAGGCGGTCACCTTGCGCAGGCGCTGGCCGACGTCGACGGTCTCGAGCAGCTCGAGCTTGCGCTCGTACGAGAGGTCGGGCGAGAAGCCGGCGGTGTCGGCGAGGGCGCCGGGCTCGTCGATCTGGCGCAGCATCGCGATCACGGGGTGGTTGCCGCGCGCCTCGAGGATCTCCTCGACGACCGCGCGGTACTCGCGCGCGAGCTCGCGCGCCTCGTCGCCCGGGTCGGCCGGGTCGGGGCGCTCGACGACCTCGATCCGCAGCGCGCCGCCGGCGGCCTCGGCGCGGCCGAGCTCGCCGCGATGGAGGGCGCGCAGGGTGACGCCGCGGTTGCCGCCGGGCAGCATCGCGGGGTCGCCCTCGAGCTGGGCGACGACGCCGATCGTGGCGAAGCGCCCGTCGACGCGGGGGACGAGGACAACGCGGCGGTCGTCGCCGACCTCGTCGACGGCGGCGTTCGCCTCGGGCGAGGCGAGGTCGACGCTGAGCGCCATGCCCGGCAGGACGAGCGCGTCCTCGAGCGGGATCAGGGGCAGGCAGGTGGGGGCGGGGGCGGGGGCGTCGGACGGGACGTCGTTCACGGGGCTGCTCCGGTGGAGAGGGCGATCAGGGACAGGGCAACATCTACTGGTATGACACTCAATGTTCCTCAGCCTATCGCTATTCCCCCGGGAAGGGATGATCTCCGTGCCCGGGGCCGCGGGCATCGGCGTTCAGCACGCTACGTCGGGCCGGCGGTCCGGCGCCGCGGGATCGCCGCCGATCGGGCCCCCGGCTCGCCGTTCGCCGAGCGGGCGTTCGGCTTCCGCGGTGGCGGCGTCAGTCGCGGCGCCCCCGCGCGCGCCCGATTCATCCGGGCCCCTTGCATCTGCGATGAAGCCTAGCGAGAATTGCCGTTCCGGCATGGCGGTCCCCCGTGGGGCCGGGACCGACAGAGGAGCCCGAGATGGGGATCGTGATGGAGAACGAGTTCACGGTGGCCGCCTCCCCCGCGGACACCTACGCGCTGATGACGGACGTCGAGCGCGTGGCGCCGTGCATCCCGGGGGCGCAGATCACCGGCCGCCGCGACGACGGCTCGTACGACGCGCTCGTGACGATGAAGATGGGCCCGATGAGCCTGTCGTACAAGGGCCAGATCGAGATCGTCGAGCAGGACGACGCCAGCCGCACCGCGGTGATGCGCGCGAAGGCGACCGAGGCCCGCGGCCAGGGCACCGCCCAGGCCACCCTGACCATGAAGATCACCGAGGCGGACGGCGGCGCGGCCAGCCACGTCGACGTCGGCTCGGACATCCTCGTCACGGGCCGCGTGGCCCAGATGGGGCGCGGGATCATGGCGGACGTCGCCGGGCGCATGATCGGCGAGATGGCCAAGGCGATGGAGGCGACGCTCGTCGCCGGGGCCGAGGCCAAGGCGCGCGGGGAGGAGCCGCCGCCGACCGTGGCCGCGGAGGCCCCCTCGGCCGTCGGCATCGCCGCCGACGTCACGAAGGCGAAGATCAAGGGCATCTTCGGCGGCGGCAAGGACTGAGCAGGAGACAGAAGCGACGAGGCTCCGGTGCCCGCAGGCGCCGGGCGAGGAAGGGGTGGGACGTGCTACCGAGTTCGTTCGCATACGTGGCGCCGACGACCGTCGACGAGGCCGTGCAGGCGCTCGCCGCCGGCGGCGGGGACGCCAAGGTGGTGGCCGGGGGCCAGAGCCTCCTGCCGATGATGAAGCTGCGGCTCGCCGCGCCGGGGACCCTCGTGGACATCAACGGGATCGCCGGTCTCGACGTGCTGGAGGAGGCCGACGGGATGCTGCGCATCGGCGCGCTGGTCCGGCACGGCGACCTCGAGCGCTCGGCGCTGGTCCGCGACCGCTACCCGATCATCCACGACGCGGCGCGGCACATCGCGGATCCCCTGATCCGCAATCGCGGCACGTTCTGCGGGTCGATCGCCCACGGCGATCCGGCCGGCGACTGGGCCACCGTGGCCTCGGCCCTGAACGCCGAGCTGCACGCGGTCGGCCCCGACGGCCCGGCCGTGCACAGCGCGCGCGACTTCCAGACGGGGATGTTCGAGACCAGGCTCGGCCTCGACCAGGTGCTGGTCGAGGCGCGCATCCCGCAGCCCGTCGCCGGGCAGGGCTCCGCCTACCTCAAGGTCGAGCGCAAGGTCGGCGACTACGCGGCCGCCGCGGTCGGCGTGGTCGTCGTCCTCGACGGCGACACCGTCACCGAGGCCGGCATCGGCCTGACCAACGTCGGGCCCCTCACGATCGACGCCGCGGCCGCGGCCGCGTCCCTGGTGGGGCGGTCGATCGACGACGCGGCCGCCCTCGAGGAGGCCGGCCGCCTGGCCATGGAGGCCTCCGACCCGCCGAGCGACCTGCGCGGGCCGGCGGAGTACAAACAGGACCTCGTGCGCGTGCTGACCAAGCGCGCGCTCCGGACGGCGGGCGCCCGCGCCCGCGGGGAGCAGGCGTGATGGGCGACAAGACCGTGGTCACCGTGACCGTCAACGGCGAGGAGCACGAGGCGCTGATCGAGCCGCGCCTGCTGCTCGTCCACCTGATCCGCGAGAGCCTCCACCTGACGGGGACGCACATCGGCTGCGACACGTCGTCGTGCGGCACCTGCACGGTGCTGCTCGACGGGCGCCCCGTGAAGTCGTGCACCGTGCTCGCCGTGCAGGCGAACGGGCGCGCGGTGTCGACCGTCGAGGGCCTCGAGGGCCCCGACGGCCTGCACCCCGTGCAGGAGGGCTTCAAGGAGGAGCACGGGCTCCAGTGCGGCTACTGCACGCCGGGGATGATGATGACCTCGGTGGCGCTGCTCGCCGAGAACCCGGACCCCTCCGAGCAGGAGATCCGCGAGGCGATCAGCGGCAACCTCTGCCGCTGCACCGGCTACGTCAACATCGTGAAGGCCGTGCAGTACGCGGCCGCCAAGGAAGGAGTGACGGCATGACCGCCGCCACCGAGAGCACCGTCCAGGGGGCGATCGGCCAGTCCCCCAAGCGCGTCGAGGACGACCGCTTCATCCGCGGTCGCGGCAGCTACGTCGACGACGTCCAGCTGCCCGGCATGCTGTTCATGGCGATCTACCGCTCGCCGTTCGCGCACGCCACGATCAACTCGATCGACTGCTCGCGTGCGCTGGCGATGCCGGGCGTCCTCGCCTGCATCACCGGCAAGGACCTCGAGGCCCACGGCCTCGCCTGGATGCCGACCCTGGCGGGCGACACCCAGGCGGTGCTCGCCACCGACAAGGTCCGCTTCCAGGGCCAGGAGGTCGTCTGCGTCATCGCCAAGACGCAGTACCAGGCGGAGGACGCCCTCGAGGGCATCGACGTCGACTACGACCCGCTGCCCGTGATCGTCGACCCGAAGCGGGCGATGGACGCGGACGCCCCGATCATCCGCTCGGACCTCGAGGGCAAGGCCGACAACCACATCTTCACGTGGGAGTCGGGCGACGCCGACGCGACCGACCGGGTCTTCCGGGAGGCCGACGTCGTCGTCAAGCTCGACACGCTCTACCCGCGCATCCACCCGGCGCCGATGGAGACCTGCGGCTGCGTCTCCGACTACAACACGGCGACCGGCAAGATGACGGTGCACCTGACGAGCCAGGCGCCGCACGCCCACCGCACGCTGTTCGCGCTGGTGGCGGGCCTGCCGGAGCAGAAGATCCGGATCATCTCGCCCGACGTCGGCGGCGGGTTCGGCAACAAGGTGCCGATCTACCCGGGCTACGTCGTCGCCACCGCGGCGTCGCTCTTGATCGGCAAGCCGGTCAAGTGGATCGAGTCGCGCTCGGAGAACCTGATCTCCACCGGCTTCGCCCGCGACTACCACATGAGCGGCGAGATCGCGGCCACGAAGGACGGGCAGATGCTGGCCCTGCGGGCCAACGTGCTCGCCGACCACGGCGCCTTCAACGCGCAGGCGCAGCCCTCGAAGTGGCCGGCCGGCTTCTTCAACATCGCGACGGGGTCGTACGACTTCCAGGCGGCCTACTGCAAGGTCGACGGCGTCTACACGAACAAGGCGCCGGGCGGCATCGCCTACCGCTGCTCGTTCCGCGTGACGGAGGCGGCCTACCTGATCGAGCGCCTGGTCGAGAACCTCGCCCTCGAGACGGGGATCGACGCGGCGGAGATCCGCCGCCGGAACTTCATCAAGCCGGACCAGTTCCCGTACCGCTCGCCGATGGGCTGGGAGTACGACTCGGGCGACTACGAGAAGGCCCTCGACATCGCCCTCGACCTCGTCGGCTACGACGAGCTCCGCACGGAGCAGGCCGCCAAGCGCGAGCGCGGCGAGATCATGGGCATCGGCTTCTCGTCGTTCACGGAGATCGTGGGCGCCGGCATGTCGAAGATCTGCGACATCGCGGGCCTCGCGATGATCGACTCGGCGGAGCTCCGCATCCACCCGACCGGC
>VGBM01000037.1 GCA_016870485.1 Actinomycetota bacterium
GACGTGCAGGTGCACGCCTCCGAGGCGATCGCGGCCGGCCTCGGCGACGACCGCTACGCGCCCCACCCGCTGCTCCTCGAGCTCATGGCGGAGGGGCGCCTCGGCCGCAAGACGGGTCGCGGCTTCCACGACTACGCGCGGCCCTAGGCCCTTACGGTTCCCTCACACGCCGCGCGCGGGTCGGGCGCATAATGCGCCCGTGCGTGGCATCTTGCTCGCCCTCGGCCTCCTGCTCGTGGTCGCGCCCGCGGCGGCGGCCTCCCACACGTTCGAGCTGCCCGCGGCGTCGGGCGACGTGATCGTGCGCGCCCTCGTCGACCCAGCTGCGGCGGCCGACCCGGACGCGGCGGGCGCCGCCGTCCTGATGGTGGGGCACATCGGCAGGGGCGCGCGCATCCTCGCGCCGGCGGCGCTCGGCGCGCGCGGGCTCACCTGCGTCGACGGGCGCCCGCTGCAGCGCTGCGTCCGCCTCAGGCGCGGACCCCGTAGCAACGAGTGGCGCGTCGTGCGGCCGGTCAAGCTCTGGCACGAGCAGGCCGGCCGCTTCACGATCGCCATCCTCGGCGCCGGCGAGGTCCGCGAGCTCGTCTACATGGGCGTCGGCAGCGTGCAGGTGCGCGGGGCGGGCGCCTACAGCACGGACGGGGCCGCACCCGTCTCGTATGCTGAAGCGGACCGCACGGTCACCGTCACCCTCGAGCCCTAAGGGGCGCCGCCGTGCCCGAGCGCATTCTGATCGTCGAGGACGAGGTCAACATCGCCACCCCGGTGCGCACCTACCTGGAGCGCGCCGGCTTCGAGGCGGAGCACGTCACCCACGGCGAGGAGGCGCTGCGCCGGATGGCGGAGGCGCCCCCGAACCTCGTCGTCCTCGACCTCAACCTGCCCGACGTCGACGGCCTCGAGGTGTGCCGCCGGATCCGCGCCGTCTCCCTGGTGCCGATCATCATGGTCACGGCCCGCGACGACGACGTCGACAAGATCGTCGGGCTCGAGGTCGGCGCCGACGACTACCTGACGAAGCCGTTCAACGTGCGCGAGCTCGTCGCGCGCGTGAAGGCGATCCTGCGGCGCGCGCCCGCTCAGCCCGAGCCCGTCGGCGGCATCCTCACCCACGGCCGCGTCACGATCGACCGCGGCCGCCACGAGGTTACCGTCGGCGACGCCGCGGTGCAGCTCGCGCCGAAGGAGTTCGACCTCCTGTGGGCGCTACTCGAGGAGCGCGGCCACGTCCTCACCCGCGACCAGCTGCTCGAGCGAGTCTGGGGCTACACCTTCGCCGGCGACACCCGCACCGTCGACGTGCATGTGCGCCAGCTGCGCCGCAAGCTCGGCGACGACTGCCCGATCGTCACGGTCTGGGGCGTCGGCTACAAGGTCGGGGACGATGCTCGCGCTGCGTAGCCTGCGCGCGCGCCTCTTGATCATCGGCATCGTCCCGGTGGTCGTGGCGCTCGCCGTCACTGCCGTCCTCACCGTCCGCTCCGTCGGCGACTTCGCCGACCAGCAGCGCGAGGTCAAGCGCGCCGAGCAGGTGCGCGACCTGCGCCAGGCCGCGACGGCGATCTCGAAGATCTACGCAGAGCGCTTCCGCCCCGCGTTCCTGGGGGAGGCGGTGCCCGCCGAGACGGGCAACTACCTCGGCGAGGCCTACGGCGGCGACCTCTACTACCTGTCCCTGATCAACGCCGAATCGGCCAGCGCGGAGGTCCTCGGGCTCGTGCCGATCAAGCTCGGGTCGCTTCCCGAGGATGTCGTGCGGCGGCTCGCGCAGGGACGCGCAGTCGAGCTGCCGGCCGCCGCCCTGCCGGCGGCCCTCAGCGGCGACGTCGCGGTCGCCCGCGGCGTCTTCCCGGCGGGGTCGAAGCCGTTCGGCCTCGTCGTCGTCGTGCAGCCTGCCGTGGAGGTGACCTCGCCCGCCGGCACGCTGCGGCGCGCGCTGGTCCCCGCCTTCGCGATCGGCACGGGCGTCGCGATCCTGCTCGCGCTGCTGCTCGGCCTGCGCCTCGTGCGCCCGCTGCGGCGGCTCGCCGCCGCGGCCCGCGCCGTCGCCCGCGGCGACGAGGAGGTCGAGCTCGACGTCCAGCGCGCCGACGAGATCGGGATGGTCAACCGCGCCTTCGCCGACATGACGCACCGCCTCGTCGAGGCGCGCGACACCGAGCGGCTGTTTCTGATGCGCGTGTCGCACGAGCTGCGTACCCCGCTGACCGCGATCCGCAGCCAGGTCGACGCGCTCGCCGACGGCGTCTTCGACGACCTCGAGTCGCAGGCCGCCGCCTACGCGGCGATCACCGCCGAGTCGGCGCGCCTGTCGCGCCTCGTCGGCGACCTGCTCGACCTCGCGCGGCTGCAGGCACGCCGCTTCGGGCTCGAGGCCGACGAGGTCGACCTCAACGTGCTGCTCGACCAGGTCGTGACCGGCCAGGGCGGGGAGGCTCGCGAGCGCGGGATCGAGATGGGCCTGCAGGCCGGCCGGCTGCCCGTCGTGATCGGCGACGGGGACCGCATCCTGCAGATCGTCTCCAACCTCGTCCGCAACGCGGTCCGCTGGACGCCCGACGACGGCCGCATCACCGTCTCCGCGCTGGCCGAGGCCGGACGCGTCTGGATCACCGTCGACGACTCGGGCCGGGGCATCCCGCCCGAGAAGCGGGCCGCGATCTTCCAGGCCTTCTACTCGGAGGACGGCACGGGCACCGGCCTCGGCCTCGCGATCGCGCGCGAGCTGGCGCTCGCGATGGGCGGCAGCGTCGTCGTGGGCGAGTCGCCGCACGGCGGAGCGCGCTTCGTGGTCGAGTTGCCCTGCACGCCGGCGCCGAGCGCCGCTCCCGTGCCGGGCTAGGCGCTGCGCTGCGCGTCGACGGCGGCGCCGCCGTCGGGCAGGGGAACGAGCGCGAACTCGACGCGGTGTCCGACGGCGTGCGCGAAGCGCGCGACCGTGGAGATACGGGGGTCGCTCTCACCCCGCTCGAGCTTGGCGACCGCGGACTGGCTCGTGCCCATGGCCGCGGCGTCCTGCGTCTGCGAGAGGCCCCGCTCGCGGCGGATCCCACCGAGCTCGACCAGGAGGAGGCGCTGCCGCACCGCGCTGTCGGAGAGGTCCCGGTAGCCGGGCCAGCGCGACGAGTCCTCGGCGATCAGCTCGTCGAGGGCATCGGGTTCGCCGCCCTGCCAGCTGGGGGTGGGTTCAGGCATCGCGCATCACAGGTAGCTGCATAAAAACTCCTTTTTAGAGGTGTTACTGATCGGCACCGCGCTACGAGCCCGTGGCCCCTGCGTGCTGCCCGTGTGCGCCGCGCACCGTCGCCATCGCCCGGCGCGCGCCTGCGTGCGTCACCCGTGCCAGTGCGGGCGGGCGCGGCGGCAGTCCGGTACGGCCGCGTGTCCCGGCGGCGGGCAGTCTGGCCCTCGCGCGGCGCGGTGCCGCGCAGCTACCTGGAGGCCACGCGCATGCCCAGCACCACCCCCACGACCCGCCCGCGCACCCTCGGCGACCGCCGCGGCCAGGGCACGGTCGAGTACCTCGGCCTCGTCCTCGCCGTCGGGGCCCTGCTCCTCGCCGTCTCCGTTCACGTCAAGGGCGGCGGCGACGGCATCGGCGGCCAGATCTCCAAGTCGATGGAGAAGGCGATTAAGTCGGTGACGGAGGTCTGACCCCGCCGGGCCCCGGCGCTACGGCGTCGGGGCCCGACAGGCGCGGTCGTCGGCCGAGAGGGCATCGGCGACGACCCGGCCGGCGCGGAGGATCACGATCCGCCAGCCGTGCGCGGTCGCGGTCGCCTGCCCCCGCAGCGGCATGTGCCGCGTGACGAGGACCGGCCGGCACGCGATCACGTCGCCCGCGCGGGTGCCGGGCGGCAGCGGGTCCGGCGCCTTGGGCACCGCCACGAGGCGCAGCCCGGAGGCGGCGAGGCCGAGCGGCCGCGAGATGCGGTGGGCGAGGGTCGTGGCCCCGTCGAGGAGGATCGCGAGGACGCCGGCCCGCAGGCGCTCCGCCGGCGTCGTCACGCGCGCGGCGAAGCGGCGCTCCTCGCCGTGGTCGACGATGCGCACGCGGATGCGCGCCGCGTGCTGGGCGGCGCTGGCGGCGATGGAGAGCTCGCCGAGGGCGGCGTCGCGCAGCCAGGCGGGGTGGCGCTCGGCGAGGTGCCGCTCCACCGCCCGCTCGAGCGCGCGCTCGGCGGCCGCCGGACCGACGGTCTCCGCGAGCCAGGCGCGGGCGCCGAGGGGCGTGGGAGCCCCGGCGCTCCCGGCGACCGCGGCGGCGAGGTCCGCCGGGGCCGGGGCGGTGGCCGCGGGCTCCCCGGCGAGCGCGCCGGCGAGGCGCTCCGCGAGGCCCGTGCGCACCAGCGCGACGAGCGCGATCGCCGTGGCGACCACGGCCACGAGCACCAGGTGCTCGACCGTCGCCTGCCCGCGGCGCGACTCAGCAGCGCGTCGCATCGCTCCGCAGCACTGCTCGCTGGACGACTCGGCCGGCCCGGACCACCGTCAGCTCAACGGCCGCCACCCGCTCGCCGAGCCCGAGCCGCAGGGCCTCGTGGGGGTGGCGATCGACCCAGTCCGGCGCCGCCCGGTTCACGCGCCAGACGGGCCGGCAGAGCACGAGGTCGTCCTCGCGCGAGCCCGCCGGCGCGCCGCGGGGGTGGTCGGCGCCAGCCGCCGTCATGCCCCCGGCGATCAGGACCGCCGCGGCCGCCGCGGGGTTGAGGGCCCCGAAGGCCGCCGCCGCGCCCGACGCCGCGGCGTCCGCGATGCGCTCGGGGCGCGACGGCACGAGGCTCGCGCGCCACGCCCGCTCCGCCTCCAGCCCGACGAGGCGCGCGCTCGGGGCGGCACGCGGGCGCACGTCTGCCCAGACGTCCCCGCGGGGCGCCCCGACCCCGTCGAGGTCGGGGCGTGCGAGGGCCAGCGCCGGGTCGGCGAGCGCCTCCGCCTGCGCCCCGGGTACGGGCAGGTGGCGACGCAGTGCGGCCGTGAGGGCGAGGTCGGCGGCGCGCTCCGGACCGACCTCGGCGGCGAGGCGGCCGACCGCGTCGTGGAGCGCGGGGGCCGCGTCGCCGGGCTCGAGCGCGCGGTCGAGGAAGGCGAGGGCGGCCGGGGAGGGGGCGGGCGCCGCCGCCCGGGGCGGGCCGCCGCGCACGGCGTCGGCGATGATCGCCACGGCGTCCGCGCGCACCACGACCGCGGCGGCCGCGACGACGACGGCGCCGACGGCCAGGGCGAGGCCGAGCGCCTCGACCGTGGACTGCGCGCGTCGGGCGGTCATGCCCGCAGCGTCGGCGGCCGCGCCGCACGCGGCACGCGCGCCGGCGCACGGGTCACGCGCGGAGGCGCGCGGCTCCGTGCCCGGTTCCGGCGCCCAGGTCGCGGCGGTGGACGCGCTGATCGCGTTTCGCACGATCACGCGCCGGTCCGCGCCCTTGAGGTTGACGCTGCGCAGGCTCCGGTCGCCCTTCTCCGCGAATGGCATGCCGACGAGCAGCCGGGCGCCGTCGGCCGAGGTCCCGAACGGAAGAAGGCCGAGGGCGCACGCGAGGTGCCAGTCGCTCGCCCCGCGGGTCGCGCCCGTCGCGGAAGCGAGCACGGCGGGCATGGCCATCGGGATCCTGCGGCGCGCGGGCCCCCTCGGGGCGACCGGTCGTGCCTCCGGACGCCGGGTGGAGGCGTCCGGCCCTACGCGGACGGGTCGGCGCGCTCGTCGGCGAGCCGTTCGAGCTGCGTGCCGACGCGGTCGAGCGCCCACGTCACGCGCTCGAGCTCCTTCTCCAGCCGCTGGCTGCGGGTCTCGAGCCGCGCGACGTCGCCGCGCACGGCGCCCAGCCCCTCGGCGAGCAGGTCGACGACGACCTCGAGGTCCTCGACGCGGGAGACGCGGTCGGCGCGCACGTCGGCGGCGAGGGCGCGGGTGCGCTGCGCGGTGTCGAGCGCGAGGGCGTGGAGCTCGGCGACGCGGGCGTCGACGGCGCCGCCCTCGTGCGCCTCGAGCGCGCGCTGGACGGCCGCCTCGATGCGCGTGGGCAGCACCGCGCGCAGGTCGGCGGCGATCTCCTTGACCTCGTCGATCTCGCTCCCGGCGTCGGGCGTCCCGGGCTCGCTCATCCCCGCTCCCCGCCGTGGGTGACCGCCGCGAACGACGGGTGGCCGTAGCCGGGCAGCGGGTAGCGGCCCGGCTCGATCCTAAATGCGGCCGCGGCGTCGTCGTAGGCGACGTCGACGAGTCCGTGCTTGATGCGGTGGTCGATCCACGCCGACCGGAAGACGAGCTTGCGCAGCCAGTAGACGGGGTCCTCGGGGCCCGCGGCCTGGAGTTCGGCGAGCCGCTCGCCCGCCGCGGAGCGCGGCGCCTCGAGGCGCCCCACGATCGCGGCCTCGACGAGGTCGGCGCGGGTGGCGCGCGATAGGCGCCCTGCGGCGAGCCCGAGATCGACGGCGGCGCGCAGCACGCGCTGCTCGAAGTCGGGTCGGCTGAAGGAGTAGCTCCGGCCGAGGAACGCGAGGGCGATGTCGTCGCCGGAGCGGAAGTCCTCGTCGATCACATGCGGAGCGTAGCGGAGCGCCCGAAGCCGGTCCGGGTCGGTGCGGACCCCGTGGGCGGGCGCGCGCGACCCGCGCCGATCCGGCACGCCCCCGCGCGCCGGCGGACCCGCGGCCCCGGCGATCGTGGCGGCATGCACCGGATCGTCGACGCCGTCAGCGGCCGCCCGCTCGTCGCCCGCGTGGAGCTCGCGCGCGGCCTCGGCCTGCGCGCCGCGCGGGGCCTGATCGGCCGGCGCGGCCTCGGGCCGGGGGAGGGCCTCCTGCTCGCGGACCCGCTGGGCTGCGTCCACACCTGCGGGATGCGCTTCCCGATCGACGTCGTGTTCCTCGACCGGCGCCTCGTCGTCGTCGGGGTCGCCGAGGCCGTGCCGCCGTGGCGCCTGGCCGCCCGCCGCGGCGCGCGCCTGCAGCTCGAGCTGTCCGCCGGGCGCGCCTGCGCGCTGGGCCTCGTACCCGGCTCCCGGCTCGCCCTGCGGCCGGCCGGGGGACCGTTCCGGGCCGGATCTCCACGGCCCGTCGGCAGATCCGGCGAGCCGGCGCACGAACCCGCACCGCGGCCTTGCGCGACCGGCCGGGACGTGCCTAGCGTGCCGCCGCGGTCCGCCCCGCGGACCCCGCCGCCCGGGGGCGCAGCGCCCCCGCCGACGGCGCCAAATCCCTTCCGAAGGAGCGTGTGACATGGGCGCGAGCCTGCTCGTGGTCGAGGACGACGAGATCATCTCGGAGTTCCTCGCCGACAACCTGCGCGAGGACGGCCACGCCGTCTCCCTGGCCGACTGCCGGCACGAGGCGGCGGCGCGGCTGCGCCGCTCGCGCGTCGACATCGCGCTGGTCGACATCGGCCTGCCGGACGGCTCGGGTCTCGAGCTCGTGCGCGGGATCCGCGCCGGCGAGGCTGGGCCCGTCGACATCGGGGTGATCGCGCTCAGCGCACGCGCCTCCGAGCAGGACCGGATCCGGGCCTTCGAGCGCGGCGTCGACGACTACATCGTCAAGCCGTTCAGCTACCCGGAGCTGCTGCTGCGGCTCGGGGCGCTGCACACGCGCCTGACCGGCGGCCTCGCCGGCGTGCTCGTCGTCGGCCCCCTGCGGATCGACCTCGCGGCGCGGACGGCGACGATGCACGGCGCGGTCCTGCGGCTGCCCGCCAAGGAGTACGAGCTCCTCGCGGTGCTCGCGCGCGAGCCGCGCAAGGTGCACATGAAGGAGGACCTGATGGAGCGCATCTGGGGCTACCGCAACCGCGGCACCCGGACGCTCGACTCGCACGCCTCGCGCCTGCGCCGCCGGCTGACGGCGGCCTCGGACGAGGCCTGGGTCGTCAACAACTGGAGCGTGGGCTACTCGCTGACGGCGGTGCCGCAGTGAGCCGCCCGTGGCTGCGGGCCGTGGTCGGTGCGCTGGCGGTCGCCGCCACCCTGGCCGTGGCGATCGGCGCCCTCGTGGTCGGTCCGCTGCGTGCAGCGGCCGCGGCCGGGGCGCCGGCGCAGGCCGTCGTCGGGCCTGTCGAGCACGGCCTCGTCCTCGCGGGGGCGAGCGTCGTTGTGGCCAGCGCCGGCTGGGCGCTGTGGGGCGGCCTCGTCGGCGCCCGCGAGCTGCGGCTCGCCCGCCGCGCCCTGGGGCGCATGGCCCGTGGCGACCTCGCGCGCCCC
>VGBM01000038.1 GCA_016870485.1 Actinomycetota bacterium
TGGGAGGGCATGGCGGAGTTCCGGGAGGTGGTGGCGGCGCTCGCGGCGGCGCTGCCCGAGGACGGCGTCCTCGCCGTCGACTCGACGCAGCCGGCGTACGCGGCGGCGCACCTGTGGCGCTCCACGCGGCCCAACTCGTACCTGCCCTACGGGGGCTTCGGCACGCTCGGGCCGGCCCTGCCGATGGCGATCGGCGCGAAGCTCGGCGCGCCCGAGCGCCCGGTGATGGCGCTGGCCGGCGACGGCGGCTTCCTGTTCACGGTGCAGGAGCTCGCGACCGCCGTCGATCTCGGCCTGCCGCTCGCGATCGTGCTCTGGCAGAACCACGGCTACGGCGAGATCCTCGACTCGATGGAGCGGGCCGACGTGCTGCCCGTCGGCGTCGACACGACGGCGCACGACTACCTGGCGATCGCCGAGGGCTTCGGCTGCCGCGCCGTCCGCGCCGGATCCCTGGACGACCTCCCCGCGCTCGCCGCCGAGGCCTTCGCCGGCGACCGGCCGACGCTGATCGAGGTGGTCGCGGAGCGCGTCGCGCCGGGCGCCCTGCCCGTGCGCTGAGCGAGCCGCGCCGCTGGTACGGTGGGCGCGTGTCCGGCCGGGTCCTCCGCCTCGCCCTCCTGTCCGCCGCGGCCCTCCTCGTGCTGGCCGCGCCGGCGGCGGCCGCCCCGACCGTGTCGTGGCGCCTGATCGACGAGCGCCCGCACGACCCCCGCGCCTACACGCAAGGCCTCGTCGCCCACGGCGGCGTCCTGCTCGAGAGCACGGGACTCTACGGCGAGTCGAGCGTCCGCCGCGTCGACCCGGAGACCGGACGGGTGCTGAAGCGGGTGGCGCTCCCGGACCGGTATCACGGCGAGGGGCTGACGGTCCACGGCGGCCGGGCGATCCAGTTGACCTGGCTCGAGGGCCGGGTGCTGCTGTGGGCGCCGGGCACGCTCGCCGCCGCGGGCGCGCGGGCCTACGCGTGGGAGGGCTGGGGCCTGACGACGGACGGCGACGCCCTGATCGCCTCCGACGGCTCGGATGTCCTGCGCTTCCTCGACCCGGTCACCTTCGCGGTGCGCCGGTCCGTGGCGGTGCGCGACGGCAGGATCGCCGTGCCGCGGCTCAACGAGCTCGAGTACCGCGACGGCGTCGTCTGGGCCAACGTCTACCAGTCCGACCGCATCGCCCTGATCGACCCCGCGACGGGACGGGTGCGGGCCTGGCTCGACATGGCGCGCCTGCGGTCCCGGCTCGACGGGCGGGGCGAGGTCCTCAACGGCATCGCCCGCGACCCCGTCACGGGCCACATGGCCGTGACGGGCAAGTTCTGGCCGCGGCTGTTCGCGATCCGGCTGGCCGGGCGCCTGCCCGCCTAGGCGAGCTCGAAGCGGATCGGCAGCGCGCCGACCTGCAGGGTGCTGGCCCCGAACGCGTGCAGCCTCTCCCTGCCCTCGACGATCGTGAGGAAGTGGTTGCCCGCCAGCGGCCCGGCCTTCGAGGCGAAGCAGCACGGCCCGTACGGGAACAGGAGCTCGCACTCGGAGATGCCGCCGGGGTACCAGAGGATCTCGCCGGGGGCGGGGTGGCTGGTGGCGTCCTCGAAGGGCACGCCGAGGTCGAAGTCGCCGAGCGAGATCCAGCAGGACTCGCCGCTCCAGCGCACGTGGATCAGCTGCTGCTCGTAGGGCAGGAGTTCCAGGAACGCGGCGCACGTCTTCGGCGCCTTCTCCGGCTCCATGCGGGCGAGGAACTCCACGTCCCCGCTCGTGATGCGGATCATCTGCTCGGCCATCGCCGTCCCCCTCCGTCGGACCGGGGCATCATGGCGGACGGGCCTACGGGGCGAGGCGCTCGAGGCCGGGCACGCGGTCGAGGTCCCGGTCGAACGAGGCCACCACGGGCGGGCCGTCGACCAGCGCGTGGGCGGCGATGACCGCGTCGGGAAGGCCGCAGCCGCGCTGGACGTGCAGCTGCAGTGCGGTCGCGAGGAGCTCGGAGTCGGTCGCGATCGCCGGCATGGCGAGGACCTCCTTGAGGGTCCGGGCGACCAGCTCACGCGGGTAGCCGTAGACCGTGCGCAGCACGAATGCGGTCTCGAGGAAGACGTCCGGGGTCAGGATCAGCGCCGTTCCGCGGTCGAGGAGCCGGGTGGCGCGGCCGGCCAGGGCGGGGTCGTCGCGCGTGATGTGGCGGATCAGGACGTTCGTGTCCAGGTAGGCGCTCACGCGGGCTCCTCGTCCTCGGGCCGCCAGTCCGGTGACTCGCGGCGCACCTTCGCCTCCCAGCGGCGTCGGCGCTCCTCGTCGACGAGCCGCTTGCGCTCCTCGTCGGTCATGCGCCGGATGTGCTCGGGCACCTCGGGCACCTCCGTCTCGCCGGGGCGCGGGCAGCGCTCGATGGTGACCTTCTCGCCGAGCATCGAGATGATCACCGCATCTCCGGCCTGCAGGTCCATGAACTCGCGAACGGCCTTCGGCACGGTCAGTTGGCCCTTGCTGGTCATCCGTGCGAGCACGGCGCCGCCGTAGCCGCGGGTGCGCTTCGGCGGGTCGACCGGCTCCGGCATCCTGCTCCTTTCGGTATCAGGAACGTAAGGATTAGTGGTCTCGGTGGGTTCCATGCCGCCAGCGTCTGCGAGGATGACCGTGCCGATGGCGCGCGCACCCCACCCGGACCCGGACGCCCTCTCGCCGGCGACGCGCGCCGCGCTCGCGGGGCTGCCCGGCAACAACGTCTTCCAGGCGCTCGCGCACGCCGATGCCGCGTTCGCGCCGCTGATGGCCCTGACCGCGAGCCTCTGGAACGACGCCGACCTGACCCCCCGCCGGCGTGAGCTGGCGATCCTGCGCACCGCCCGCCTCGTCGGCTCGGACTACGAGTGGATGCACCACGTCGAGGTGGCCCGGATGGTCGGGATCGGCGAGGACGAGATCGCGGCGATCGACGCGGGCGACCTCGCTGCGGGCGGCTTCGCCGCCGCCGACCGCCTGCTCCTCGACGCGGTGCCCAGCTTCCTCGAGCGGCGCCGCACCGACGACGCGGCCTTCGCGGCGCTGCGGGACGCGATCGGGCTGCGCCAGCTCGTCGAGCTGCACCTCGTCGTGGGCCTCTACGCCACGATCGCGGCCGTCGTGGCCGACCTCGACGTCGAGCCCGATGCGCGCTCCGGCGCGTTCGAGCTCGACCACGACGCGCACGGCCCGCGGCTCGGCCGCTGAGTCCGGCTCAGATCAGGCGCGCGAGGCGCTCGGCCGACTCGTCGCGGCCGATGATCACCTCGGACACCATCGACGGCGCGAACAGCCCGTGCGCGACGACGCCCGGCACCGAGCCGAGCCACGCGTCGAGGGCCTCGGGGCCGCCGATCGCACCCGTGTAGTCGGCGATCACGCCGCCGTCGGGGCTGCGCGGCACGTCGCGCAGCTCGACGTCATGGAGGCGCCGCAGCGTGCTGGACAGTCCGTACTCCATCAGCTCGAGCGGGACGGGCGCCCGCAGGCGCTCGACGACCTTCGACGAGTCGGCGATCACGACGAAGCGGTCGGTGGTGGCCGCGACCACCTTCTCGCGCGTGTGGGCGGCACCGCCGCCCTTCACGAGCCACCAGTCGGGGGCGATCTGGTCGGCGCCGTCGATCGCGATGTCGAGCCGGTCGACCGTCGCGGCGTCGTCGACCTCGAGGCCGAGCGCACGCGCCGCCTCCTCCGTCTGCACGGACGTGGCGACGCAGCGGATCCCGAGGCCGCGCGCGGCCAGGGCGGGTAGGAGGTGCGCGACGGTCGAGCCCGTGCCGAGCCCGACCCGCATCCCGTCCTCGACGAGCAGCGCCGCGGCCTCCGCGGCGACCCGCTTCTCGGTCTCGGCGTCCATCGGACACACCCTACCGCGCGGCCGCGTCAGCCCGCTGCGGCGCGGTCCGCGAGCACGAGCGACGCGGGCGCCTCAACGCGGCCCGCGGGGATGCCGTGGTCGCCCGCGAGCATCCGCCGCAGCGGCTCGCGCTTGTCCTCGCCCGTGACGAGCCAGAGCAGGAGCCGGGTGCGGGCCAGCGCCGGGTAGGTGAGGGTCATCCGCAGCGTGCCCTGGTACTCGCCCCCGGTCACGGCCACGAGCCGGTCGTCGACGCCGAGGACGGCGTCGTCCGGGACGAGCGAGGCGGTGTGGCCGTCGGGGCCGAGGCCGAGGTGGATCACGTCGAGCATCACGGGCAGCTCGCCCGCGTAGCGGCGGGCCGCCGCCGCGAGGTCGTCGTCGGCCACGGGCATCGGGTGGACCTGGACGGGCACCTGCGGGCCGAGGCTGTCGAGCAGGTGCACGAGGTTGCGGCGCTCGTCGCCGTCGGGGGCGACGCGCTCGTCGACCTGGTAGATCTCGACCGACTCCCACGGCACGTCGAGGTCGGCGAGGTCGGCGAACATCGCCCACGGCGAGCGGCCGCCGGAGACCGCGAGGGAGAACGCGCCGCGGGCCGCCACCGCGTCCCGTGCCGCCGCGGCGACCCGCTCGGCTGCGGCGTGCGCCGCCGCCGCCGCGTCGTCGAGCAGAACCAGCTCGTGGTGCATCAGCCCTGCTTCTCGGCGTGGCCGCCGAACTCGCTGCGCATGGCGGACAGGAGCTGGCCCGTGAACTGCCCGAGGCCGCGCGACTCGAAGCGCTCCATCAGGGACGCGGTGATGACGGGGGCGGGGACGCCCTCCTCGATCGCCGCGATCGCCGTCCAGCGGCCCTCGCCCGAGTCCGACACGCGTCCGCCGAAGGCGGCGAGCTCCGGGTCCTTGGCGAGCGCGCTCGCGGTCAGGTCGACCAGCCACGAGCCGACGACGCTGCCGCGCCGCCAGACCTCGGCGACCTCGGCCACGTCGATCTCGTACTGGTAGTACTCGGGGTCGCGCAGCGGCGTCGTCTCCGCGTCGAACTCCTGCTGGTGCAGGCCGACGTCGGCGTGGTGGATGATCGAGAGGCCCTCGGCGATGGCGGCCATCATCCCGTACTCGATGCCGTTGTGGACCATCTTCACGAAGTGGCCCGCACCGCTCGGCCCGCAGTGCAGGTAGCCCTGCTGCGCGGTGCCGGCCCGCGTGCGGCCCGGCGTCGGCTCGGCGCTGCCCTCGCCCGGGGCGAGGCTGCGCCAGATCGGGTCGAGCCGGCCGACCGGCTCGTCGTCGCCGCCGATCATCAGGCAATAGCCGCGCTCGAGGCCCCAGACGCCCCCGGACGTGCCGCAGTCGATGAAGTGCACGCCCTTGGCGGCGCACTCGCGCGCGTGGTGGATGTCGTCGCGGTAGTACGAGTTGCCGCCGTCGATGATCGCGTCGCCCTCGTCGAGCAGGGGCAGGAGCGCGTCGACCTGCTCCTGCACGAGACCGGCCGGGATCATGATCCAGACGTTGCGCGGCCGCTCGAGCTTGGCGACGAGGTCGGCACGGGACTCGGCCCCGACCGCGCCCTCGCCCGCGAGGGCGCCGACGGCGTCCGCCGAGACGTCGTAGACGGCGCAGGAGTGGCCGTCGCGCATCAGCCGGCGCACGATGTTCGCGCCCATCCGGCCGAGGCCGATCATGCCGAGCTGCATGGGGGTTTCGGTCGCCATCGGGGCCTCCGCTTCTAGCCGCGCCTCAGGGCGCGGTAGCGCCGGATCAGCGTGTTGGTCGAGGAATCGTGCTGCAGGTCGAGGTCGCCCGCGCCTGTGAGCTCCGGGATGATTTGCACCGCGAGGGCCTTGCCGAGCTCGACGCCCCACTGGTCGAAGGAGTCGATGTCCCAGATCGCGCCCTGCGTGAAGACGCTGTGCTCGTAGAGCGCGACGAGCGTCCCCAGCGCGTACGGGGTGAGCCGCTCCGCGAGGATCGTGCTGGTCGGGCGGTTGCCCTCCATCACGCGGTTCGGGACGACCGCCTCGGGGGTGGCCTCGGCGCGCACCTCGGCCTCCGTCTTGCCGAAGGCGAGGGCCTCCGACTGGGCGAAGACGTTGCTCATCAGGATGTCGTGGTGCTCGCCGAGCGGGTTCAGGGGCTGCGCGAAGCCGATCAGGTCGAGCGGGATCAGCACCGTCCCCTGGTGGATCAGCTGGTAGAAGGAGTGCTGGCCGTTCGTGCCCGGCTCGCCCCAGTAGACGGGGCCCGTCGCGTAGTCGACGCGCTCGCCCGCCAGGGTCACGTGCTTGCCGTTCGACTCCATCGTGAGCTGCTGCAGATAGGCGGGGAAGCGCTTCAGGTACTGCTCGTACGGCATCACGCCGATCGTCTGGACGTCGAAGAAGCAGCGGTACCAGACCGCGAGGAGGCCCATCAGGACGGGCAGGTTGCGGGCGAAGGGCGTCGTGCGGAAGTGCTCGTCCATTGCGTGGAACCCCGCCAGGAGCTCCCGGAAGCGGTCGGACCCGATCGCGATCATCGTGGACAGGCCGATCGCCGAGTCCAGCGAGTAGCGGCCGCCGACCCAGTCCCAGAACCCGAACATGTTGGCGGTGTCGATGCCGAACGCCGCAACGCGTTCCGCATTCGTGGAGACGGCGACGAAGTGGCGGGCGATCGCGGCCTCGTCGCCGAGGGCGGCGAGCGCCCACTGCCGCGCCGTCTGCGCGTTCGTCATCGTCTCGAGCGTGCCGAACGTCTTCGAGGCCACGATGAACAGCGTGGTCTCGGGGTCGAGGTCGGAGACGGCCTCCGCGAAGTCCGTCGCGTCGACGTTCGAGACGAAGCGGAACGCGATGTCGCGCGTCGCGTAGTGGCGCAGCGCCTCGTAGGCCATCACGGGCCCGAGGTCGGAGCCGCCGATGCCGATGTTGACGACGGCGCGGATCGGCTGGCCCGTGTGGCCCGTCCAGGCGCCCGAGCGGACCTGCTCGGCGAAGGCGGCCATCCGGTCGAGCACCGCGTGCACGTCCGAGACGACGTCCTGGCCGTCGACGACGAGCTCGGCGTCGCGCGGCAGCCGGAGCGCGGTGTGGAGGACCGCGCGGTCCTCGGAGACGTTGATGTGCGCCCCCGTGAACATCGCCTCGATGCGCTCTGCGAGGCCGCGCTCCACGGCGAGGGCGACGAGGAGGTCGACGGTCTCCTGCGTGATGCGGTGCTTCGAGTAGTCGAGGTAGAGGCCCGCACCCTCCGCGACGAGGGTCTCGCCGCGCGTTGGATCCTCGGCGAACAGCTCGCGCAGGTGCCGCGGCGCGAGCGCGGCGTGGTGCGCCTCGAGCGCCGACCACGCGGCCGTCTGGCGGAGTCCCGTCATCGACCCGAGGATAGTCGCTGGCGCCGGGCGGGCCGTCAGAGCAGGACGCCGGGCGGCTGCACGAGATCCGGGTGCGCGGCGCGGAAGGCCCGCGAGCGCTCGACGGTGCGCATCCACTCGTAGTGGAGCTGCTTGGTGACGACCGGGACGACCCCGGAGCGGCGCATCCGGTCGAGGCCGGCGGCGTGGGCCGACCCGGGCGAGCCGACCGCGTCCTCCACGACCACGACGCGCAGGCCCTCGTCCATCAGCCCGAGCGCGGACTGCGCGACGCAGACGTCGGTCTCGAGCCCGGTCAGGACCGCGGTGCCCCGGCCCGTGGCGCGCACGGCCGGACCGACGAGCGGGTCGTCGGCGAGGCCGAAGACGGCCTTGCGCAGGACCGGCGCGTCGCCGACGGCGTCGACGAGGTCCGGGTGCAGGCCGCCCCAGTCCTCGGGCGACTCGACGGACGCCACGACCGGGATGCCGCAGAAGCGCGCGCCCAGCGCGAGGAAGGCGATCCGCTCGAGCAGGCCCTCCTTGATCCCGTCGTCGACGCGGGCGAGGAAGTCGGCCTGCACGTCGATCACCACGAGCACGCAGTCGTCGGGGTCGATCAGGAGTCCCACGCAGGCAGCCTAGTCCGAGGGCGTCACCGTCGACAGCCGCCCAGCGGCGCGCAGGAGCTCGAGCACGGGCGCGTGCGGCAGGCCCGGCGCGGTGCGGCCCATCCGGCCGGTCACGTCGGGGGCGGCCCAGAGCGCGTTGACCACCGCCTCCTCGGCGGTCTCCACCACCGCGGCGAAGAGCGGGTCGAGCCGCTCGTCGCGGACCGTGGTGCGGGTCTGGTGCGTCGCCCCGCGCTCGCGGCGCACCCGCGA
>VGBM01000039.1 GCA_016870485.1 Actinomycetota bacterium
TACAACGTCTGCGCGCAGGTGTTCGAGTACCTGGTGCGCTCGGCGTCCGACCTCTCCCTGCAGCCGATGCTGGCGACCGAGTGGTCGGCCAACGCGGACGCGAGCGAGTGGACGTTCAAGCTGCGCGAGGGCGTCACGTTCTCCGACGGCACGCCGTTCACCTCGGCCCACGTCGTGGCCGTGATGGAGAACCTCGTCGAGGCCGGCAACTCCGCCCTGTCGGGCGTGCTCGAGAAGGGCGGCACCTCGGCGCCGGACGACGCCACCGTCGTCTTCACGCTGGCCGCCCCGAACGGCCTCTTCCCGTACCTCGTCTCGTCGGACAACACGCAGTCCCTGATCACGCCGGATGGCTGGACCGTCGAGTCCAACCTCGAGCCGGGCGTGGTCGGCACGGGCCCGTGGGTCCTCGAGACGCTGGACGTCAAGAAGAACGCGACCTACACGCGCAACGAGACGTGGTGGGGCGGCATGACGCCGCTCGACACGATCGAGTTCACCTTCATCGAGGATCCGCAGGCGCAGATCGCGGCGATGGCGGCGGGCGAGATCGACGGCATCCCGGCGTTCCCGTACGACATCGGCGAGGTGCTGTTCAACGACTCGAACCTCAACATCGTCGAGCTCAAGTCGGCGACGCACCGCCAGATCTGGTTCCGCGTCGACAAGGGCCAGTTCGCCGACAAGCGCGTCCGCCAGGCCGTCGCGCTGACGTTGGACCGCGAGAAGATGGTCGAGAAGCTCCTCGGCGGGCGCGGTACGGTCGCGAACGACCAGGTCATCTTCGACCTCTACCCGTACCACTCGGGCACGGTGGCGCAGCGCACCAAGGACATCGAGGCCGCCAAGGCCCTGCTCGCCGAGGCGGGCGCCGAGGGTCTGACCGCGGAGTTCAACTTCATCGAGGGCCAGGAGATGCCGGGCCTCGCCCAGCTGGTCCAGGAGGGCTGCGCCGAGGCCGGCATCACGCTGAACCTGGTCGGCGCCGACTATGGCACCTACTACGGCAAGTACTGGTGCCCGGCCGAGCCGGCCGATCCGCCGTGCTCGGGCGCGTCGGAGTTCGGCATCGTCGACTACGGCCACCGCGGCACCCCGAGCGTGTACCTCAACGCGGCGCTCGCCACGGGCGGCGTGTGGAACTCCTCGCAGTACGCGAACGACGCGTTCATGGGGGCGTTCGGCGAGTTCCAGTCGGCCGCGGACGTGGAGGGCCAGACGGCCGCCGCGGCCAAGATCGAGGCCAACCTGAACGACGAGGTCCCGGTGGCGATCGCCTACACGATCAACGCCCTGGCCTGCTACTCCAACAAGTACCAGGGCGTGGCGAACACGGCCATGGGCTTCACCTTCCTCGAGGCGGCCAGCCAGGTCTAGCCCCGACGAGGGAACCGCACGACCGGGGGCGGCGGGCTTCGGCCCGCCGCCCCTTTTTCGTGGGCGCGCCGTTCCGCCATCTGGGCGGCCGGGTTGCCGCCCGTAAGCGGATATGGGATAACTCCGCCTGCGTGGCCGTCCGGGCCACCGGCGAGACGAAGAGGAGAGGGACGGGCACCGACGCAGAGCGCGCCGCACGCATGGGCGCACCCGACTGCCGCCGGCCCACCCGCGACGACCCGACCCGATGCTCCGCTTCCTGATCCGCCGCATCGCCCTCGGCCTCGTCACCCTGCTGCTCCTGACCGTGATCGTGTTCGCGCTGTCGAACGTGATCCCGGGCGACGTCGGTCGCCAGATCCTCGGCCCGTTCGCGCCGCAGGAGTCGGTCGACGAGCTCAACCAGCGGCTCGGCACCGACCAGCCGCTGTACACCCAGTACCTGAACCGCATGGCGGATTACGCGCGGGGCGACCTCGGCGAGTCGTACGCCTCACGCGAGTCGGTGGCCAACCTGATCGGGGAGTCCTTCTGGGCCTCTGCGAAGCTCGCGCTGCTCGCGCTGCTCGTGACGATCCCGCTGGCGGTGATCGCCGGCGTCTACGCCGCCCTCAAACGCGGGTCGATCTTCGACCGCGTGATCGTGACGGTCAGCCTCGCCGGTTCGTCCTTGCCCGAGTTCGTCACGGCCACGTTCATCATCGTCACGCTCGGCGTGTCGCTGAGCATCTTCCCGGTGCTCGCGCGCCCGCCGGACGGGGCGGACCCGCTCACCCAGCTCTACTACCTCGCCATGCCGATCATGGCGCTCGTGATCGTCTACTTCGGGTACATCGCGCGCATGGCGCGGGCCGGCGTGATCGCCGCGCTCGAGGCCGACTACACGCGCACCGCGGTGATGAAGGGCCTCAAGCGCGGCGTCGTGATCCGCCGCCACGTCCTGCGCAACGCGCTCCTGCCGACGATCTCCGTCGTCGCCACGCAGACCGGCTACCTGTTCGGCGGCCTCCTCGCCGTCGAGCTGATCTTCAACTACAACGGCCTCGGCCGCCTGCTCGTGACCGCCGCCCGCGACAAGGACCTGCCGCTGCTGAGCGCGGGCGTGCTCGTGATCGGCATCGTCTACATGATCGCGACGCTCCTGGCCGACATCCTGATCTCGATCCTCAACCCGCGCGTGCGCCTCGGGGAGGACGGATGAGCGCCGTCGACCCGACCGTGCTCGAGCCCGAGCCCCTCAAGGACGCCGGCGCCGCCGCGGACCGGCGCTCCGCGCGCCGCGAGAGGCTGCGCCTGCTGGTGCGCAACCCGTCGGCGATCATCGGCGGCGCGATCCTGATCTTCTGGATCATCTGCGCGGTCTTCGGCGACGTGATCGCCCCCTACAGCCCGTTCGCGACCGACTTCGACGGCCACCTGCCGCCCGGTGGCACGCACATCCTCGGCACCGACCAGCTCGGCCGCGACGTCCTCTCCCGCGTGATCATCGGCGCCCGCGACGTCCTCATCGCCGCCCCGATCTGCGCGACCATCGGCGTCGGCCTCGGCACGCTGATCGGCCTGCTGATGGGCTACTACCGCGGCTGGCTCGACGACGGGCTCGGGCGCATCATCGAGGCCTTCCTGGCCCTGCCCGTGCCGCTCGTCGCGCTGCTCACGCTGGCGGCGCTCGGCTCGTCGACCACGACGGTGGTCCTCACCGTCGGCATCTTCTTCACGCCGATCGTGGCCCGCACCGTGCGCGCCGCGGTCCTCGCCGAGCGCGAGAACGACTACGTGCAGGCCGCCAAGCTGCGCGGCGAGAACGGGCTCTACATCATGTTCCGGGAGATCCTCCCGAACATCACCGGCCCGATCGTCGTCGAGTTCACGGTCCGCATCGGCTACGCGGTCTTCACGATCGCCTTCCTCTCCTTCCTCGGCGTCGGCATTCAGCCGCCGACCCCCGACTGGGGCCTGATGGTGTCCGAGGAGTACGCGCTGATCATCGGCGGCTACTGGTGGGTGACGGTGTTCCCGGCGCTGGCCATCGCCAGCCTCGTGATCGCCGTCAACCTGGTCGCCGACGCCCTGCAGGAGGTCAACGAGCGATGAGCGCCACCGAGCAGCGCACGGCCGCGCTCAAGGTCGAGGACCTCGAGGTCGCCTACGACGTCCGCGGCGTGCTGCGGCCCGTCCTGCGCGGCGTCTCGTTCGAGATCCAGCCGGGCGAGGCCTACGGCCTCGTCGGCGAGTCGGGCTGCGGCAAGTCGACGACGGCCTTCGCCGCGGTCCGCTACCTGCCGGGCAACGGCCACATCACGGGCGGGCGCACGCTGATCGGCGGCGACGACGTCACGGCGATGGGCGACGAGGCGCTGCGCGAGCTGCGCGCCAGCCGCATCTCGATGGTCTACCAGGACCCGGGGCAGTCGCTCAACCCCACGATCAAGGTGGGCCGGCAGGTCGCGGAGGCGTTCGCCGTCCTCGGCGCCTCGAAGGACGAGGCCCGCGAGCGCGCCGTCGAGGCGCTGCGCCGCGTGCGCATCGCCGACGCCGAGCGCGTGATGGAGCGCTATCCCTACCAGCTCTCCGGCGGCATGCAGCAGCGCGCCGTGATCGCGATGGCGCTGGCCTGCGACCCGCAGCTCCTGATCCTCGACGAGCCCACCACGGGCCTCGACGCGACGGTGGAGGCCGAGGTGCTCGACCTCGTCGCCACCCTCCGCGACGAGACGGGGGCGGCGATCCTCCTGATCGCCCACAACCTCGGCGTCGTGCGCCGCACCTGCGACCGCGTCGGCGTCATGTACGCGGGCCGCATCGTGGAGGAGGGCATCGCCGGCGAGGTGTTCGACGACCCGCAGCACCCGTACACCGTCGGCCTCCTGCGCTGCCTGCCGCGCCGCGGCGCCGCCAAGAGCGAGCGCCGCCTCGACACGATCCCGGGCTCCCTGCCCCTGATCGGCACGCCGCTGCCCGCCTGCGTCTTCGAGGACCGCTGCACCCTGGCCACCGCGGAGTGCCGGACGGTGCTGCCGACCGCCGCGCACCCGCGTCCCGACCGCACCGTGTTCTGCCATCACCTCGACCGCGTCGGCGAGCTCGTGGCGGCTCCGGTCACGGCGGCCGTCGGCGAGGTCGCGCCGGGCGACGTGGTGCTCCAGCTCGAGGACGTCTCGAAGACCTTCCGGCAGGGCGGGCACGAGGTGCGCGCCCTGGTCGGCGTCGACCTCGAGCTGCGGGCCGGCGAGACGCTCGGGCTCGTGGGCGAGTCGGGCTCCGGCAAGACGACGCTCGCGAAGGCGATCCTCGGCATCCACGCCGCCGACCAGGGTGGCGTGATCCGCCTCGACAGGGAGACGCTCGCCGGGCTGACCACGCAGCGCCCCGCCGACGCCCGGCGCGCGATCCAGATCATCTTCCAGAACCCCGACTCGGCGCTGAACCGCTCGAAGACCGTGCGCTCGATCCTGTCGCGCGCCCTCTCGAAGCTCGCCGGCCTGACGGGCCAGGCGGCCGAGGACCGGCTCGAGAAGATCCGCGACGAGGTCGTGCTGTCGCCGCGGCACCTCGACCTCAAGCCGCGCCAGCTCTCGGGCGGCCTCAAGCAGCGCGTCGCGATCGGCAACGCCTTCGCGGGCGACCCGCGCATCGTCGTCTGCGACGAGCCGACGAGCGCCCTCGACGTGTCCGTGCAGGCCGCGATCCTCAACCTCCTCGCCGACCTCCAGCGCGACGAGCAGGCCTCCTACATCGTGATCTCGCACGACCTCGGCGTCGTGCGCTACCTGTCGGACCGGATCGCCGTGCTGTACCTCGGCCGGCTGATGGAGGTGGGCGACGCCGCCACCGTGTTCGCGGGGCCGCACCACCCGTACACCGAGGCGCTGCTCTCCGCCGTGCCGAGCGTCGACGGCGACCCGCCCGCGCGCATCCGCCTCGAGGGCGAGGTGCCGTCCGCGATCGACGTGCCGTCGGGCTGCGTCTTCCACACGCGCTGCCCGCGCGCCATCGAGGGCACCTGCGAGGCGTCCGAGCCGCCGCTCGTCGAGGTCGAGACCGGGCACATGATGCGCTGCCACATCCCGATCGACGAGCTGCGGCGCCTCCAGGGCTCGGACGCCGACTAGTCGAGCAGCCCGGCCTCGACCGGGTCGCCGAGTTCCCGGGCGCGCCGCTCGACGAACTCGATCAGCTCGGCCTCGACGGCGTCGTCGAGGGGCGGCCGCTCGTAGGCCTCGAGCAGCTCGTCGACGCGGGCCGATGCGCGCGTGGCGTGGTCGGGCCGCCCGGCCCGGGTCCAGCGGTCGAAGTTGTCCGTCGTGCCCACGCTCGGCCGCCAGAAGCAGTCGCGGAAGCGCTCGAGGGTGTGCGCGGCGCCGAAGAAGTGGCCGGCGTGTCCGACCTCGGCGTGCGCGTCGAAGGCGATCGTCTCGTCGGTGATGCGCACCGGCGTGAACTGGTGCTGGAGCAGGTCGAGCAGCTCGACGTCGGCGGCGAACTTCTCGAAGGAGGTGACGAGGCCGCCCTCGAGCCAGCCGGCGGTCTGCCAGCAGACGTTGGCGCCGGCGAGGAAGGCGGAGGCGAGCGTGTTGAAGGCCTCGTAGCCGGCCTGGAAGTCGACGGCGGGGCTCGCGGTGAGGGTGCCGCCGCCCGAGCGCCAGGGGATGCCGAGGCGGCGCGCGATCTGGCCGGAGGCGTAGAGGCCGAAGGCGGACTCGGGCCCGCCGAAGGCGGGGGAGCCCGTCTTCATGTCGGTGCTCGAGAGGAACGACCCCATCACGCACGGCGTGCCGGGACGGATCAGCTGCACGAGCGCGACGCCCGCGAGGACCTCGGCGGTCTGCTGCACGAGCGCCGCCGGGACGCTGACGGGCGCCATCGCGCCCATCAGCAGGAACGGGGTGATGATCACGGCCTGCCCGGCCGCGGCGTAGGCGAGGATGCCCTCGAGCATGCGCTCGTCGAAGTTCAGCGGCGAGTTGACGTTGCAGTTGGCGAAGATGACCGGCTGGCGCTCGATCGCCTCGCGTCCGCCGAAGACGATCTCGGCCATGCGGATGCAGTCCTCGGCGGCGACCGTCGACGAGGGCTCGCCCGACCAGACCAGGTCGGTCAGGCGGATCATGGCCTGCGTGCGCAGGAGATGGCGGACGTCGAGCGGGAGGTCGTTCGGCTCGACCACGTTGCGCCCCGGGGTGTCCAGCACGCCGGAGGCCTGCACCAGCATCACCAGCCGCCGGAAGTCCTCGAAGGTGCCGTCGCGGCGCTCGTCGCCGCGGCGCACGAAGGGCGGTCCCTGGGCGGCGCAGAAGACCATCGCGTCGCCGCCGATCTCGAGGCTGCGCTCCGGGTTGCGGGCGGCGAGGGTGAACGCGCGCGGCGCGAGCGCGAGCTGCGCGCGCAGGAACGCCGGGTCGAGGCGCACGACGTCGCCGTCGACCGCCTGCCCGGCCTCCGCCAAGAGCCGCCGCGCCTCCGGATGGTCGAAGCGGATCCCGACCTCGGAGACGAGCCGCTCCCAGCCGCGGTCGAGCGCCTCGAGGTCGTCCCCGCCGAGGGGCTCGTAGCGGGGCATGCGGTTCTCGAACATGGCAGGTGGCGGGCGCCGCGCAGCGCGGTTCCCCGTCGGAGTCTGGCGCGTCCTGAACGGATGCGCAACGCCGATTCGCAGCGCCCGCCGTACACTGCCGCCGTGAAGATCGCCTCCGTCGAGGTCCGGCGCTACCGGACGATCTGGGGCAACCCGGTCCGCATGGCCTGGGACCCGACGCCGCGCACCCTGCAGGACGCCGACGTCGTGGTGGTCACGGCCGACGATGGCACGGTGGGGATCGGCGCGGGCGACGATCTGCCCGACGCGGACCTCCTGGCCCGCAAGCTGGTCGGGGTCGATCCGCGCCGCACCGACCTCGTGCACGCGATCTGCGCCGGCGTGGACCTCCACCGCGGCCGCCCGTGGACCGTCGAGCTGGCCTGCTTCGACCTCGCCGCGCGGGCCGCGGGCGAGCCGCTCTGGCGGTTCCTCGGCGGGCGCTCCGAGGCGCTGCTCGCCTACGCGTCGACGGCGGAGGCCGTCGACCCCGACGAGCGCGTCGAGCGCGCGGCGCACATGGCGCTGGCGGGCTTTCGGGCGATCAAGCTGCGGATCCCGCAGGGCGCGGGATGGCGGGAGGCGCTGGCCCTGGCCGTCCGGGTGCGCGACGCGCTCGGCCCGGAGGTCGAGCTGATGCTCGACGCCAACCAGGGCTGGCGGATGCCCGGCGACACGACGCGCCCGTGGGACGCGGCCGAGGCCGCGCTGTGCGCGCGCGGCCTGGAGGAGCTCGGGCTGTTCTGGCTCGAGGAGCCCCTGCCCACCGCCGACGTGCGCGGCTACGCCGAGCTGCGGGGGCGCACGGGCCTGCGGATCGCCGCGGGGGAGATGGTGCGGGGGGCGCA
>VGBM01000040.1 GCA_016870485.1 Actinomycetota bacterium
ATGACCGTGGTCATGAAGATCGACCTCGTCGGGCCGTCGCGCCGCGGCCTCGCCCTCGGCCTCAACGAGGCGGCCGGCTACCTCGGGGTCGCCCTGACCGCGCTCCTGACCGGCGCGCTCGCCGCGTCCTACGCGCCGCGCGAGGTGGTCTGGGTCGGGGCGGTCGCGATCATCGCCGTCGGCCTCGTCGCGTCGCTCGCCCTCGTGCGCGACACCGGGGCGCACGTGCGGCTCGAGCAGGCCGCCCACGGCGCCGGCGACGGCCCCGCCCTCGGCCTGCGGGGCGCGCTCGTGCAGGCCACGCTCCGTCAGCCGCAGCTGAGGGCCTCGTGCCAGGCCGGCCTCGTCAACAACCTCAACGACGCCCTCGCCTGGGGCCTCGTGCCGCTCTACCTCGCCGCCGCCGGGGCGCCGCTCGGCCGGATCGCGATCGTGGCGGCCGCCTACCCGCTGGTCTGGGGCGCCGGCCAGCTGGCCACGGGCTGGGCGTCCGATCACGTTGGGCGCAAGCCGCTGATCGTGCTCGGCATGCTCGTGCAGGCGGGGGCGCTGGCCCTGCTCGTGGCCGGCGGCGGCGCCTTCGGGCCGGCCCTCGCCGCCGCGCTCCTGCTCGGCGCCGGCACCGCGCTCGTCTACCCGACCCTGATCGCCGCCGTCTCCGACGCGTCGGAGCCCCGCGACCGGGCCCGCATCGTCAGCGTCTACCGCTTCTGGCGCGACGCCGGCTTCGCGCTCGGCGCACTGCTCGCCGGGATCGTCGCCGACGCGGTCGGCGCGGACGCCGCGATCGGCCTCGTCGCCGCCCTGACCGCGGCCAGCGGGCTCGTCGTCGCGGCGACGCGGTTCCGTTGATGCGTGGTCCCGCCGCCCCGGGCTAGACTGCGCGCCGACCCGCCGACGTAGCTCAGTTGGTAGAGCACATCACTCGTAATGATGGGGTCCGGGGTTCGAATCCCCGCGTCGGCTCTCAAGATCCCACTTGCTGAGCGATTGCGGTTCAGCGCTCATGGACATGAGGGGTCCGGGGGGTCCTTGAATGGACCGCTTCCTTCCCGCGGATCTTCCCATAGGCCGGTTCAGACAACGGACAATCGCGTTGCTCACGTGATCCGGGCTTGGTTGAGCATCGGTTGAGTGGGGGACCGGGCAGATCGGCCAGTTCTCCTGGGGCCAATTTCGCTCAACACGACTGACGTGTGGGGTAGTCCCGTACGCCTTGTGCCGGACATCATGAAGGAGCCGCTGAATGGATGATTCTCGAAAATTGGATCGTGACGACCTTCAGAGGCAGGTCGTGGATGGTGATGTGCAAGCCGTGGTTGAGCTAGGCCTTCTCGCCGCGGAGTCGGGTGATCTAGGAACGGCACGCGAGTGGTATCTGAAAGCCGCCGAATTCGGAGAATCAAGGGCGATGGTCAGTCTCGGTGGCCTCGCCGAGGAGTCTGGTGATCTCGACACGGCACGTGAGTGGTGGCTCAAGGCCGCCAAGCTCGGGGACGAAGACGCGATTACGCGTCTCAACGAGCCCTAGTCAGAGTCCACCATGTTCCGTACGCTCACCCTGCGGACGGACTGTAGGAGCGCGGGGTGGACGCAGGCAAAGACGACGATTGGGAGGCTCTCGAGCGGCGGGCCGCAGACGGTGACGTCGATGCGATGATCATTCTCGGTGCCCTTGCTGAGGAGTCGGGTGATCTTGAGGCGGCACGCGAGTGGTATCTCAAGGCCGCTGAACTGGGTGACTCGGGGTCGATGGCCGGTCTCGGTGCCCTTGCTCAGGGGTCGGGTGATCTTGAGGCGGCACGCGAGTGGTATCTCAAGGCCGCTGAACTGGGTGACTCGACAGCGATGGCCAATCTCGGGGTTCTTGCTGCGGAGTCGGGTGATCTCGAGGCGGGGCGCGAGTGGTTTCTCAAGGCCGCTGAGAACGGCGACGAAAACGCGGCAGCAATCCTCAACCAGCTCGGCGAATAGGCCGACTGCGGCCGGCGCCCTGCAGCTGGGCCAGGACGGTCGCGGGGACGGCGACGGTGATCGCCCGGCGCTGGCCGTCGCCGCCGATGGCCACCGCGAGCAGGCCGAGGGCGAAGCCGAGGACGGGCGGCGACAGCAGGCTGTCGATCGCGAGCTGGAGCGGGTCGGAAGCGCCCATCTGCGGCATGATGTGGGTGATCCGGAGCACGTTCCGCGCGGATCAAGTGGGCGTTAGATCCACGGTCCTCGCGCGTCTCCTACAGTAAGTACGCACGGATATGCGCCATCCTCGCCCGATCACCCTGCTCCTCGCCCTCGCGGCCCTCGGGGCCGCGCCTGCCCTCGCGCAGGGCGCCGAGGGCGACTGGATCGTGATCCTCGATGACGACCAGAACGCCGCCCGCGTGGCGGCGGGCGAGGAGCGCCGCGGCAACGAGGTCGACGAGGTGTTCCGGGCGGGCGTGGAGGGCTTCGTCGCCGAGCTCGACGCCGCCGACGTGCAGCGCCTGCGCCGCGACCCGCGCGTCGCGGTCGTCGAGCCGGACCGGATCGTCACGGTGCTCGACGGCGACGGCGTCGCCGAGGTGCCCGCCGGCGCGAAGATCGGCGCCCCCATCGCCGGCCGCTACATCGTCACGGTCGACCCGGGCGTCGCGCCCGCGTCCGTGGCGCAGGCCGCGGGCGCCCGTCCCCGGGCGCTCTTCACGCACGCGATCGACGGCTTCGTGGCGGACCTCTCGCCCGCGCAGCTCGCGGCGCTCGCCCGCGACCCGTCCGTCGAGCGCATCGAGCAGGACCGCGTCGTCGGCACGATGGCCGCGCAGTCCGGCGCGACGTGGGGCCTCGACCGCATCGACCAGCCGACGCTACCCCTCGACGGCATGTACGTCTACGACCGCACCGGCGCTGGCGTGCGGGCGTACATCATCGACACCGGCGTCCTCGGCACCCACACCCAGTTCAGCGGCCGCACGGCCACGGGCTACACGGCGATCGCCGACGGCAACGGCACCACGGACTGCCACGGCCACGGCACGCACGTCGCGGGCACCGTCGCCGGCTCCGTCCACGGCGTCGCCAAGGGCGCGACGATCGTGCCCGTCCGGGTGATGGGCTGCACGGGCTCCGGCTCGACCTCCGGCGTCATCGCCGGCGTCGACTGGGTCGTCGCCGACCACCAGGCCGGGCAGCCCGCCGTCGCCAACATGAGCCTCGGCGGCGGCGCCTCCACCACCCTCGACGCGGCGATCGCCCGCGGCACCGCCGACGGCGTGACGTTCGTCGTGGCCGCCGGTAACTCGAACGCCGACGCCTGCACCCAGTCCCCCGCCCGCGCCCCCTCCGCGCTGACGGTCGGCTCGACCACCTCGAGCGACGCGCGCTCGTCCTTCTCGAACTGGGGCACCTGCGTCGACCTGTTCGCCCCGGGCTCGTCGATCACGTCCGCCTGGCACACGTCGGCCACCGCCACCAACACCATCTCGGGCACGTCGATGGCATCCCCGCACGTGGCCGGCGTCGCGGCGCTCCTCCTCGAGGCCGACCCGGCCGCGAGCCCGACGACGATCGCGAGCCGCATGCTCGCCCAGGCCACGCCGTCCGTCGTGCAGGGCGCGGGCACCGGCTCCCCGAACCTCCTGCTCGCCTCGCGCATCGCCGCGCCCGTGCCGATCACGCTGCCCGGCGCGCCGCGCAGCCTCGCGGCGGCCACGGCCGCGCAGCGGATCACGCTGTCCTGGGACATCCCGCTCGATGCGGGCGGCGCGGCGATCACCGACTACGTGATCCAGCAGTCGGCCGCGGGCGGCGCCTGGACGGCCCTCAATGACGGGGTGTCCGGGAGCACCGGCTACGTCGTCACCGGCCTCGTCAACGGCACCGCGTACGCGTATCGGGTCGCCGCGGTCAACAGCGCCGGCCAGGGCGCCTGGTCGGCCACGGCCACGGGGATACCCCAGCCCGCCCAGCTCAACGACGACTTCGAGGGCCCCGTGGTTATCGCCACGACTCCCGGCTCCGTCACGGGCACCACCGTCGGCGCCACCCGCCAGACGGGCGAGCCGACGCACGGCGGCTACGGCGCCTCGGCCTCGATCTGGTACCGCTGGACGGCTCCGGCCGCCGGCACCATGACCCTGACCACGGCCGGGTCGTCGTACGACACCCTGCTCGGCGCCTACACCGGTACGAGCGTGTCGGCTCTGACGACCCTCGCCGCCAACGACGACGCCGACGGCACGCTGCAGAGCCGCATCGCCTTCGCCGTCACCGCGGGCACCGCGTACGCGATCGCGATCGACGGCTACGGCGGCCAGTCGGGCGCGACCCGCCTCAACTGGACCTTCGAGCAGGTGCTCCCGCCGAGCGCCCCCGACGCGCCGACCGGCGTGTCCGCCACGGCCGGCAACCGCCGCGTCGCGGTGTCCTGGCTGGCCCCGGCCTCCGACGGGCGCAGCGCGATCACCGGCTACACCGCGACCGCCGCCCCGGGCGGCCTGAAGTGCCAGACCACGGGCACCCGCAGCTGCACGATCACGGGCCTCCAGAACGGCTCGAGCTACACGGTCACCGTCACGGCCTCGAACGCGATCGGCACGAGCCCCGCCTCGGCCCCGTCGAACGCCGTCACCCCGCGCGCCACCCAGCGCCCGCGCCAGGCCGCCACCTGGGGCCTCGACCGCATCGACCAGCGCCACCTGCCGCTCGACGGCGCGATGGACCTCGACGCTGCGAACGCCGCGGCCGCCGGGGGCGAGGGCGTCACCGCCTACGTGATCGACACGGGCATCCGCGCCGACCACGCTGAGTTCGAGGGCCGCGTCCTGCCCGGCTTCGTCAGCGTCAACGGCGGCGGCGACGACGGCTTCGGCTCCGAGGACTGCGACGGCCACGGCACGCACGCCGCCGGCACCGTCGGCGGGCGCCTCTACGGCGTCGCGCCCGCGGTCAACCTGGTGCCCGTGCGCGTCCTCAACTGCTTCGGCGCGGGCTACTCGTCCGACGTGATCGCCGGCATCAACTGGGTCGCCCAGCAGCACGCCGCGGGCGCCCCGGCCGTCGCCAACCTCAGCCTCGGCGGGCCCAAGTCGGCGGCCATCGACGCCGCGGTCGAGGCGCTCGTCGCCGACGGCGTGGTCGTGGCGGCGGCCGCCGGCAACAACGGCTCCGACGCCTGCGCGACCTCGCCCGGCGGCGCCCCGAGCGCCCTCACGGTCGGCGCCACCGGCGAGGACGACCAGCGCGCCTGGTTCTCGAACCGCGGACCGTGCGTCGACGTGTTCGCCCCCGGCGTCGGCATCCTCTCCGCCGCGATCGACAGCCCGACGGCGACGGCGGTCCACTCCGGCACCTCGATGGCCTCGCCGCACGTCGCCGGCGCCGCGGCGCTGGTCCTCGCCAGCTCGCGCAGCGCGGGCGTGAACGTCGTCGCCGCCTCGGTGATCGGCAACGCCACCGTCGGCCGGCTCGGCGACTCCGCCTCCGGCTCGCCCGACCGCCTGCTCTACATCGGCTCCCAGCCCGACGAGTCCGCATCGCCCCTGCCCGACCGGCCGGCTGCGGCCCCCGCGGCCCCGACGGGCGTCCCGGAGACCGTGTCGCGCCCGGCGACCGCGGCCGTCCCGGCGCCCACGGCGCCCCGGGTCACCAAGGTGCGGCGCCTCGTCGGCGCCGTCGAGCTCACGCTCACCGGCGCCCCCGGCACCAAGTACCGCATCTACATGGGCAACCGCCTCGTGATGTTCACGCTCGACTCGACGCCGCGCCTGCGCCTGCCCGCGAACGGCAAGGCCGTGTTCCGGGTCAAGGCGGTCGGCCCGGGCGGCGCCTCGGCCTTCTCGAACCGCGTCGTCGTGACGCCCTCGCGCGTCCGCGTCGGCGGCTGATCCCGCCGCCTGCGGCTAGGGTATCCGCGACACGGGAGGCCGGGATGGCGACTTGCGGCGAGGCGGCGATCCGCCTGCTCGAGCAGTACGGGGTGGACACCGTCTTCGGGATCCCGGGCGTCCACACCCTCGAGTACTACCGCGGTCTCGCCGACTCCCCGATCCGGCACGTCACGCCGCGCCACGAGCAGGGCGCGGGCTACATGGCCTGCGGGTACGCGCGGGTCACGGGCCGGCCCGGCGTCTGCATCCTGATCACCGGCGCGGGCCTGACCAACGCCGCCACGGCGATCGCGACGGCGCACCACGACTCGCTGCCCCTGCTCGTGCTCTCGAGCGACACGCAGACGGCCGACGCGCGCCGCGGGCACGGCGCCCTCCACGACCTCCCCGACCAGCCCGCCTTCATGGCCACGATCACGGGCCTGACGATCGAGGTCACCGACCCCGCGGACCTGCCGGACGCCTTCGCCCGCGCCTGGGAGGCGCTGACCGCCCGGCGGCCGCGCCCCGTCCACATCAGCGTGCCCTTGGACGTGCTCGCCCAGCCGGCGGCCGGCGACGCGCGCCGGCCGGACCGCTCCGCGCGGCCGGCGCCCGACCCGGCGCTGATCGCCGAGGCGGCCGACCTGCTCGCCGCGGCCGAGCGGCCGATGCTGCTCCTCGGCGGTGGCGCGACGGGCGCGCAGGCCGAGGCGATCGCCCTCGCCGAGCGGCTCGGGGCGCCGACCACCTCGTCGATCGCGGGCCGCGGCATCGTCCCCGACGCCCACCCCCTCGGCCTCGGCGCGACCGCGACCATCGGTCCCGTCCACGCGGCCCTCGCCGCGGCCGACGCCGTGGTGGCGGTGGGCACGGAGTTCTCGGAGACGGACTACTTCTACGCGCCCGGCTTCGCGCCGCCCGCGTTCGCCGGCGACCTGATCCGCATCGACATCGACCCCGGGCAGCTGCACAAGCGCCGACCCGCGCGCGTCGCGATCGAGGCCGACGCGGCGCTCGCCATGGCCGCCCTCGAGGCGGCACTCGCCGAGCGCGGCCGCGACGGGGCGGGCGGCGCCGAGCGCGCCCGCGCCCTGCGCGACGACCCCGCGGGCTGGGAGGGCATGGCGGAGTTCCGGGGGGTGGTGGCGGCGCTCGCGGCGGCGCTGCCCGAGGACGGCGTCCTCGCCGTCGACTCGACGCAGCCGGCGTACGCGGCGGCGCACCTGTGGCGCTCCACCCGCCCCAACTCGTACCTGCCGTACGGGGGCTTCGGCACGCTCGGGCCGGCGCTGCCGATGGCGATCGGCGCGAAGCTCGGCGCGCCCGAGCGCCCGGTGATGGCGCTGGCCGGGGACGGTGGCTTCCTGTTCACGGTGCAGGAGCTCGCGACCGCCGTGGACCTCGGTCTGCCGCTCGCGATCGTGCTCTGGCAGAACCACGGCTACGGCGAGATCCTCGACTCGATGGAGCGGGCCGACGTGCTG
>VGBM01000041.1 GCA_016870485.1 Actinomycetota bacterium
CGCACGTTGACGTCCTCGGGGATGACGTCGTGGTCGAAGCAGATCGCGCAGACCGCGGCCGCCGTGTATGGCCCGACCCCGGGCAGGCGCCGCCAGCCGGCGATGTCGTCGGGGACGCCCTCGTCGGCCAGGACCCGGCAGGCCCGATGGAGGTTGACGGCGCGGCGGTTGTAGCCGAGGCCCTGCCACGCGGAGATCACCTCGGCGACGGGCGCGTCGGCGACGTCCCGGGCCGTGGGCCAGCGCGCGAGCCAGTCCGTCCAGCGCCCGATCACGCGCTCGACCTGCGTCTGCTGGAGCATCACCTCCGAGACGAGGATCGCGTACGGGTCGCGGGTGCGCCGCCAGGGCAGGTCGCGGCCTTCCACGGCGTACCACGCGAGGACGCGATCGGCGAGCTCGGCGGGCGAGAGCGGCACCCCCGGAGGCTAGTGCGCGCGCATCCCGCGCGCGGCCGCGCGGCGTAGTTGACTAAGTGGACTAAGATGCGTGGCACGATGGACGACGTGGTCAACGTGCACGAGGCCAAGACGCACCTCTCGCGCCTGCTGCAGCGGGTCGAGGCCGGCGAGGAGATCGTGATCGCGCGCGGCGGGACGCCGATCGCGCGGATCGTGCCGATGCCCACCCCGCGGACGTGGCCGGGCCCCGGGCTCCTGAAGGGAAAGATGTGGGCGGCCGAGGACGCGTGGGACCCCGATCCGGAGCTCGAGGAGGCGTGGCTGGCCGACGAGGACTGGATGTTCCCGCCGCAGGACGATGGCGCTCCTGCTTGACACCCAGGCCGCCTGGTGGTGGCTGGACGACGACGCCCGCCTCGACGGCCGCGCCCGCTCCACGATCGAGCGGGCGATCGTCGAGCGCGAGGCGTTCGTCAGCGCGCTGTCCCTGCTGGAGGCGGTCGGCAAGGCCGCGCAGGGACGCGTCAGCTTTCCGCCGGGGTTCGTCGACAGCCTCGAGGTGGCCGGGTTCCGCCCGCTGCCCTTCGACGCGCGCGACGCCATCGCGAGTCAGGACCTGCCCCGCATCCACGCCGACCCCTTCGACCGCGGCATCGCCGCCCAGGCCCTGCGGCGCGACCTCACGCTGATGACGAGCGACGCGCGCCTCGCCGAGTACCCGATCGCCGTCTACCGCCTGTGACCCCTGCCATCCTCACGCCGTGAAGGTCCGCGTCCGCTTCGCCCCCGCGCCCTCCGGCGACCTGCACGTGGGCGGGGCGATGGTCGCCGTCGCCAACGACCTCCTGCGCCGACGCGACGGCGGCGCGTTCGTGCTGCGGATCGACGACACGGACGCGGGGGAGACGGCGCCCGGCGCCGAGGCCGCGATCGCCGACGCCCTCGCCTGGCTCGGCATCGCCGTCGACGAGGGCCCGTTGCGGCAGTCCGAGCGGGCCGAAGCGCACCGCGCGCTGGCCGCGCAGCTGGTCGCGGACGGCGCCGCCGCACAGCTCGACGACGGGGCCGTCGTGCTGCCCGCGGTCGAGCGCGACGTCGTCATCGACGACCTCAGCCGCGGCCCGATCCGCCTGCCGGCCGGCGCGATCGGGCGCACGGTGCTCGTGCGCGCCGACGGCCGCCCGACCTTCCACCTCGCGACGGCCTGCGACGACCGCGATCTCGCGATCACCCACGTCCTGCGCGGCGAGGACCACATCGCCAACACCGCCGTCCAGCTCGTGCTGGCGGCCGCGGGCGGCTTTGCCGCGCCGGCGTTTGCGCACCTCCCGATCGTCGTCGGCGCGGACGGCGCCAAGCTGTCGTCGTCGTCGGGCGCGGCCGGGATCGGCGCGCTGCGCGCCGCCGGCGCCCTGCCCGAGGCCGTGGTCGACTGGCTCGCGCGCTCGGCCTCGCCGCCGCTGACCGCCCTGCCCGCCTCCGACGCCGACGCTCTGGCCCGCGCCTTCGACCCGGCCCGCCTCGGCCACGGCACGACGCGCCTCGACCCGGACCTCCTCGCGAGCCTCGGCCGCGACCACCTCGCACGGCTCGACCACGCCGAGCGCGCGGCGCGGGTCACGGCTCGGCTCGGCCCCGCGGCCGACGCCGCGGCCGTCCGCGCCCTCGCGCCGGGCCTGACCGACGCCCCGACCCTCGCCGCCGCCGCCGACCTGGTGCGCGGCATCCTCGACGCGCCGCCCCTCGCGGAGCCCTCCCCGGCGGACCGCGCGGCCGCGGAGGCGCTGGTCGCGGCCCTGCCCGCGGCACCGGACCCGCTGGGGGCCGAGGCGGCGGCCGCCCTGATCGACGCGCTCGGCTGCGGGAAGCGCCCGCTGCGGCGCGTCCTGACCGCGGCGGACAGCGGCATCCCGCTACCGTTCGTGCTCGCGGCGCTGCCGCGCGAGACGGCCCTCGCCCGGGCCCGCGCCGTCCTCGACCAGCCATGACCCTCCGCCTCTACGACTCCCTGCGCCGCGGCGTCCACGACGTCGAGCCGCTCCAGCCGGGCCGGCTCGGCCTCTACGTCTGCGGCCCGACCGTCTACGGGCCCGTGCACGTCGGCAACGCGCGGCCGTTCGTGGTCGCGCTGACCCTCGCCCGCCACCTGCGCCGGCAGGGCTGGGAGGTGCGCGTCGTCTCGAACCTGACCGACATCAACGACAAGATCTACGCCGCCGCGCAGGCCGAGGGGGTCGACAGCCGCGAGCTCGCGGCGCGCGAGGCCGCCGGCTACATCGCCGACACCTCGCGCCTGGGCCTCGGCCGCCCGGACGTCGAGCCGAAGGTGACGGAGTCCCTGCCCGGGATCGTCGCGATGACGGAGGCCCTGATCGCCTCCGGCCACGCCTACGCGAGCGATGGCGACGTCTACTTCGACGTCGGCGGCTTCGCCTCGTACGGCGCGCTGTCCGGGCAGAGGACCGACGAGATGCAGCCCGAAGAGACCACGGCGAGGAAGCGCGCGCCGCTCGACTTCGCGCTCTGGAAGGCGCAGAAGCCGGGCGAGGACGCCGCCTGGGACTCGCCGTGGGGGCCGGGGCGCCCCGGCTGGCACATCGAGTGCTCGGCGATGGCGATGAGCGCGCTCGGCGAGGAGATCGACATCCACGGCGGCGGCATCGACCTCAAGTTCCCCCACCACGAGAACGAGCGCGCGCAGTCCGAGGCGCTGACCGGCCGCCCCTTCGCCCGCACGTGGCTCCACAACGGCCTGCTCCGCTTCGGCGGGGACAAGATGTCGAAGTCCCTCGGCAACGTCGAGCGCCTGCGCGACGCCCTCGACCGGATGGAGCCCGAGACCCTGCTTGCGCTGTTCGCGCGGGCCCACTACCGCTCCAACGTCGACTACAGCCCCGACTCCCTGGACGACGCCGCCAAGTCGAACGAGCGCCTGCGCGAGGCCCTGCGGCGCGCGGCGCGGGCCGCAGGCGATGCGGCCCCGGCGGACGGCGGGCCGTTGGCCACCGCGGCGCTCGCGGCCGATGCGCGCTTCCGCGCCGCGCTCGACGACGACTTCGCGACGCCCGAGGGGCTCGCCGCCCTGTTCGACCTCGTGCGCACGCTCAACGCCGCCTTCGACGCCGGCGACCAGGACCCGGCCGATGCGGCCCGGGCCCGCGCTCTCCTCGTCGAGTGCCTCGACGTGCTCGGCCTGGCCGGCCTCGCCGCGGGCGCCGAGGGCCCGCCGGCCGCGGCCGTGGCGCTGATGGAGGAGCGCGAGGTGGCCCGCGCGGCGCGCGACTTCGCCCGCGCCGACGCGATCCGCGACGAGCTGCGCGCCCTCGGCTGGGTGGTGCAGGACCTGGCTGACGGCCCCGAGCTGGCGCCCGTCCCGTGAGCGAGGACCTCGTCTACGGGCGCCAGCCCGTGCGCGAGGCCCTGCGCGGCCGCCGCGCGGTGCGCGAGGTGCTGGCCACGGCCAAGGCGCGCGAGACGCTTGCGTGGCTCGACGACGCCCCCTGCCCCGTGCGCATCGCCGACACGGGGGAGATCGGCAACTTCGCCCGCAGCACGGACCACCAGGGGCTGGTGGCGCGCGTCGATCCCTACCCGTACGCGGACCCCGACGAGCTGCTCGAGGGGCCGGCGCCGCTGATCGTGGCCCTCGACGGGGTCACCGACCCGCACAACCTGGGTGCGATTGCCCGCAGCGCGGAGTGCGCCGGGGCCGCCGGCCTGGTCGTGCCGCGGCACGGCTCGGCGGTCGTGACGGCGGCGGTGGCGAAGGCCAGCGCGGGCGCGGTCGAGCACCTGCCGATCGCCGTCGCCCCGAACCTCGCCGACTGGCTCGGGCGAGCCCGGCGCCCGGGCCTGTGGACGTACGCCGCCGCCGCCGACGGCGCGGTGCCGTACGCCGACGCCGACTACACCGACGGCTGCGTGTTCGTCCTCGGGGCGGAGGGGGCCGGGCTGCGCCCGCGCGTGCGCGCGGCCTGCGATGCGGCGGTCGCGCTGCCGATCGCGGGGCGGATCGACTCCCTCAACGTCTCCGTCGCGGCGGGCGTCCTGCTGTTCGAGGCCGTGCGCCAGCGCGGCGCGCGCTGAGCGGCCTTCCTCAGGCTCAGGTCGGGACCACCGGTTAGTCGAGCGCCTATCCGATCGCGAAAAACCGCGCGGGAAAGCGATTTTCCGGGTGGAAGAGCCAGTTATGGAATGTAACGATTTGCAGGCAAATTAGGTTTTTGCCTATTATTTTGCCGATTGCCCTTGTGTTTCCCCGACGCATCTGGCATGGTGCGGAGGTCCGTCATGACCCTCTATCTAAAGGTGAGGGTGCCGACGGGGACCAGAGGACCATGCCGAGCGCCCGAGCAGCCACCGCCCGCACCGCCGCCGATCCCGCGGCGCGCCAGCGGCGCGACCAGGGGGATCTGGCCCTCGTCCTGCGGGCCCGCAACGGCAACGATGCGGCCCTCGACCAGCTGATCCGCCGCTACCAGCCGTTCGTGCGCCTCAAGGCCTCGAGCTACTTCCTGGCGGGCGGCGATTCCGACGACCTCCAGCAGGAGGGCCTGATCGGCCTCTACAAGGCGATCCGCGACTACCGCGTCGACCGTGAGACCTCGTTCCGCTCCTTCGCGGAGCTCTGCATCACGCGCCAGATCATCACGGCGATCAAGGGCGCGACCCGCAACAAGCACCAGCCGCTGAACGGGTACATCTCCTTCAGCCACACGCCGGCCGGCAGCGACCCCGAGGGCGGCGACTGCACCCTCGGCGACGCGATCGCCGGCTCGCCGACCCTGGACCCCGCCTCCCGCGTCGTCTCGACCGACGAGCTCGACTCGCTCGTCGAGATGCTCGGCAGCACGCTGTCGCCGCTCGAGTCCGAGGTGCTCGCCGCCTTCATGTCCGGCGAGTCCTACGAGGCGATCGCGGCCCGCGCCGGCTGCGACCCGAAGGCCGTCGACAACGCCCTGCAGCGCGTCAAGCGCAAGATCGAGCAGCACCGCTCGGGCCGCGAGCACTCGCAGACCGCGTAGATTCCTGGCATGACGCCGGGTCAACTCGCCCTCGCGGGGCTGGCCGCGCTCGCCGCTGGCATCGTCAACGCCGTCGCCGGGGGCGGCACCCTGATCTCGTTCCCGATGCTGATCGCGCTGGGCGTGCCCCCGGTCAGCGCCAACGTCACCAACACGGTGGCGCTGGTGCCGGGCTACCTGGGCGGCGTCATCGCCCAGCGTGCCGACCTCGACCGCCAGGACCGGCGCCTGCGCGTGCTGCTGCCGGCCGCGGCGCTCGGCGGCCTCACCGGCGCGGCGCTCCTCCTGCTCACGCCCGAGCGGGTGTTCGAGGTGCTGGTGCCCGTCCTGATCCTCGCCGCCGTCGGGGTCCTCGCCCTCGGCGACGCGGTCAAGCGGCGGGTGGCTGAGCGCATCTCCCTGGCCGCCGACGGCGCCCCCGAGCACCTCGTCGGACCCGCGGTCGGGGTCTTCCTGGCCGCGATCTACGGCGGCTACTTCGGCGGCGGGCTCGGGATCATCGTGCTGGCGGTCCTCGGCGTGATCCTCGTCGACACCCTGACCCGCCTGAACGCGCTCAAGCAGGTCACCAGCCTCGTCGTCAACGCCGTGGCGGCCGGCGTGTTCGTGCTCTTCGGCGACGTCGTCTGGTCGGCGGCCGCCGTGATGCTGGTCTGCGCGGTGGTCGGCGGCTTCCTCGGCGGCACGCTCGCGAGCCGCGTGCCGGCCCGCGTCCTGCAGCGGATCGTGCTCGTGATCGGCGTCGCCGTGGCCATCGGCTACGCCGTGACCATGGCCACCTAGGTGGCGTGGGCCAGCGTGCCCGTGGTGGCCGCGCTGCGGGCGGGGTCGGGCACGTTGGTGGTGATCCCGTCGACGCCCATCGCCACGAGGTGCGCGATCGCGGCCGGGTCGTCGGGCGTCCAGCACCAGATCTCGCCGCCGGCCCGGTGCACCTGCGAGACGAGCCGCGGCGTGACGAGCCGGTACTGGACCGTCACGAGGTCGACGTGCGTGGCCCGCATCAGGAGGTCGACGCGGCTCGTCAGGGCCCAGCGGCGCAGGCGCTCGGCGCTCCAGCCGAGCGCGCGCAGCCAGTCGTGGTGGTGGCGCGGGATCGTCAGGCCGACGCGGACCCGCGGCTCGAGGTGCCGGATCCAGAGCGCCTGCTCCCAGCCGCCGCCGGTCAGCACCACCTGCTCCGCCATCCCGGCGTCGCGCAACTCGCGCACGAGCTGGTCGGAGATGCCGTTCTGCTTGAGGTCCAGGTTGAGGGGGACGCCGGCGCGACGGCACAGCCTCAGGGCGTCGCGCAGGAGCGGTGCGGCACGGTTGGCGCCGCGGTCGTGGGCGAGCACGAGCTCGCCGTCCGCGCGCCGCCGGCGCACGTCCACCTCGACCATGTCGCAGGCCAGCCGAATCGCGTCCGCGATCTGGGCCAGCGTGTTGTCGCCGAGCCCGGTGCGGTAGCCGCGGTGCGCGATGTGCAGGTGGTGGCCCATGCCTCGAACGTACCCCCTGTTGACGATAGTCCCTGCGTGCTTCACCGGATGGATCCCGCGGCGACATCGCTTGGAGGCCGGGCCGGCGGCGCTACCGCGGGCCCATGGCGACGTCCGCTCCCCGCACGCTCCTGCCCGCCACGGGGCGCGGCTGGGCCGGGGTGGCCGTCGCCCTCTCGGGCGCTCCTCGCCGTCGTCGCCCCCCGTGCCGCTCGCGCCGCTTCCGGTCCTGCTCCTGATGGAGCTGGCCGGCCGCGTGGAGTAGCCGGTCCCGCGGCCGCGCCACGAAGCCGGCGCTCGGGCTCGAACCGAGGACCTCTCGCTTACAAGGCGAGTG
>VGBM01000042.1 GCA_016870485.1 Actinomycetota bacterium
TCCGCGTGGCCCGCACGTTCGGCTACGGCGCCGACGACGCCCTCACGCGCAGCATGCTGGCGAAGGTCGATGCGCGCGGCATCGCGGGCGAGCTGGTGCTCCTGCGCTCCGTCGACCACTTCCTGCCGGTTCACACGCAGGGCACCGTCTAGCCCAAAGAGGCGCTGCGATGCCCTGGGTCCGGATCGACGGCGAGGAGCTCCGGGTCGACGAGGCCCGCATCGCCTGGACACCCGCCGCGTGCGCGGGCACCGACGGCATCGCCTTCTGGCTGCGCGCCTCGGGCGGGCGCTCGGTGATGCACCTGGCGGGCTGGGCGCCCGGCCAGAGCGCGACGGACCTCGACGGCGCCGAGGTGCGGATCGAGACGCCCGGCCCCGACGCCGGCATCGACTCGCGCTTTTTGACGGGGGCGCTCCTCCGCTTCGGGCGCGTCGGCCCCGAGCGGGCCGTCGTCTCCGTCGACGCCGTCGTCGAGGCACTCGACACGGGCGACGTCTCCACGGCCCGGCTCGAGGCGGACCTGATCTGCACCGTCGCGCCACTGCCGGAACGCGACCACTGCCTCGGCTGCGGCGGCCCGCTCGACCGCTACGCCGAGACCCGCGACGAGTTCGTCGCGGGCTTCCGGATCCGCCAGCGCGTCCTGCCCGTCCTCTGCCCCGCCTGCCGGGGCACCGTCGACGCGCCGCGCTTCTGCCCCACCTGCGGCACCGCCTTCGCCCCCGACCGGGTGTCGGTGCACGGCGAGGAGGGCCGCACGGGCTACACCGCCCGCTGCGCCCAGGGGCACGTGTTCTCCGGCGCGATCCCGGGCTGAGACGGCGCGCCCTCAGGGGCACTGCGCGCGGGAGCAGCGCCCCTCCACGCGCCCTTTGTATGACAGTCACCTCTGATCACGCCATACGGTATGGGTATGCTCTCGATCCGCTTCCACGAGGCCACCGGTGCCGCCATCCGCCGAGCCGCGCGCACGGCGGGGCTGAGCGTGTCCGACTACGTCCGCTCGTCGGTGGAGCGCACTCTGGCCGCCGGGCTGCGCCCCACGACCCTCGAGCGCCTCGGCGACGCCGTGGGGCGCTTCGACTCGTCGCTGACGCCGCGCCCCGCGGAGCCGGACGAGCTGGGTGACTTCCTCGAGGAGCAGCACCGCCACCAGGCGGACGAGTCCCGGGCCCTGCGGCGGCGCGATGCTGGTTGACGCCGGTCCCCTGATCGCGCTGCTCGACCGGCACGACCCCGACCACGACGAGTGCCGGCAGGCGATCGCCGACGGCGACGAGGCCCTCGAGACGACCTGGCCCGTCCTCACCGCGGCCGGAAACCTGTTGCAGCGACGTGTCGGCACGCGCGCCGTGCACGAGCTCGTCGGGCTCGTCGAGCGGGGCGCGCTGCGCATCGTGGACGTGCCGGCGACGTCGATCGACGCGATCGGCGCGCTGATGCGGACCTACGCGGACGCGCCGATGGACATCGCCGACGCCTCGCTCGTGGCCGCTGCCGAGGCGACGGACGAGACGCGCATCCTCACCCTCGACGCGCACTTTCACGCGTACCGCCTGTCGGGCGGGCGGCGCTTCCCCGTGCTGCCCTGACCCGGGGGTGCGGGCGGCGTGGCCAGCACCGCGCGGAGAGGTCGGGGCGAGAGGATTTGAACCTCCGACCACTCGGCCCCCAGCCGAGTGCGCTACCAGACTGCGCCACGCCCCGATGCGAGGCGGAGTCTACCGGACCCGCGCGTCTAGCCGCGCGGGCGCTTCACGACCGCGGACGTGGCGGTGGCGCTGAGGGTGTCCTTGCCGGCCCGCTGGTGGCTCGCGAGGACCCGCATCGGCCCCACGCGGGCGTTCGGGCCCAGCCGGACCTTGACGACGCGCCAGCCGCGGTTGACCTTGCGGCCCCGGCCGACGTTGATCAGGCCGCCCTTGGCCCCGTAGACGCGCACGGCGAGGCGCCCCTGCCACGGCACCTTCACGCGCACACGCACAACGTCACCCTGGCGCGCGCGGAGCGGCAGCACGATCTCGATCCGGGGCCCGGCCGCAGCGACCTGCACGGCGGGCGCGGCGGCCGCGCCGCCGCCCGCGTCGGCGGCCGCCGCGGCGCCCGCCTCGGGCGCGTTCGCGACGCCGGGGCGCACGGGCACGCCGAGCCCGCCGATGACGCCGCCGACGATGCCGCCGGCGGCGACCTGGACGTCGGCCCAGTCCGGGCCGATGCCAAGATCGGCGAGAAGTCCCGGGGGCGCGCCGTCGAGCGTCGGGTGCTCGTAGGCGCCGATGTCATAGCGGGCGGGGCGCCCGGGCAGGATCGGCACCGGGCGGGGCCGGCCGTACGGGTCCGTCACGCCCTGGTCGGGCCCGACGTACCGGAAGCCCGTGGCCTCGGTCCAGCCCCAGTTGTCGGTGACGGCGTCGATCAGGATGCCGGTCGCCTTCGGGTACCAGCCCGTCTCGGGGCCGCCCGTGGGGTCCTCGAGGAGCTGCCCGAAGACGTTGCCGGTCGGCCGGCCCGCGCGATCGAGCTCGACGCCGGCGACCTCCGTGCAGGGCGCCCGCTCCGGGCAGTGCAGGTAGGTGCCGGTGCCCACGATCCAGGCGCGCCCCGTCTCGTGGATGCGGTCGGAGTCGACCTTGAGCGCGTGCTGGGCGCCCACGACGGCGACGCCGCGCAGGTCGTATAAGCCGCCGCAGCCGTCCTGGGCCAGGAAGCAGGGCGCCATCCACACGCCCTCCCGGAAGGGGCCCCCGATCGTCGTCCTCGTCAGGAAGACGGTGGCGTTGTCGCCGTAGACCGCCGCGCCCCCGACGCCGCGGCCCGGGGCGCCGAGGACGCCGTCGGCGCTGCGGGAGAGGACGGAATCTTCGATCGCGATGCTGCCGCCGATCACCCGCACGGCGTCGCCCGCGCAGCCCGTGGCGTCGGCGTTCACGAGCGAATCGCCGACGAGGAGGTCGGCCTCGACGACGGTGATCCCCCGGCCGCCGGACACGATCGAGTTCGAGATGGTGCCCGCGCCGTAGCGCTGGGGCCAGTCGCTCAACCACCCGGAGACGGGCGCGCCGTTCAGCCTGACGGCCGACCCGCAGGGATCGGCGTCGCGCCCGCCGACCTGCGACGTGACGAGGGTGAGCGCAGACCGCTCGCCGCGGATCCGGCCGTTGACGTCGACGTCCGTCAGGCTCAGGTTCGCGTCGCGGATCTGCACGAGGCCGTCCGGCCGGAGGGCGAGGTCGGAGAGGAACACGATCCGGCGCGGGTCGTACTCGTAGACCCGCACGGAGCCGCCGGGGAGGCGCTCGCCCGGCGGCACGGCGACCGTCAGCCGCCCGCGCAGGAGCGTGCCGGGACCCGTGCCCAAGATCGACACCGTGAAGGGGTCATCGATCAGGAGGTCCTCGCGGTACTCACCCGCGGCGAGCGAGATCACGCTCACGCCCGGCAGCGATTCGGCCTTCATGAGCGCGCCCTGGATCGTGCGGCACGGGTCGCAGGTGCGGTCGTTGCCGCCCTGGCCCGGCGCGGCCACGCTCAGCTCGCGCGCGGCGGCTGGGGCCGCGACGACGAGCCCCAGGGCGAGGGCGCAGAGGGCAAGGCGAACGATCCGCATCGGTCGAGCATATCCCCGCGGCAGGCCGGGCGGCGTGTGCTGTTCTACGCTGCGGCGTGATGGACCGCGACGCGTTCGAGCGCACGATCGAGGCGGCCCTCGACGAGCTGCCCGACTGGGCCCTCCCCTACCTCGAGAACGTCGCCGTCCTGGCCGAGGAGGAGGACCCCGACGACCCGGACCTGCTCGGCCTCTACCTGGGCGTGCCCGAGACGGAGCGCGGCCACGAGGAGCCCGTCGACCCGCCCCGGATCCTGATCTTCCGGCGGCCGATCGCGAAGATGTGTGACGGCGACCCGGCCCGCGTGCGCGACGAGGTGCGGATCACGGTGCTGCACGAGGTGGCGCACCACTTCGGCATCTCCGACGCGCGGCTCGAGGAGCTCGGCTGGGGCTGAGCGGGCGCGACGGCCGGCCCGTCAGGCGTCGCCGAGGATGCGGGCGACGGTCGCCGCGTCGGGGAACTCGTCGTCGGCGAGCTCGCCCGCCTCGACCGCGAGCGCGGCCGGGCCCGGCGGCACCGGGACGGGGCGCGTGGCTGCGAGCGCGGCCTTCCAGTGGTCGAGGATGCGCAGGTCCTCGATGGCGATCACGGCGCTGACGGGCGCGCCGTCGCGCGTCACGACCACCGCCTCGCCGGGAAGCACGCGCGGGACCCGGACGCGGGTCGCGTGGATCGTCGTCGTGGACATGCCCGTAGGGAGACCGGTGTCGTGCATGCGGCCCATCCTACGCCCGATTCGGGGTCGGGACGACTGGCGGCGCGCACTCCTCGCCGACGAAGAGGTCGCCGTGGGTGTAGCGGATCGTCTCGAGGGACTCCGCCCCGAGCAGGACCACCTCGATCGAGTGCTGATCGCCGAAGTGGTTCTCCAGCGCCGCCATGCGGGCGAAGGCGGCTTCCTCGTCGGCGCCTGGGAACTCCTCCACACTCCACGCGAGCGTCGAGCGGTCGCGGTACACGACGAAGTGCCGCCGCGTTCGATCAGTCGTCGCCATGAGGCTCATGGTACTCCCCCAGTTCGCGTTCGGCACGTTCGAGTCGGTCGAGCAGGCGAGGACTGGGCTCGCGCCCGGCATCGCGCACGGCCAGCACGTCGCCGAGCGCTCGCAGGTAGCGCTGGATCGCCTCCGGTCCACCCCCGTCGCGAAGGACGGCCGCAACGCCGAGCTGGAGGTCCTCCGAGCGCTGCGCCCACTCGTGCTGGCGCCGGGTGCGCACCTGGACCTCGACCAGTCGCCCCTGCGATCGGGCGCGCAGATGGATGGCCCGGTAGCCCGTCCGCTTCGGGCGGGTCGCGTAGTCGATGGCGGCAACCACCTCGAGCGGCGATCGCGCCCGAATGAGCTCCGCCACACGGCTGGCCTCTGCCGGCGTTGCGACGACGATGCGGCACCCGATCACGTCGATCATCTCCGAGAGGGCGAGGGGTCGCCCGAGATCGCGCATCCGCTGCAGCTTGTGGAGAATCGTGCCGCGCTGCTTGATGCGCTGCGAGACCTCGAACTCCTCGATGCCGAGGGCCTCCGCGGCCTCCTCCAGGGCATCCGAAGCAGCGCTCAGGGCCGTCTGACCAGAGGTACGGAAGGCCAGCAGGGCCGCGCGGTCGGCCTCGAACTCGGGGTGCAGCAGACGCTGCTGCACCCAGGCCTGGGACAGGCGCTCACCGATTCGATCGAGCTCGTCCGGGTCGAAATCGTCCACACGCCGATGATGGCACGCCGCGACGCCATCAGAGGACCGCGCGACGCGCGGATGTGCGCCGCTTCGGCGCCGGGTGCGCACGCCCACGCGCACTCCCGGCACGGGCACGGACGGGGCCTGCGCCGGGTGGCGCGTCAGGCGCGCACGGCCGCGGCCACCGCGGGCCCCGCCCGGCGCGCCGCCCCGTAGGCGACGACCTGCAGGGCGAGGATCGCGAACGCGATCGGCGCGACCGAGAACGGCCGGAACAGGAGCACGGCGAGGGGCAGCGTGGCCACGGAGCAGGCGAGCGGCACGCGGCGCAGGGGCAGGGCGTCGGCGGCCACGGCGCCGCAGCCGACGACGAAGGCGACGAGCGCCGCCGACGAGGAGAACGCGAACACCTCGGGCTGCGGGATCAAAAGGCCCGCGACGCCCGCGACGAGGGCGAGGAGACTGATGATGGCGCGCAGCGCCGTCATCTGGGCGGCACCTCGACCCGGTCGCGGACGCGGCCCGACTCGTCGATCGTCTCGATCGCGCTGCCCGTGCGGGAGGCGGTGACGCGGACGAAGCCGTAGTCGAGGGTGGAGAAGGCGGCGTCGCCGGACTCGAGGGTGAAGGCCTCGTCGCCGGGGCCCTGGCCGCCGCAGCCCGCGACGATCACGAGCACCCCGTCCACCACGCGCCGCTCGCAGCGGTGCAGGTGCCCGGAGAAGACGGCGTCGACCCTGCCCTTCAGGACCCCGTTGAGGGCGTCGCCGGGCTGGAGCGGCGTGTGCAGGACGGCGAAGCGCGGGCCGTCCCACGGCTTCGCCAGCTCGGCTTCTGCGAAGGCGATGGTGGCCGGGTCCTCGTCGACGCCGAGGACGACGACGCGGACGGGGCCGTAGTCGTACGTGTAGCGCAGGCCGTCCCCGGGCGACTCGACGGCCTCGACGAGGAAGCGCCCGTCGGTGGCGAAGGTGTCGTGGTCGCCGAGGCCCACCACGAGCTGCGCCTCCCCCATCACGCCCCGCAGGGGCCGGAAGATGTTGCGGTCGAGGAGCTGCGGCAGGGCCAAGAGATACGAGTTGTCGCCAGCGGTGAGGACGAAGGCGGGGTCGATCGCGTCGAGGCCGCGCCCGACGGCGTACTGGTGCTCGGACCCCGACCCGTAGTCGGCGATCACCCCGAACACCACCTCCGCGTCGGGATCGTCGGGCGCCGTCCGAAACGACCCCGACGCCTGCCCGATCCCGTCGACCGCGGCGGTCCACAGGTAGCGGGTGCCCGGCGCGAGGCCCGTGAAGTCGCCCGTGGGCGACGCCTCGACCTCCGTGCCGTCGGGGGCGACGGCCGTCAAGGCCACCCGGGCGGGGTCGGGGCCGAGGAGGCGCACCGACGCCGTGGTCTCCGACAGGCCCACCACGTACGGCCCGCGCGTGAACGGGTCCTCGCCGCGGTCGCCGAGGAGGTACGCGTTCCAGTAGAAGAGGACGCCGAGGACCAGCACCAGCGTGAGCCCGAGCAGCATCGCCACCGCCACGAGCGCGATCCGCAGGCGGCGGACGAGACGGGCGGGATCGGCGGGAGCGGCCATGCCCTCACCTTCGCACGGATCCGGCTACGGGGCCGTCACGTGCCGGGCGGCCCAGTCGAGCACCTGCCGGCCGACCCGCTCGGGGTCGAAGCGCTCCGCCTCGCGCGCCTGCACCTCGAGCAGGCGCGCTCGCAGGTCCGCGTCCTCCA
>VGBM01000043.1 GCA_016870485.1 Actinomycetota bacterium
ACGTACTGATCGGGCGTAGGGCCGGGCGCCCGCGGGCGCTCGGCCCTACGCCTCGAAGTCGTACGGCCGGGTCACGCGCAGGTACTCGAGCACGGCGGTGACGCGCGGGTCGTCGCCGGGGCCGTGGTCGGGCACGAGCACCTTGTAGGCGTTCGAGAGGTCGCGGCGGACGGTGGTGTGGGGGAGGTCGAGGTCCTCGGCGATCCCGATGGCGTCGCGGCCCGTGGCGAGCAGGGCGAGGACGCTGCGCTGGCGCGGGGTGAGCCGCTCGAGCGATGAGGCGTCGACGCCTCGGCCCTCGAGCGCGGACGGGTCGAGCACCATCTTGCCCTCGTGGGTGGCGCGGATGACCTGGGCGAGCTCGAGGCCGCTGAGGTCGCCGCGCTTCTGGATGTACGACCAGGAGTGCTGCTCGGCCTCCGGGATCGAGGCGTGGAAGTTCGGCAGGAGGTGCTGCGAGACGATCACGATCGCGAGCCGCGGCCGGATCGCGCGCAGGCGCAGCGCGAGGTCGACGCCGTGCAGTGAGCGCGCGCCGAGCGCGAGGTCGAGCATCGCGACGTCGATCCGCTGCGCCGCCATCGCGGCGATCGCCTCATCGCCGTCGGCGGCGGTGGCGGCCACGTGCACGCCCTCGACGCCCTCGACCATGTCCGCGAGGATCGCGCGCAGGACCGGGTCGTCCTCGACGTAGAGCACGTTGATCGTCTCGGCGTCCGCCACGCCGCGGATTGTGGCAGCGCGCGGGCTCGCGCGGGGGCCCCGCGGTCCGGTACCGTCATGGCGTGCAGCCCGCCGACCGCCTCAGCCGCGCGCGCCTGGTGCTCGGCCCGTGGCCGTTCGTGCCGCTGGTCCTGTTCCTCCTCGGGTCGCTCGCGTACTTCAACCGCTCCGTGATCGTGGCCGGCGTCTCCGCCGAGGGCCAGGGCGAGTACACGCGCATCCTCGCCGTCCTCACGCTGCAGGGCATCGTGCTCGCCGCCCTCGCCGTGACGCCCCTGATCGTCCTCGGCGGTGGGCGCGAGTCCCTGTCCTTCCGCTACCGGCCCGAGCGCGTGCCCTCGCGCCGCCGCTACCTGCTCGGGGTCGGGCTCGCCGGCCTGATCACCGCGCTCATCCAGGTCTCGTATCGCTACGTCGCCATCGACGACGTGACCGGGCAGGGCGTCTTCGCGAGCGTCCCCGTGGCCCTGGCCACCAACCTGGTGCTGACCACCCTCTTCGCGCTGGTGGTCTCGAACGTCGCGGGCTACGCCGCGTACCGGATCGGCCTGCAGACGCGCGAGCTCGAGCGGCAGGTGCAGCAGCTCGAGGAGCAGCGCCGCCAGATCGTCGAGGCCGACCAGCGCGCCCGCACCGAGGTCGCGCAGGCCCTCCACGACGGCGTGCAGGGGGCGCTCCTGCGGGCCGTCCTGCGCCTCAACCGGCTCGCCGACGGCGCGCCCGCGGCCGAGGCCGAGGGGCTGCGCACCGTCATCGCCGACCTCGAGGCGCTGCGCGGCGAGGGCGTGCGCGCGATCAGCCGCCGGCTCGCCCCGCCGATCGAGTCGATCGGGATCGGCAGCGCCCTCGAGGACCTCGCCGAGACGTACCGCGGCTCGATCGCCGCGGAGGTCGCGATCGACGAGGCGGCCCTCGTGGCGCTCGGCGGCTGGCCCGACGGCGAGCTCGCCGTCTACCGGATCGCCGAGCAGGGCCTCCTCAACGCCGCCGCGCACGGGCGGGCCACGCGGGCGGAGGTCGTGGTGGAGTCCTCCGACGGCGCGGTCCGGCTCGCCGTCCGCGACGACGGGGCCGGCCTCGCCACCGCGATCACGCCGGGCATGGGGCTCGCCGTCGTCGACGCCTGGGTCGGGGCGATCGGCGGGACGTGGCGGCTCGACCCCCTGCCCGCCGGCGGCGCCGAGCTCGCCGCGACCCTGCCGCTGCGGCCGCCCGCGGGGGCGCCGGCCTGATGGGCGGCCTGCTCGCGCAGACCGTGCCGCTCTCCTTCGCGGCGGCGATCAGCCCGCTCGTCCTGATGGGCATCCTCGCGATCCTCGCCAAGCCGAACTCGCGGGGGCACGCCGTCGCCTACGCGCTCGGCGTGGTGGCGATGACCGTCGCCCTGATCGGCCTCGGCCTCGTGATCGTGGAGACGCAGAAGGGCGATACGGGCGGCCCCCTCAGCTCGCCGTGGGCGCAGGCCCTGACGGGAGTCCTCCTGATCCTGTTCGCCGTGCAGATGGTGCGGCCCAAGCACCGGACCGACGAGGAGAAGGCGGCCCACCACCGCCGCCGGCTGATCGGGCCGGACTCGTCGTCCGTCGTGTTCCTCGCCTTCGGCGTCGTGATGATGGTGGTCAACTTCTCGACGATCGTCGTCCTGATCGCGATCCTGCGCAACGTGGCGCAGGCCGACGCACCCGTGGGCGACGACGTCGTCGCGATGGCGATCGTCGCGGTGATCACGTCGAGCCCGGCCTGGGCGCCGCTGGTCCTGGTTCTGGCGGGCGGTCAGGCGATGGCGGACCGGGTCGCCCGGGTCGGCCAGTGGACCAACCGCAACGCCAAGTACCTGCTCGGCGTCCTGTTCCTCGTCTTCGGGGTGCAGGACCTGCTCAAGGCCCTCGGCCACTAGCACCGGGCCCCGGTAGGCTGCCGCCATGCTCGACCTGATCGCGGTGGTCCTGCCCCTGGCCCTGGCCGGGGCGATCAGCTCGGTCGTCCTCCTCGTCGGGCTCGCGCTCCTGTCCGGTCCGCGCCCGCGGCTGCAGACCGGGGCGTTCGCGGCCGGCGTCGCCGCCACGGTCGTCGTCCTGTTCGCGCTCGGGCTGGTGGCGATCCGCCTGCAGAGCGACGGCGACGAGCCGGGCTGGCTCGGCGCGCAGGGCGCCCACCTCGTGGTCGGCCTGCTCCTGATCGCGGCGGGCATCGGCCTCGCCCTCGTGCGCCCGAACCCCAAGCGGGTCGAGGAGCTCGAGGCGCGCCTGCTCGCCGGCCGCCGGCCGGCCCGCGACTTCGCGCTCGCGGGCGTCGCCGTGATGATCACGAACGCCTCGTCGTTCGTGATGATCATCGCCATCATCCACGCCGTCGCGCGCCACGCGGTCGGGGTGCCCGGCGACGAGGCCGCCTTCCTGATCGCGGCCTTCATCGTGGCCCTGCCGGCCACGCTGCCCTTCGGCGCGTCCCTGCACGGCGGGGAGGCGCGTCGGCGCCGCCTCGCCCGGGTCGGCGCCCTCGCGACGCGCTACGGGCGCTTCGTCACGGCCGCGATCTGAATCGCGTTCGGCACCGCCGACGTGCTCCAGGTCGCGCTCTAGGGGGTCAGAGGCCGGCCGGGGGGGCCGTCGACTCGCGCGCGTGGACGCCGCCGGGCGTGAGCAGCCCGCAGACCACCGCGCTCGCGAAGAAGATGCCCGCCGCCACCCAGAAGGCCACCGAGTAGGAGTGCACGGCGGCGGCCATCGGGTCGCCGCGGCCGTCCGCGATGAACGCGGTGGCGGCGCTCGCCGCGATGGTGCTGAGGAGCGCGGTGCCGATCGAGCCGCCGATCTGCTGCGTGGTGTTGGCCATCGCGGAGGCGACGCCCGCGTCGTGGGCCTCGACGCCGGACGTGCCGACCTCGAAGCAGGTCGCGAAGATCATCCCGAGGCCGAGGCCGATCACGAGCAGGCCGGGCAGGACGTGCGTCGTGTACGCGGTGTCGACGCCGATCTGGGTGAACAGCACCATGCCGATGCCGCCGAGCAGCATCCCGAGGAAGATCGGGATGCGCGCGCCGATCCGCGGCAGGAGCACGGCCGTCGAGGTGGTGGCCATGACCATGATCGTGGCGACCATCGGCAGGAACGCGAAACCCGCCTTGATCGGCGAGTACATCAGCGTCGCCTGCAGGTAGTACGTCAGGAACAGGAACACCCCGAACATGCCGACGCAGGCCAGGCCGAGGCCGAGGTAGGCGCCCGCGCGGGCGCGGTCGAGCACGACGCGCATCGGCAGGAGCGGGTTCGAGACGCGCAGCTCGATCAGGACGAACAGCGCCACGAGCAGCGCGCCGCCGACGAGGAGCGCGAGCGTGACGGGGGCGGTCCAGCCGTCCGCCTCGGCGCGGGAGCAGCCGTAGACGATGGCGAGGAGGCCGACCGAGATCACGACGATGCCGGGCAGGTCGAGCTTCGGCTTGCCCTCGGGGCGCTGGTTGACGAGCAGGCCGAAGGCGGCGGCCGCCGCGGGGATCGCGAGGGCGAGGTTCACCCACAGGCACCAGCGCCACGACAGGTACTCGGTGAGGATGCCGCCGAGGATCAGGCCGATCGCGGCGCCGGCGCCCGCGATGGCGCCGTAGATGCCGAAGGCCTTGCCGCGCTCGTCGGAATCGGTGAAGGTGGTGGTGAGGGTGGAGAGGGCCGCGGGGGCGAGCAGGGCCCCGAACACGCCCTGCAGGGCGCGGGCCAGGACCAGCACCTCGAAGTTGCCGGCCAGGCCGCCGAGCGCGGAGGCGAGCGCGAACCCGATCAGGCCGATCAGGAGCACGGCCTTGCGGCCCATCACGTCGGCGAGGCGACCGCCGAACAGGAGCAGGGAGCCGAAGGCGAGCGCGTACGCCGTGATGATCCACTGGCGGTCCGGATCGGAGAAGCCGAGGTCGGCCTGGGCCGAGGGCAGGGCGATGTTGACGACGGTGCCGTCGAGGACGACCATCAGCTGGGCGATGCCGAGGACGGCGAGAATCGCCCAGCGGCGGGCGTGGTGGGGGTTCGCGGCGTGGTCCACGTGGCTTCCGTTGGAGACGCGCAGCCTCCGGCGGATGCGTGCGCCGCGCGCGCCCGGAATCCTGCCGGCGTGCCCGCAGGCGTCTCAGCGGAAGCGGCGGACGGTGACCCCGTCGAACTCGCCGTCAACCCACAGGCGGTCCGAGGTGATGACCGGGAGTCCGAGCCTGCGCCCCATCGTGATGCAGGCCGCATCCGCGAGGCTCAGTGTGGCTCCGCGGCGCTTCGGGTTGGCGCGCCTGTGGTCCTCGGCGCGGGACAGCGCATCGAGCATTCCGTCGACGTCCGCCTCCGTCACGGGCTCCACGTGCAGTCCGTCGCGGGCCAGTATTCCTCGCAGCTTGCCGTCGTCCAGCGGGTGCCCCTTGCGGCGGCAGACGTTGAGCGCCTCCGTCAACGCCAACGGCGTCGTCGCCGCCCGCCCGCTCTCGAGGATGCGCTCGACGACGTCGTGTCCTGGTTCCTGGTACAGCACCGCGACCATCGCCGAGGCATCGAGCATGGCGATGCAGTCGGCGCTCACAGGCCGAGTTCGTCGAGGAGTGCGCGGCCGCGAGCGACGGACTCGGGAGAGGCGACGACGGTGCGATCGAGCTCCTCGAGCCGGTCCGCCTCGATCTCGGCACGCCACGCTGCGAGCTCGTCGAGTCCGGAGCCGGCCTCCATCTGCGCGCAGGCCGTGCGCAGGTCCTCCATCAAGCGGTCGCGACTCTCCAGGATGACCCGACCACCCGCCTCGACGATCGCGATGACGTCCTCGCCTTCCCTGAGGCCGCTCTCCCGACGCAGCGCGGCGGGCAGCACGATGCGGCCACGGTCACCGATTCGGAGGGGGTACGTACCCATGGAGGCAACGTACCACGAAATGGTGCTGCATGGGCAATACTCATCAATTGTGGGCGAAAATGTTCCATACGTGGGCGATTCCGTGCGGCTTCTGCGCCCGGTAGCCGCACGTCGGCGCGACCCAGCGCTACGCCCGTTCGGACACGATCTGCTCGAGCGCGTCCACCCACGCCGCGGAGTACGCAGTGGCGGGGTCCTCGTCCGGGTCGTGCCCG
>VGBM01000044.1 GCA_016870485.1 Actinomycetota bacterium
CTGTCCCTGCTGGCCGGGATCGCCACCGTCAGCTTCGGCATCGCGATGGGCGCGATCGTGATCGTCGTCTCCGACGTCGTCTTCGGCGTCGCGCTCCTGGTCGCCGGCATCACCGGCTGCACGTTCCTGTGGCTGGCCCGCGGCGGCTACGAGGATGACGACGACGAGGGCGACGAGCCGCCCGCCGATCCACCCGCGGCCGACCCCGACGGCGGCCAGCGCCGCTTCCTGCGCAAGCGCACGCGCGCCGCGGGGCGCCCGACGCGCTCCCCCGGCGGCGTCCGCTGACGGCTAGAGGAGGCCGTCGGGGAAGTAGATCGCCAGTTCGCGCTCGGCCGACTCGGGCGAGTCGGAGCCGTGGATCACGTTCTCGGACAGGACCAGCGCGAGGTCGCCGCGGATCGTGCCGGGCGCGGACTCGAGCGGGTTGGTCTTGCCCATCATGTCGCGCACGGTCTGGACGGCGCCGTCGGCCTCGAGGGCGAGCGCCACGATCGGGCCCGACGTGATGAAGTCGACGAGGTCGCCGAAGAAGGGCCGCTCGGAGTGCTCCGCGTAGTGGAGCTCGGCGGTCGCGCGGTCCAGCTGGACGAGGCGCATGCCGCGGAAGCGGAAGCCGCGCCGCTCGAAGCGGCCGATGATCTCGGCCATCAGGCCGCGGCGCACCGCGTCGGGCTTGAGCAGGATGAGCGTGGTCTCCATCGGTGTCCCCCGGGGTCGTGTGGGCGTCAGGCCGCCGGGCGCGGCTCAGGCGGAATCATGCCCGCGCCGGGGCTCTCGCCGCGCAGTACGGGCAGACCACCCAGGACGGGGCGAGCGGGCGCTGGCAGCCGGCGCAGCGCTCGCGCAGCGGGGTCGTGCACGACGGACAGACGATGTACTCGGCCTCGACGGGGCCCGTGCAGTACGGGCACGTCTCGGCGCCGCCGAAGCGGCGCTCCATCAGCCGGATCTCGAGCTCGCGCTCGCGCACGTCGTCGAGGTACTCCGGCGGGCGGAGGAACAGGTAGACGAACGGCCCGACGAACGGGAACAGCAGGCCCGCGGCGACGGCGACGCCGATCAGGATCGGGTCGTCCATGCGCCGCCGCGCGTCCTTGTAGACCCACAGGGCGAGCGCCAGCCAGAGCACCACGACGAGGAGCAGCGCGAGCCGGACCCCCGCGCGGAACGCGGGCGACTCGTAGACGTCGATGACGGGCTGCAGCGGGTTGTCGGCGGCGAGGACGAACGGCATCGCGGGGACCTCCGGGAAGCCTATTCGCCCCCGCAGCGCGGATTCCCCCGTGCCCCGGGTCGCCGGCGGCCGGGCCGCGGCCGGTAGGATCCGCCCGTGACCGGCCGTCCCGCCGTCGTGCTCTTCGCGATCGCCCTCCTGATCGCGATCATCGCGCTCTTCTACGCGGTCGGCTACCTCGCGGGCCGGCTGATCGTCTAGCCGAGCGCGGCGAGCAGGGTCAGGCTGCCGCAGATCACGACCGCCCCCCGCTCGGTGGCGCGGTGGCGCGCGCGGGCGAGCGCCTGCTCCGGGTCGGGCGCCGCCTCCGCCTCGAGGCCCTGCGCCACGGCCAGCTCGAGGAGCCGCGCCGCGGGCAGCGCCCGCTCCGACGCGGTCGCGGTGACCACGAGGCGGTCGACGACGGGGGCGAGCGCCGCGAGGACGCCGGCGGCGTCCTTGTCGGCGAGGAGCGCGACCACCGCGACCACGGGCGTGCGCCCGCCGACGGCGCGCGGCAGCTCGTGCGCGAGGGTCGCGGCCCCGTCGGGGTTGTGGGCGGCGTCGCGGATCACGAGCGGGTAGCGGGCGACGACCTCGAGCCGACCCGGCACCGTCGTGCGGCTGATCGCGCGCAGCGCGCCCACGGGGTCGAAGCGGTCGCCGGCGAGCGCCGCGACGGCGCCGAGGGCGAGCGTGGCGTTGCCGCGCTGGAAGGTGCCCGCGGCGGCGAGGTCGGGCAGGTCCTGATCGAAGGCGCCGGGACCGAGCAGCATCGCCCGGGCCGCGCCGCGCTCCGTGGCGATCGCCTCGACCGTGGGGCGGATCACGTCGTCCATGCCGCCCGCCACGAGCACCGCGCCGGGCGCGAGCACGGCGAGCTTCTCGGCGGCGATCAGCTCGCGCGTAGCCCCGAGGTGCTCAGTGTGGTCGAGGCCGATCCCGGTCAGGACCACGACCGGAGCGTCGAGCACGTTCGTGGCGTCGAGCCGCCCGCCGAGGCCCGCCTCGATCACGGCCGCCTCCACCCCGGCCTCGGCCAGCGCGAGGAACGCGGCCGCGGTCAGGAGCTCGAACTGCGTGGTCGCTCCACCGCGCTCGGCGTCGACCGCCGCGGCGGCCGCCTCCGCGGCCTCGAGCGCCGCGAGGAAGGGCTCCGGGGCGATCGGCTCGGGGTCGGCGAGGGGCTCGGCGACGAGCACCCGCTCGTGCCAGCCGGTGATGTGCGGCGAGAGGTAGGCCCCCGCCTTGAGGCCGCAGCCCGCGAGCGCCGCGCACGCGAAGCGGGTGGTCGACGACTTGCCGTTCGTGCCGACCACGTGGATCGCCCGGAAGCGGGTCTGCGGGTCGCCGAGGCGCGCGAGCACGGCGCGCACGCGCTCCGTGCCGAGCTCCATCCCGAACATGCCGCGCCCGGCGAGGATCCCGTCGGCGCCGTCGGCCACGTCAGTCCCCGCCCAGCGCGGCGAGCTGCGCCTCGAGCTCGGCGGCGTCGCGCCCGAAGCGCTCGACCCGCTCGCGCTCCTCCGCCACCACCTCGGCCGGCGCCCGCTCCACGAACTTCGCGTTGCCGAGCTTGCCCGCGGCCTTCCGCTCCTCGGCGCGCGCCTCGGCGAGGCGCCGCTCGAGCCGGCTCCGGAGCTTGTCGGCGAGGTCGGCGCCCTGGATCCGCAGGGTCGCCGTGCCGGCGCGCAGCGGCACCGCGGGGCCCGCGTCGGCCGTCGCGACGAGCCGCACGGCGCCGAGCGCCTGGAGCAGCGCCGCCTCGGCGCGCAGGGCGTCCGCGCCCTCGCCCTGCAGCACGGCCACCAGCTCGGCGCGCGGCCCGAGGTCGGCGTCCTGCCGCAGGCGCCGGGCGCCCTGCACGGCCTCGACGACGGCGCCGACCGTGGCCGCGGCCGCGGGGTCGCGCGGGATGCCGTCCGCGCTCGGGAAGGGCGCGCGGGCGAGCAGCCCCGTGCGGTCCGGCAGGAGCGACCACAGCTCCTCCGTCACGAACGGCAGCACGGGGTGCAGGAGCGCCAGCGTGCGCTCGACGACGAGGAGCGCCGTCTCCGACGCCGCCCGCTTCGAGGCCGCGTCGCCGCCGTAGAGGCGCGCCTTGATAGCCTCGAGGTACCAGTCGCAGAACTCGTTCCAGACGAACGCGTAGAGCGTCTTCATGGCCGGCGAGAAGCGATACGCCGCGAAGTCGGCCGTGACCTCCGCGATCGTCGCGGCGAGCCGGTCGAGGATCCAGCGGTCCGCGGCCTCGAGCCCGTTCGCCTCGGGGCGCGCCGCGGGGTCCGCGTTGAGGAGCACGAGCCGCGTCGCGTTGAAGAGCTTGTTGGCGAGGCCGCGGCCCTCGTCGATCATGCCCTCCGCGAAGCGGACGTCCTGCGTCGAGCACATCTTGAGCAGGCCGTAGCGGGTCGCGTCCGCCCCGTACCGGTCGATCAGCTCGAGCGGGTCGACGCCGGTGCCCAGCGACTTCGACATGCGCCGGCCGTCGGCGGCCTGGATCGTGGAGTTGATGTAGACGTCGGTGAACGGGATCCCGCCGGCGAACTCAATGCCGGTCATGATCATCCGCGCCACCCACAGGTTGATGATGTCGCGACCCGTGACGAGGACGTCGCCCGGGTACCAGCGCTCGAGGGACGGCGTCCGCTCGGGCCAGCCGAGGGTGGCGTACGGCCAGAGCGCCGACGAGAACCAGGTGTCGAGGACGTCGGTCGACTGCTCCCAGCCATCGCCCTCGGGGCGGTCGACCTGGACCGTGTACGAGCCGTCGGGCGCGAACCAGACCGGCAGCCGGTGGCCCCACCAGAGCTGGCGCGACACGCACCAGGGGCGGATCGCCTCCATCCAGTCGAGGTAGATCTTCGCCATCCGCTCCGGGTGGAAGCGCACGGTGCCGGTCTTCACGGCCGCGATCGCGGGGGCCGCCAGCTCGTCCATGCGGCAGAACCACTGCAGGCTGATCAGGGGCTCGATGCGGGCGCCCGAGCGCGAGCAGAAGCCGACGCTGTGGCGGTACGGGTGCTCGGCGCGCAGGGCGCCCGTTTCGCGCAGCCGCTCCACCGCGCGCGCGTGGCCCGCGTCGGCGTCGAGGCCCTCCCACTCCGGCACGAGATCGGTCAGGCGCCCGTCGAGGCCGATCGCCGAAAGCGTCCCGAGGCCGTGGTCCCGGCCGATCTCGAAGTCCGTCGCATCGTGGCCCGGCGTGATCTTCAGCGCCCCCGTCCCGAACCCGATCTCGACGCGCTCGTCGGCGATGATCGGCACGGGCCGGTCGACGAGCGGCACGATCGCGGAGCGGCCGATCAGGTCGGCGTAGCGCGGATCCCCGGGGTGCACGGCGATCGCGACGTCGGCGAGGATCGTGACCGGGCGGACCGTGGCGATCACGATCTCGCCGCCGCCCTCGACCGGATAGGCGACCTCGTAGAGGACGTCGTCGACCTCCTTGTGCTCGACCTCGAGGTCGGAGATCGCCGTGGCCAGGGGCACGCTCCAGTTGACGAGGTACTCGTCGCGGTAGATCCACCCCTTCGCGTGCAGCGCCACGAACACGTCCTGCACGGCGCGGGCGTAGGCCTCGTCCATCGTGAAGCGCTCGCGCCCGTAGTCCATCGAGGCGCCGAGCCGCTTGTACTGCTCGATGATCGTCGAGCCCGTCTCCTCCTTCCACGCCCAGACCCGCTCCACGAAGGCCTCGCGGCCGAGGTCGTGGCGGGTCAGGCCCTCCTTCGCGAGTTCGCGCTCGACCACCATCTGCGTGGCGATGCCCGCATGGTCGGTGCCCGGCTGCCAGAGCACGTTGCGCCCCTCCATCCGCCGCCAGCGGATCAGGAGGTCCTGGACGGCACCGTTGAGGGCGTGGCCCATGTGCAGGCTGCCCGTCACGTTCGGCGGCGGCAGCTGGATGCAGAAGGGGTCGCCCGGGGCGTCGGGGCGCGCGTCGAAGAGG
>VGBM01000045.1 GCA_016870485.1 Actinomycetota bacterium
GCTGGATCGCCGAGGCGACGTGGCCGTCGCCCCGCATCGAGCGGCGGGCCCTGCCCCTCGGCGACGGCACGCTCGGCGGGGAGCCGGCCGACGAGGGCCTCGTCCTGCGCGTCGGCAGCGTCCAGACGATCGGCCTCGACGGCGGCGCCTGGTGCGCGGACGGCAGGTCCGACGACCTGCCGCTCGACCAGCGCGCGGAGGAGGAGCACTGCCTCTGCTTCACGTCCGCGCCGCTCGACGAGGACCTGCCGATCCTCGGCCACGCCGTCCTGCGCCTCGCCCTGGCCGCCGACCGCCCCCGCGCGAACCTGACCGCGCGCCTCTCGGAGGTCTCGCCCGACGGCACCTCGCTGCTCGTGACCCGCGGGCAGCTCAACCTCTGCCACCGCGCCGGCCACGATGCGCCGGCCCTCGTGGTGCCCGGCGAGGAGATGGCGATCGACCTGCCGCTCGACGCGATCGCCCACCGCTTCCGCAAGGGCAGCCGCCTGCGGATCGCGATCTCGCCCTGCTACTGGCCGTGGGCGTGGCCCGCACCCGAGCCGGTGGAGCTCGCCGTGCGCCCCGCCGGCTCCGCGCTCGAGCTGCCCGTGCGGTCCCCGGCGGAGCTCGACGACGCGATGCGCCCCCTCGATCCGCCCGCCGAGCCCGCGATCCCGCCGATCGAGGAGGTGCGCCCCTCCTCGGGCGGCGGCCGCACCCGCACGTACAACCCGGCGACCGGCGTCACCACCACGACGACCGACTGGGACATCGGCGGCGCCTGGCGCTTCGAGAACGGCATCCTCTGGGAGGACTCGTCGCTGACCACGATGCGCATCGCGGACGGCGACCCCCTGTCGGCGGAGGTCGAGGTGCGCAACACCTGCCTCTACGACGACGGCGTGCTCGTCGTCGACATCGTCGAGGAGAGCCGGATGACCTGCACCACCGACGCCTTCCTGGTCACCTGCCGGCTCGAGGTCGTCGAGAACGGCGCACCGCTGATGGACCGCACGTGGGAGTACCGCTTCCCGCGGGAATACGCCTGAGGCGCACCGGCCGGAGCCTTGCGCCGCCCCGGGCCGCGGCCTAGGCTCTCACCACCAAGCGCGAGGAGGACGCCATGCCCGAGCAAGAGTTCCCGCCGTACGTCGGCATCACCGACGTCACGACGCAGTCCCACGACCAGATGCTGGTCGAGGCCTTCATGGAGGGCCAGCACTCGATCATGGCCGACGAGCCGCAGGGCTTCGACATCGGCGATCCGCCGGACCTCGTCGGGCAGTCGCGCGGCTGGACGCCCGTCCACTACCAGCTCGCCGCGCTCTCGATGTGCACGTCGATCACGATCACCGTGGTGGCCCGCGACCAGGGCTTCCAGTACCGCAACCTGCGCACCGCGGTGCGCTCGCTGATCGACATCCGCGGCTTCTTCTTCGACCTGCACCTGCAGCCGAAGTTCGAGCAGGTCAACTACGACCTCTGGCTCGACACGGACGCCGATGACGACGCGATCAGGGCCCTCGCCGACGAGTCGGACCGCCGCTGCCCGCAGCTCGGGCTCTTCCACCTCGCCGGGATCCCGATGCGGATCCGCTGGCTGCGCGAGGGCTCGGGCGAGTGCGTCTACGAGCAGCGCTTCCACCTGGACGGCGACGAGGAGCCCGAGGCCCGGCTGCGGCGCGAGGCCGCGGAGCTGGCCGCCGCCGAGGGGTAGCGCCTACATCAGGTGCCAGTCGAGGAACCGCTCGAGCCGGCGGTAGAAGTCGAGCTGCGGGTCGGCGCGCAGGAGGCCGTGCGCCTCGGTCGGGTAGGTGACGTACTCGAACGTCTTGCCGCCGAGCCGGCGCAGCTCCGCCACGAGCTGCTCGGACTGGGCCGGGCTGACGCGGATGTCGAGCAGGCCGTGGGCGATCAGGAGCGGCACCTCGACGTTCGCGAGGCGGTCGAACGGGGCGCCCGCGTCGTAGGCCGCGCGGTTCGCGGACGGCGGGCCCATCATCCGCTCGAGGTCCTGGACTCCCTCGCGGTCGCCCTGCGCCCATGAGGTGCGGATGTCGCAGTCGCCGTACTTGCAGACGCCGAGCCGGAAGCGGCGCTCCGGATCGTCCGTGACGGACAGGAGCGCCATGTACGAGCCGTACGAGGCGCCGAAGACCCCCAGCCGCTCCCCGTCGACCCAATCGAGGCCGGCCAGGAAGTCGGCCGCCGCGAGGCAGTCCCTCGTGTCCCCGACGCCCCAGTCGCCGTGGTTGAGGCGCTCGAAGTCGCGGCCGTACGTCGTCGACCCCCGGAAGTTGATCGCCAGCCAGGCGTAGCCCTTGTCGATGTAGTACTGGGCGTGGCCGTCCCACTCCTCGCCGTAGTACGAGGTGGGGCCGCCGTGCGGGTACACGATCGCCGGCACCGGCGCGTCGGCCGAGGCGCCGGCCGGGCGGTACAGGAAGCCGTGGATCTCGGTGCCGTCGAACGACCGGAAGACGACGTCCTCGGGCTCGACGTGCGGCGCCGCCACGATCGCCGCAGGCGCGGGCGCGAGCAGCACCTCGACGTCGCCGTTTCCGTGCACCAGCCGCAGCTCCGACGGCGTCGCGTAGTCGGTGTACTCGGCGACCAGCGCCCCGTCGCGGGTCCAGCCGGGTGCGGTCCAGGCGCCGCCCTTGGCGACGATGGCCACCTCGCCCGTCGCGGCGTCGACGGTGACGAGGTCGAAGCGGCCCCGGCGGGCGCGCGAGGCGGCGATGCGCAGGCCGTCCGGCGACCAGGCGAGCCCGGCGAAGTCGCCGAGGTCGCGCGTCAGCTGGCAGGCGTCGGTGCCGTCGGGGCGGACGAGGTGCACCTCGTTCCAGCCGGAGCGCTCCGAGGTGAAGGCGATCCACGCGCCGTCCGGCGACCACGCGGGGCCCCGGTCGGCCAGGGCGGGCTCGCCCGACAGGGTCTCCACCGCACCCGTCTCGACGTCGGCGACGCAGATCTCCATCGCGCGCAGGTCGTCGCGGCGCCAGAACACGTAGGCGACCGTGCGCCCGTCGGGCGAGACGGCCGCGCCCCACTCGTCGCCCGTCTCCGGGCAGCCGGTGGTCAGCCGCCGCGGGAAGGGGTCGGCGACGTCGACGACGGCGAGGCGCGTCGTCTGGTCGTCGCGCTCCACGCCGATCACGAGCCGGGCGTCGTCGATCCAGACGGGCGCCGAGCCCTCGCACAGCCGCCGCGGGACGCCGCCGGTCGAGGCCACGACCCAGACCGCGCCCGCGTCGCCGTAGGCCACCATGGCCCCGTCCGGCGACAGCACGGGCTGCGTGTCCTCCCAGAAGGGCGCGGGCTGGCGGCCCGTCGTCAGCCGCCGCGGCGTCGGGTCGTCGACCGACATCGCCCACACGTCGGAGGTGTCGCGGTCCCAGACGAACACGAGGGTGTCGCCGTCGTGGCCGACGGCGAGGCTACGCGGGCGCTCCGTCGCCACCACCGCCTCGAGGCGCCAGTGCGGCGGCGGCGCGAGGTCCTTGCGCGGCTGGGCGCGCACGCCCTCGTGCACGTCGGTCGCGATCCACATCGGGTCGATCTCACGCATCCCGCACCCCCTCCTCCAGCCCCTCGAGCGCGGCCACCACGAGGCCGCCGAGGGTGGCGGGATCGTAGCCGCCCTCCTGGACCGCGACCACGGGCGCCCCGAGCGCGCCGATCCGGCGGCAGGCCTCCCGGTAGCCGTCCCCCGTGACCTCGAGCGGGCTGTTCGGGTCGCCCGCGGCCGCGTCGACGCCGAGCGCGACCACCACCGCATCCGGCGCGAAGCCGCGCGCGGCCGCGAGCAGGTCGTCGAGCGCCGCGAGCCAGCCCGCGTCGCCCGTGCCGGGCGCCACGGGGGCGTTCAGGTTGAGCCCCGCGCCGGGGCCCGCGCCGGTCTCGTCGGCCCACCCCATCACGTGCGGGAACCAGCCCGCGGCGGGATCGACGTGGACCGAGACGGTCAGCACGTCGCCGCGGTCCCAGAAGACCTCCTGCGCGCCGTTGCCGTGGTGGGCGTCGACGTCGACGATCGCCACGCGCTCGGCACCCGCGTCGCGCAGGGCCTGCGCCGCGATCGCCGCGTTGTTGAGGTAGCAGGAGCCGCCGTACGCGCGGGTCGAGACGTGGTGGCCGGGCGGGCGGGTGATCGCGTAGGCCGCACGCTCGCCGGCCCCCACGAGGTCGACCGCGGTCAGGGTCGCGTCGACCGCGCCGCGCACCGCCTCCCACGTGCCCGGGCCGATCGGGGTCATCGTGTCGAAGCACCAGTACCCGGTCCGCGCCCAGACCGCCTCCGGGCGGTGCGGCGCGACCGCGCCGAGCAGCCCCCCGGTCGGGAACAGGTACGGCACGACGAGGTCCTGGCCGGGGTCCTCGTGCAGGCCCGCGGCCAGCCAGTCGGCGTGCGCGTCGCGCAGGAAGGCGACGAGGCCCGGGTCGTGCACGGCGGTGATCGCGGCCTCGTCGTGCGCCTCGGCCGCCACGATGCGCGCGCCCGCCGCCGCGGCGGCGTCGCGGATGATG
>VGBM01000046.1 GCA_016870485.1 Actinomycetota bacterium
ACCTGCTCTGGACCATGCTGATGATCTTCGGGTTCATCATCTGGTTCTGGCCGCCGATCACGGTCTTCGGCGACCTCTTCCGGCGCCACGACTGCAGCGGGGGCAAGAAGGTCCTCTGGTTCGTCTTCGTGCTCGTCGCGCCGCTCCTCGGCGTCCTGATCTACCTGATCATCAACGGCCGCCACATGGCCGAGCGCCGGGCCGCGGCGGTGCAGGCCGCCCAGAAGGACTTCGACGACCACGTCAAGCAGGTCGCGGGCGGCCCCGCCGGCGAGATCGAGCGCGCCAAGGCCCTGCTCGACGCGGGGACGATCTCCCAGGCGGAGTTCGACGCGATCAAGCAGAAGGCGCTGAGCGCGTAGCGCCCCGGGGCGCCGTCGGGGCACCGGCCCCGGCGGCGCCTCAGATCGCCTCGTCGCCCGTCAGGTAGCGCGGCTCGGCGAAGACGCGGCGCACCAGCGGCTCGAAGAACGCGACCGGCTTCGAGACGAAGGCCGGGTCGAAGCAGTTCTGGTCGTACCGCTCGCAGAACTCGGCGCAGGCGTCGAACCAGGGCGAGTCGCGGAAGCGGTCGCGCGCATGGCGGTCGCCGCCCGAGTGGTGCGCGTAGTAGTAGGACTGGAAGACGCCGTGGTGGCGGACGATCCAGACGACCTCGGGGCGGCAGTAGGGGCGCAGGACGGCGCCCATGAACTCGCCGTGCGTGAGCGGCGCGAGCTCGTCGCCGATGTCGTGCAGGAGCGCCGCCACGACGTACTCCTCGTCCTTGCCGTCGTCGTACGCGCGGGTCGCCGACTGCAGCGAGTGCTCGTAGCGCGTGACCCGGTAGCCCGCGAGGGACATGCGCAGGCCCTCGAGCGCCTCGAGCAGGCGATCGGGCAGGGTCTGCAGGTAGTCGTCGGCGTAGCGGTCGAGGAGCTCGTAGTCCTCCTTGGTGCCCTCGGCCATCGCCGTGAACGAGACGGTCTCCATCGGTCCTCCCGCGGGTCGCTGCCCGCAATGGTACGGGCCCGCGGTCCACAGCACCAGCAGGGGAGCGGGCGCCGCGATCCGCCACGGACCGGATCCGGTGCGAAGATGAGGCCATGGAGCAGCCGTCCGCGCCGCCACCTGAGCATCCGACCCCGACGCCGCGCGAGCGGATCCCGATCGGGCGCGCCGCCTTCCTCGGCACGGTCGCGCTCGGGGCGGTCGGCGTGGCCGCCCTCTCGCGGTTCGGGGGCGGCGTCAGCGGGCTCCTCTCCGACGCGAGCAGCGCGGTCGGCGTCGACGGGATCGTGCCGACCAGCGGCTGGCGCATCTACAACGTGCAGGACCCGATGCCGACGTTCGACGCGGCCACCTACGAGCTCGTCGTCGACGGGGCGGTGGCCAACCCGGTGCGGCTGAGCTGGGATCAGGTGCAGGCCACGGCGATGGAGGAGCAGGTCTGCGACTTCCACTGCGTGACGGGCTGGTCCGTCTACGACGTCACGTTCCGGGGGATCCGGCCCCAGACCCTGATCGACCTCGTGCAGCCGTCGCCGACCGCCGGGCACGTGAACTTCCAGTCGCTCGAGGAGCCCTACTTCGACCAGCTCACGCTCGAGCAGTTCCTGCTGCCGCAGGTGATGCTCGCGACGGAGATGGACGGGCGGCCCCTGACCCGCCCGCACGGGTCGCCGATGCGGCTCGTGATCCCGCAGATGTACGGCTACAAGGGCGTCAAGTGGGTCGGCCGCATCACCTTCGAGGAGGAGCCCACCCTCGGCTACTGGGAGACGCGCGGCTACGCGGCCGACGCCTGGGTGGGCACCGATGCCTACCGCTGAGGCGGCGGCCGGCGCCGCGCGGATCCGGCGCTTCACGCCCGTCCAGATCGCGGCGCACCTCCTGCTCGCGGTCACGTTCCTGGCGATGCTCTGGACGGGGGCCTGCCTCTACTTCCCGGGGCTCGCCGAGGTGATGGGGCGGCCGCTCGCGAAGGCCGTCCACCTGTGGTCCTCGGGCGCGCTCGTCGCGGGGCTCGCCGTGCTGGCCGCCGCCCGCCCGCGCGACCTCGGCCGGGTGGTGCGCGAGGCGGAGTCCCTCGACCGCGCGGACGTCGCCTGGCTGCGGGGCGGCCCGCGTCGCGTCGTCGACCACCGCGGCGCGCCCGAGCAGGGCTGGCTGAACGCGGGCCAGAAGCTCGCCACCGCGGTGATGCTCGGCCTGCTCGTCGTGCTCTACGGGACGGGGCTCGTGATGTGGCTCGGCACGGGGGTCACCTGGCTCAGGATCGGCTCGGGCGCGGTCGACGTGCACGACCTGGCCACCCTCGTCTTCGTGCTGCTCCTGCTCGGCCACCTCTACCTCGCCCTGCTCAACCGGGCGACGCGGCCGGCCCTGCGCGGGATCGTGACGGGGGAGGTCGACCGCGAGTGGGCGCGGGCCAACCACGGCCGCTGGGTCCGGGAGATGGAGGAGCGAGACCGCTGAGGGGATCTTGAACGTCCGTTCAGGAGCGGCTACCCTGCGCCCAAACGAAGCGAAGAGGCGGCCATGATCGACTGCGACGTGCACGTGCAGATCGCGCACCCCGAGGAGATCCTCAAGTTCATCGACCCGGCGGAGCGCGACTGGTACCGCTCCCAGGCCTACCTGCTCGGCCTGCCGTCCTACCCCTGGTCGAACCCCTCGACCTGGTTCCGGGCGGACCTCCCCGTCGACCCGGACAGCGGCATGCCGGGCGGCGACGCCCCGTCGATCATCCGCGACGCCCTCGACGGCCAGGGCGCCGACGTCGGCATCCTGACCGCCGACGACGCGCTGTCGGTCGGCCTGATGGAGAACGCGTACCGCGCCGCCGCGCTGGCCCGCGCGCACAACGACTGGCTGCGCGAGGACTGGTTCCCGCACGACGAGCGCCTCCGCGGCTCGATCATCGTGCCCGTCCAGGACATCCCCGCGGCCGTGGCCGAGATCGAGCGCTGCGCCCCCGACCGCCGCTTCGTGCAGGTCCTGCTCGCGGGCGGCAGCGAGCGCCCCTACGGCGACCCCCGCTACCTGCCCGTCCTCGAGGCCGCGGCCGCGCACGGCCTCGCCGTGGCGATCCACTCCGGGATGGAGGGCATGGGCCTCGCCCACCAGCCGAGCGGCGCCGGCGCCCCGACCTTCTACATCGAGTGGCACACGATCGGCTCGGCCTGCTCGATCATGGCCCACCTGATGTCCCTGATCACGCACGGCACGTTCCGGCGGGTCCCGGACCTCAAGGTGCTCCTGATCGAGGGCGGCATCGGGTGGCTGCCCGGGATGATCTGGCGCCACGACACCAACTGGCGCGGCCTGCGCGACGACACCCCCTGGATGGACGAGCCGCCGCTCGAGACGCTCAAGCGCCACATCCGCTTCGCGACGCAGCCGCTCGAGCACACGGACGGCCACGACGAGCTGCTCTGGGAGATGCTCGCCGCGGTCGGGGCGCCCGACATCCTCTGCTACTCGTCCGACTACCCGCACTGGGACGGCGACGAGCCGAAGTGGCTCGAGAACCGCCTGCCGGAGGCGTGGCGGCGGCCGGTCATGCACGACAACGCCGTCGCCTTCTACGGGTCGCGGCTCGACGTCCCCGCCGCGCGATGAGCGACTGGCACGACGTCGGCGCCGAGGCCGACATCACCCCGGGCGCGCCCGCCATCGCCCGCATCGGCGGCCGCGAGGTCGGCGTGATGCGCGACCCGCGCACGGGCGGCCTCGTCGCGATCCGCAACCGCTGCCCCCACTCGGGCGCCAGGCTCTGCCTCGGCACGGTCGAGCAGCGCATCGAGGGCGAGCCCGGCGGGCGCTACGCGCTCGTCGACCGCACCGTCGTCGTCTGCCCGTGGCACGGCTGGGAGTTCGACGCCGCGACGGGCGTCTGCCCCGAGGACGAGGACTACCGCGTCGCCGTCTACCCCGTGCGGGTCGAGGACGGCCGCGTGCTCGTGCAGGCGTAGACTCCCGCGCATGGCTGAGCCCGTCGAGACC
>VGBM01000047.1 GCA_016870485.1 Actinomycetota bacterium
CTCGAGGAGGGCGTGCCGATCCTCGGCACGCCCTTCGAGAGCATCGACCTCGCCGAGGACCGGCTGCGCTTCGGCGAGCTGTTGGCCCGTACGGGCCTGAAGGCGCCCGACTGGGCGATCGCCGACTCGATGGACCAGGCCGTGGAGATCGCCGACCGGATCGGCTACCCCGTGCTCGTGCGCCCCTCGTACGTGCTCGGGGGCCGGGCCATGCGCATCTGCTACGACGAGGCGATGCTGCGCGACGGGCACGTCGGCCCGTCGACCCTCGTCGACCGCTTCGTCGAGGACGCGATCGAGATCGACGTGGACGCCGTCTCCGACGGCGAGGACGTGCTGATCGGGGCGGTCATGCAGCACGTCGAGGAGGCCGGGGTGCACTCGGGCGACTCGGCCTGCGTGATCCCGCCCCTCTCGATCGGCCAGGCCGTGGAGGACGAGGTGCGCCGCCAGACGGTGGAGCTGGCCCGCGCCCTCGGCGTGGTCGGGCTCGTCAACGTGCAGTACGCGATCCGCGACGGCGAGGTCTACGTGCTCGAGGCCAACCCGCGCGCGAGCCGCACGGTGCCCTTCGTGGCCAAGGCCACGGGCATCCCGCTCGTCGACGCCGCGGTGCGGGTCGCGCTCGGCGAGCGCGTCCGGGACCTCGGCATCCGCGAGGCCACGCCCGGGATGGTGTCCGTCAAGGAGGCCGTCCTGCCCTTCGCCCGCTTCCCCGGCGCCGACGCCCTGCTCGGCCCCGAGATGCGCGCCACGGGCGAGGTGATGGGCACGGGCCCCGACTTCGCCACCGCGTTCGCCAAGGCGCAGCGCGCCGCGGGGCAGGGCCTGCCCGCCGCCGACCCCGACGGCTCGACGGGCGTGGCCCTCACCGTCAACGACCGCGACAAGCCCGCCGCGGCGGCGATCGCCCAGCAGCTCGTGCGGGCGGGTTTCCGGGTCTACTCGACGTCGGGGACGGCCAAGGCGCTGCGCCAGATGGGCATCGCGGTCACCGAGGTGGCCAAGATCTCCGACGACGGCGGCACCACGATCCCCGACCTGATCCGCGACGGGTGGATCGCGCTCGTGATCAACACGCCGCTCGGGCAGGGCGCCCGCGGCGACGGCTACGCCATCCGCCGGGCCGCGATCAGCCACAAGGTGCCCTGCATCACCACGCTCTCGGGCGCCGCGGCCGCCGTGCAGGCCATGGAGCGCTCCTGGAAGGTGGAGGGCAAGGCCCTCCAGGACCTCCACCGCGCCGGCGACGGGCAGGCGGCCTGAGGTGCGCACCCGGCCGCGCCCCCCACAGCCCTCGGCCCGGGGAGCGCGGCCCGTGCGGCGCGGTCTAGGCCTGCGCCTCGCCCTCAGGGGCGGCGTCGGCCGCCTCAGCGGCCTCGGCGGGGGCTTCCTCGGCCGGCGCCTCGACCTGCGCGGGGGCGGCCGGGGCGCTCGAGCCGAGGCCCTCCCAGATCGGGTTGGCGCCGCTCTGCATGTAGGCGAGCCAAGCCGGCGAGAACACGAAGTACAGGACCAGCGAGACCCAGCCGCTGAGGGGCTCGACGCCGGCCAGCCTCTGGGCGGCCACGAGGCGCTTGTGGGTCTTGAAGAAGCTGATGATCGCGGGCACGACGATCAGTGCCCCGAGCGAGACGGCGAGCAGCGACTTGCCGGGGCTCGTGCCGCACTCCTCGGTGCCCTTGGACTGGCCGTAGACGGCCAGCTCCTTGTTCATGCGGTACCAGAAGAACCACAGGTAGAACGGGATCAGCGCCAGTGCGCCGACGCCGATCACGTTGCAGATCTTCGCGTTCTCCTGGGTGCCGGGGATCTGGACGGACTGGGCCATCGGGGGTTCCTCCTCCGTGCGAGACAGCGTGATACTAGGGGACGCACGGCGCCCCGTGCTGCGCGGCCCCGGCAGGTGGCGGCATGAGCGGGGCCAGCCCCGAGACGTGCCTCGGGCCCTTTCCGGCCCGCGTGCGGGCCGTGGAGCCCCTCGGCGGGCTCGCCCGCGTCCTCCTCGACCCCGACCCCCGGCTCGAGGTCCGAAACCCCACCGGCCGTGACGTGCTCGGCCGCCCCGTCGGGCTCGTGGCCTTCCCGGAGGGCCCGGGCTTCGTCGTCGACCGGGCGAGCGGCGCGGGGGAGATGGCCGGCCCCGAGCTGCACCTCGTGGGCCCGCTCGGGCGCGGCTTCGACCTGACGGGCCTCGCGCCCGAGACCACCCTGCTCGTGGCCGCGGGCTTCGGCGTGACCGTGATGCCGGGCGTGGCGGCGGCCCTGCCCGGCGTGCGGCTGGTTTCCGGCTTCCGGCAAGCGGACCACGCGGCCCTCCTCGACATCGTCACGGACGCCGCATGCGACGCGCCGCGGATCGCGCCGGACCTCGTCACCGAGCCCCTCGCCGAGGCCCTGGCGGGCGGTGGGTACACCTGCGTCCTCGCCGCCGGGCCCACGGGCCTCGGGCGCGCGGTCGCCGCGGCCTGCGCGGCCGCCGGGGTGGCCAGCCAGATCGCGCTCGAGGCGCCGATGGCCTGCGGGATCGGCGGCTGCTACGGCTGCGCCGTCGAGCTCGACGGCGCCTGGCAGCGGCTCTGCGTCGAGGGGCCCGTGGTGGACGGCGGGAGGCTGGTCGCGTGAGCCTCGTGGTCGGCCGGCTCGAGCTCGCCCACCCCGTCCTCAACGCGTCGGGCACCTGGGACGCCGTCCACGCCCAGCGCCTCTTCGGCGAGGCCAACCCGGGCCTCGCCGGCTTCGTCACCAAGACCGTCACCCCCGAGCCCCGCCCCGGCAACCCCGCCCCGCGGATCGCCCCGGCGCTCGGCGGGCTGATCAACTCGATCGGCCTGCCCGGGCCGGGCATCGACGCCTTCTGCGC
>VGBM01000048.1 GCA_016870485.1 Actinomycetota bacterium
GCCGCGCAACGCGGCCGGCAAGTTCCTGAAGACCGCGCTGCGCGACGGTGTCGCCAACGGCACGCTCCGACCCACCAGCCGCTAGCGCGGCAACATCACCGGCTCAGACGGCGATCCGGCCCGAGAGCACGGCCACGGCCAGCAGCCACACGGCCAGTCCCGCGATGCGCTTGGGGTAGCTGTCCTGCCACTCGCCGCCCTCGCGGCCGACGAGGTCGATCATGCCTACGAGAACCCCGGGCAGCAGCATGAACACCGCGAGCGGCCGCGCATCCACGGGGTTGTCGGCGACAGACAGCACGAACCGGCCGAACCAGGCGGTGGCGAACATCATCACCACGAACCGCAGGAGCCCGCGCGGGAAGAAGCGGTGCACCACGGCGAGGTTCGGGAACCTGTCCTCGGCGAGTCCGAGCACCGGGACGAATGTGACCAGGCCGACCATCAGCCACGTGCGCCATCCGAGACCGAAGAACGGTGCCGCCACGAGGAGAAAGAGGCCCGCGCGGATCGCCACCGAACCCATGCGTGCAGTGGCACCCGGTCCGGTGGGGAGCGGGATGCGGACCTCGGCGGACCGCAGCGGGTACCACACCCGTGCGACATCCTCACCGAGGAGCCTCAGGTACGCGGCGACGAGCACCACGACGAGGAGTGTCGAGGCGTCGGCATCCAGCACCATCTCGAGACCCGAGAGTCCGTTCAGCGCGGTGTACGCGGTGGAGGCGGTGTAGGCCAGGAGCACCGGCATGATCACATAGTCACCGAGCCGGTCGAGGAACGCCGAGTCGCCGCGCCGTACGGCGGCCCTGGTGAACGGCCTGAACTTGCTGCCGATGGAGGGCAGTGCGACGAAGATCACGCCGAGGCCGAGAAGTGTGCGAACGTCGAAGAGGGTGTTGACATTGCCTGTGACGAGGGCGACGAGCGCGAACCCGAACCATGCCGTCGTGCCCGCCATCGCATCCAGAAGTGAGATCGCGACGACGATGCAGACGACCGCGGTCGCGGGTGCGGTGACGAGCCCGGGAAGCCCCAGTGCCGCAGTTCCGCCGAGGATGAACCCGGCAAGCCACAGCAGCGCCGCGGTCACACCGGCTGATGCGCGCAACCAGTGGCCGTCCTGGAGAATGCGCGTGGCGAGCACCGACCGGCGTGATGTCAGCGAGACGGCCCGGCGCAGGAACCTGTCAACCGCCGCATAACCGGGCAACATCCAGAGACCGCGACGGTCCGGGCGGACCTCGTTGTCGTCCTCGTCCTCCAGCAAATCGGCCTCGGTTCCCGAGATCTCGTCCTCCAGCAAATCGGCCTCGGTTCCCGAGATCTCGTCCTCTTCCTCGTCGCCTTCGTCGGCCGGTTCGTCATCAAGGGCCGGCTCGTCGGATTCCGTGTCACCATCGAGACCGGGTTCGTCCTCACGACGTGCCGAGGTGTTGCGGGACGTGTCGCCGCCCGTCGACCGCGGTGCGGACGACGGGGACGACGACGGCGGCGAGGGAGCACCGGGAGCCGGGAACGATGTGCCGAGTCCGGCGGGTGTCTGCGTGACCGCCATGCCCGCCAGGCTCGACACCACGGCCGCGGTGGCTGCGATCGCAGCCGTGCGGGCCACGTGCCGTTCGGTGTCGTAGACGGGCGTCTCCGAGGTCGCGGAGCGCGCGATGGCCGCTTCGTCGACCGCAGTTCCCACGGTCTCGGCTGCGGCCACGACTGATTCGGTGAGACCGGACGGGTCGACGGAAAAGACCGTCACCGAGGAGACCGGTGTGCCGTCCGCACTCACCGCCTCGAACGTCAGAGAGTGGTCGCCCTCGGGGATGTCGTCGGGCAGAACGACACTCGCGTCGACGGTGCCGTCGGGGCTGACGGTGAACTCCCCGAGAACGATGGGGTCCGACCTCAGCACCGCCCGCACCGTGCTGCCGGGGGCGAGGTCTGTCGCTGTTGCCCGGATCGAGGCTCCGCGGACGGGCCTGCCGAGAGTCGCCCCGAAGCTGATCTCGAAGAAGTCCGATGCGGAGCGGGCGGAACCGAAGAACACCGGCCTCTGGGGGACGATCTCGGGAGCTGCGGGGGTCGTCACGGTTTCGGGGGCGGTCGATGCCGCCGTGGCGGCCTGGGTGCGGGGTGCCAATGTCGTGGCGGCCGACGAGAGCGTCGTCGGTGCGGTGCTTGTCGTGCCGGTGGGCAGGGAGGTGGCTGTGGCTGGGGCTGTGGCCGTGGCGACAGTGGTGGCGGTCGATTTCAATGTGCCGGTGGTGGTCTTGACCGTCGTGGTCGTGACTCTCGGGGCCGTGAACCTGCCGCCGAGTGTCGTGGGCGACGAGCTGGTGGCGAGCGTGGTGGTCGTGCGCGACGTCGCGACGGTCGTCGTTGTGCCGGTGGTGGGCGCGCCAGTTGTTGTTGCCGACACCGTCGGGGTGACCACGAAAACCACCGTTCCCCGACCGCCCGCACCACCGTTCGCGGTGCTGGCACCGCCAGCAAACGCATTTGCGCACCCTGCGCCGGCGCCGCCACCGCTGCCGCTGCCGGGCTGTGCGTCAGAGCCGTCACTCGTGTAGTTGACGG
>VGBM01000049.1 GCA_016870485.1 Actinomycetota bacterium
CGTTCGAGATCGACAACCCGTCCGCCTGGGAGCCGCCTAAGGCGTGGTTCGAGCATGCGATTCCGAACTACCGCGAGGTGATCGCCGCCGGCGAGGAGGTCAAGGCCTCCTAGCCGACCGCACGGGGGCCCCGTCCGCCGACCGGCGGGCGGGGCCCTTCGCGTTTCGGGCCGGCCTCAGTCCGGCTCGCGCAGGAACGAGACGGGCTGCTCGCCGCAGAGCACCCGCGCGGAGGACGCGCTCCTGAATGCCACGTGGTGGCTCCCGGAACGGCCGGGGCCGCAGGCGCCGGTCGGTGCGGGCGATTATGCGATGCTGACGGCGGAAGCGCTGCTGCGCGTCCGCTCAGGAGAGAGCACGGCAGAGCCGCGCCCCGGTGTCAGGACCCGGGGTGACGCCGATCACCGCCCGATCGCGGTGGCTAGCGGGCGCGCTTGAGGACGAGGCGGTGAACCCGCTGCGCGGACGCCCCGCCCGACGCGAAGGTCGTCGTCACCACCAGCCGCTGCCGCTGCGTCCGCAGGGCGCTGCGGACCTGACGGCGCAGGGGGCACGCCACGCGGACGCGGCCGGACTGCAGCACGTCGATCGTCGCCGTGCAGACGATCACGAGGCGCTTGCCCCGGCGCACAGCGACGCGCTGGGTGAGCGTGCCGGCCCCCGGCACGGTCACGCGCGAGCGCACCGTCACCCCGTTGCGACGCACCACGGCACGCGGTCGTGCGAGGTCGACGGACGGGGCGACGGACGGGGCGACCTCCGGGCCGCCACCGGCCTGCTGGCCGGGATCCGCGGGCGGGGTGACGGCGGCTCCGCCCGCTCCGCCGATCTGCTCCAGCACCTCCGGTGGCGGGGCCGGTGCGGGCAGCGGCGAGAGACCCGGATCGTAGTCGTACGCGCCGACGGAGCGCTGGCCGTTCGTGGCGAGGATGCCGAACACGTCGTGCCCGGTGGCGCCGACCTGGAGCGTCGAGCCCCGGTCGATCAGCGGCGACTCGGGACCGAGGCGGTAGTACTGGTCGGCGAGCTGCGAGTAGAAGCCGAAGCCGGGATCGATCGTCGTGTTGAGGCCCGAGCCGGGCTCGGTGATCGTGGCGTTGCGCCCGCCGAACGTCGACTGCGTGCGGTAGTTCGACGTCACCGCGACGACCTGCAGGCGGGCGGCGTCGCCGACGGCCGCCGAGACGTCCGCCGCCATGTCGGCCCCTCGCACGATCGCGTTGAGCAGGTCGAGGCGGGCGTTCGCCGTCCCGGAGGCGGTGGCGACGATGCCGTTGCCGTCCTGCCCGGTGGCGATCGCGGTGATGTTCTGGAGCCGCTGGGTGCCGGTGCCGGATATCGGAAAGCCGACGCGGATCCCACCCTGGCCGCGGCACACGGCGTAGGTGACGATCGCGCTGTTCCCCGATACGGCACACCCGTAGGCGCCCGGGCTGCTGGCGTAGACGCGCTGGATCCTCGCACCGGCGCCGAGCACGGCCACGGCGCTCGTGCTGTTCCCGCCGGTGCCCCACACGAGGACGTCCCGCAGCTGCACGCCGGACGCGCCGAGGACGAGGCCGAGCGGGCTCGAGACGAAGATGCGCGCGCCCTTCGACAGGCTCACCCCCGTGGTCGCGCCGTAGACCTGGACGCCGCCCTCGGAGATGCGCAGCTCGTCGCCGGGGGAGTAGGTGCTCGCGTCCGCGTCGCTTCGGCCGCCGTAGCTCCCTGCGGCGAGCTCGACGAGGTCGTTGGCGTCGATGCCCGCGTCGCCCGGGCGATCGTCGGTCAGCGCGACCTTGATATCGCACGGCACCGCTCGCGTGCACGCGGTGCCCGTGCCGGTCGGCGAGGCGTAGCGGGTCTCGGCGGCGGCGGCGGCCGGCAGGGCGATGATCGCGGCGATGGTCGCCGCGGCAAGGCGGATGCGCATGGGGCGAGTGTATACGACGGGCGGTATGCGGGCGGTGAGGCGGCTCACCCGGGCGCGGCAAACCCGGTGGCCGCCGAGCCCGTCGCGCGCTACGGTCGGGGGCTTGCGCATCCTCCCCTCGACGCCGATCGGCCGCGGCGGCCTCGTCCTCGCGGCGGTCGGCCTCGTCGCCTACGCGATCCTGCTGACCGTCAACGAGCAGACGCAGGGCGGGCTCGGGGACCTCGGGCGCCTGCTCGGCCTCGGGCTGCCGATCCTCGCGATGGTCGTCGGCGCCGGGGCTGCCACGCGCGGCCTCGGCGCCGAGCCGTCAGCGCCGCCCCGTGGTGCAATCCGTGGAGCAATCCGGGCGACGAAAGACGACGCATGACGACCGGGGCGACCTGGACGCTAGGATTCAAGCGAGGCGGGGTGCCGGAGTGGCCTAACGGATCGGTCTTGAAAACCGCAGCCCGGCAGCAGTGCCAGGGCCCCGGGTTCGAATCCCGGTCCCGCCGTCGGCTCAGCCGGACGCGGGACCCGCGGACTCGAGCCGGAAGGCCGTGACGGCCACGCCCGGCG
>VGBM01000050.1 GCA_016870485.1 Actinomycetota bacterium
TGACGGCCGGGCGCATCACCATCGGCAGGCGCAGCGTGCCGTCCTCGACGAGCGCGACGGCCTCCGCGACGGAGGTGACGGTCTCGCCGCGCGCGGTGCGCAGACCCACCCGGGCCATCGTCCGGGCAAAGAGCTCGCGGTCCTCGGCCGTGCGGATCGCGTCGATCGAGGCGCCGATCAGCTCGATCCCCAGCTCGTCGAGGATGCCGGCGCCCTGCAGGTCGAGGGCGGCGTTGAGGGCCGTCTGCCCGCCGAGGGTGGGCAACAGGGCATCGGGGCGCTCCTGGCGCAGGACGCTCGCGATGCCCTCGACGTCGAGCGGCTCGATGTAGGTGCGGTCGGCCCAGCCCGGGTCGGTCATGATCGTGGCCGGGTTCGAGTTGACGAGGACCGTCTCGTAGCCCTCCTCGCGCAGGACGCGCAGGGCCTGGACGCCCGAGTAGTCGAACTCGCAGGCCTGGCCGATGACGATCGGCCCCGAGCCGATCACCGCGATCTTCCTGAGGTCCTCGCGGCGCGGCATCAGGCCCTCCCCCGCTCCGCCCGGTAGGCGGCGGCCGCGTCGACGAAGGCCACCAGGGCGTCGCGGGCGTCGTGGGGGCCCGGTGAGGCCTCCGGGTGGAACTGCATGCTCCAGACGGGGCGCCCCTGGAGGCGCAGGCCCTCGACGGTCTCGTCGTAGAGCGAGGTGTGGGTGATCGTCACGTCGCCCTGGCCCTCCGGCGGCTTCACGGCGAAGCCGTGGTTCTGGCTGGTCACGAGCACGCGGCCCGTCTCGCACTCGAGGACCGGGTGGTTGGCGCCGCGGTGGCCGAAGCGCAGCTTGTACGTCTCGAGGCCGAGCGCGCGGGCCAGGAGCTGATGCCCGAGGCAGATCCCGAAGACGGGCACCCCGAGCTCGAGCATCGCCTGCACGTTGCCGACGTGCCTATCCATGGCGCCCGGGTCGCCGGGGCCGTTGGCGAGCAGGATGCCGTCGGGGTCGACGGCGCGGATGTCGTCGGCCGTCGCGTCGTGCGGCAGGATCACCACGTGCGCCCCGGCCTGGGCGACGAGGTCGCCGATCGAGTCCTTGGCGCCGTAGTCGAGCAGGACGACCGTGCAGCGCGCGGCCCCGGCGCCCGGGTCCTGCTCGCGGCGCGGGCGCGAGACGCCCGCGGCGAGGTCCCGGCCCGCCATCTCGGGGCTCTGGGCGATCCGGGCGGCCGCCTCCTCCGGCGAGGTCCCGTCGGTGACGAGCGCCCCGCGCATGGCGCCCTTGTCGCGCAGGTGCTGGACGAGCGCGCGCGTGTCGATCCCGAAGAGCACCGGCACCCCGGCCGCGGCGAGCCAGTCGAGGAGGCCCGTGCGGCCCGGCGGGGCCGCGTTTCGGACCTCACGGCAGACCATCCCGACGGCCTGCACGCGGTCGGACTCGCCGACGTCGGCCTCGACGCCGTAGTTGCCGATCATCGGCGCCGAGAAGGTGATGATCTGGCCGTTGAAGGAGGGGTCCGTGAGGGTCTCCTGGTAGCCGGTCATCCCGGTCGTGAAGACGGCCTCGCCGAGGGCGCAGGTGATCGCACCGGCGCCCTCCCCGTCGAAGCGGATGCCGTCCTCGAGGAGCAGGTAGGCGCGGCTCATGCGGCCCCCAGCGGGCGCTCGGCCCAGTCCTCGTGGGCGACCATCCCGCCCGCGATCGTCAACAGGCACAGCCCGCGCATCCGCATCCCCCCGAAGCAGGTGTTCGTGCTGCGGGTGCGCCAGGGCCGCTCGCCGCAGACCCACGGGAACTCGAGGTCCCAGACGGCGAGGTTGGCGGGCGCCCCGACCCGGAGCGCGGGCCGCTCGAGCCCGAACGCCGTCGCGGGCCCCGCGGTCATCGCCCGCACCACCGTCTCGAGCGGCAGGTGCCCGGGCTCCACCAACTCCTCGAGGAGCACCGGCAGCGCCGTCTCGAGGCCCGTCACGCCGAAGGCGGCCTCCTCGAAGGGCACCTCCTTCTCGTGGATCGCGTGCGGGGCGTGGTCGGTCGCGATGCAGTCGATCGCGCCGCTCCGGAGCCCCTCGATCAGGGCCCGGCGGTCGTCGTCGGTGGCCAGCGGGGGGTTCATCTTGCAGTTCGAGTCGAGCGAGC
>VGBM01000051.1 GCA_016870485.1 Actinomycetota bacterium
ACGGCCGGCACCTTCCTCACCACCGTCGGCTCGTTCGGCACGATGGGCTCGGCTGGCAGCGCCGGGTGAGATCCCGTCCTCGCCTTCGACAGGCGAGGCAGGTCCGATACCGGGCGGGTGAGATGGCGACGTCGCACCCGCCCACCTCTCGGGCACGGGGGCGACAGGCTGATCGGGGTGGTCGGAGCGGCCAGCCCCTGAGCATCGTCGCGGCCACCACGGCTGACGCGTGGGGGTCGGGGATCGACCGCGCATCGCGTGGGGAGGCTGGGCGTTCGTGATCGACAACCCGGAGTTCAACCCCGACTTCGCGCCCGTCCTCGTCGAGGGCGAGGCGGTCTACCTCGTCTCCGAGCGCGGCCACGTCGCCATCAAGGGCCCGGGCCCGATGGCGGTCGCGCGAGCCATCCACGAGGGTGCGCCATCGGTGCGCGACCTGGTGGATGCGGGCCTGATGCCGACGCAGGACCTCTACCTGCTGCTCGCGCGCTGGGAGCACCTCACCTACCTGCGCGAACGCGGCACGCCGTCGCGCCCGTCGCTGACCGTCGGGCTGATCGCGCTCGCCGGGATCGACGAAGCGCCGACGCGTACGGCCCTGGCGGATGCGGGGCATGCGGTGGTGGCCGCGGAGGCGGAGCACGACGTGACGGTCGTGCTCGTCGACGACTACCTCAACACGGCGCTCCCCGACCTGAACGCGCGCCAGCTCGCGCTCGGCCGTCCGTGGCTCCTCGCCCGCCCGGGCGGGCAGGTCATCTGGGTGGGTCCCTACCTCGTGCCTGACGAGACGGGGTGCTGGGAGTGCCTCGCTGACCGGCTGCGCCTGGCGCGGCAGGTCGAGACGTACCTCGGTAGTCGCGTCGGGCATCTCGTGCACCCGCCCTACGCGGCCGATCCGGCGGCGACGGCCCTTGCCTCGGGGATCATCGTCGACTGGCTCGGCGGCTCCGCGACGCCGGCACCGGGCTACGGGACGGACCTCCGCACCTACGTGCGGGCGGACGGTGCCGTGACGCGCCACCACCTCGTGCGCCGCCCGCAATGCCCCGCCTGCGGTGACGGCTCCCACACACCGGAGCGCCCCCCGCAGCCCGTCGTCCTGCAGCCGTCGCCGAAGGCCTTCCGCGCCGACGGCGGTCATCGGAAGTCGAACCCCGCCGAGACGATCGCCCGGTACCAGCACCACATCAGCCCGATCACCGGCGCAGTGACGGCTCTCGAGCCGGTGCCGTCAGGTGACTCGCCCCTCATCAACGTCGTGTTCGCAGGGCACAACCTCGCGCTGCGGCGCGGCAACCTGGCCGGCCTGAAGTCGGGACTCCGCCAGTCCAGCGCCGGCAAGGGCATGACCTCTGACCAGGCCCGGGCGAGCGGCCTGTGCGAGGGGCTGGAGCGCTTCTCGGGCAACTACACGGGCACGGAGCCCCGGCGCCGCGGCACCCTCGATGGGATCGGCGACCACGCGATCGATCCCCGCTCGGTCGTCCACTGGAGCGAGCGGCAGTACGCGCAGCGCTGTCCGGGCGAGGACAGGGTCGACGGCTTCAACATCGTGCCGTTGCCCTACGACCCGGGTATGGAGCTCGACTGGTCGCCCGTGTGGTCCCTCACCGACGGCGTGCACAAGTGGCTGCCGACGCAGATGCTCTACTTCGGGTACCCGTTCCCCGAGGAGCAGTTCTTCGCCTGGGGCGACTCCAACGGCAACGCCGCCGGGAACACCTTCGAGGAGGCGATCGCGCAGGGGCTCTTCGAGCTGGTCGAGCGCGACGCCGTCGCGCTCTGGTGGTACAACCGCCTGCGCCGCCCCTCCGTCGACCTGTCCTCCTTCGACGATCCGTACATCCGCCACCTGATCGACCACTACGCATCGCTCAACCGCGACGTGTGGGCCCTCGACCTGACGAGCGATCTCGGCATCCCCGTGGTCGCCGCCATCAGCCGGCGCACCGACCGGACGCCGCAGGACATCGTCTTCGCGTTCGGAGCCCACTTCGATCCGCGCATCGCCGTCGTCCGCGCGCTGACGGAGCTCAACCAGTTCCTGCCGGCGGTCGTCAACGCCGACCGCGACGGCCGC
>VGBM01000052.1 GCA_016870485.1 Actinomycetota bacterium
CGAGATCGCGATCCGCAGGCGGCTGCCTTTCCGGAAGCGGTGCGCGATCGCGTCGAGCGGCAGGTCGATCGCCATCTCCTCGCCGGGCACCACGAGGGCCGGCGCATCGTGGCCGGCGCGGTGGCAGAGGTTGAGCTGGCCGCGGGTCACGAGCAGCGAGGTGCCGTCGGGCGAGACCTCCGAGAGGCGCGCGGTCAGGTTGGCGCGGGGGCGGTCGGCGGCCAGGGCGAGGCGCAGGACGGCGTGGCCGAGAATCGGCAGGTCCGCCTCGAGCGGCGCGGACGTGAAGCAGAGGCAGTGCCCCTCCTCGGCGCGCTGGTCGAGCGGCAGGTCGTCGGACCTGCCATCGGCGCACCAGGCGCCGCCGTCGAGGCCGATCGTCTGGACGCTGCCGACGCGCAGGACGAGGTCCTCGTCGGCCGGCTCCCCGCCGAGCGTGCCGTCGCCGAGGGGCAGGGCGCGCGGCTCGATGCGGGGCGACGGCCACGTCGCCTCGGCGATCCAGCGGCCGGGGCGGTCGGCGAGCCGCGCGACGGGCGCGACCGGGTCCTGCTGGTAGGCGACGAGCACCGGCTCGGCGTCGATGCCGTTGTCGACGCCCTTCAGCCAGCGGTCCCACCAGCGGGTCTGCTCCGCCAGGATCCCGACCTGCGGGGTCGGCGGGCCGTGGATCGGGTCGACGTGGCCCCACGGACCGACGATCGCGCGGCGCGGGCCCTGCACGCCCGCGAGCACCCGGAAGGCCGAGTCCGTGTAGCCGTCGATCCAGCCGGCGACGCAGAGGGTGGGCACGTCGATCCGCGTGAAGTCCTCGCACGCGGAGCCGTGCCGCCAGTAGGCGTCGCGGGTCGGATGGGCCATCCAGTGCGCGATCCACGGCTCGAGTTCGAGCCGCTCGAGCCAGGCCTCGCGCCAGCCCTCCCCGTAGATGGCCGGCACGGGCGGGCGCGCCTGCCAGGCGTGCATGCAGACCGACCAGTGCAGCATGTCGAGCGCGTCGACGATGCCGCCGCGGTAGTGGACGTCGTCGGCGTAGCGGTCGTCGGTCGAGTAGCCCGTCGAAATCGCCTTCAGGGCCGGCGGGCGGCGGGCGGCGATCTGCAGGCCGTTGAAGCCGGTCCACGAGTAGCCGGTGATGCCGACGGCGCCCGTGCACCAGGGCTGCGCGGCGATCCACGCGATCGCGTCGACGCCGTCCCGCGTCTCGGCCTCGGTGTACTCGTCGGTGCAGCGCCCCGACGACTCGCCGGTGCCGCGGATGTCGATCCGGATGCCGGCGTAGCCCTCGCCCGCGAACCAGCGCATCTCCTGCTCGTCGCTCGCCACCGTGCCGTCGGTCAGGCGGTACGGCCCGTACTCGATGACGGCGGGGACGGGATGCTGGTCGGCGTCGACGGGCAGCCAGACCTTGGCGTGCAGCCGGGTGCCGTCGGGGAGCGGGATCCAGACGGGCGAGCGCACCTCGATCGCGCGCGGGAAGTCCGTGCGGGACGTGACCGGCTCCGGCATGCGGCGAGTTTACGCCTCCACGAGCACGCGGCCGCCCTCGACCCGCACGGGGTAGACGGCGACGCGGTAGGCCTCATCCTCGGGGCAGACGCCCGTCGCGGCGTCGAACTCCCAGCCGTGCCACGGGCAGACGACGACGGTGCGGTCGACGAGCGCGTAGCGCCCGCCGGGCTCGCCCTCGATGCGCTGCTCGATCGTGCCGAGGCAGAGCCGTGCGCCCGAGTGGGGGCAGCGGTTGCGGATCGCGACGAGGCCGCCCGTGCGCGGGTCGCGCATCACGCCGACCTCGCGGCCGCCGATGCGGGCGATGGCGGGCGCACCCGGGGTGATGTCGGCCTCGGCGCCGACGTCGTGCCAGTCGCTCATCGCGCGGCGGGGACGTCGAGCCGCGACCCGT